>NZ_JAZHRV010000001.1:2489000-3111250 GCF_036924595.1 Bradyrhizobium algeriense | reverse complement strand
TCCTTGGCGGCAAGCGCAAACCCCTCGCACCATGCCGCCACATTGGCGAAGGCGATATAATTGTGAATGAGTTTTATGCGGATGGCGTGCCCGAGCGGGCCGATATGGAAGATGTTTTCGGCATAGAGCTCGAAATAGGGCGTGAGGTCGTCGAGCAGGTCGCGCTCGCCGCCAAACAGTACGTTGACCTTGCCGATGTCGGCGTGCTTCGGGGTCCGCGTCATCGGCGCCTCGGCGTAGCGTCCGCCGGCCGCGCGCACCATGCGGTCGAGCTTCGCGACCATCTGCGGGCTGCCGGTGGTGTGATCCACGATGATGAACCCTGATGCCGGACCGGCCAGCAATCCGTCGCCGGAGATCAACAACGCCTCGACATCCTCGGCTTCGTTGACGCAAATCATGATGATACGGCAGCTATCGCGAATCTCCTGGAGATTGCCGGCCGCCGTCGCACCAAATGATCTGGCAACCGCTACCGCCGCAGGATTGAGGTCGTAGGCAGTGACCGCCACGCCCTTGGCGACGAGGTTCTTGACCAGGCCGCGCCCCATCCCGCCGAGGCCGATAAAGCCGACGCGTTCGAATGTCGTCATCTCAGGTCTTTCATTGCTCGAGGATTTGTTTAACTGGGGAGGCTCGGCCGGCCTCGCGGGACGTCTAGCCGGCTTTCGTCGGCCCTGCCGCCCCACCTTTCCCGTAAACCGCATCCGCCCGCTTTTCGAACGCGGCGGCAAAGCGCTGGAACGCGGCGTCGAACATCGTGCCCATCAGCATTGCAAGCATCCGGCTTCTGAATTCATAGGACAGGAAGAACCCGACATCGCAGTCGGTTTCGGACTTTGGCTCGAACGTCCAGCGGTTTTCGAGGTTGCTGAACGGGCCCTTCAGATATTCGACCATGATCTTCAGGTTCGGCCGATCCAGCGTCACCCGGCTGGTAAAGGTTTCCCGCACCAGTTTGAACGATACGGTCATGTCGGCGACGATGATTTCGGTGCCGTCCCCCCTCAGCGTGTGCTGACGTATCCTCAGCGACTGGCACAACGGCACGAATTCCGGATAGCGCTCGACATCGGCAACCAGATCGAACATCTGCGACGCGGTGTGATGAACCCGGCGCTTGCTGGAAAAGCGCGGCATCAGTGGATACTCGCCTGGCTCTGCCTGAGCGCGATTTCGTTCAGATAGTCGTTCGCCTGCATCCGGTCGGTGAAGCAGACCAGCGATTGATCGGCGCGCAGACCCCCAAAATAGTCCAGGAGTTTCGGCCGCTGTTGTCGGCGATAGGTCCAGACATAGCGAAGGAATTCGAAGTCGATTTTCTCAGGGCACCCCTCGCCCATCTCCGGCCTGACGCGGCCGTAGCTCCGCGCGATCCGCGTCACGATGCCGAGCATGCAGGTCCTGCGCGGCAGATCGAACCAGATCACGGTGTCGCAAGCGTCGCGGCGCAGTTCGACCAGATGCGAGGGGAAATTCCCGTCCATGATCCAGCGCGGCTGGAGTGCCACCTCGGTCAAGCGCTCGCGAAACTCGGTCTTGTCGGAGGCGACCCAGCCGGGTTTCCAGTACAGCGCATCCAGCGAAACGAAGGGAATGTCTGTCATCTTCGACAGCCGTCGAGCAAATGTCGACTTGCCGGACCCCGACGATCCCATGACAAGAACACGTTGCATTGGTCCGATCCGAGGCTAGCGGGCTCGCGCGAGGCGCGCCGCCTGCAGCTTGGCGAAATCCTCGCCCGCATGGTGCGAGGAACGGGTCAGCGGGCTCGCCGACACCATCAGAAACCCCTTGGTGTAGGCGACCTTCTCATAGCCCGCGAACTCTTCCGGGGTCACGTAGCGCATGACGGCGTGATGCTTGCGGGTCGGCTGCAGATATTGCCCGATGGTCAGGAAATCGACCTCGGCCGAGCGCAGATCGTCCATCACCTGCAGCACTTCGTGTCGCTCCTCGCCGAGGCCGACCATGATGCCTGATTTGGTGAAGATCGTGGGATCGATTTCCTTGACCCGCTGCAGCAGCCGGATCGAATGGAAATAACGCGCGCCGGGGCGCACCGTGAGATAGCGCGCCGGGACGGTTTCCAGATTGTGGTTGAACACGTCGGGCTTGGCCGCCGCGACCACTTCGAGCGCGCCTTCCTTGCGCAGGAAGTCGGGCGTCAGGATCTCGATGGTCGTGGTCGGGCAACGCGCGCGGATCGCGCGGATGGTCTGCGCGAAATGCTCGGCGCCACCGTCGGCCAGATCGTCGCGATCGACCGAGGTGATGACGATATGGGCGAGCCCGAGCTTGAAAGTGGCCTCCGCGACGTGTTCCGGCTCCGCGGCGTCAAGCGCGCCGGGCATCCCGGTCTTGACGTTGCAGAACGCGCAGGCTCGCGTGCAGGTATCCCCCATGATCATGAAGGTGGCGTGCTTCTTGTCCCAGCACTCGCCGATGTTCGGGCAGCCGGCCTCTTCGCACACCGTGACGAGGCCGTTCTCCTTGACGATCTTCCTAGTGTCCGCATAGCCGCGGGTGTTCGGCGCGCGCACCCTGATCCAGTCAGGTTTGGGCGGCGACAGCGCATCCGGCCGGTTCACCTTTTCGGGGTGACGCGGGCGCACCTGATTGACGGAAACGGTATCGACGAGGACGACCATGTTAAGTCCGAAAATTGCGAGAAACCCTAGCTAATCCGTGTCGCCGCCAGCTGCAACCCAGCCCTCGCCGAACCTAGCAGAAACGTGCAAGATATCAGCGCTTTTCACCCGTTCCGCCGTGATTCCCACCTGAAAATGTCTCAAAATCCGAAGCCGGCCGATGCCGCCGCCCCTCGCCTCGGCAAGCTGCTGAAGCGCTCGTTTTTTAACCGCAGCGTGCATGAGGTGGCGCCCGACCTGATCGGGGCGACGCTTCTGGTCGACGG
This sequence comes from Bradyrhizobium algeriense, assembly GCF_036924595.1. NCBI lineage: Bacteria > Pseudomonadati > Pseudomonadota > Alphaproteobacteria > Hyphomicrobiales > Nitrobacteraceae > Bradyrhizobium > Bradyrhizobium algeriense. The sequence goes on along the minus strand of NZ_JAZHRV010000001.1, from coordinate 3,108,333 downwards.
CGTCGGCGGCATGATCACCGAGGTTGAGGCCTATCACCATCTGGACCCGGCCGCGCATTCGTTCCGCGGGCCGACACCACGCAACCGGATCATGTTCGGCCCGCCGGGCTTTGCCTATGTCTACCGCTCCTACGGCATCCACTGGTGCGCGAATTTCGTGTGCGAGGCGGAAGGCTCGGCCAGCGCCGTGCTGATCCGCGCGCTGCAGCCGACCCACGGGGTAGCTGCGATGCGCCGCCGCCGGGGCTTGCAGGAGGAACGCGCGCTGTGTTCGGGGCCTGGCAAACTCTGCGAGGCGCTGGGCATCACGATCAAGCACAGCGAATTGCCGCTCGATCAGCCGCCGTTCGCGCTGCATGCGCGGCTCGGCAAACCCGAGATCGCCGCCGGGGTGCGGATTGGAATTACAAAAGCGGTCGACCTGCCGTGGCGCTACGGACTGAAGGGATCGAGGTTTTTGAGCAAGCCGTTCTGACAATTGGAGCATGAGCCTATGCTACCGGGAGGTGTCATAACCGACGCAAACGCGGGGTATCCAGTACGCCGCGCCCTCTCCACGTCATTGCTGTCGAAGCGAAGCAATCCATTCTTACTTCCTTTGCGGCACGATGGATTGCTTCGCTTCGCTCGCAATGACAGCTGACACAGTTTCGCGTTCTCGCGGCACGATGCACCCGAGGCTTGCTTGAAGTTTACCCCCGAAAGTGAGAGGGCACAGGGAATGCCGGGTGCCGGCTAGCACCCGCGATCTCGTGTGCAAGATGCACTCAAGAATGCGCACACGAGCATACAGGTACAGCCGGAGCAGCCCGGCATTCCCTGCGCAATGGTCTTACGGCTTATGCCGCGCTCTCCCTGGAGACGAATTCCTCTTGCCTCCATCGCCGACGAATTGACGGTTCGCATCGCCCGGTTGAGCTTTACAAACCTTCGCCGACTTGACACCAGCCACGGGCGTCAGGACCACACGGTTTTGCCGTACGCAGCTTCCTCCGCCAAACCATCCAGCCAGCCAGTGCCGCCGGCCAAACTTCTGACGAAAGCGCTTAAGCGCCGTTCGTCTGCGCGTCGTGCTCGCTCACGGATAACCGCCCTGCGAACCTGTTTCGCGCCTGACGCTGCCGCGTCCACCGCAACCCGTCCCAACGTTCGTGACGATGGCCAACGCCCCTCTTCTCGGGACGGGATGGCGGGGGTTGTAGGGGTGATTTGGGTCTAGCGCGAAGCGGAATATTTTTGCGGCCGAGGCTGGACAGGGCAAATCAGCTTGAAGTTGCAGGAGAAAATCGCGCATTGGCGCAGCGGCGCGGACCTATGATTTCGACTGCCTGTAGCAAGTAAGCAGCCCGCATGAGCATAGAGACATCGAGCGCAAGAGGCAGCGCCTTCTCAAGCCTGCCTGTAATTTCAGCGGACTGCTTCTCCCGAAAGATAGCGAAAATTCTTCCGCGTCGGAAAACGGGTGGTTGGAACATCAGTCGTGCACTAGGTGAGAAGACGATGCCACGCGGCAAGAATTTGAACGCGGATCTGAGTTTACCGCTGAAGGCCGCGGCGCACGTTTCGCTTACGAAGCGCGGCGCACACAATGGAGAAGGAGTTGCGAATGTCGAAGGAAGAGGAAAACAAAGCTATCGTGGGCCGCTGGTTCAAGGAGTTCTGGGGCAATCCTTGGAACCCCGATATCGTCGACGAGCTGGCTGCGCCTGGCATGCTGTTGCAGTATTCACTGCATGAACCGCGCCGTGGTCGCAAGGATGTGAAGGAATTCATGATTGGATTCCGCAATGCGTTTCCCGATCTGAACTTCTGGGGCGCCGCGGAGTTGATCGCGGAAGGCGATTACGTCGTCGGTCGCTGGGAAGGCGGCGGCACACACACTGGCTCCGCTTTCGATGACTTCATCATCGGATCATTGCCGGCAGCTTCCGGTCGGAAAATGCGCTTCACCGGAATTACCGTGCTCCGCGTCGAGAACGGCAAAATCGCGGAAGAGGTCGGCCTGGACGACGGCGCGACCGCCCTGCAGCAGCTCAACATCTTGCGTGCGGCCTGATCAATCGTGATGGTCGTTTCTGACGAGGTCGGAGACACCCATCCAGAAACGAGTCGGACCGGGGTTATTCCCGGTTCGATTCGCCGCCTGGCCGCAAGCCGTTACTAAAATCAAGGAGGACAAGTTCAATGAGTATGACTCGCAAGGACTTAACGTTCGCCTCCGGCCAGGATGCATGCGCTGCGTGGTTTTACCCGACCGCGGCTGACCAGGGTGCGAGACCTATCATCGTCATGGCCCATGGATTGACCGGCACACGCCGAGACCGTCTTGGCGCGTTCGCCGAACGGTTTGCGGCCGCCGGCATCGCGGCGCTCGTTTTCGACTATCGAGGTTTTGGCGACAGCACGGGCGAGCCGGACCTGTACGAACCTTCTCGTCAGTTGGATGACTGGCGCGCCGCCATCGCATTTGCGCGCTCTCTGCCCGATATCGATGGCGAACGGGTGGCGACGTTCGGCTCCTCGTCGGGCGGGGGCCACGCGCTTACCGCTGCAGCGGCGGATCCTAAGGTGGCCGCGGCGATCAGCCAGGTTCCGATGCTCGACAGGAACACCCAGTCCTACAGCAGACCTCCGCACGTCGTGAAGGAAATGAAGGCGGCGGCGGCCGATGGTCGCTATTTGCCTGCGGTTGGTCAGCCCGATCAGGCAGCGCTCATCAGCGCGCCCGGAGCCGAGGTCGGTTGGCGTCGTGTCGTTGCAATCGGCGAGGAATCCCGATGGCGGAATCGAGTCTCGGCGTCTTGGCTGCTAGGTCCTCCATATAGTCCAATCCAACATGCCGCCTCGCTGCATTGTCCCTGGCTGGTTTGCGTCGGTGCGGACGATCAGGTTGCCAAGCCGGGGCCAGCAATTGAGGCCGCGCGCCAAGCCCCGAAAGGTGAACTCCGCCTCTATCCAGGCGTCGATCATTTCGACATCTACGACGGGCCGCCCCACGAGGCAGTGGTCGCGGACGAGATCGAGTTTCTTTACCGCCACCTTCTGGGCCGAAGCCTCTGCGGAACAACTAAAGCAGCGTCGGAGTTGCCGCGAGTTCATTTACCCGCGTTGACCTCGGAAAACCCATGAGATGGATAAAAAAAGCATCCTGGGAATGGCGACTCTTGGTCACCTAACGGCCAATGAACCGGCGGCCGCTGACGTCGGCTACAGGGGATAATGCGGACATGCGACTGGCGTTGTTCATGCCCATAGCATCATTGACGGGATTGACATCCCATCGACGGGAATTTAACGGCCGCCGGCGAGAGACCAATTATTCTCGCAAGAAGATGCCAACGAGCTCTCTCTGCGAATGCGTACCTCGGCTTTGCAGGCGTTGGCTTCATGACTTATCATCGGAAGTCCAAGTCTGCATTGATGACCGCCTGATATCATCAAGTCTGAATCGAAGAGCCGCCTTTGACCGGGTTCAAATAAGAACCTCGGACTGGTCAGGATCTAATTAGCCATACAAAACTGATGGGGATTAAAATGACAGCACGAAAGAGTCTCGCTGTGGGGGCGACGTGTTGCGCTTGCTACACCGCCTGGTGGCAGACCGCCTCGACCTTGTTGCCATCGGGATCCCTGAGGAATGCGCCGTGGTAGGCGGCATGATAGTGGCGCAGGCCGGGTGGGCCGTCATCGGTGCCGCCGGCAGCGATACCCGCGTGCCAGAACGCGTCGACCTCGCTTCGTGACTTCGCCTTGAGGCACCAATGCCGGCTGGTGGCTTCGTTCGGCCCCGCGCTCTTGTAGATGGCGATGTAGACGCGATCCGGATGGAAGTTGCGGTGACGGTGCACTCAATTGATCTCCTCGACACCGTCGCCACTCGGCAAGCGGAGAAATGGATTGCTTCGCTCCGCTCGCAATGACGGAGCTGGGCGACTATGACGCCATCTTCAGCAAGCGGCTCGCATGGCGAAGCGACTTGCGGGGCTAATCAGACCCGGATGTCGCTTCGCTCATCCGAGCTGCGCTTGCTACGCTCGAACTTCCCTTGCAAGCGTTTTCGGTTTGAGCAGAATCTGTAACGATGCGCTAACAACGAGCATCGCTTTTTCAACAGTCGCAACATCGACTCAATCCCGTCACGACACGCCCACGTTGAACACGTAAGTGTGGTCTGCTGTTTCGCTTTGCGCGAGTGAAGTGCTCACAAATTGTGCTGCGTCGAACGTGCGGAACATGCAGAGTGGTGAATTTGCGCAGACGAAGGAGCCACCAAACAGCAACAATAACTTCAAAAGAAGAGGAGCTGTACGATGGCGGGTGTATTTCCTGTTCAAGGATTTGGATTCCTTTCCAACTACAATGGTGCATTCGTCACCAGTTCCGCGTCCGCCGCCATGCAGGCGATCGCGAGTACCAATGCAAACTCGATCGAGCTCGCGCCGCGGCTCTTTATGGAGACCAGGACGTCGAATGATGTCTTCGCGGATCCCGGCAAGACCGAGAGCGACGCCAATATTCTTCAGGCTGCGGCAAATGGGGAGGCGCTCGGGCTCTCGGTTACGTTGAAGCCCATGGTCTCAGCCCTCGATGGTACGCTCGCATACGCACTTGTTCCGAGCGATCCCGCCGCCTTCTTTGCTTCCTACAAGAGCGAAATGATCCACATGGCAGAACTCGCCGAGCAGGCCGGCGTAACCATGCTCTCGATCGGCAATGAACTCGGCAAGCTCTCCGGACCCCAGTATCGAAGCTACTGGGTCGACCTCATCGATTCCATACGCGCCGTGTTCCATGGCGAGATCACCTATGCAGCCGCAACCGACGAAGCCATCAATGTCAGCTTTTGGGACAAGGTCGATGTCATCGGAATCAACGCCTATCCGCCGCTAACGACGACAACCGAGCCGACCGTCGAGGAGATGGTCGATGCGTGGAACAGCATGTCCACGGACGACTACTGGGCGAAGGCGATGAATCACATGTCGCCGGTCGATTTCTTCCATTCCCTCGCCTTGCAGTACGACAAGCAGGTGTTCTTCACTGAAACCGGCTATCGAAGCGTCGACGGAACCAATATCAGGCCGGGCGGCTGGGCCGAAGGCACGACGCAGGACCTCCAGGAGCAATATGACGCCTTCAACGCCTTCTTTCAGGTGTGGGGATCGGAAGGCGGAAGCTGGTTCAGGGGCGCGTCGATCTGGAACTGGGATACGAACAACAAATACTCGCCGATCGGCTACTCGCCCCAAGACAAGCCTGCGCAGCAGTTGATTACCGAATGGTACGGAGGTCAGCACCAGCCGCCCGGCCAGAATCTGACGGGGTCTCCGTCTGCCGATTTGATGGATGTCGGCGGCGGCAATGACGTGCTGTCAGGCGGGGTGGGCAACGACACGATCAAGGCAGACGGCGGCGACGACACCATTACCGGCGGCCCGGACACCATTCCGAAACTCACGGAGACCACTGTCACGGTGACGGGCTACAGCTCCGTCGTCGACGGCGTCGGCGCCAAAATGCAGCTCCTGATTAACGGGCAGCAGGTCGGCAACACCGTCGAGTTCCACGGCGCCACCGACGCATCGGGCTTCCAGACCTTCACATTCACCTTCGCCAACCCGGCGACAGTGTCGAGTCTTGATCTCGCCTTCATCAACGATGTTGCCAACGCCAATGGCGACCGCAATCTCTACATCAAGGACATTACGGTCAACGGCGAGCATCTTGCCGTCTCCGACGGCGTCAATCCAAGTTCGCCTGGAACCTGGAACCTCTATCAGAACAAGTCCATCCACTATGACATGACTGCTCACCAGGACCTGTTCTTCGGCTCGTCGACGGATGATGACATTCTTGACGGAGGTGCAGGCAAGGACGTGATCAGCGGCGGCGCTGGGAAGGACACGATCCAGGGCGGCGCGGGCAACGACACCACCACCGGCGGCCCCGGCGCGGACGTGATCCACGGCGGGGCAGACGACGACACCATCAACAGCGGCGCCGGCATCGCCACGGCGACGGACCAACTCTATGGCGACGACGGCAACGATATTATCAAGGCCAGCACCGGCGACACCGGTGCCCTGCTCGACGGCGGCGCCGGCAAGGACCAGCTTTACGGCAGCGGAGCGGCGAACGCCATGAGTGGCGGAGACGGCAACGACTATCTCTCCGGTGGCGGCGGACTGGATATCATGCACGGCAACGCCGGCGACGACCAACTGAAAGGCGGCACGGCGGCAACGCAAATGTTCGGCGACGAGGGCAACGATAGCTTGCAGGGTGGCACGGGCAACGAGTTCCTGTATGGCGGCAGCGGCAACGATCGGCTGATCGGTGGCGGCGGAAACGATTATCTGGCCGGGGGATCCGGCAATGATACATTCGTTTTCGCTGCGGGCTTCGGCAAGGACACGGTTGCCGACTTCCAGAACACCGATGGTGTGCAGGACATCCTTCAGTTCGACAAGACGGTGTTTGCCGACTTCAGCGCGCTGCAATCGCACATGGCCGAGGTTGGCACGAGCGTCGTGATTACAGTCGACGCCAATAATACGATCGAGATTCGGAACATGACGTTGAGCGAGCTCCGCGCCGGCGATTTTCTGTTCGTCTGAGGCTAGCCGAGGGTAAACGCCTGATCCCGACAACCATCGCGCGGCTAGCCCGCCCGATGGCACGCCGCCTCGACCTTGTTGCCGTCGGGATCGCGGAGGAAGGCGCCATAGTAGGCGGCGTGATAGTGGCGCAGGCCGGGTGGCCCATCGTCGGTGCCGCCGGCAGAGATGCCGGCGTGCCAGAACGCGTCGACCTCGCTTCGCGATTTCGCCTTGAAGCACCAATGCCGGCTGGTGGCCTCGTCCGGCTTCGCACCCTTGTAGATGGCGATGTAGACGCGATCCGGATGCTCCGCGTCAGCCCGTTCGCCATAGCCGAGCCAGCGGTCGCTTCTTCCGACCTTGACGACGTCGAGTGCTTTCATGACCGCGTCGTAGAAGCGCTCGGCAGCGGCGAAATCTGAGACTGTGATGGAGACGTGGTCCAGCATCGATCGGTCCTCGATGGTGACTGATGCTACCTCAGCCGTCATTGCCTGCGACAAACGCGAAGCGTTTGCGCAAGGGAGCGAAGCGACGAAGCAATCCATCTATCCGTTATGCCGCGCCATGGATTGCTTCGCTTCGCTCGCAATGACGGGGATGGTTCAGCGCCTTGAGTCAGGACGCCATCTTCAAGCGTTCCAACGCTTCCTGCAATTTCGCCTTTCGCGCCACCGCCGCCTCGCGTTTTTCCTTTTCCTCTTCGACGATCTCCTCCGGCGCGTTCGCCACGAATCTCTCGTTGCCGAGCTTGGCGTCGACGCGCTTGATGTCGGCGTCGGCCTTGACGATTTCCTTGTCGAGCCGCGTCTTTTCCGCGGAAAGATCGATCACGCCTTTCAGCGGCAGCGCCACCACCTCGCTGCGCACCAGCAACTGCACCGCGCCTTCCGGCGGGCGATCGGCAAAGGAAATATCCGCCAGACGCGCCAGGCGTTTCACGGTGTCGTTCCAGCGCTGCGCGCGCCCTTGGGTCTCCGTGGACGCACCCGAGAGCACCAGCGGGATCAAGGTGGCCGGCGGAATGTTCATTTCCGAGCGCACCGAACGGATGGCGGTGACGAGATCGACCACCCAGCCGATTTCAGCCTCGGCCGCGGGATCGCTGAAATCGCCGGCGTCGAGCGCGGCCATGACGGGCGCGATCAGCGGGTCGCCAGGTCCTGCCAGCGCCATCGAAGCGATCTGTTCCTCGGTCACCGCGCTCGCCTTGCGCGGCCATTCGGCCAGCACCAGGAGGCCGTCGCGCTTTGCCGTCACCGCCCAGAGCTCCTCGGTGATGAAGGGCATGAACGGATGCAGCAGCTTGAGGATCTCGTCCCGTGCCCAGGCGGTCATGGCGCGGGTCTCGGCCTTCGCGGCCCCCTCCTCGCCCATCAGCACAGGCTTTGCGAGTTCGACATACCAGTCGCAATAGACGTTCCAGACGAAGCGGTAGATCGCATTGGCTGCATCGTTGAAGCGATAGCCCTCGATCGCCTCGGTCACCTCGCGTGTGGCGCGCGAGGTCTCATGCGCGATCCAGCGGTTCAGCGTCTCCTTTGCCGCTCTCGGATCGAAGCCTGCGGGCTGCTCACAGCCGTTCATTTCGGCGAAGCGGCAGGCATTCCACAGCTTGGTCGCGAAATTGCGATTGGTTTCGACGAGTTGCGGCGACAGCTTGATGTCGTGGTTGTGGGCCGCGCCGCGCGCCAGCGCAAAGCGCAGCGCGTCCGCGCCAAAGTCGTCGATGACGCCGAGCGGATCGATGACGTTGCCTTTCGACTTCGACATCTTCGCGCCCTTCTCGTCGCGAACCAGGCGGTGGATGTAGACGGTCGAGAACGGCGCCTCCTTCATGAAGTGCAGGCCCATCATCATCATCCGGGCGACCCAGAAGAAGATGATGTCCCAGCCGGTGACGAGGACGTTGGTCGGGTAATAGCGCTTCACCTCCGGCGTTTCATCCGGCCAACCGAGCGTTGAGAACGGCCACAGGCCTGACGAGAACCAGGTATCGAGCACGTCTTCATCTCTGACGATGAATCCCTCGCGCTTGGCAGGGTCCAGCGCCATCTCGCGCCCCTGCTCTTCCGTGATGACTTCCTGCTCGACGTAGTAACCGAGCGCGTTGCCGACGGCTTCCTCTTCGGTCTCGGCAACGAACACCTTGCCGTCGGGCCCGTACCACGCGGGAATCTGATGGCCCCACCAGAGCTGGCGCGAGATGCACCAGGGTTGGATGTTTTCCATCCATTCGAAATAGGTCTTTTCCCAGTTCTTCGGCACGAAGCTGGTCGCGCCCGAGCGGACAGCCGCGATCGCCGGCTGCGCCATGGTCCTGGCGTCGACATACCACTGGTCGGTCAGATAAGGCTCGATGACCACGTTGGAGCGGTCGCCATGCGGCACCGCATGCGTGTTCGGCTCGACCTTCTCCAGGAAGCCGAAATCTTCCAGCCGCGCCACGATCTGCTTGCGCGCGGCGAAGCGCTCGACGCTCTGTAATTCTTCTGCAAACTGGTCCGCGCCCTCGGGCAATCCGCGCAGATAATCCTCATTGCCAACGAGGGCCATGCAGCCCTCGCGATCGAACACGTTGATCTGCGGCAGGCCGTGCCGCTGGCCGACCTCGAAGTCGTTGAAGTCGTGCGCCGGCGTGATCTTGACCGCGCCGGATCCCTTCTCCGGGTCGGCATAGTCGTCGCCGATGATCGGGATGCGGCGGCCGACCAGCGGCAGGATGACGTGCTGGCCGATCAGATGGCCGATCCGCTCGTTGTCCGGATGAATCGCAACGGCGGTATCGCCGAGCATCGTCTCGGGCCGCGTCGTCGCCACGACGACATAAGTCGAGGGATCGTCGGGGCTGAACGTCTTGCCCTCGATCGGATAGCGCAGGTACCAGAGACTGCCCTTGACCTCGACCTGCAGCACCTCGAGATCGGAGATCGCGGTCACCAGCTTCGGATCCCAGTTGACCAGCCGTTTGTCCTTGTAGATCAGGCCTTCGCGGTGCAGCTGGACGAACACCTTCACGACGGCCCGCGACAGGCCTTCGTCCATCGTAAAGCGCTCGCGCGACCAGTCGCAGGAGGCGCCCAGCCGCTTCAACTGGTTGACGATGGTGCCGCCGCTCTCGGCCTTCCACTGCCAGACACGTTCGAGGAATTTGGCGCGGCCCATGTCGCGCCGGTGCTCCTGCCGTTCCATCAATTGCCGTTCGACCACCATCTGGGTCGCGATGCCGGCGTGATCAGTGCCGGGCTGCCACAGCACGTCGCGGCCGCGCATGCGCTCGAAGCGGCAGAGAATGTCCTGCAGCGTATTGTTCAGTGCGTGGCCCATATGAAGCGAGCCCGTCACGTTCGGCGGCGGGATCACGATGGTGAACGGCGCGGCGTCCTTTCGTTCCGGGCGGCCGGCCTTGAACGCACCGCTCTCCTCCCAGATCCGGGACGTGCGGCTCTCGATATCGGCGGGCTGGTAGTTTTTCTCGATCATGGCACTGCAATTGGAGATGGTGGGGGCGCCCTTGAGCAAAACCGTCGCCGGTCCTCTCAAAGAATGTAAATTAAATCAACGTGGTAGCGTCCGGTTTGGATGCGATCGGCGCCGGGCCGCGCCCCTAGAAAGCCGCCGCAGCGCCTCAAGTCAACCTGACAACGCGGGTTCAGGGCAGCGGGGACCCGAGGTAACGCCGGTTTGAAGGATGGGGTTGGCGATCGACGCCCGCCGGGGCGGCCTTGATGCAGCCTCAACGCAGCTTTGGGACTAGCGCCCGCCGCGCGAAACCCGTTCGATTTCGGCCTTGACGATCCGCTCCACCAGTCCCGGCAGATTGTCATCCAGCCAGGATTTCAGCATTGGCCGCAGCATTTCCTTGACCAGATCTTCCAGCGTCCGCGCGTTGTTGCTCAGCACGGTATTGGCCAGCGAGTTGAAGGCGGATTCCACGGCGGAGACGGTTGAATGCGATAAAATCGGTCGCGCTGGCGCGCTCTCGAACGGCGGCTCATAGGCCGGCTGGCGACGTGACGCCTTGGCTTCGGTGAATTCGATGTCGTCCTGCGGATCGACCTTGCTGAATGTTGTCGCGGCGGGGGCTGGTGCAGGCTCGGGCAATGCCATCTCGTCGGTGAGTTCGAAAACATCGGCCTCGGGCGCCGCCGGCCTGATATCCGCCTCGGGCGTCGCCGCATCGAGGCTCGCCAGCATCGCGTCGATGTCGTCCTGGTTGTTGCTGGCGGCCGGTTCGGGCGCAGGCGGTGGTGGCGGCGGGGCTGGTTTCGGCGCGGCAACCGGCTTCGGCGCCGGAGCGATCGCCGACGGCGGGATATCCTTCATCACGGCCGGCTTCGCGGCGGCCGGCGCGCTCGCCGGCTTTTCGGCAGCCGCAGGCTTAGCCTCGTCGTCGGCAATGATGCGACGGATCGACGCCAGAATCTCCTCCATCGAGGGCTCTTGGACCTTTGCAGGTTGCGTCATCTCCGACTCCACATCGAAACCATTTTACACCAAAGCCACGAAGGAATTGCCGGTTCCGGATATGCAGGCCGGGATTTTCATCGCACAAGCCCGACTTGTCCCCAGATCAAGCCCGCCCGCGGCATCGCGCGCAGGTCCTGCTCCCCTCAAAACGATTCCGACACGCGTCCGTGAGATGCAAAGACGCGGGCCACGAATCGCTCAGCTCGCCCCGGAAACGGTACGTCATGGCCACAATTGATTGCAAGCAAAGCGCCCGGCGCTTCAGGCGCCGGGCGACGATTTCATCCCGCCTGTGCGGAAATCGACTCGGAGATCAGCGGCCGTCGGGTGTGCGAACGCCGGCCCAGCTATCGCGCACCTGATGATAGTGCACGCTCGGGTCATAGACCGTGGTGGGCAGGTTCATCACGGTCGGCGACAGCCGGCCGACCGTGTTCAGCACGGAGTATGACGCAACCACCCGATCATGCTGCGCGGTAACGAGCGCAACGCGCGCGTTGACCAGCGCCTGCTGTGCGTTCAGCACGTCGAGCGTGGTGCGCTGTCCGGCCTTGGCTTCCTCGCGCACGCCGTTCAACGCGATTTCCGACGCCGTCACCTGCGCTTGCGCCGATTGCACCTGCGCCTTGCCGGCGACGAGCTGTCCCCATGCCGTGACCACGTTGGCGCGGGTCTGGTCGCGGGTCTGGTCGAGAACGAGGCGCTGCTGCGCCACCGTTTCCTTGGACTGGCGGATCAGCGAATATTCGGCGCCGCCCTGATAGATCGGCACCGAAAGCTGTGTGATCGCAGACGCGCCGAACGCGCGGTACTGGATCAGGCTCTGCTCATAGGACTGCTGAACCGATGCCTGCAACGTGACGGTCGGCAACAGCGCGCCTTCGGCCACCTTGACCTGGAGGTAGCTGACGTCGATGCCGAACATCGCCGCGGTGACGTTCGGATTTTGCGTCAGGCCGAGCTCGACGGCGGCCGGCAGCGTCGATGGCAGGAAGCGATCGACCGGCGAGCCCGGCGCAAGGTTTTGGGGTTCGTTGCCGATGATGCGGCGGAAGTTCGATCGCGTCGTCGTCAGATTGGCTTCCGCGGTCAGGAGCTGCGTCTTGCCGGCGGCAAGCTGGGCTTCCGACTGCGCGACGTCGGTACGGGTGACTTCGCCGACGTTGAAGCGGTCGCGCGTCTGCTTGAGCGTCTGCTCTAGCACGCGAACGTTGCTCTTCTGCACCTCGACGATCGCGGAATCGCGCAGATAGTCCATGTAGCTTGTCGCGGCACTGAGCAAGACGGTCTGTTCGAGTGCGCGCAAGGCTTCGCGCGCGCCGGAAACCTGCCCCTCGGCCGCCCTGGTCCTGTTCGCGGTCTGCTGGCCGTTGAAGAGCGTCTGCGTGATGGTGGCACCGACGCTGCGCGGCGCGTTGGTGCCGTTAATCGGGGGGACCCTCCCGACATTGAGGTCGCCGGTCTGGGTCAGGCTGTCGGTGTATTGGACGCCGGCGCTCGCGGTGACCGCGACTCTCGGCCGGTAGCCCGACAGCGCCTGCGGCACGTTCTCGTCGGTGAAGCGCACCTGCGCGCGCTGCGCGTTGAGCTGCGGATTGTTCTGATACGCGCGCACCAGGGCCGCCTCAATCGTGTCGGCCAAGACGGGCGTCGAGCCCATGCATACTAATAGAAGGGCCGAAGCCGCAGCTCCGGCAAATTCCTTCACCCCACGCATCCCAAGCAATCCAATCTTTTTTGGTCGCCCGGCCCATGATCATGGTTGCACATGATCCTTAACCGAACGTCGCTTCACTCGAAGTGAGTCCCGGCTCACCTTAGTCCGCACGTAGGCTGGACGGAACTACTCCGCAAGCAAACGCCGTCGAAACTCTTCACGTGGGGCAATCGTGCCACACTTCTGATTTCGAAGGGGATTTAGCCGGCCGCGAAGGGCGAATATTGGGCGTGGAAACGGCTGAAACGCTAGAAAACGAAGGCCGGAACAAGTTCCATGCCGGGCAGCACCGGGGCGGCGGCATCGAACAGCGTCCGGCGACCGAAATCGCCATGCGAAGCGGTCACAATGGTAGCCCGTGCCGGCCGTGACATCGCAAAGACGCCCACCAATCGGCCGCCGCTGCGCAATTGCCGGTAGAGCTGCTCCGGCACGACCTCGGTCGCGCCGTTCAGCACGATGACATCATAAGGCGCGCCTGCCGCGTCGCCATCGGCTGGCGCCGCGGGGCGGACCGTCACGTTTCCACAGCCATTGCGGGCCAGGCTAGCCTGCGCCTTCGCTGCCAGCGCCGAATCGCTCTCGGTCGCGGTCACCTGGGGAGCGAATCGGGCGATCACGGCGGCGGCGTATCCGGTGGCGCAGCCGACCACCATGACGCGGTCGCTCTCCTTGATGTCAGCCGCCTGCAGCATCTTCGCCAGCACCACCGGCTTGATCAGGAACCGTTTGGCCGCGCCGCCTTCGCTGACATCGAGATCGAGATCGAGATAGGCCAGCGCCTGCTTGTTTTCGGGAACGAAGGCCTCGCGCGGCACCGCCAGCATGGCATCGAGAATTCGGATATCGGTCACGTCGCTCGGACGTACCTGACCATCGACCATTTTCTGGCGCGCGGTCGCAAAACCGGACATAGGCTAAGATCCTGAGAGCATGCGGCATGGCCGCCGAAAGAGCTGAAACCGCGTCATCTTTGGTACAAGCTCCGGCAAAACGCAACATGCGGGCGGCTGCTGCCGAGCCGCCGCCGGTGGCGCGGGCAAGCCGCCTGAAAGTCGCCTACTCGATCGCCACGGCGAGCCGGGCGATCAGCCGCGCGACTTCATCCAGGTGCTCGGTATCATGATCCAGGTGCTCGGTATCATGCGCTTCAATGGCTTGCGCGAGCCGAAACAGGCATTCGTCGTCACTCATGGCGGGAATGTCGCTTGGGACGATCGAAGGAACCGCGCGTATCAGGTCGGTCGCATTGGCTGGCATCGAATCAGCTCCCATGAAACCCGGACCGATCGAACCTTTTGGGCGATTGCGTCGAATTGGCGGCCCGATCGATCACACCTGTGTATGACGGATTTGCGCCTGCCTGGTTCCAGCCACCGCCTATCCGGGGCAAAAACAACGACAAATGGTTGTAGCACAGGAGCTTTCCCGCCCCGCTTCAAGCAAGCGCGCAGCCTGTGAATTGGTCCTTTGCAAGCCCGAAAGGCTTTGTTATACGCTGCCCGCTCGCGAACCTTGTTTCGCCTGTTCCTCGGTAGCTCAGCGGTAGAGCATTCGACTGTTAATCGAATGGTCGCTGGTTCGAATCCAGCCCGGGGAGCCAAATCAAATCAATCACTTAGATCGGGCTTCATCTGCTCCCCTTCAGCGCACGCTTTAGGGCGTGCACACTCTTTGCACACGCCAGGTGAGCCGTGATTACGCTCATGGCAGCCGGCGGCGGTGCTGGTGCTGGTCGCTACGTTCGCCGCCGTTGTTTCGATCTCAGCCAAGGTCAATAAGTTCGGCAGCAGCATTGACTGAAGCGGCCCTGACCATTGCGAACATGGGGAACGACTCCGGCCCGGGGCCGGGCGCAAATGCCCCACCTTCACCATGATTCTTGCATACATCCGTCCAACGCCTGCTGGGGCAGGACAGCGCCAATGGCTGCTAGTTTCCATGACACAACGGATGAGGAGTTCGAGGTGCAGATTCGCAACCTCGTGCGCATCGTGTCGGTCTGCACCTTGGGGCTTTGGTCCTTTTCTGCGGGCCTGCTGATCGGGACCTTCTATCTGTTTTGAAAGTATTGCGGACGGGCGACTTCCGTTTTAGGTCGGCCGTTACGTCAGCCATCGCCCTTACCCAACCCCGTACGGCTTGTTGAGCCGGTCCCGCTCGGCGCAAAGGTCTTCGATCTTCGCCAGCATCCTGACTAGCAACAGCTCAGCCGACGCAGTCGAGATGCCGGCGCGCTGAAGCTGGCAGGATCTCCTTACCATGCCTTCCGACCTGGAGGCACATATGCTCGATTTCGGAACGGACGTGATCTAGGTCCATAGCGCTCCTTCATCGTTCGAATGAGCCCCTCTGCACGGCGCCCGAGCAAGATCATTGCCCGAGTAGATTTTATTGCCCTGGTCCACCTCGTTTGAGGATCCAATACCGCTTCCAGATGGCCGGTGGCTCCTCACCTTGAGGGATGCCGCCAGCTACATCACGAAGTTGCCCAAGGCCGAGCACTCCGCCCCCGAATGGCAGGCCGCTATGGAGGCGCTAATCCTTGTTGCGGGGAGCGGCGGCCCGACGATGATGGCGCGGATCGGAGTCATGAAGGCGCTGAACCGTCATGTCGAGCGGGTGTTCAATCCCGATCGGAAAGATACCCACTTGGGCAAACGGAAGCTCAAGAGGGACCAATGACCGTCTTTGTCTACGTCAACACCAGCAAGCAGGTCGGCGATCCCGAGCACGTCAAGGTGCTCGCCAACGTGGATGCTGCAGAAAAATGGTTCGAGGAGAACGATCCTGAGGGCGTGGCCTTTGAGTACGAGGTTCTGGAATGAAAGAGGCCGCCAACTGAGGCGGCCTTACTTTCTTAAGGCCCATCCAGCGCGCGCAAGCGCGCGCTGGAGCAGCTTGTCCCTCTACTTCTTCTTCATGCCGGAGTCGCGTTGATTTTTCTCATATAGCTCGCGGTCAGCGGCACTAACCTGGCCCAACATGGGCGGAGCTGCGCCACCCGTGTTCGTGGTCGTGGCGGCGGCGGCAGGTGCCTTCGGCTTCGTCGTTTTCTTGGCTGCCAAAGCGCCAGAAGTGGAGACAGCGAAGATCGCAAGACCGACAAGAATTATTTTCTTCATGCACAGCTCTCCCTTAACTTGGAAAAAGGACGCGCCGGCAGTCGAGCATAAAGCTCGCATCACGGCAAGCTAGAGTGCTACGCTCTAGGCATGACACGTCCCCTTTCGAAAGGCCCGCCAGCGTGAACCGGCGGGCCCGGAAACAACATTAGGACAATGCCCTCGCCGCGATGTGCTGAATGTCGGCGAAGATCGACACCGCCATCGCTTCCTCGCAGCCGCCAGGAATGCTGTCGACTTTCTCACCGTGCCTCCAAAGTTCGGCACATCGCACTTTTGCCCGCATCCCTTCGATTGTGTCTGCAGGCGTTTCGGCGATGTCGTTTTCGAGCCGGAAAACGTTTCTCTCAGCTCGTTTGCTCCAAAGCAATTGTTGACGCGTTGGGCATTCGGCATCAAGTCGCAATGAACCGCATCGATCTCAACTCAGATTATACTTCTGAATGCGGGTCGTGTAGCTAGTATAGCTCGCATAAGTGCCGACGACATAAGTCAGCGCATTTGAGCCCGCCAGCTTTGTTGGCCGGAATTTCTTTTCGCTGCTAATCTGATGATAGCAGATTCACTGGATCGGCACCCGCAGCTTGCAGCGACATGCCGTTAGGCGTGACGGTGGCTTGAAGCTCTCGGAAAATTGCCAGCGCCGTCTTGTTATCCAGACGCGGAACTGCATGATGTTAGCCATCTCTGTTTCCCCTACCCGGCGGCATGTTGGGCGAAGCAGAACTAAATTTCCAGTTCAGCCACTTTTCACCACTGGCGAGTTCATCAAAAATGCTGCGCGGGTGCGAGTTCCGGGTGGATCGCCGCTATTAAAAGCAACGTCGGCGTGAAGACGAGCGGGCTGGAACGCCCGCTAGCACCGACCATTCGATTGCTCGCCGATTTTTGCGTTCGCTTCGGCGACCATTCGAACTTTTGGCGGACGTGACCTGAGAGCGGTTCGGACTTCAATGTCTCCCGTAAGCTACTGATTTCGTTACAGGTCCGGACATGTCTGGCCATGTCATGCAACACCCACAGGTAGTATGCGACTGTTAATCGAATGGTCGCTGGTTCGAATCCAGCCCCGGGGAGCCAGTTACGGCTTTATGTCCTCCGACACGACAGATTAAATCCCGGCCAGCGCGGGATATACGCCCGCTGGGGCCGAGAAGCCTCGCCGCGTTTTGCCGGATATCTTTTCCGCAATTCGCCAGCTGTCGCGCGCGCGCCACGAAACGGCTGCGCCGGCCGGTGTTCTGGCCCGAAGCCATCGGACTTTGAAAAGCCGCCCGCTCAGCCCGGCCAGCACTTCCTTTCAGGCGAACATGATTCACCCTACAACCGGGGGAATGACATTTAATTCTGAAAATTAAATCTACTCCCTTGACTAGCTATATAATAACTGAGAGGGTCGCATTATAATAAATCGTTAAAAATTGGGGTGTCCCGACATGGGCAAGGTATTTAAAATTCTGACCGCAGGTTTGCTCGCCGCTGCAGTGCATTCACCGGCCAATGCAGCACTCGTGAGCTTCACCGGCGACGGCAATTTTTCCAACGTCACGAATTGCGGCGGCGGCCCCAGTTGTTCCATTACCAACAACGGCAATGTGCTCAAAATGTCGGGCGCATCCAATTATCAGAACAAGCCGAGCACGCTGACCATCACGGACATCGTCGGCACCAACGTCCCGACCGATAAGAACGATTACGTTATCGGCAAGATCACCTGGGTGAACCTGGCCACCTACAACACCGACCAGAACTTCAACGTCAACTACACGTTCTCGCTGAACTTCACCTCGCCGAGCAATGCGTTTGATTCTCAGCTGTTCAACCTGAATATCCAGCAGACGACCAACCCGTCGCCTGACAACGTGTTCAACATCACCCAGGCAACGCTCAACAACCTTGGTCCATTCGTCCTCAACGGCGTCAAGGTTTCCGACATTCACTTCGTTGAATATGGCGATGGATGGTACGACGGCACCAAATGGGTGAATCCCGAGGGCGGAACGTCGACGCTCAAGATCGTGGCAGACTTCACCGCCGTAGCTGCGGTCCCGGAACCGTCGACCTGGGCGATGATGATCCTCGGCTTCGCCGGCGTCGGCTTCATGGCCTATCGCCGCAAGCGGAATGGAAGCGCTCTCACGGCTGCCTGATCTCACGCGCTGAAAACAATTCGAAAGCCGCCCCCTGATCCGGGGCGGCTTTTGTTTGTCGGCATCTCCGGCGCGCCCTACCTTGCCGCAATCGCCGCAATAAACAGCGCGCAAGCTGCCGTGGATGCGACCGTCCGCACGTGGTTCCACAACGTCCAGTCCGTCAGATAGCGCGCCCACAGCGAGGCGGCCTCGGGGCTTGCGGGGTCGGCCGCGGCAAGCGCGTTGTTCAAGGGCACGTTGAAGATCATCGTGACGACGAACATGCCGAGCACATAGAGCACGCCGCCGGCCACCATGGCCATCGCGCCGGGCTCGCCCCAGCGAAACAGCGCGATCACCGCCAGGGCTCCGCTCGCGGCCGTCGTCGTCAGGAAGATCGGCAGGAACAGCGATTGGACGATCGCTATGTTGATCGCATTCATCGCCGCGATGCCTGCCGCCTGCCCGATGCGGCCAAGCGCCGTCATGATGAAGGCCGAAAACGCGAAATAAAGACCGGCGAGCAGGCCGCAGCCAACAGCGGAAAACCACAGCAGGCCGACCATCAACATGTGCAGCATGATCATGCCCTCCAGACACCGGTCGCCGCGGTTCGGCGGGCGTAATCCGCAAAGTCGCGCGCGGGGCGGCCGAGCGCCTGTTCGACGCCGTGCGCGACATCAGAATTGCGCCCGTCGAGCACGACGGTGAACAACTCGAGCAGAAGCGCGATGTATTCCTCGGGGACATGGGGCCGCATGCCGTCGGCAAATTCTTCCGAACCGATTTGCCGATAGTGCACCGGCCGCCCCGCGGACCGGGCGATCTCGGCCACGGCTTGCGCAAACGTCAGCGCGCGCGGCCCCGTCACCTCATAGACCTTGCCGGCATGACGCCGATCCGTCAGCGCGGCGACGACGACCTCGGCGATGTCATCGGCGTCGATGAACGGTTCGGGCACGGCACCCGCCGGCAAGGCGATCTCGCCGGCCAGCACGCCGTCGAGCAGATAGCCTTCGGAAAAATTCTGGTCGAACCAGCTTGCGCGCACGATGGTCCAGGGAACTCCGGATTGCTGCAACGCCGCCTCCGCCCGTTGCGCCCCCGGCTCGCCGCGGCCCGACAGCAATACGACGCGCTCCAGTCCGTTCGCGCGCGCCAGCCGGCTGACCTCCGCGATCGCCTCGGCGGCGCCCTCGACGGCAAGATCCGGCTGGAAGGTGACATAGGCCATCGAGACGCCGGCAAGCGCGGCCGGCCATGTCTCGGGCCGGGTCCAGTCGAACGGAATGGGCGTCGAACGCGACACCGGCCGCGTCGGGACGCCGCTCGCCCTCAGCAGCGCATTGACGCGCGCCCCGGTCTTGCCGGCGCCGCCGATGATCAGGATCGGAAGTTCTGACATGGATCATCCTTTCGGAACGTAATACGAGAATACCTCGTATTTGCTAAACCCGATAAACTCTCGTATTAGTAACGTCAAGTCGCTTTTATGTGAGAGGACCGATGCCGAGGGGAAAAGCCGGACAGAAAGCCGCCGAAGCAGGCGCTGGGGGATTGGCGCGCCTCGTCCCGACCCAGCAGCGCAGCCGCGAGCGGTTCGAGAAAATCCTCGCATGCGCGGCAGCGCTGATGGCTGAAAAGGGCAGCGAAGCCTTCCGCATGAGCGACGTCGTCGAGCGCAGCGGCGTACCGTTCGGCTCGCTCTATCAATACTTTCCGGACAAGACCGCGATCATCGGCACGCTGGCGGAACGCTACAATGCGGTTGGCCGCGACTGCGTCCGGCGCGACCTCGCCGTGGTCAGGAACGCAAGGGATCTGCATCCGGCTTTGTGCCGTATTACCGACAGCTACTATCAGATGTTCATGGACGTGCCGGTCATGCGCGATATCTGGCAAGCGACGCAGGCCGACCGTGCCCTGCAAAAACTCGACGAGGAGGACGGCGTCTATCTCGCCGGGCTGCTCGGCGATGCGCTGCGGCGGATCGCACCCGGCGCGCCCGCAACCGCCCTCGCCTCGTTTTCCCAACTGATCATGACGCTGATCGCCGCCACAGTCCGCCACGCCATTACGCAGGACGCGAAGGAAGCTGCCCGCATTCTCACTTTGTTCAAGCGGATGCTGCCGAAGAATCTGGCCGCGCTGGAGATGTAAGGAAGCGGTTGGTGCTCACTGCTCGAACACCGCAGCACAAGCCGGGCTCAAGCTCGACTTCTGCCGGCGCAGGCATGCGGTAATCGCCCGGGCGTTCGGGATCTCGCCGGCGCAGAGGCGGTAGACGTCGGGCGTACAGGCCCGGCGTTGTTCGGGGGTGCCTTGCTGGGCAGCGGCCGAGCCGCTCGCCATCAGCGTGAGCAGGAAGCCGAGCGTCGAAGCCCGGCGCGAACGAAAGAGCCCTGCCGCACTTCGCGCAAACCGTGCCTTCATGACCGCGTCTCCCTGGATCGTGCCCGCCTTGACAAGGCCGGCGTCATCCAGGCGAATACGCGAACTAAATTTTGCAAAAAGTGATTTTTCTCACACTCGACCCCGCCTGCGCGGGGTTAGCGTTTAAGCGGGGAACTCAACACTTCAGTAACCAGCTTTGCCGCGGTCGCCGAATCGTTAAAATTCGAACGATCCGCTCAATATGGAAACAAAATAGTTTTGCGACCATCGCCTCTGGAACCCCGGAGAGCGCGATGAGCGAAGTTGAATACGACTTGCTGCTGGAAGCCGTTCAAACGGCTGTTGCGCCAGCCCCGGAGGATGATTTCGTGGTCCAGACCCAGCGCTCTTATCCGTCGCCGCGCGCCGCCAACGACAACCGGGGCCCGTGGCCGCTGGTTCCGTTTCCCGAGGGCTGGCACGCCGTCTGCTGAAGCGCGGCTGGTCTCCTATGGCCTCTCCTATAATCGGCCTAAGCCATTGATTATATGGATGGAGGCCACGACCAGAATTGAACTGGTGTACACGGTTTTGCAGACCGTTGCGTAACCACTCCGCCACGTGGCCCCATCGGGCGCACTCATATACGCCCTGCCCCGGATAGGCAACCAAGCAGCGCCGGCCCTGCGCAGCACTGGTTAGCAAACTGAAACAGTCCGGATCGTGCCGCCCGGCCGGCGCCTCAGTTGGCGGACCTATCGCCGATACGGTTGTTCCGAAGACCAAGCTTTGCAGTCCTGGCGCGGATACCCGCGACCGTCCGCTTCATTTCCAGCGCGATAGCCCTCGGCGGCTCGCCGTTACGAATCAACGATCGCAACAGCGCATCGTCTTCCGCCGTCCATTCAGCGCCGCTCAGTTGAAAGCGCTCTTCGCGGCTTGCTTCCGCGACTGGCGACGCAAACCTCGCCCAGCCCAGCGTCTCATGGAAAATGACAACGAAGGCGATCCAGAGCACGATGGCGCGTCCTTCCGACAAGGCGGCGGATTTGAGATGTTCCGCGCTGAACGCAGCCGGGCGCAAGGCGTCCAGAGCCGGCCAGATGTCGACGGCGATCGCATTGATGACATACACGTAGAGCGACACGAAGGGGCCGGCGGCGATGGCACCGATGGCCGCAATCAGCCAAAGCGGCAGTCTTCGCCCGGCGCTTTTGCTCACCAATTGGGTGACAAGGCCGGTCAGGCACCAAGGCACAATGGCGAGCGAGAGGATGTAGACGGTCGCGCCGGTGCCTCCCATGATGGCCGTGTACGGTCCGAGAACGGCCGAAGTTATCGCCAGCACGATCGGAACGCCGCAGAAGAAGACGAGATCAATCGAAGCCTGTCTCAACAGGCGCAAATGCGCGACCAATTCCATCCCGTTGCTCCGCTTGCATCCGACGCGTCCGTCATAGTGCGGGGGAAAGAATGGAGCAACCTTCAGGCGCCGCGCGTCACGAGACGTGACCGAGTCTCAGGTCGGAACGGACATCCGACCTGCCATCTGGCGCGTGCCGTCATCGACATCTCGGTGACGGCCGTGCGACCTAGAATACCCAGCTTATGGCCGCGACGACGAACGGCGCGGCCGCCACCAGGACCGGCCACAGCCGGAACATCAGGCGGCGAGATTACTACCTGCGGCAATTTTCTTTTTGAGCGTCTCGCAGACGGTCCGGACTTCGGATGTCATCAGGGAACAATCCTCGATCTGCAGGAAGTAGCGCTTGCCTTCCTCACGATAATTCGCCGCCAACTCCTTGATCTCGCTCACCGTGGCGTGAACGCCTGCGACCATCGCCTCACATTTCCTGGCGGCCTCGGTCAGTTCGGCACCGAGGGCTTCAATCTCTTTCACTGCCGCGTCGTATTCGCGGACCACGGCTTCGGCCGAGAGCTTGCCGACCTGATTGACCCCTTCCCTGTGCTCGACGTAGTCGGGCATCGGGCCTTTCGGCAACGGATGATCGTGGCTTTCGGACACTTCTCGGAGGACCGGCCCTCGCCGGGTTCTGCTGATTATGTTGCCGATTTCTCCTTCCAGTCCATCAGCGTCGAGTAATGGAGAACGCGTCAGAATTTCTGTGCTTAAAGTCATCGACTAAGCTCCAAATTGTTACGCGGAGGGTAAGGAATTTATCACCGTCAAGAGCCGTGTCACCATTGTCCACAGCCGTTTCCGGGGCAAAACAGGATTACCTATGTCGTGAGGCCGACATTGGAACCAGGCGGGTAACGGTGCAACACTGGACACCCAGCGAGACATACGCACCTCGTCGACAGCCTTTGGTTGAAAGGTCGGAAGTCAGCCCCGCTTGCGCCGCCGATAGTCCTTCTTCTTCGGCTTGGGCGCGAGCTTGGGCATTTCGGCCTGCACTTCCCGATACCGCGCCAGCATTCGGTCAAAGCTGGCGTTGAGCGCCTCGGCGATCTCAGGCCGCTTTTCGAGCCCCGCCAGCAGCAGGCCTGCGGCCTCGATCGTGGAAAGGCCGTCGCCGCGCGGCTCCTTGCGGAGCTTGCCGTAACGTGACGGGCGTTTCGGGCCCAGAATGACCCGCTGGCATTTCAGCATCCACGCATTGCGCCACCACAGCGCCTTGGCCTGGCTCCAGGTTCCGTCGAGCAGCACGATGCCTTCGATGTCGGAGAGGATGGCGCGCTGGTGCGGCTCGACCTCGCCCTTGCGATTGATTGCGACGATTTCGGCATCGGTATCGAGATCGGCGACCTTGGCTGAACCGAGATAAAGCACCGCCCAGCGCGAGGGATCATCGACCTTCCGTCCCAGCGCCTTGGAGAGGCTTGGCCAGGACAGGCCGATCTTGACGACCGCATCCTTGAAATGCATCGCGGTCAGCCGCGCGGTGCCGAGCGCCCTGTCCTGCTCCTGCGGGTGCTGCAGGATCAACAGCGAGATGCGGCTCTTGATCGGCGTAACGCTGTCGCAGATACAGAGCGGCAGCGGCTTGCCGCAATGCGGACAGTCCGGGACCACCTCTTCGGCGGCGCCGGACTTGGGGACGCCAAACTTGGGATTGGCTTGTTCTGACATTCGCCCGCTATACGCTTCGTGGCGGGTAATTCAACCGTTCGGCAGGCACCGTGACCGCCGGCGCCGCACTTGCAAGGCCGGCTGAGGCCGAAAAAACCGCGGCCTTGTCCCTTTCACGAGAAGTTTCGCCGAATACGCTCCGCAGCCGAACCGGGAGACGAAGAAGATGCTCTTGCATCGAATTTGGCGTTGGTGATGAGATGGTCCGAAACTGATATCGAGACGCTCCGCCTCACGGGTTCAGGCCGCTGATCGTCAAGGCTGTGGAGATTGTGCGATTGTTGGTCATGGTGATAAACGACCCAAACTGCAACTGGAGAGCACTGGAATGTCAGCAAGTGAAATGGACAAGACGGCATTGAAACCATCATTTGCCCCTTCGCCGTTGACGACTTTTTTTATAAAGCTTGCCGCTGTCACTTGTGCGGTGCTCGTGTTTTTTTATGTGGCCTTCACTCTTATTACGGGCTTCATCGAAGAGCGGGCGAGTGAACTGGCGATACTAAAAGGTGGCCCGGCATTTTGGGGAACGATGGAAGAAAAACTGTACAAACTTGCCAGCGGCCCGGATTTGCCGCCTGAGAAGAAAGAAAAAATCGTCAGTTCTCTGCGAACCCTTTCCATTCGCTACAAGCCATACGTCGATGCCATTGCGGGCGATGTGAAAAGCCAACAGCAACGCTGAGGCCCTGCAAAAGCCCCTCGAAGCTTCTATTCGGCCGGCGCCGGGATCGCTGCCGGCCGGGATCGCTGCCGCAACCGGTCGATCAGCAGGTAGATCACCGGCGTCGTATAAAGCGTCAGGATCTGCGACACGAACAATCCGCCGATGATGGTGATGCCGAGCGGCCGGCGCAGCTCGGTGCCGGGGCCGGTGGCAATGACCAGCGGAATGCCGGCAAACAAGGCGGCCATTGTCGTCATCAGGATCGGCCGGAAGCGGGCGCGGCACGCCTCGAAAATCGCGTCCGCCGACGACAGCCCGCGGTGGCGCTCGGCGTCGAGCGCAAAATCGACCATCATGATGCCGTTCTTCTTGACGATGCCGATCAACAGGATGATGCCGACGAAGGCGATCACGGTCAGCGGCGTATTGGTCACCTGCAGCGCGAGCAGCGCGCCGAGCCCTGCGGATGGCAGCGTCGAAATGATCGTGATCGGATGCGCGAGGCTCTCATAGAGCACGCCGAGCACGATATACATCGCCACCAGCGCGCCCAGGATCAGCAGCGGCTGCCGGCCGCTGGTCTTGTTGAAATCGCCGGCATTGCCGTCGAAACTGCCACGGATGCCTTCCGGCATGTGCAGTTCCTCGACGGCGCGCTGGATGTTTGTAGTCGCGACCTCCAGCGGCACGTCGGGCAGCAGATTGAACGACACCGTCGTCGAGGGGAACGATTGCGAGTGATACACCGCGAGCGGCGACAGGCCGCGCTGGTAGCGCACCACGGCCGATAGCGGCACCTGGGCGTCGTTGGCGCCGGCCACGAAGATACGCTCGAGGTTGGAGGGATCGCTCTGGAATTTCGGATCGATTTCCAGCACCACCATGTACTGGTTCCGCTGGGTATAGATGATCGAGATCTGCCGTTGCGCGAACGCGTTGTTCAGGGCGTTGTCGATATCCTGGACGCGCACGCCGAGGCTTGACGCCGTCTTGCGGTCGATCACCAGCGACAATTGCAGCCCGCCGGGGTCGCGGTCGCTCGAAACGTCGGTGATGCCCTCCACCGTCTCCATGCGCTTGGCGACCAGCGGTGCCCATTTCTGCAACAGATCGAGATTGGTGCTCGACAGCGTATACTGATAGTCGGAATCGCTCTGCCGACCGCCGGTGCGGATGTCCTGCGCGGCGAACATGAACAGGCGGATCCCGGCGACCCGGTAGAGATTCCGCCGCAGGCGATCGATCACCTGCGCGGTCGACATACCTGCCCGCTCCTCCGGCGGCTTCAGGCTGATGAACATGGTGCCGCGGTTGGAGCCGCCACCGCCAGGACCGGCGGTGCCGCCGAGCGAAGAGCCGACGCCGGCGACCGCCGGGTCGGCCATGACGATGTCGGCCAGTTGCTGCTGCAGCCCGAGCATCGCCTGGAACGATGTGTCGGGGGATGCGCGCGTCGCGCCGATCACGAACCCGCTGTCGTCAGTGGGGAAATAGCCCTTCGGCGTCTTGATATAGAGCACCACCGTCAGCGCGATGGTGGCAAAGAACACGAGCAGGGTCAGGAACGGAAAGCCCAGCACCGCCCGCAGCGTCCAGGTATAGAAAGAAACGATGCGCGACAGCGTGCCCTCGACCAGGCGATCGAACCAGGTCGCGCGATCCGACGTCGCCTCCTTGATGTAATGCGCACAGATCATCGGCGTGATCGTGAGCGAGACCACAGTCGACACCACGATCGCAAAGGTCAGCGTCAGCGAGAATTCGCGCAACAGCCGGCCGACGATCCCGTCCATGAAGATCAGCGGCGTAAACGCCGCGATCAGGGACAGGCTGATCGACAGCACGGTAAAGCCGATTTGCTTGGCGCCCTCCAGCGCTGCCGGGTAAGGCGCCATGCCGTGTTCGAGGTTGCGGTACATGTTCTCGATCATGACGATGGCGTCGTCGACCACGAAGCCGACCGAGATCGCGAGCGCCATCAGCGACAGATTGTCGATCGAGAAGCCGGCGAGCCACATGCCGGCGCAGGTGCCGGCCAGCGCCAGCGGCACCGAGACGCCGGCCGCGATGGTCGGCGTCAGCCGCCGCAGGAACGCGAACACGACAACCATCACCAGGAACGCCGTCGCCAGCAGCGTGTACTGCATATCGAGCACGCTGGCGCGGATGGTGCCGGTACGGTCGACCAGGGTCGAAATCTCTACCCCGCCTGGGAGCCACTGCTTCAGATCCGGCAATAGCGCCCTCACCCGGTCGACCGTGTCGATCACGTTGGCGTCGCCCTGCTTGGTGATCTGGATCAACACCGCGGGCTGTTTGTTGAACCAGGCGATCGAGCGGCTGTTGCGGACGGAATCCTCGACCTCGGCGACGTCGGCGAGGCGGACGAAATTGCCGGCCGAGCTCTTGATGATGATGTCGCGGAATTCGGCCGCGGTTCGCATCTGCTTGTTGGTCGAGATCGTCTCGCTCTGGCGGCCGCCGTTGAAGATGCCGACCGGACCCAGCGGATTGGCGTTGATAATGGCAAGCCGCACGTCGTCGGTGGCGATTCCCGCATTCGACAGCGCCACCGGGTTGAGCGCGATACGCACCGCGGGCTGGTCGGCGCCGGTGACGTTGACTTCGCCCACGCCCGGCACCTGCGAGATGCGTTGCGCGATCACGGTATCGGCGACGTCGTACATCGCACTGGTCGTCAGCGTCTTCGACGTCAGCGCCAGCACGAATACCGGTGCGGCTGAAGGGTTGGCCTTGCGGAAGCGCGGCAGCGACGGCAGGTCGCTCGGCAGGTCCGCCAGCGAGGCATTGATCGCAGCCTGCACATCGCGCGCCGCGCGATCGATGTCGCGGCCGATCGAGAATTGCAACTGGATGCTGGTGGTGCCGAGCGAACTGGTCGAAGTGATCTGGTCGAGGCCCGCGATCTGGCCGAGCCGGCGTTCGAGCGGCGCGGCAACGGTTGAGGCCATCACGGAAGGATCGGCGCCGGGCCGCGTGGCCGACACCCGGATCATCGGGAAGTCGACATTGGGCACGGCCGAGACCGGCAGAAAGACATAGGCGACGATGCCGACCAGAAAGAGCCCAATCGCCAGCAGCGTGGTGCCAACCGGCCTGCGGATGAAGGGCTCCGAGATCGATGCCATCTATTGCATCCCCTCGGTCGCGCCGGCAACCGTTGGCCCCGGAGGCCCGGGGTCCGGCACGGCCTTCTCGATTTTGCGATTGAGCCGGTCAAGCGCCAGATAGATCACCGGCGTCGTATAGAGCGTCAGCAACTGGCTCAGCAGCAAGCCGCCGATGATGGAAATGCCGAGGGGAAACCGCAATTCAGCGCCGGTGCCGCTTTCGATCGCCAGCGGCAGCGCGCCGAACAGCGCGGCCAGCGTCGTCATCATGATCGGACGGAAGCGCAACAGGCAGGCCTGCACGATGGCTTCATTAGGCGACATGCCCTGATGCCGCTCCGCCTCCAATGCGAAGTCGATCATCATGATCGCGTTCTTCTTGACGATGCCCATCAATAGAATGATGCCGATCAGGCCGATCACCGACAGATCCTGCCCGAACAGCATCAACGCCAGAATGGCGCCGACGCCTGCGGACGGCAGCGTCGAGAGAATGGTGATTGGGTGGATGTAGCTCTCGTAGAGCACGCCGAGCACGATGTAGATGGTGACGATCGCCGCCAGAATGAGCCATGGCTGGCCGGCCAGCGATTTCGAGAACTCGGCCGCATCGCCGGCATAGACGCCGACGATGCTGCCGGGCATGCCGATATTGGTCTCGATCTTCTTGACCGCGTCGACGGCATCGCCCAGCGCCTCGCCGGGCGCGAGGTTGAAACTGAGCGAGACGGCTGGAAACTGCGCAAGATGCGAAATCGCCAGTGGCGCGGTGGTGCGGGTGAGCGTCGCCACCGCCGACAGCGGCACCTGGGCGCCGGGCGCGCCTGCGGTCGTACTCGCGGCCCCCGGTAGATAGAGCTTCGAGAGGATCGACGGATCGCGCTGGTACATCGGCATCGCCTCCAGCACCACGCGATACTGGTTGGCCTGGCCGTAGATCGTCGAAATCTGCCGCTGTGCGAAGGCGTCGTTGAGGGTGTCGTTGACCGCCTGGATGCTGACGCCGAGTTGACCGGCGCGCTGCCGGTTAATGTCGAGCGCAGCGCGCAAGCCGCCTTCCTGCGCTTCCGACGAGACGTCGCGGAACAGCGGATCGCGGCGCATTTCGGCAATCAGCTTCTGCGACCACAGCGAGACCTGCGCCGCATCGGTGCCGGTCAGCGTATACTGGTACTGCGAGCGGCTCGACTGGGTCGAGATCTGCACGTCCTGCACCGGCTGGAAATAGATGGTCATGCCGGGGATCGACGCGGTGCGTTGCTTCAGCCTATCGACCACGACGGAAATGTCGTCGTGCCGCTCGCCGCGTGGCCTAAGCGTCATCACCAGGCGTCCGACATTGGTGGTCGGGTTGACCGAGCCCGCCCCGATCACGGAGACCACGCCGACGACGTCAGGATCGGCCTGGATCGCAGCCGCTGCCGCCGCCTGCCGGCTTTGCATCTCGGCAAAGGAAACGTCGGGCCCGGCCTCAGTCACTGCGGTGATCGACGCGGTGTCCTGCAGCGGCAAAAAGCCCTTCGGCGCGATCACGTACATCACGAGGGTCGCCGCGATGGTGGCGAACGTTACAATCAAAGTCGCGCGCTGGCGCTGCAGCACCCACAGCAGCGTGCGATGGTAGAAGGCGACCATGTGGTCGATACCACGGCTGACGGCGGCGAGCCCCGGGACCGTCATCTCCTCGCCGACATGCTTGAGCAGCCGCGAGCACATCATCGGCGTCAGCGTCAGCGACACGATCGCCGACGTCACCACCGCGATCGTCAGCGTGAGCGCGAATTCGCGGAACATGCGCCCGACCAGCCCGGACATGAACAATAGCGGGATGAACACCGCGATCAGCGACACCGTCAGCGAAATCACGGTGAAGCCGATTTCGCTGGCGCCCTTGAGCGACGCCTCCATGACGGATTCGCCGTTCTCCATGTGGCGGACGATGTTCTCGATCATCACGATGGCGTCATCGACCACGAACCCCGTGCCGATTGTCAGCGCCATCAGCGACAGATTGTCGAGGCTGAAGCCCGAAAAATACATGATGCCGAAGCTGGTGATCAGCGACAGCGGCAGCGCCACGCCCGCAATCAGGGTCGCGCGCAGCGACCGCAGGAACAGCAGCACCACCAGCGTCACCAGCACCACGGAAAGGATCAGCGTGAACTGGACGTCGTGCACCGAGGCGCGAATGGTGACGGTGCGGTCGGAGACGATGGTCAGATTGACGCCGGCCGGGATCGCGCGCTGCACCTTGGGAATTTCCGCGCGGATCTGCCGGACCACCTCGATCACGTTGGCGCCGGGTTGCCGCTGGATGTCGATGATCACGGCCGGCGTGCCCTGATACCAGCCGCCGGTCCGGTCGTTCTCCAGCCCGTCGATGATGATGGCGACGTCGCCGATCGTGACCGGCGAACCGTTGCGATAGGCGATGATGATCGGCTTGTAAGCTTCCGCCGCCGCGATCTGGTCGTTGGCGGCGATGGTGTAGGCCTGCTGCGCGCCGTCGAGCGATCCCTTTGGCCCCGACACGTTGGCGCCCGCGATGGCGTTGCGCAGATCCTCCATCGAGATGCCGTAGGCGGCGAGCCGCGCCAGATCGGCCTGCACCCGCACCGCAGGCTTGAGCCCGCCGAGGATTGCAACGCGCCCGACGCCGGAAATCTGGCTGAGCCGCTGGCCCAGGATGGTGTCGGCGATATCGCTCATCGCGCGCAGCGAAATCGTCTCCGACGTCAGCGCCAGTGTCAGGACCGGCGCATCCGCCGGGTTCACCTTGGCGTAGGTCGGCGGATAAGGCAGGTTTTTCGGCAGTATCCCGGCGGCGGCATTGATCGCGGCCTGGACGTCCTGGGTGGCGCCATCGATGTCGCGGTTGAGGTCGAACTGTAGCGAGATCTGGCTGACGCCGAACGAAGAGGTCGACTGCATCGACGACAGCGACGGAATCTGTCCGAGCTGGCGCTCCAGCGGCGCCGTGATCAGGGATGCGATCACGTCGGGGCTCGCGCCCGGCAGTTGCGTCGTCACCTGCACGGTCGGAAAATCGACCTGCGGCAGCGCCGATACCGGCAGCGCCCAGTAGCCGAGCGCACCGCCGATCATCAGCGCGATCCCCAACAACGAGGTCGCGATCGGCCGGCGGATGAACGGTTCGGAGACGCTCATGGTTGCGTCCTCACTTGCGAATTCATTTCAGGCGTGCGGCGTCGATCATGGCTGCGACTTCGCAGCGCCGCCCGACGGCTCGGCTGGTGCCGGGCCGGTTTGTCCCTTCTGATCGCCTTCGCCGCGCTCGCGCTTGCCGCGGTGCTCGCCATCCTTGCCCTGAGCACCCTTGGGCTCTCCCTTGGCATCTCCCTTGGCATCGGGGCTGCGGCTGCGCTTGCGCGGCGCGAGGTCCGCGGTCGGCGCCCGGTCGTCGGTGCCGATCAGAACCTTGGCGCCGTCGGACAGATTGGCAAAGCCCGTGGTCACGACGCGGTCGGAGATCGAAAGGCCGCTCGCGATCACGGCGTCGTTTTCGTTCTGCTGCGTCACCACGACCGGCTTGGCGGTCGCGACATTGTCGGGGCCGATCACATAGCTGAACGTCCCGACAGGGCCGCGCTGTACGGCTGACGCCGGCACGACGATCGCCTTCTCCAGCGTTTCGACCTTCAGCCGCACATTGACGAACTGTCCGGGCCAGAGCTGGAACTTGGCGTTCGGAAATTCGGCCTTCAGCTTCAGCGTGCCCGTGGTTGGATCGACCTGGTTGTCGATGCCCTTGAGCGTACCTGTATCGACGACGGTGACGCCGTCATTGCCGAACACGTCCACCGCCAGCACGCCCTTGGCGGCGGCGGCGTTGACCCGCACGATCTGCTGCTGCGGCAGGCTGAACTGCACCGCGATCGGCTGCAACTGCGTCAGGATGACGAGGCCGGTCGCATCAGCGGCGCGGATAATGTTGCCCTGGTCGACCTGGCGCAGGCCGGCGCGTCCCGTCAGCGGCGCGATGACCTTCGTATAGCCGAGCATCGCCCGCGCATTGTCGATCGCGGCCTGGTCGGCCTGCACCAGCGCTTCCTGCTGGGCGACCACCGCGCGCTGCGTATCGGCCTGCTGCTTGGAGCCGGCATTCGACGCGGCGAGTTGCTGATAGCGCGCCAGATCGAGCTTCTGGTTGGCGAGCAGCGCCTCGTCCTGCGCCTTCTTGGCCACCGCCTGATCGTACTGGGCCTGGTAGATCACGGGATCGATCTCGGCGAGCACGTCGCCCTGCTTGACGTCCTGGCCCTCGACGAAATTCACCTTGATCAGCTTGCCGTCGACCTGAGCGCGCACGATAACGTTGTTCAACGCGCGAACCGAGCCCACAGCATCGAGGTACACAGGCACATCCTGCGTCCGCGGCACAGCCGCCAGCACCGGCACCGGCAGGTCGGGGCGCGCACCGGGCCCGCCACGGCCATTCTGTTTCTGCTGAAAGGCGTACCAGCCGAGATAGCCGAGCCCGCCGAGGATCAATAGCGTGATCGTCAGCGACACCATCCGCCGGCCAATGCCGCGCGCGACGCGCTTGCCAGCCGTCTTCGGTTTGTCATCTTCCGGCTTAAAGAGCATCGACCGGCCTTTCCATCCTGGGCTCCCAGCCGCCCCCCAGCGCCTGATAGAGGCTGACGATCGCCTGCAGCCGGGCCAGTTGGGCCTGCCACAGCAAATCCTCCGCCTGGAATAACGTCGTCTGCGTATTTAGCACAGTTACGATATCGGCGGTTCCAGCCCGCAACTGCTGCTCGGCAAGCTGGAAGGCCCGCCGCGATGCCGCCACCACTTCGCGCTGCAGCCGCAGCCTCTCCGTGGTCTGGCGGATCGAGTACAGGGCATTGTCGACATCGGCAAAGGCCTGCACCACGGTCTTGCGATAGATCTGCAGCAACTCGTCCTGCCGCGCCTTGGTGAACTCGAAATTGCCGAGGATCCTGCCGCCGTCGAAGATCGGCTGGGTCAGGCTGCCGACCATGCTGAAGAAGGCGGCGTGCGGCTGAAACAGCGAGGACAGCGCCGAGCTTTGATAGCCACCCTGCCCGGTCAATTGGATACTTGGAAAGAACTGCGCGCGGGCATTGCCGACATTGGCGGTCGCCGAGGCAAGCTGCGCTTCCTGTCGGCGGATGTCAGGGCGCTGCGTCAGCAACTCCGACGGCAGGCCGGGCGTGACCCGCGGCGAACCGATCTGGTTGAGTGACCCGCCCTTGACGCGAACGGATTCCGGCGGCCGCGACACCAGGGTTGCCAGCGCGTTGATGTTCTGGTCGAGCGTCTGTTTCAGCGGTGGCACTTGCGCGCGCTGGTTGGCGACCACACTCTCCTGCTGCGCGACGTCGAGGTCGGTGCCGGTCCCGGCTTTGAAGCGGTCGCGGATGGCGTTGAGGATGCGCTCGGCGCTGGCGATGTTCTGCTGTGCGGTCCGAAGCCGGTCCTGCGCGGTTAGCACCTGGAAATAGGCATTCGCAACCGTCGTCAGCGTGGTCAGCGCGACGACATCGCGGTCGAAGCGGTTGGCGATTGCGGTCTCCTCCGCGGCCTGCGCGGCGTCGCGGTTCTTGCCCCAGAAGTCCAGCTCGTAACTGGCGCTCAGCGAGGCCGAATAATTGACCACCTCACGGCCGCCAATGCTCAAGCCGCTGGCGCTCGATCCGGAGGTCCGGGAATAGCTCTCCGAGCCGCTGCCGCTGAGAGTAGGCAGCAGCGCCGCGCCGGCGATTCGCGCCTGCGCATCGGCCTGCTTGAACCGCGCGGTGGCCGCCGCAATGTCCAGATTGACGGTCTGCGCCTCTTCCATCAGGCCCGTCAGCTCGCGCGAGCGAAAGCCGCGCCACCAGTCGAGCGTCGGCAGCGCGTCGGCGGCCTTCGAAAGCCGCGCCGCCTTGTAGCCTTCGGGGACGTCGAGCGCGGGATCGGGAAGATCCTTGGTCAGGATGCAACCGGAGGACGCGGCGACGAGGCCAAGCACCGCAAGCGATCGCGCCAGCCGCTTGCCGCCGGGGACAAGAGCGGGCCAGCCTTCCATCGCAGCAGTTGCAATTCGCTGGGTCACACCCGTTCTCCACCGGGCAAATCCCGGCCCGGCGCACGGCGAGCGCTTCTCCTGATGGCCTGCGATACGTTCACGGGGTGATGCTTCCGTTGGAACCTCGGGAATCATACTAGCCTTGGGACTGGGGCGCGGACAGCCCCGCGCGGCCCTGCGCCGACCGTCCGTTCGGGTGAGAAAAACAGGCAGTAAATTGCTCGCTTCCCCTTATTTATAGGGCTTGGAGCGATGTCGGGACGCGGCAGGACCGCCGAAATCTTACGAAGATTTCATGGGGTTTTCCTTCGGTTTTTCCCTGTTCTGACGTCCCGCATCAGCCTGTCCTGCAAGCTGATCCGCGCCCTGTGGCCGATTTGAAACTCCGGGAACAGCCCTCCGTATCTCGCAGCGTGCCATGGAGGGCCAAAAATGCGGGTCGCGGTGGTCGGGACGGGAATCAGTGGCAATGCCGCGGCCTGGACCTTATCGAAACATTATCCGGTCACCGTGTACGACCGCGAACTCAGGCCCGGCGGCCACAGCCACACCGTCAGCATCGACCATGACGGCACGCGGCTTGCGGTCGACATCGGCTTCATCGTCTACAATGAACTGAACTATCCGGACCTGACGGCACTGTTCGCCCATCTCGGCGTCGAGACCGTCGAAAGCTGCATGAGCTTTGCGGTGACGGCGGACACCGGCCGCTTCGAGTGGAAAGGCGGCGGCAACAACTGGTTCGAGACCGCGCGCGGATTGTTCGCACAAGCCAGCAACCTGCTGTCGCCCTCCTATCTCTGGATGCTGCGCGACATCATCACCTTCAACCAGCAGAGCATCGAGGATTACGCGGCCGGAAAACTGGCCGGGCTGACGCTCGGCGAATATTTCCGCACGCGCCATTTTGCGCCGCGGCTGTTGACCGATTATCTGGCGCCGATGGGCGCTGCGATCTGGTCGGCGCCATCGAGCGAGATGCTGGACTTCCCGGCCGAAAATTTCGTCGCCTTCTTCGCCAACCATCGCCTGCTGCAATATGACCGCCCGGTCTGGCGCACCGTGAAAGGCGGCAGCCAGCACTATGTCGAAAAGCTGACCGCTTCATTCCGCGACCGGATCAGGCTTGGCTGCGCCGTCACGGCAATCGAGCGTACCGCGCATGGCGTCGTCGTCCACGACAGCCACGGCAAGACCGACAGCTACGATCATGTCGTGATCGCCTCCCACAGCGACCAGGCACTGGCGATGCTGTCGGATGCCGACGACCGCGAGCGCGCTATCCTGGGCGCGATCGGCTATTCCCCCAACACGATCTATCTGCACCGCGATCCCGCGCTGATGCCGAAGCGCCGGCGCGCCTGGGCTTCGTGGAATTTCCTGCGCTGGCCGCGCCAAGGGGGCCTCGATCACAGCGTGGATAACAACGTCTCCGTGACCTACTGGATGAACGAGCTGCAGGCTATCGATCACGACAGACCGTTATTCGTCAGCCTCAACCCGCCGGTCGCGCCCGACCCCGCACTGACCTTCGGCAAGTACCTGTGCGAGCATCCGCAATATAACGCCACAGCCTTTGCTGCCCAGAAGCGCCTGCCCGAAATCCAGGGCCGGCGACATACCTGGTTCTGCGGCGCGTGGACCGGATACGGATTCCACGAGGACGGCTTGCGATCCGGCCTTTCAGTCGCCGAAGCACTCGGCGCGGTGGCGCCATGGCGCCAAGTGCTGCCCGGACTGGCGGAAGCCGCGGAGTAGTTATGCGCGCAACACCGGCTGGACCCAAACAACCTTGCTCCGATGCGGCCGCGCTTTACGTCGGTGAGGTCATGCATGCACGGCTGAAGCCGATCGGGCATCGCTTCAGCTATCGCGTGATGAGCCTGCTAATCGATCTCGACCGGCTGGCGGACGCAGACCGGCAATCGCCGCTGTTCGGCGTCAACCGCGCGGCGCTTTACAGTTTCCACGAGGCCGACCATGGCAAGCGGGACGGAACATCCGTGCGCGCCTACGTGCAACGTTGCGCGGCCGAGCGTAACATCGACCTGAAAGGCGGACGGGTGCTGCTGCTCTGCTATCCCCGCCTGCTCGGCTACACCTTCAATCCGCTTTCGGTCTATTTCTGCTATCGCGCTGATGGCGAGCTGGCGCTGTTGATCTATGAAGTACGCAACACCTTTGGCGACATCCATCCTTACGTCCTGCCGCTGACACCGGGCGAAATCAGCGACGCCGGCGTGCGGCAGCAGCAGGACAAGCTGTTCTACGTCTCGCCCTTCATCGGGATGGCGATGCGCTACCATTTTCGCGTGCTGCCGCCGGGCGAGCGCGTGCAATTGCGAATTCTGGAAACCGACCGCGAAGGCCCCCTGCTCGCTGCAACTTTCAATGGCAGCCACCGCGCCCTCGACACCAAGGAGTTGCTGCGCGCGTTTGTCGCCCTCCCGCTGGTCACAATGAAGATCATGGCGGCGATCCACTGGGAGGCGCTGCGGCTCTGGCTTAAGGGCGCCAGGCTGGTCCCGCGGCACACCGCGGCCTTCAATACCAGCTTGGCGACCGGCAAAGGCACCGATTATACTTCGCGGGCGTTGTCCACCCGTGCCAAGGATTGAAGCAGGGTCGATCGGCCATGCGAAGCACGGGGTAAACCGCCATTCGATGGATCGCACATGCCAGAGTTGATTTCGGTCACATCGGAAACCGTACACGCGACGTTTCCGGAATTGCCCCGCCTGGTCCGGCTGGCGCTGGGCTTTGGTTCAAAGCTGCAACACGGCACGCTCGATGTGACCCTCGCCGACGGCCGCGTTGTGCGGCTGGGCGGCAATACGCCAGGCCCCGCCGCAGCCATGACAATCTATGATTACGGCTTCGCCTCACGGCTGCTGCGCGGCGGCGACATCGGTATCGCCGAAGCCTATCTGCGCGGTGAATGGGACACGCCCGACCTCACGCAATTCCTCTATCTGTTCTGCGTCAATCAGAACTGGATGCAGACCATGCTGGTCGGCAACCCGCTGACGCGCACCTTCCAGTCCGTCAGACATTGGCTCAACCGCAATACGAAGCGGCAGGCACGCCGCAACATCTATGCGCATTACGACATCGGCAACGCGTTCTATTCAGCCTGGCTCGATCCCAGCATGACCTATTCGTCCGCGCTGTTCGAGGACGACACGGCAGACCTGACCGCAGCCCAACACAACAAGTACCGCCGGCTTGCCGAGGCTATCGATCTGCGGCCCGGCCAGAAGCTTCTGGAGATTGGCTGCGGATGGGGCGGCTTTGCCGAATATGCCGCCAAGACGTTCGGCGCCAAAGTCGTCGGCCTCACCATCAGCAAGGAGCAGCGCGATTTTGCCCAGGCGCGCATTCATAACGCGGGCCTCAGCGACAAGGTCGAGATCAAGCTGCAGGATTATCGCGACGAGCGCGACCGCTACGACCGGATCGCCTCGATCGAGATGATCGAGGCGGTCGGCGAGCAATTCTGGCCGAAATATTTTTCACAGTTGCGCGACCGCCTGCTGCCCGGAGGGCTGGCCGGCATCCAGGCCATCACCATCCAGGACAGCCTGTTCCAGACTTATCGCCGCGAAGTCGATTTCATCCAGCGCTACGTGTTTCCGGGCGGCATGCTACCCTCGCCGCAGATCCTGAAAACGCTCGGCGAACGCTTCGGCGTTCCCGTCATCCGCGAACGCATTTTCGGGCAAGATTATGCCAGGACGCTTGCGATCTGGCGAAGCAATTTCCGCGCGGCCTGGCCCAACCTGACGCCATCGGGCTTCGACGACCGCTTCCGGCGGCTGTGGGAGTATTATCTCGCCTACTGCGAGGCGGGGTTCCTGTCCGGAAATATCGACGTGCGTCAGGTGGTGTTTGCGAAATCGGCCTGACAGCCCTGTTTCAGCGCCGGCTTGTGCGCCTAACGGCGGTCCTTTAGGGTCGCCTAACGATTAGGCAAGCAAACCGGCAATTTGAAAAACATGGCCTTCAACAAAGACGTCATCGAAGCGATCGGCAACACGCCGCTCATCAAGCTCAAGCGCGCATCAGAGCTGACCGGCTGCACCATTCTCGGCAAAGCCGAATTCATGAATCCGGGCCAGTCGGTGAAGGATCGCGCGGGCAAGTGGATGATCCTCGAAGCCGAGAAGCGCGGCGACCTCAAGCCGGGTGGGCTCGTGGTGGAATCGACCGCCGGCAATACCGGCATCGGTCTCGCCGTCGTCGCCAGCGCGCGCGGTTACCGGACCTTGATCCTGATCCCGGAAACACAGAGCCAGGAAAAGAAGGACATGCTGCGGCTGTGCGGCGCCGAACTCGTCGAGGTGCCGCAGCTGCCCTATTCCAACCCGAACAACTATCAGCATGTCGGGCGGCGGCTGGCCGCCCAGCTTCGCAAGACCGAGCCCAACGGCGTGTTGTTCGCCGACCAGTGGAACAATCTCGACAACGCCAAGGCGCATTACGAATCCACCGGACCGGAGATCTGGGAGCAGACCGGCGGCAAGATCGACGGCTTCATCTGCTCGGTCGGCACCGGCGGCACGCTGGCCGGCGCCAGCCGCTACCTGAAGGAAAAAAGTAGCGGCGTCGTTACCGCGTGCGCTGATCCGCATGGCTTCGCGATGTACGAGCTGTTCAAGCACGGCACCGCCAAATCGACGCCCGGCGACTCGATCACAGAAGGCATCGGCCTCGGCCGCGTCACGCCGGTCATCGAGACCGCGAAGGTTGATGACGCTTTCCTGATTTCGGACGAGGAAGCCGTGAAGGTGATCTATGACCTGCTCGAGCACGAGGGCCTGTGCCTCGGCGGCTCGACCGGCGTCAATGTCGCCGGCGCGATCCAGCTCGCCAAGCAGCTCGGACCGGGCAAGACCATCGTCACGATCCTCGCGGACTCGGGCAACCGCTATCAGTCAAAACTGTTCAATCCGGAATTCATGCGCTCGAAAAACCTGCCGGTGCCGGAATGGCTGGAAAAGCGTACTGAGATCGACGTGCCCTTCGAGAAGGTGTGAGCGGAATTCCGTAGCCCGGATGGAGCGCAGCGTAATCCGGGAATCCCGAGCGCGGCACCAGCTCCCCGGATTGCGCTGCGCTCCATCCGGGCTACGTCACCTGCGTTAATGCCGTAGGATCTGGCTCAGGAACAGCTTCGTCCGCGCGTGCTGCGGGTTGGCGAAGAATTCCTGCGGCGTGTTCGACTCGATCACCTGCCCCGCGTCCATGAAGACGACGCGGTTGGCGACTTCGCGGGCAAATCCCATTTCGTGGGTGACGACCAGCATGGTCATGCCTTCCCTGGCGAGGTCGACCATGGTGTCGAGCACTTCCTTGACCATTTCGGGATCGAGCGCCGAGGTCGGCTCGTCGAACAGCATCACCTTCGGATTCATGGTCAGTGCGCGGGCGATGGCGACGCGTTGCTGCTGACCGCCCGACATCTGGCCCGGATATTTGTTGGCCTGATGCGGGATCTTGACCCGCTCCAGGAATTTCATCGCGGTCGCTTCGGCATCCTTTTTCGGGATGTTGCGCACCCAGATCGGCGCCAGCGTGCAGTTCTCCAGCACGGTCAGATGCGGAAACAGATTAAAACTCTGGAACACCATGCCGACTTCGCGCCGGACTTCGTCCACCCGTCGCAGGTTCGGCCCAAGCTCGATGCCCTCGACGACGATCTGACCTTCCTGGAATTCCTCCAGCGCGTTGATACAGCGGATCAGCGTCGACTTGCCGGAGCCCGAGGGACCGCAGATCACGATGCGCTCACCCTTGGAAACATCGAGGTTGATGTCGCGCAGGACGTGGAACTCGCCATACCATTTATTGAGGCCCTGGATGCCAACGATCGAGTCTGTGCTCATGGTCCCACACTCAGTTGCGGCGATGCGCGTTCAGCCTGTTCTCGACGAACATGGAATAACGCGACATGCCAAAACAGAAGACGAAATAGATGATCCCGGTGAACGCAAAGCCGGTGAACAACGTGGTCGGCGTCGACCAGTTTGGATCGGAAAACGACGCCCGCAACGATCCCAACAGATCGAACAGCGCGACGATCGAAACCAGCGAGGTGTCCTTGAACAGGCTGATGAAGCTGTTGACGAGGTTGGGGATGACGTGGCGCAACGCCTGCGGCATCACGACCAGCGCCGTGGTCTTGCTCCAGGACAGGCCGAGTGCGCTCGCCGCCTCACCCTGCCCGCGCGGGATCGCTTGCAGGCCGCCGCGGATGTTTTCGGCCTGGTAGGCGCCGGTAAACAGCGCGATCCCGATCAGGGCGCGCACCAATCCGTCGATGGTGAAACCGGTCGGAACGAACAGCGGCAACATATAGGTTGCGAAGAACAGTACCGTGATCAGCGGAACTCCGCGCCAGAACTCGATGAAGGAGATCGAGAAAATCCGGATCAGCGGTATAGATGAACGCCGGCCGAGCGCGAGCGCAATGCCGACCGGCATCGACGCTACGATGCCGGTAACCGACACCACGAGCGTTACCAGCAGGCCGCCCCACAGCCGCGTGTCGACGACAGGCAATCCGCCACGGTCGAGCCCCAACACCGCGATGACGATGCCGATACCGGCGAAGATCGCAAGACAATTGACCAGGGGACGCAAACCGTCGCGCTTGCCGGCGCCCAACCAGAACACCAAAGCGCAAGCGATGATGGCGGTAAGCGCAAGATCCGCCCACACCGGACGGCCAAAAGCCTGGATCTGGTCGCGCAGCCAGGTCAGCGGCAGCAGTACCCATCCAATCAGCGTGCTCACCAGCACGATCAGTTGTCCGAGCAGCCACAGCAACGGCCCGATCACGGCCGTCGTCTCGCCCGCGGCCGCGAGCTTTCGCCCGCCGTCGCCAATACTGTCGTTGAAGCCCGACAGAAGTCCGGCCGTCCAGCTCACGCCAAGCCCGTCCAGTCCACCGCCATGCAGCAGGAAGAAGGCTATGACCGGCAATGCGCCAAAGAAAAGCCCGGCATTGAGGCCCTTGGCCGGCAACCGCGGAATCAGCAGCGGCAGCAGCAGGACCGCGGCCAGGATAAAGGTCAAATCGACCCGCCAGCGCTCCGGCTCCGGATAGAATCCATAGATGAACTGGCTGAATTTCGCCTGGATGAACGGCCAGCAGGCGCCGACCACATGCCCGGCATTTTCAGCGAGACAGGCGGTGCGATCCTTGCCGGTCCAGACCGCATCGACCAGCAGGAATCTCAGCGAGGGCACAAGGATGAACCACAGCAGCAGCGCGCTGACGATCGTGATCAGGATGTTGGTCGGCGAATTGAACAGGCGCGTGCGCAGGAAACCGACAAAGCCCGTGGTCTTCACCGGTGCGGGGCGTTCGGCGACGAGGTCCTGGCGGACAAAGCCGGATGGTGTGGTGTCGCTCATCAACCCATACTCCGGCTGATACGCCAACTGTAGAAACTCATGATCGCGCTCGTCACCAGCGAAATCAGCAGATAGACGCCCATGGTAATGCCGATGATCTCGATCGCCTGCCCGGTCTGGCTCAGCGTCGTGCCTGCAAACACCGACACCAGATCGGGATAACCGATCCCAACCGCCAGCGAAGAGTTTTTGGTCAAATTGAGATACTGGTTGGTCAGCGGCGGCAGGATCACGCGCAGCGCCTGCGGGATCACGATCAGCCGCAGCACCGAGCCGCGTTGCAGGCCGAGCGAGGAACCTGCTTCCATCTGCCCCTTGTGCACGGAGAGAATGCCCGCCCGCACGATCTCGGCGATAAAGGCCGCCGTGTAGGTGGATAGCGCCAGCGTCAGCGCGACGAACTCGGGAATGACCCGCGAGCCGCCGGCGAAGTTGAAGCCTTTGAGCACCGGCACTTCAAACGTGACGGGTAGACCAAAGATCAGCGCGCTGACCAACGGCAGGCCGATGATCATGCCGAGTGCAAAGGGCCAGACCTTGATCACCTTGCCGCTCTGGAACAGTAGCCGGCGGGAGTAACGCCACAACGCAATCGCCGCCACGATCGCCACCAGCAGCGCAACCACAAACGGCTCGAACCCGGGCGTGCCGATCGGCTTCGGAATCACCAGACCGCGATTGCTCAGGAAGAAACTGTCCAAAACGGAGATGCTCTGCCGCGGATTGGGCAATGCGGCGAGCACGGCGAGATACCAGAACAGGATCTGGAACAAGAGCGGCAGGTTGCGGATCAGTTCGACATAGCCGCCCGAAATCCGCGACAGCAGCCAATTCGGCGACAGCCGGCCGAGGGCCACGAGGAATCCGATCAGCGTCGCAAAGAAGATGCCGATCACCGAGACCAGCAGCGTATTGAGCAGGCCAACCAAAAAGACGCGGGTGTAGGGATCGGATCCCGAATACGGGATCAGGCTCTGGCTGACGTCAAAGCCGGCATTGTTGGCAAGAAAGCCGAAGCCCGCGGTGATCCGCTGCGCCTGCAGATTGGCGCGGGCATTGGCGACGATCTCGTAGGCAATCCAGGACAGCGCCGCGACGAACAGGATCTGGACGACAAAGCCGCTCCAGCCTGCACTTCCACCGAGCATTCGCTGCAGTTTGGCAACGAACTGCGTCGGTGGTTTTCGGGGTTCGATGGCCATCGCCGCAGCCCTCGTGCCGGCGATCAGCGGATCGGCGGCGCGTACTGGATACCACCCTTGTTCCAGAGCGCGTTGAGACCACGGGCAATTCCGAGCTTGGAGCCGGCGCCGACGTTGCGATCGAAGGCCTCGCCGTAATTGCCGACGGCCTTCACGATCCGCGACACCCAATCCTTGGTCAGGCCGAGCTGTTCACCGAGATTGCCGTCGGTCCCGAACACCCGTTTCATCTCCGGCTTGTCCGATTTGGCCATCTCATCGACGTTCTTCTGGGTGATGCCCAGTTCTTCCGCGGTGACCATCGCGAACAACGTCCACTTCACGATGTCGAACCACTGATCGTCGCCATGGCGCACCATCGGGCCCAGCGGCTCCTTCGAAATCACTTCCGGAAGCACGACATGATCAGCCGGGTTGGCAAGCTTCAAACGGTCGGCATAGAGGCCGGACACGTCGGTGGTGAAGACGTCGCAGCGGCCGGACTCGTAAGCCTTGACGGCTTCGTCGTTGGTGCCGAACGCGATCACCTCGTACTTCATGTTGTTGCCCTTGAAGTAGTCGGCGAGGTTCTGCTCGGTCGTGGTGCCGGTCTGCACGCAAACGGACGCGCTGTTCAGTTCCAGCGCGGAATTCACCTTCAGCGCCTTCTTCACCATGAAGCCCTGGCCGTCATAATAGGTCACGCCAGTAAAATTGGCGCCAAGCGAGGTATCGCGCGACAGCGTCCAGGTGGTGTTGCGGGACAGCACGTCGATTTCGCCCGACTGCAGCGCGGTGAAGCGGTCCTTGGCCGACAGCGGCACGAACTTGATCTTGGTTGCGTCATTGAAGACCGCGGCCGCAATCGCCCTGCAGACGTCGACGTCGAGCCCGGTCCAGTTACCCTTGTCGTCGGGTGACGAGAACCCCGGAAGACCCTGGCCGACGCCGCAGGATAGCATGCCCCGGTCCTTGACCGTCTTGAGGGTTTGCGCCGAGGCGGCCTGGGCCGAGAGACCGGCGGCTAGGGCAAGGGTAACAACCAGAGATACGCGTTTCATGGGCTGGGCCTTTCAAGGAGATCGTGCGGAGATCGTTTTTTAGGCAACGCCTGACGTTGTGGGGCCAACCCGCTGATCCCT
The DNA here is from genome assembly GCF_036924595.1 of Bradyrhizobium algeriense. Taxonomy (NCBI): domain Bacteria; kingdom Pseudomonadati; phylum Pseudomonadota; class Alphaproteobacteria; order Hyphomicrobiales; family Nitrobacteraceae; genus Bradyrhizobium; species Bradyrhizobium algeriense. Next base: position 3,065,222 of record NZ_JAZHRV010000001.1, on the reverse strand, counting down.
TGCTGAAAAGCGTCATCCTGACCATGCATTTGACATGCCATCCCGGTCAGACGGTGGATCCGGTATCGCGGCAGGCCCCTCAACTTGCAGCGACTGTTAGTTGGCATGCATCTCAGAACGACTGGCGTGCCGGGTCAAGGGGTTGACTGCCGTCTTCTGTGTCTTGTTATTACCTCACCCGCCCCGACCCGCCGCCCGGCGGTGTTTTTCGCGATCAAGTTGTGGCTGCGGCATAACGTCTTGGATGATGCAAACGCATGAGCTCTTCGAACGACGGTCCGTCCAACCCGCAAAAACCCGAAACCAGACTGGTCACCGCGGGCCGTGACACCAAGGGGCAAAGGGGGTTCGTCAACCCTGCCGTGTACCACGGTTCGACCGTGCTCTATCCGACCGCCGAGGACCTGCACGCCCACCGCGCCGAGTTCTCCTACGGGCGTCACGGCTCTCCGACCACGCGGGCGCTGCAGGACGTGCTGATGTCGCTGGAGGGCCCGCAATGTGCCGGCGTTGGCCTTGCGCCGTCGGGACTGGCCGCGATCACCACCACCCTGCTCTCGGTGCTCAGCGCCGGCGATCATGTGCTGGTGACCGACAACGTCTACCGGCCCTCGCGCAACTTCTGCAACGGCATGCTCGCCCGCTACGGCGTCGAGGTCAGCTATTTCGATCCACTGATCGGCGCCGGCATCGAAGCCCTGTTCAAGCCCAACACCAAGGCGGTGCTGGTCGAGGCGCCCGGCTCGCAGTCGTTCGAGATGAGCGACATCCCCGCCATCGCCGAAGTCGCCCATGCGAGAGGCGCGCTGGTCATCGACGACAACACCTGGGCGACGCCCTTGTTTCACCGCTCGCTCGACCAGGGCGTCGACATCAGCATGCAGGCCGCCACCAAATATATCGGCGGCCATTCGGACATCATGTTCGGCACGATTTCGGCGAACGCGAAGGCGTGGCCGCTGCTCGCCGAAGGCATCCGGCTGCTCGGCGTCTGCGCCGGGCCGGACGACGTCTTCCTGGCGCTGCGCGGCACCCGCACGCTTTCGGTGCGGCTCGCGCAGCATTATCGCTCGGGCCTTGAAATGGCGCGCTGGCTCGCTACCCGCCCCGAAGTCTTGTCGGTCCTGCATCCGGCGCTCGAAAGCCATCCCGGCCACGCGATCTGGAAGCGCGACTTCACCGGCGCGTCGGGCCTGTTCAGTATTGTTCTAAAGCCGGTGCCGCAAAAGGCGGTCGACGCCCTGCTCGATGCGGTCAAATTGTTCGGCATGGGCTTTTCGTGGGGCGGCTTCGAAAGCCTCATCATCCCGTTCGACTGCGATCCCTACCGCACCGCCACCAAATGGTCCCCCGGCGGGCCGACACTGCGGCTCCACATCGGCCTGGAGAATGTCGACGACCTCAAAGCCGATCTCGAGCGCGGCTTTGCGGCGTTGAAGGCGGCCGCCTAGAGCGGGATGACGTTTCTTCGAATCGCCATCCCACTCCATCTCTTTGATTTGAGCATGATCTCCGCGCAAACGCGTTCCGCGTTTGTCGCGAGGGAAAACCGGTGTCCACTTTTTCGGATCATGCTCTAGGGTTGCGATTCCCTGTCGATTTTTGAGCGGCCTTCGCGGCGGCCGATGCAGCGGAGCGCCTTCGCTTGCATCCTGCCGGCCAGATCAACCGCGTGTTGCGGTCACCGGCCGCACCTCCGGATTTTTGCGGACGATTTTCTTCAAACGATAACCGCTCGTTCACCATGACGGTGAATCCCGCCGTCCGATCACCCAAAAACTTCACGCCTCAAGTTCCCTTATACCTTTGATGCCTAGTCATACCTCCGGGATGGCTGTCGTTGCGGTGTAGTTGGGGCGTCCCTGCGTAAGAGTAAGTAAAGCGTATGAATATCGCACGTGTCGTCGTTCTGATCATCGCCTTGGGTGCCGGCGGGGTCGCCGCCTATCTCGCCCGTGGCACGGAAGAAACATCGCGCCCGACGGCCGAACCGGTCGCGCAATTGCCGACGGCGGAGATTCTGGTCGCGAAGTCCGACATCGGGCTCGGCCAACTGGTCAAGCCAGAAGATCTGCAATGGCAGACCTGGCCGGCTTCAGCCGCGGGCAGCAATCTGGTCAACCGCGCCAGCAGGGCCGAAGCCATCAAGGAAATCGCCGGTTCGATCGCACGCTCTCCCTTCATCGCGGGCGAGCCGATCCGTGAGCAGAAGCTGGTCAAGGCCAACGGTTCCGGCTTCATGGCGGCCATCCTGCCGACCGGCATGCGGGCGATCTCGACCGAGATCTCGCCGGAAACCGGCGCCGGCGGCTTCATCCTGCCCAATGACCGCGTCGACGTCATCCTCTCCAAGCGCGAAAAAAATCCGGATGGCAAGGGCGCCGACGTCATGCAGTCCGAAATCATTCTCTCCAATATCCGCGTGCTGGCGATCGATCAGGCGCCGAAGGAAAAAGAGGGCATCAACACCCTCGTCGGCCGCACCGTCACGCTCGAACTGAAGCCCGAGCAGGCCGAGTTGCTGGCGCGCTCGCGCCAAAGCGGCACGCTGTCGCTCGCGCTGCGCAGCATCACCGATATCAACGCGACGGCCGAAGGCCAGTCCGAGGATCAAATTAAAAAGCGAAGCGAGACCGTCAACGTGGTTCGCTACGGGGTCGCCAATCAAACGACGGCACAGAAGTGACCGAAAGGACGCCCGAGATGAAGTTTTGGGAAAATCAGTCAGCGATGCGAACCGTAGCGGCGCGCACCCTGTTGTTGTCGGCCGTCGCTGCGCTGACGCTCGCTCCGCTGCTGCCCGTCGTCGCAGCCGAACCCGAGAAGGATCCGGTAACGACCTCCGCCATCGGTCCGGTCAAGATGCGCTTCCTGTCGCTCGGCATCGGCAAATCCGTGGTCGTCGACCTGCCGCGCGACGTGAAGGACGTGCTGGTCGCCGACCCGAAGATCGCCAACGCCGTCGTTCGTTCCTCGCAACGCGCCTATATCATCGGCGGCGCGGTCGGCCAGACCAACGTCGTGTTTTTCGACGCCGACGGCCAGCAGGTCGCCTCCTACGACATCGCGGTCAAGCGTGACCTCAATGGCGTGCGCGCCGCGCTGAAGCAGTCGATGCCGGGGATTCAGATCGAGGGCGTCGGCGACAGCGTGTTGCTGACCGGCTCGGTATCGAGCCCGGTCGAAGCCCAGCAGGCCGGCGAAGTCGCCGCGCGGCTGGTCGGCGGCGCTGAAAAGGTCGTCAACTCGATCGTCGTTCGCGGTCGCGACCAGGTGATGCTCAAGGTCACCGTCGCGGAAGTGCGGCGGGACATCGTCAAGCAATTGGGCGTCGATCTCAGTGCCAGCATGAATTACGGCACCGCGGCAGTCGTTTTCAAGAACAACAATCCGTTCACCGCCAACAGTGCTCCGCTCGTGCCCGAGAACGGCTTGGTCGGGGCGGCTTTGAACAAAGCTGGTCTGCCATCGGTCACCGCTACCCTGCGCGCAATGGAAAGCGCCGGTGTCGTGAAGACGCTCGCCGAACCCAATCTGACAGCGATATCAGGCGAATCCGCAACGTTTATCTCAGGCGGCGAATTTCCCATTCCGGCCGGCGTGAGCTGCCAAACGTCGGCGTCGGGCGTTATCGGAGGATGCGTCCAAACGGTCACCTACAAGAAATTTGGCATCTCGCTCAACTTCACGCCGGTCGTACTGGCTGAGGGACGGATCAGCCTGCGGGTGATGACCGAAGTGTCGGAAGTCTCGACCGAAAACGCTTTGACTGGCGGTCCCGGTGGAACAACCATTCCCTCGATCAAGACCCGCCGTGCCGAGACGACGCTGGAAATACCCTCCGGCGGCTCGGTGGCGATGGCCGGCCTGATCCAGGAGCAGACCAAGCAGGCCGTCAACGGGCTGCCGGGGCTCGATCAATTGCCGGTTTTGGGCGCGCTGTTCCGCAGCCAGGACTTCGTCAACAACCAAACCGAACTGATGGTTCTCGTGACACCCTACGTCGTCCGCGCGGTCGCGCAAAAAGAACTATCGCGGCCCGATGACGGCTTCGCGCCGGCGTCCGATTCGCAGTCCGCGTTGCTCGGGCGCATCAACCGGATTTACGGCGTTGCCGGCCGCGTCGATCCCGTCGGCGGAATCCAGGGCAATTTCGGCTTCATCATTGATTGAAACGCAGAGCTGTTCACCGAGTGGGGACGAGGACAGAACGATGACAACGAGAATTCCGCTCCATCGCGGCAAGGCCTTGCACATGCTTGGCGCCCTCCTCGGCCTCTCGGCCGCGCTCGGCGCCTGCACGCCGCAGACCACGGAAATCGTGACGACCGCCAGCGTGTCCGATGATTATCGCCACCGGCATCCGATAGCAGTGACCGAGGCCAGCCGCTCCATCGTGGTGTTCGTCGGTCATGCCCGCGGCGGCCTCTCCGGGTCGCAACGCACCGACGTCATCGGCCTGGCGCAAACCTGGGTGCGTGAAGGCACCGGCGCCATCATCGCCGACGTCCCGATCGATACGCCAAATGCGCGCGCGGCCGCGGCCTCGTACCAGGAAATCCGGTCGGTGCTGATGGCGGGCGGCGTGCCCTCGCGCGCCATCACGATGCGTCACTATCGGCCGGAAGATCCGCGCACGCTGCCGACGATCAGGCTCAGCTATCCGAAGATTACGGCCGTGGCGGGACCTTGCGGCCTGTGGCCGCAAGACCTCGGACCGAACATCGACAACGTCGCCTACAATGAAAATCGCTCGTACCACAATTTCGGCTGCGCCACCCAGCGCAACCTTGCTGCGATGATCGACAATCCCGCCGACCTCGAACAGCCACGTCCCGAGAGCCCCGCCTATACGCCGCGCCGCGATGCCGCCTTCGAAAAGTATCGCAAGGGCATTGCGACAACGACCACCTATACCGAATCCGACAAAGCCAAACTCAGCGATACAGGCAAATGATCAGCCGCGTCTTTCAAAACTCCGACGATCAAATCGACGACACGCCGGCGCAGCCCGAGGAATACATCTCGCCTGCGCCACGCGTATCGGTACAGGCCTTTTGCGCCAGCGTCGCGGTCGCAACCGCGGCGCGCGCGGCGAGCGAAGACCGCCGTCTCGGCAAGGCCCACCTTTCGGTGCACATGGGCGGCCTGGCCGCCGCCATCGAGGCCTATCATACGGCGCCGACGCCGAACGTCATTGTGCTGGAGACCGAGCCCGGCAGCGATATCCTCGAAGGACTCGACGAACTCGCGACCGTCTGCGACGCCGGAACCCGCGTCGTCGTGATCGGCAACGCCAACGACGTCACGCCTTATCGTGAACTGGTGCGGCGCGGCGTCAGCGACTACGTGACCGGACCGGTCGAACCGATCGACGTCGTGCGCGCAATCTGCGGTCTCTACGCGGCCTCCGAGGCCGTGGCCGTCGGCCGCATCATCGCCGTGGTCGGCGCCAAGGGCGGCGTCGGCGCCTCCACCGTCGCGCACAACGTGGCCTGGGCGATCGCGCGCGATCTCGCGCTCGATTCCGTCGTGATCGATCTCGACCTTGCCTTCGGCACCGCCAGCCTCGATTACAACCAGGATCCGGTTCAAGGCATCGCCAATGCCGTCTTCCAACCGGAACGGCCGGATTCCGCCTTCATGGAGCGCCTGCTGGCGAAATGCACCGACCGCCTCAACCTGCTGGCGGCGCCGGCAACATTGGACCAGGTCTATGATTTCGGCGCCGATGCGTTCGATGCGATCTTCGATACGATGCGCATGACCACCCCCTGCATCGTGCTCGACGTCCCCCATCAATGGTCGGCATGGACCAAGCGCACGCTGGTCGGCGCGGACGACATTCTGATCGTGGCCGAGCCCGATCTCGCCAACATGCGCAACGCCAAGAACATGCTGAACGTGCTGAAGGCGGCGCGGCCCAACGACCGCCCGCCGCTCTATTGCCTCAACCAGGTCGGCATGCACAAGCGCCCGGAGATCTCCACGCGCGAATTCGCCAAGGCGATCGAGAGCCAGCCGATCGCGGCCATTCCGTTCGATTCAAAGATGTTCGGCACCGCCGCCAATAACGGTCAGATGATCGCGCAGATCTCCGCCAAGCATCGCACCACCGCGATGTTCCTGCAGATGGCGCAGCGCCTGACCGGCCATGCCGTGACCAAGCGATCCCGGGTCTCGTTCCTGGAGCCGATCCTCAAGAAACTGCAGGGCACGAAGGCTCGCAGGGCCTGATCAAGAACAACGGCGGCAGCGCCCTGAGCGCTGACGCTCTATTCGACGCGTCCGGCGGCCGCGATCGGCATCTTCCCGGCCTCGGCGCGCGCGTTCTCTTTTTCCTTCCGCGACAGGATCTGTTTCAACAGCGCGACGTTGGCTGCAGCCTCGGCGGGCGGCAGGTCGGCCTTCACGATCTTTTCGGCATCGGCGACACGGCCCTGCAGGCCAACCGCCAGCGCCAGATTGGCGCGCACGCGCGGATCGGTCGCCGCAATGCCGTGGGCGCGACGCAGCGTCTCCTCGGCCTTGGGCAAGTCCTTCGAAAGCACGTAGGACAGTCCGAGATTGGACAGCACCAACGGCTGGTCGGGCGCGATCTTCAGCGCGCTCGCATAATATTGCCGCGCCTCCTCATATCGGCCGAGTTGATCCAGTGTCGCGCCCTGCGCCGAGAGCAACCGCCAATCGGGATCATCGGGGCTGTGGGCGCGGCCGAGCACGTCGAAGGCCTGCTGGAAATTGCCGTTGTCCGCCAGCGCGCGGCCATACGCGGCGAGCAGCAGCCTGTTGCCGGGATTGGCGATGGAGGCCTGTTCGAGCACCGCAACCGCCTGCGACCGCTGTCCCGTCGCGCGCAGCGCCCTGCCGTATTTCAGCGCCGCGTCGGTATCCTTCGGATTGGCGCGATAGCGTTCCTGGTAGAGCTCGACGTCGCGGCGCGGATCGCTGGCGCGGCCGGTATCAGCCTTTTCGTCGATCGAACCGGTAATGTCCGATAGTCCTGAAGTCTGGCAAGCGCCAAGCCCTAACGCCAGGATCAGGGTCGACGTGCACGCGAGAAGTCGCGCAAGGCGGGACGGATGGAGCAACTTCTGTCGCATGTACCTGGGACTCACGGCGGGAACTGTCCAGGAACACTCACAGCTTAACCCTAAGCTCAGGTTAAGTTCACCCATGTTTGCGGTAATCCGTGACCTTTGCGGCGCGCTACGCGCCGGCCAGGCGCTTGCGCCCCGCCTGCGCCGTCCCGTACCCACGCAGCCCAGCAGCCTAGTCGACGAATTGCGCGCCGAGTTCGCAGCCGATCCGCCAGGCCAGCCGGCACTGACGCGGCCTGCCCTCCGAAAAGATCACCGTAAATTCGGAAGGAATTTCGGGATATTCGGCGATGATCTTCACCCCGCCATCCGACATGTCGGAAATCATGCAATCGCGCGGCAACCCGCCGGTCGCGAACTGTATTTTTGCAAAGCTTCTGCACGCCCGTCGTTCGCTGCTGCGGCGATTCGCATACATTTCGATCCCTGGCCTTGTTAGATGTGATCCACCCGTTGGTGCACCAGCTTTACCGAAGAATTGTTGGAATTGGCCTATCGCAACGGCTCGCAATATAACGGTTGCATTCGAACTCCGTTTACCGAACCGGGTGCCCTGGCTGAAGGCCGAGGTCCTCGAACGTGCCTGCGCGGCGCAATTTTCGGCAAATTAAAGGGTTGATCCCCCCTCGTTAGGCGATAGCCTGACCCCTCGACTCGATTTGGCGGAACGAAAAGCGCATGGGAAGTCTGGTTCTTCTCGACCTGATGGGCGGCGTCGCGTTGCTGCTGTGGGGCCTGCACATGGTCCACAGCGGGATCCTGCGCGCGTTCGGACCCGATCTGCGCCTGTTGCTGGCGAAGGCGCTGAGCAACCGCTTCACCGCCATTGGCGCCGGCCTTGGTCTCACCGCCCTGCTCCAGAGCAGCACCGCCACGGCGCTGATCACGAGTTCATTCACATCGGAGGGGCTCGTCAGCCTCGTCCCCGCACTCGCCATCATGCTCGGCGCCAATGTCGGCACCACGCTGATCGTGCAGATCCTGTCGTTCAACATCTCGGCCGTGGCCCCCGTGCTGTTCATCATCGGCCTGGTCGCCTTCCGCAGTGGGCCGCGCTCGCGTGTCAAGGACATAGGCCGCGTCTTTATCGGCCTCGGCCTGATGCTGCTGGCGCTGCACATCCTGCTCAATACGCTGGCGCCGGCGGAGAATGCGCCGGGCGTGCGCGTGTTCATGAATGCCATCACCGGCGATCCCGTGCTCTGCATCCTGTTCGCCGCGATCGTGACCTGGCTGGTGCATTCCAGCGTCGCCAGCGTGCTGCTGGTGATGTCGCTGGCCTATGCGCATTTCGTCACGCCCTACGCGGCGCTGGCGCTCGTGCTCGGCGCCAATCTCGGCAGCGCCATCAATCCGATCGTCGAGGGCGCGCGCCGCGACAATCCCGCCAGCTACCGCCTGCCGCTGGGCAACCTCGTCAACCGGCTCGCCGGCATCCTGCTGGTGGCGCCGTTCCTGCAGCCGATCGCGGACCTTCTGATCTCGTGGCAGCCGGATGCAGCCAAGGCAACCGCCCTGTTCCACATCGCCTTCAACGTTGCGACCGCAGCTCTCTTCATCGGCCTGCTCGACGGCATGGCGCGGCTGTTGAAGAGGTTGCTGCCCGAGCGCGTCAAGGAGGCCGGCGAGTCAGGGCCGCGCTATCTCGACGAGAGCGCGCTGGAGACGCCCTCGCTCGCGCTGGCCGATGCCGCCCGCGAGACCCTGCATATGGGCGATCACGTCGAAATCATGCTGCGCAAGGTGATGGCGGCGATGATGACCAACGACCGGGCACTGGTCGACCAGGTCTCGCAGATGGACAACAGCGTCGACAGCCTCGACGAGGCGATCAAGCTCTACGTCACAAAACTCACCCGCGGCAGTCTCGACGAGCGTGAGGGACAGCGGGCGATGGAGATCGTCTCCTTCGCCATCAACCTCGAGCATATCGGCGACATCATCGACAAGAATCTGAGCGAGCTCGCAACCAAGAAGATCAAGCGCCGCTTCCAGTTCTCGGTCGAAGGCGCCGAGGAGCTGTCCGCCTTCCACAAGCGCACGATGGATTCGCTTCGGATCGCGTTCGGCGTCTTCATGTCCGGCGACGTCAACGAGGCGCGAAAGCTTCTGGTCGAGAAGGCCGCGTTGCGCAATGCCGAACTGGCCGCGACCGAACGGCATCTCGACCGTTTGCGCGAAGGCCGGCCCGAAACAATCGAGACCACCTCGCTTCACCTCGACGTGCTGCGCGACCTCAGGCGCATCCACTCGCACATCTGCTCGGTCGCCTACCCCGTGCTGGATGCCGCGGGCGAACTGGCCGCCTATCGCTCGACGGAGAGCGATCTGGCGGCACTGCCGGCACCGGCGCCCAGCCGGCCCTGATCACCGATCCAGCGTCTTCGACGCCTTGCCGCGATGCTTGACGATCAGCATGATGTTTCTGATGTAGATGATCGTGGCCATCGACTGGCCGACGATGATCACAGGCTCGCGTTTGGCGATACCGTAGATCAGCGTCATCAGCCCGCCGCCCATCGAGAAGAACCAGAACGCAATCGGTATCACGCTTCGCCCGGCGCGCTCACTCGAGATCCACTGCACCAGGAAGCGCGCGGTGAACAGCAATTGCGCGACCAGGCCGAAAGCCAGCCAGAAGTCGAATTTGGCGACGAAGACGTCATAGAGATAATCGCCGAGCGCCTGCCCGAACTGGATGAACATCAGAAAACCTCGGTGACAGCGGGCGTGGACTTCTTGCGGCGGATCAACCACCACACGCCGGCGAGATCCATGATCCCGATCCATAGGCGGTCGAAGAAGCCGTAATTTGATACGCCGGAACGGCGCGGACGGTCGACGACGTCGACATAGGCGATGTCGAAGCCTTCACGGCGCACCAGCGCCGGCAGGAAGCGATGCAGTCCGTCGAAGTATGGCATCGAAAGAAACACCTCGCGCGGAAACGCCTTCAGCCCGCAGCCGGTGTCGCGGGTACCGTCGCTCAGGATAGCCTTGCGCACGCCGTTGGCGATTTTCGACTGCAGCTTCTTGAAGCCGGTGTCCTTGCGCCCGACCCGCTGGCCCGCCACAAGACCCACGCGGCCGCCGCCGCTTTCGACCGCCGAGATCAAGTCGGGCAGGAACGCCGGATTATTCTGGCCGTCGCCGTCGAGCGTGGCCACGATGACGCCGCGCGCGGCCCGCACCCCGCTGCGCACCGCCGCCGATTGGCCGCAAGAGTTGGCATGTTTCAGTTGCCGGAGCTGACTGTGCTGCTTCATCAGATCAGCCAGCCGTTCGGCGGTCGCATCGGTCGAGCCGTCATTGACATAGATGATCTCGTAGACCCACCGGCCGTCGAGCGCGCCGATGATTTCCGCAACCAGCGGCGCGACGTTCTCCGCTTCGTTGCGCACCGGCACAACGATGGAAACGGCGACAGTACCTCTGTCGGAAGTAGTCAAATCGGCACTCATCTGGTTGGTTTGGAAAGGCCCGGAACCGGGCATATCGGCCGCCTGGCGGCGTCCGCTTTTATGGGGCGAAAGCGCCGCGGGCAACCCTTTTGAGGCGCCGGGACGAGGGCCCTACAAGGGACACAATGGTGCCGTCGCGCTGGATCGCAAAACCGAGCCGGCGGGCCGCAAACCAGTAACGCACGAACATCGCGCCGATGAGGCCAACCAGTGCCCCGGCAACCACGTCACTCGGATGGTGGGCGACCAGCACCAGACGGGTCGCCGCAATGACGATGGCATAGACTGCCATCGCAACGCGAGCCTTGGGCCAGATGACCGACACAGCGAAAGCCAGCGCAAAGGCGGTCGTGGCGTGGCCGGAAGGAAAGCTGAAATAAGCGGGGTTGCCTGCGAAGTGCGAGAAGTGGAAGGCATTGGCCTCGCCGCCGACAAATGGCCGACCGCGACCGATGCTGTACTTCAGCACCTCGGTGACCAGACTGGACACGGCGACGGCGCAAAAGATGAACTGCAGCCGTGTTCCGAGACCGAGCAGCAATGAGCGCCTGATGCCATGCAGGACCGGCGAGACGATCGCGACCGCGATCAGCAATCCCCCCAGCACCGCCAGCACATATTCGTCCTTGCCGAAATCGGTGAGAATGCGGACCCACCACAGCGACGGCGTGCCGCGTTTCGGCATCTGGGCGATTTCCCACGCGTCGATCGCGTACATCAGGACGATGATCGCTGCACCAAGACCAGCCGACAGCCACAACACGTGTCGCGCCGCCCGCCGTGCCGCCTCGGCGCGGCGCGAATGCGACGGCGAGCGCACGAGCTGCGCCAGCGACAGCCACGCCAGCGTCCCGAAGCGCGAAAGATAGTTTTTGGATTCGACGACAGCAGGGCTCGCGGCCATCTTACTCCGTACCTTCCGAGCGGAAGATGGCGATCGAGATCGCCTTGCCCTGCGAAATGTTATAGCCCTCGATCCGTTTCGCCACGTTGTAGCGCAGCCCGATGGCTTCGGCGCGCTGGACGAAGGCGCGTTCGGTGCGCGATTCCACCAGTGCGAAGCGGCAACTGCCCTGCCCGAGGAAATCGGCAGCGCCCGATCCGTCGGTGAGCAGCGTGCCGGTGCCGGTCATGAAGACCAGGCTCGGCTCGTGAAAACCTGCCGCGGCGGCTTTCGGCCCGACGCAGACCACGTTGCGAAGCGCGCGCGCGACCTCGGCGCTCGGAAACATGGTGGTCAGCGACGGCATGACGATGCCGTAGATTCCAACCGCCAGAAACATCGCCGCGACCACCGCATTCAGCAGCGAGCGCTCGGCGCGGCTGTCCTCGAACATCCACCACGCGATCAGGCCGAAGATCATCGCCGCCGCCAGGAAGGGCCAGGCCGGAAAAGCCGGGTAATGCGTCAGCTTGATGGCTCCGATGACGGCGATCACGGATGCCCCCGCCGGAACGACAAACCACCAGGCCGCACCGCGCACCAGCCAGGACCGCGACAGCACGCGGCGCTCCAGCGCGCCGGCGGTGAGAATCGCAATCGCCGGATAGAGCGGCAGCACGTAATGCGGCAGCTTGGTCAGCACCAGTTCGAACACGATCCAGGACGGCACCAGCCACGCCAGCAGATATTGCGCGCCGGGCTCGCGCCGCGCGCGCCATACCGCCGGCGCCGCCATCCCGGCCAGCGCCGCTCCCGGCCAGAACGTGACCCAGAACAGCAGCAGATAGAGGCCGGGCGGCGCGCCATGGGATTCCTGCGCGCCGAGCTTGCTCAGCATGTCGCCGCCGAGCGAATTGGAGAAGAATGCCTCGCCCGCGCGCCAGAAGATGGCGACGAACCATGGCAGCACCAGCACCAGCGTCCACATCAGGCCCCAGACCGGGCGCAGCCGCCACAGCCATGCCGCCGAGCGGTCGAGGATCGCGAGCGCCAGGATGGTCAGGCCGACGAACATCAGGATCAGCGGCCCCTTGAGCAGGATGCCGCCGGCCAGCCCGGTCCAGAAGATCGCGGGCGCGCTCCAGGACGGATGCACCGGGTCCTCGCCGCGCTGCCAGGACAGATAGACCCGCGCCATCGCCCCCATCGCGGCGACAACGGTCAACAGCAGCATCGCGTCCGTTTTGGCGAGCCGGGCTTCGGCGCCGAGCAGGACGGAACTGCACATCATCAGCGCCGCCAGCGCGGCCCCGCGCCGCGTGACGAAGGCGAGCGCCGCCCAATAGGTCAGGAGAACCGCGCCGATGGCGCCGATCAGGGAGGGAATCCGGTAGAGCCAGATGCGCAACTGCGCCCGCGGCAGGCCGAGCGATGAGGCGGTTTCGACCACGGCGGCCTGCAGCCAATAGATGCCGACCGGCTTCTTGTAGCGGACGTCGTCCTGAAAGCGGATGTCGACGAAATCGCCACTTTCGACCATCTGCTTGGTCGCCTGCGCGAACCGCGCTTCATCCCGGTCGATCGCCGGAATATTGAAGAAGCCGGGCAGGAAAAGCACGATGCCGCAGAGCACCAGGAACACGATGGCGCGAAAATGGCTCGTGGTGGCGAAGTCGAACGCGGCGGCCAGCCTGCGACCGGAATGCGCAGGTTTTACAGGCTGTTGGCCTGCTCCAAAGCGTGGGGGCTGGAAGGTTTCCACCATGTTGTTCGCATACGATGAAACCGCACTGCAAACAACACCACAGATTCGCCCTATCCGACTGTCCCCAAGCGCTTTTTCCTTACTGTACCCGGATCACAACGGTATCGGCCGCCCCCGTCGCGTCGATCACGGTCAGGCGCGCAAAACCGGGCCCGGGCGGATCGACCAGGCGCTGGCGCCGGCTGTCGATTTCGCCGACCGAGGTGCCGTTCAGCATGATGGTCAGCGGCAGCACGCCGCCGGCCACCTTGACCGGCATCGGCGCGGCCTGCCCGCCGCCTGAACGGTCAACGTCGATCCGTGAGCCGTTCAGCGGAAACTGGATCCGCGGCACCTGATCGCTGCCGGTCCGGATCAGTTCGCCGACGGGACGGAAGCGCCGCAGCGGCAGCGGCAGCTTGGCGTTGCTGGCGATCAGCGCCCCCTTCGGCGACTTCGGCAGCGCCGCCGGGATCTTTCCGGTGCGCGCAAACGCGTCGAACAGGATCGGGGCTGCGGCGGTGCGGCCGACCAGGCCCGGCACCGGCGCGCCGTCGGGCCGCCCGACCCACACGCCGATCGTGAGGCGGCCATCGAAGCCGACTGACCACGCATCGCGATAGCCGTAGCTGGTGCCGGTCTTGAACGCGATTCTGTTGTGCACGCCGTTTTCCGGCGGCGGCGTGCCGAGCAGCACGTTGCCGACCTGCCAGGCGGCGACCTGGTCCATCAGCCGCAGCGGCTCCCGATCGTCTTTATCTTTTTCTTGCGCCAGCATGATCTCGCGCAGCGGCCGCGCCACACCAAGCCGCGCCAACCCAGTGTAGAGCTGCGCCAGGTCCTGCAAGGTGACGCCGACGCCGCCAAGGCCCATCGCAAGGCCCGGCGCCTCATCCTTCGGCAGCACCAAATTGCCGCCGGCCTGCTTCAGCCGCGACGACAACCGGCTGGAGCCGACGCGGTCGAGCAGCGCAATCGCCGGCACGTTCAGCGAGAGCTGCAGCGCCTTGCGCACCGGCACCGTGCCCTGGAACGTCATGTCGAAATTTTCCGGCGCATAGGAGCCGAAGCGAATGGGCCGGTCGTCGATCAGGCTTTCCGGATGGACAAAGCCGTCCTCGAAGGCGAGGCCGTAGATGAACGGTTTCAGCGTCGAGCCCGGCGAGCGCACCGCGCGGGTCATGTCGACCTGCCCGGCGCGCCGCTCGTCGAAATAATCCGACGAGCCGACGCGCGCCAGCACGTCGCCGCTTTCATTGTCGACCGCGATGATGGCGACCGAAATGTTCGGCCCTTGCGCTACGGCACGGTCGCGCGCCAGCGCCTCCAGCGTTTTCTGCAAGGCAGAATCCAGCGTGAGCCTGATCAGCGGCGTATCCTTTACCGTCGCCATCGCGGCGTCAGAGGAATGCGGCGCCAGGATTGGCATCGGCTTGCGCAGCCGCGGCACCGCCACAGCCCTCGCCTGCGCGGCGTCCTCTTTCGACACCACGCCATCCTCAACCATCCGTGCCAGCACGCGGTCGCGCGCGGCGTGGGCGGCTTGCGGATAACGGTCGAGCCGGCGGCGTTCCGGCGATTGCGGCAACGCGACCAACAATGCGGCTTCCGTAAGCGAAAGCCGCTTCGGTTCCTTGCCGAAATAGGCGATGGATGCGGCGCGGATACCTTCGAGGTTGCCGCCGAACGGCGCCAGCGCCAGATAGAGATCGAGAATTTCGTCCTTACTCAGTTGCCGCTCGAGCTGGACCGCGCGTACCATCTGGCGCAGCTTTGCGTACACCGAGCGCTCGCGCCGCGGCTCGATCAGCCGCGCCAGCTGCATCGTAATGGTCGAGCCGCCGGAGACAATGTGGCCGCTGCTGCCGAATTGAAGCGCCGCGCGCCCGAGCGCCAGCGGATCGACGCCGCCATGCGACCAGAACCGGCGGTCTTCATATGCCAGCAGCAGTTTGAGATATCCGGGGTCGACCGCGCTCTTCGCATCGACCGGCAGCCGCCAACGGCCATCCGCCATCGCATAGGCGCGCAGCAATTTGCCGTTGCGGTCCACGACCGTGGTGGAAACTTTTCGGGCCTCTTCCAGCGGCAGCGGCCCGAGCGATACGATCCAAGCCGAGAAGGCGGTGGTGATTACGATGAGCACGAACGCCAGAGCTACAGCCATCCGGAAAAAGCGGCGGCGCCGAACGCCACCGCCGTGATGGCCGGGCTTGTCCCGGCCATCCACGTCTTTGCTTCCGTCAACCAAGGAAGGCGTGGATGCCCGGGACATCTGCGCGAAGATGCGCTTCGCGCTTTTGCCCGGGCATGACGATGAACTATGGTTTCCTGCCTCGCTCATTTCGCCGCGCGCACCTCAACCGTACCTGTGCCGGTCCGGCCGTAGCGCGAGGGGTTGTACATGTCTTCCACATAGGCCTGCGGCAGCACGTACTTGCCCGGCGATACCGCGCGCACGATGTAGGCCACCGTGAACACCGACTTGTCGTCGCTGGCGCGGTCGATGGCTGCCGTGAAGCGGTCATCGCGGAACTCGGTATGTTCCGGCTCCTCGCCGTCCTCGATCCAGTCCAGCGTGCCGCTATCGCCCGACGACACCAGATGCGGGTTGTCGATCTCGAGGCCAGCCGGGAGATAATCGGCCACCATGATGTGCCCGTATTCCGGCTTGGTCTCGGTGATCTTCAACACCACCGCGAAGCGGTCGTTCTGCTTCGCCTTGGTGACGTCGGCGGGCTTGCCGTCGAGCGTGAAGTAATTGCGCTCGATCTTGAAGCCGTTCGACGCCGCGGGCTCGGGGGTAACCGGCGAACCCGAGACCGAGACCACCGCCTGCAGCGGCGCATCGCCGGTGTTGGTGATCTTGACCGGCTTGCCGGCCACCGCCTCGGCCTTGTAGCTGCGATAGACCGCGGCCTTGACCGGCGACCCATCGATATCCAGCGCCAGTGTCTCCTTTGATAGCGCGCGCGCGGCCAGCACCAGCCAGGCATTCTCCTGCGTCGAGGTGTAGGGCGAAAGCCCCCGCGCCACTTCGACCCGCTGAACGGCTTGCGTCAGCGTCGCCCGCGGCGCGTTGCCTTCGCTGGCGAGCGACACCAACGCCGCCGCATCGCGCAGCGCCGAGCCGTAGTCGACGCGGCCGAACTCGAGCACGGGTTTTGGCGCCAGCGCATCAAGCGCCGCGCCATAGACCCGCTCCGCCCGCGTTTTGTCGCCGACCAAAGCCAGTGCGGCTGCGAGCTGCGACTTCGCAATTGGGGTGGCGAGATTGGAGAGCTTGGTGTCGGCGAGATAGCGCAGGTCGCCGATCGGGGCTGCGCCATTGCGGGCGAGCACATAGAGGCCGTAGGCGAGATCGCGGCCGCCGTCCTTTTCCGGCTCGTTGGCGTTGACCACGGAGTTACGGATACGGTCGAGCGCGTTCTTGAACAGCACATCCGGCACCGCAAAGCCCTTTTCGCGGGCGCGGGTCAGGAAATCCGTCACGTAGGCGTCGAGCCAGGAATCGTCGCCGCCGGCCGACCACAGGCCGAACGAGCCGTTCGAGCCTTGGCGGGCCAGCAGCCGTTCGATGGCGTCCTTGATGCGCTGGTCGACCGCGGTATCCATCGCCAGATGCGCACCCGCCGCGAGATCGTTGACATAGAGCAGCGGCATGGCGCGGCTGGTGATCTGCTCGGAACAGCCGTGCGGATAGCGATCCAGCGCCTTCAGAATGGTCGCCGCATCGAGCGCGGTGGACAGGCTGACCGACAGCGACACACTGCCGGTGCCTGACACGAGGTCGGAGAACATGTCCGGCGTCAGCGTCAGGCTCTCGCCTTTTGCCAATGTCCGGATCGAGCGCCGCGCCAGAACCTGCGTCGCCGCCTTGACGTCAAGCGCATAATGCCGCGCCAGTGTCAGCCCGTTCGGGCCCTTGATGTCGACGTCGAGATTGGCGGTGCCGGCGCCGCCGGCGTCGAGCGCCAGCGACATCGAGGTCCGCTGCTTGGCGGCAAGTTTCACCGTGGTGGTCGGATTGCCCGTCACCTTCACCGGCCCCGACGTTTTCACGCTGATGCTGTAGTCGCCGGGCGCGCCCTCGACATTGTCGAGGTCGAAACTCATGGTGCCCTTGTCGCCATTGAGCAGGAAGCGTGGCAGCGTCGCCGTCAGCACCACGGGATCGCGCACGGTGACGTCGATGGTCGCCCGGCCGAGCTTGGTCGAATTCCACGCCACAGCCATGACGCGTGCGGTGCCGGCGAACTCCGGAATATCAAAACTGATTTCCGCGGTACCGTCGGCGCCGACCGTGACGATCCCCGAATAGAGCGCCAAAGGCTTTTGCGTGGGGGGTGAGCCCTTTAGTTCGGCGCCGGCGGAATCGCCGCCGGTCCGGATCTGGCCGCGCGTGCCCTGCATGCCGTCGATCAATTGCCCATAGAGGTCGCGGATCTCGGACGTCAGGCGGCGCTGGCCGAGATAGTAATCATCAGGCGCCGGCGGCTTGTAATTGGTCAGGTTGAGAATGCCGACATCGACCGCGGCAACCACGATCTTGGCGTCCTCGCCGGGATTGAGCCCGCCGAGTTTGACGGGGATCTTGAGCGCTGTGCCGGGCCGCACCAGCGGCGGCGGCGACAGCGCGACCTGCAGCGTGCGCGTCTTCTTGTCGATGCCGAACCACTTTAGGCCGATCGCACGCCCCGGCATCCGCAGCGCTGCCGCATCCAGCGGACGCCGCAGCGTCGCCAGCACATAGGCGCCGGTGCCCCAATCCTTGCCGACGGTAAGCCTAACCTGCTGGGTACCTTCCTTGACGTCGACAGTCTGCGTCGTCAGCAGGCGGTCGCCGAGCACGTTGATGGTGAGCTTGCCGGCAGTGCGGGCATTGACCGACACCACCATGGTGTCGCCGGAAGCGTATTCCGGCTTGTCGACCGAGGTTTCCAGAAGATCCGGCGTATCAGCGCTGCCGTCGGAGTACCAGCCGACGTCGAATTGCACCGACGTGACCGGCCCGTCCGCTTCGGTCGACTTGACGTCGAGGCGATAGCGGCCCGGCTGCGGCGCGAGCGACACCCGCGCCGCCTTGTCGGCTGCAAGCGTCAGGTCGCCGTCGGCGACGCGCTTGGTCGATTTGACCGGCTCATATTCCCAGGACGAGTTTTGGCGATACCATTGATAGCGCGACTCCATCTTCAGGAGTTCGTAGCGCAGGCCATCGCGCGGCAGTTGCTTGCCGTCGGGACCGACGAACACGACGTCGAACTCAGCCTTGTCGCCCTCGGCGACGCTCTTGTCGCCGAATAGCGGCTTGATGCCGATCAGCGCCGCCTGCGGCGCCACGGGCAGCACCAGCTTGCGCTCGACGGCGCGGCCGCCGGTCTCCACCATGCGGATAAAGATCTGTGCTTCCTGCGGACGGGTCGAGGTCGGCGCCTTGGCAAGCGACACCGGGAACGTCGCAACGCCACTGGCGTCGGCCTCGGGCAGGTTCTCGATCGGGGTGCGCTCGTTGGAGGCGGTTTCCTCATCCGCCACGCCGAACTGGTAGCCGGGATAGCCCGGCCGCCCGGAGGCAGCCGGCGCGACCAGCATGTCGCCTTCGAGCTGGAGGCCCGAGGCCGGGGCGCCATAGAGAAACTTGCCGGCGACCTTCAGTTCAACCGGAGTATCAGCCTTGATCACCTTCTCCTTGGCCGAGACGTCGAATTCGATCCGCTCGGGGATGTAGTCCTCGACCATGAAGGTGGTTTCGCCGACGGACGAGCCCTTGGGATCGGTAAACGCGCGCACCCGCCAGGTCCCGGTCGGGACCGCCGAATTGAGTGGCAGGACAAGAGAGCGGCCGCCCGCGCCCTGATCCGGCAACACGGCGCGGCGGAATTCGACGCCATCGGGCCGCTCGATCACCAGCGTCAGCGGCCCGCCGGCCATCGCGTTGCCCTGCCCGTCGCGCAGCAGCGCGGTCAGGTAGACTGTCTCGTTGGAGCGGTAGACCCCGCGCTCGGCATAGACGAAGGCGTCGGCGCCTGATGGTACCACCCGCCCCGACACGCCGCGATCGGTGAGGTCGAAGGCGTTGGTCTTCAGGCTGAGGAAGGCGTAGTCCGCCTTGTCGCTCATGACCGTCAGCAGCGCCGGCGAAAGCCCGCCCTCGCCGCGTGCGAGCCCCGCCTCGAACAGCACGTGGCCGGCATCGTCGGTCTTGCGGGTGGCAAGGATCTCGTTGTTGCGCGCAACCAGCCGCACTTCGGCCTTCGCGACGGCCTCGGTCGAGGCCAGCGAATTGACGAACACATGGATGCCGTCATTGCCGGAAAACGCCGTCAGGCCCATGTCGGAGACGATGAACCATTGCGTCGCCAGCGAGCCGTCATCGTCGCCGCTGCCGGGGCCCTTGGCCGACGCCGTCATCACATAGACGCCGGGCTGCAGGTCACCGAGCGCCTGGTCGACCGGGAACGCCGTCACCACGTCCTGGTTCAGCGTGGAAGCGGTCGCAAGTTCACCCGTCCAGACCTTGACGCCGCGCTCGTTGCCCAGATCCGAGAGCTGGTAGCTGGAGAGCGTCTTCTGGAAATCGCTGTCCACCACCGTGTTGATCAGGTTGCGGTCGCCGATCCGGAACACGTTGACGTTCACCGACGGCGTATTGACGCTGACCAGCGGAATGCCGCGCTGGCCGGTGCGCGGCAGCACATAGGCGCGGCCCGTGAAGCGCACGAACGGCTTGCGGTCGCGCACATAGATGTTGAACTCGGCCGATTTCGGTAAGGATTCCTTAACCGTGGACGGCAGGCCGGCGCGCAGGTTGATGTTGTAGCGCTCGCCGTGCTTCAGCCCGTCGACGCAGAGCTGCTTGCCCTCGCTGGTCAGCGCCGGCTTGTCGATGCCGGCCAACGCCAGGAACGGCGCGAAATCGACCCGCTTGGCGAGGTCCTCGGAGAACTGGAAGCAGGCGCGCGGCGAAGCCCCGTCGGAATCGACGGTGTAGTCCAAGAGCCGGAAACCGTGTTGGTCGCGCATCTTCTCGTACTGGCCGCGGACCTCGGCGACCTCGCGCATGTCGAGCGACAGCCGCAACGCATCCAGCGCCGGACGCCACAGCTTGCGCTCGGACATCGCCCGGCCCAGCACGGCCAGAGCATCGGCCTCCTCGGCCTGGTTGTCGGCGCGCTGATAGGCGATGTAGGCCGCGGTCGAGGCGCGCTCGTACAGGAAGGTCTGTTCGCTGGAACTGGCGGAGCGGATCTGGAAGATGGTTTTGGCGAGTTTTAGCCAGTTGGCGCTGTCCTCGGGCGTGGTGGCGGCGATCTGGCCGAGGATCTGCAAACCCACCCGAAAGTCGGACCGCTTGAAGGCGGCGTCGGCGTCGTTGCGGAGCGTCATGGAGGATTTGGCGACCGGCCCTGCCTCGCTCTTGATCTGGGCTTCCAGCTTGACGGCCGAATCGGCCAGTTCGTCGCGCTTGAACGCCTTGTCCGCGGCCCCTGCCGCCGTCAGGCCAAGCGCCAGCGTGGCGCAAATCACTGTGGCGCGAACCAAACCGATCATGATGGGCTCCTTGCCGCGGACATCAGCCGCGTAACGTCAAAAAGTGCGCGAAAAGGTGACGGACTGATGGCAGTGGATTCGGCTTGCGAAAAGGTCGCATGCATGGCGCTGGCAGTCCAAACGGTCCCGGCCGCACCGCCTGGCGGAAGTGCCGGCGGCTGGCTTTATATTACGGGCGGACCACTGGCTTTAGCCCACCGTCTGCCTTAGTCGCGACCCCAAAGAAATCGGTTCGACCGTCTTGGCGGGAAAGCGGATTTTTCATATTGGCAGTGCTAGATAAGGAAGGCCTATAAGGCGGATACTTGGGGCGGCTACCGCCCGGACGGTCCCATAGCTCAACTGGATAGAGTAACGGATTTCTACTCCGTGGGTTGCAGGTTCGAATCCTGCTGGGATCGCCAAATAACATGGCTAGCAAGCGTAGCCCGGATGAGCAGAGCGACGTCCGGACTGCCATTTCAGCATCTCGCTGCGCTCATGCAGGCTACACCCATCCTGAACCGTCATGTCGAGCGGGAGTTCAATCCTGAGCGCAAGGATACCCATTGGGAATACGCAAGCTCAGGAGAGACCAACGACGGTTTGCGGCTCAGCAACGATTGACAGTATATTAATTAACCGTAACACTGCCGCCCATCGTATTTAATTTATGGAATGACTTAAAATATGAAATTTAAATATTCGTTCGCTTCATTTATTTCATCGAGTGCCGCATTGGCCGTTGTCGCCCTGGCGGGCGTTCAAACTGCCGATGCTGCTACGGTTTTCACCTCGCAAGCAGCATTCAACGCTGCAACGACAGCCCCCGGCGTTGATACCTTCACAGATTTAGGCGTCGTGTTCTCAGCGCCATCACCCATCACCCGGTCTGCGGGCGCCTACAGCTATTCTGCTGCGGCGGAAACCAGCACCTTCTTCATTGCAGGCACGGTCGCCGATCCTTGGCTGTCTACGAACACCGCAGCGGACTCAATAACCTTTTACAATTTCGCGACCACGATCAGCGCGATCGGCGCGAATTTCTTTGGCAGTAATATTGCGGGACTCTTCCAACCTGGCAGCATCGCACTAAGCTTGACTGATAGCTTCGGCGTGACTTCCCACACGATCATTAATGCCACCACGTCAAGCTTCATCGGCTTCGTCTCCGATGGTACTATTACGTCGCTCACCGTCTCCGCCGTACAACCCGCTGGAAGTTTTCTGTGGCCAACGGTCGATGATTTAAGGCTCGCGCAGGGTCTGACCTCGGCCGTGCCCGAGCCTGCCACCTGGGCCATGATGATCCTTGGCTTTGCTGGAGTCGGCTACATGAGCTTTCGCCGCCGCAAGCAGGCTGCGCTTACCGTAGCCTGATCGTTTACCCCAGCAAGCGACCGAGAGACCGCCTTCGGGCGGTCTTTTTGTTTGCGTCCCCACCTGTTCACTTCGGAAAGGACCTTCCCGTTTTCAGAAAGGACCTTCCCTTCCCGGATGCTCCTCCCACCCCGATTGGATTTCTACCAGCGAGTTGCCGGATTTGCGGAACGTTTGGCGGTCGCAGGCATTCGGGTTGTACGTGCCGGTCCGCGCAATGCCCTGACGTGGCGAGAAAACCGACTGGTCAGCGCGAAGCGATCGCTGCACGAGCGCCCCACAGGAGGAACTTGCTCATGCGATGGATCATATCGATAGCAATACTCGCCATGTCGGTCTTGCCTGCGCTCGCCGATCGCCAGGTTACTGAAGACGAACGCGCACGGCTCACCGCTGCGGTCCAAGCTGAAGGATGTTCCGGCGGCAAGTTCGAGATGGACGAAGACGATCAGCAGTTCGAGGTTGACGATGCCGTATGTGCGGATGGAAAGAAATATGACCTCAAGTTTGATATGCAAATGCGGTTGAAACGCAAAAATCTTGATTAATAAGGTCATGCGGCCATTCGAAGCCGATGAAGCATCTTATGTTGCGCGGATAGCACGACACGTCCCAAAAGTGGAACCGTCATCGATCTTCGCGCGCGCTGTGTCGGGCCGGCACTAGCCGACGACCCAACAAGAGAGCACCGTGAACGTGGGGAGAGTTCAGGAAGGGGCAACCACGATGGCGGCGAGAGCAACGCAGGGCAGAACCAAACGGCATCCGTCTGCCTCAAGGAAGCCAATCCGTGAAGGGGCCGCCCGCGAAGGGGCCGCAAAGCTCGCCAGACGGCTGGCCGAGGTGCAGGCACTGCGCAAGCAGGTTCAGAAAGCCGAAGCTGCGCGGCTTTAGTGATCGCCTATGCGGCCTGCCTGATCCGAAAGTCGTCGATCCGCTTGCCGGACTTTAGTTGTGCGGCCAGCCAGCGGGGCTTCTTGCCGCGTCCCGCCCAGGTCTCCGACGGCCGCTCCGGATTCCGATATTTCGGAACGACAGCGGGATAGGGCCGGCGCTCCGTCGACGACTTGGCATGGCGAGACAACTTGCCATGAGATGACTTACCATGAGACGGCTTGGCACTCGAAGACTTGGCATGCGAAGACTTGGCATGCGAAGACTCGGCATCATCAGTTGCATGTTGAATTTCAATGCCGCGCTGGAGTCGCCTCAGGCGGTTTTCAAGCACGTTCTTTTCCGCCGTCAGTGCCGCCGCAAGCCTGGTGGCAATTTCCTCATGGAGCGCCCACAATTCGTCAGTGGACATCGACTTGAAGTCATTCCGGTTCATGACGGTCCCCAATCATGATTCAAAGTTTTGAGCCCTCATCGTCGGCCGATAATCTGAGCATAACAAGGCCGCTTCAAAACGCTCTGCTGGATCAGGTTAGATGGGAGTCGTGCTTCCGCGGAAGAAATATGCGTTGTGCAACGCAAGCTTGACCGAAGGAATTTTCCGAATTCCGACAATACAACCGGAGATTGAGGGCCTCGTCCGGCCGCGGCGGAGGAACCGGTAGCGTGGACTTCGCCGCGCATCGCTCCGCTCAGGCGTCTATTTGTGCATTAAGGCCAAAGAAAACTGAAGCGGCACGGGTGACGATTTGCGGTTTGGGCTTATAATGCCGGCCGGAAATTGCTCCGTTGCCCCTGACAAAGGATGCGGGTCGTCATGCCGAGAAAGGGAATCACCGGCCACGACGAATGGGTAGTCACGGAAGCGCTGGCAACGGCACTGGTCGCGCTTGAGCAACTCGAACCGACCCAGCAATCACGCCAGCAGATGGACGACATCAAGAAATTGCTGGCAGCCAATTGTCAGCCCGGGACCCTTAACCTGCATCTCGCCCAGGCAAAGTGCCGGCTAAACCCCCACGCCGATCGCGCCGCTATCTATCGAGAGTATGGATTTGAGGATCGGGAAGTCTGAAACACGGGCTCGTGGCAAGCGTAGCGTAGCGATATCCGGGTTGCACCCCGCATATCGCGGAGCCTGTCATCACGGTGCGAGCGCAATTGCGCTCGTCGCCGGGCACGCAATCGCGCGAGCTCATGCGGGCTACTTGCTCAAGGTATTGAGAGGATATCAGGATGGAGTTGCGACACGCACCTGCCACAGCAACGGCTTTGACGATCCTAGCCGCGACGATTGCCCTGCCCGCACCTGCCCGCACCTGCCCGCGCCCAGACCTACGATCCGAGCTATCCCGTTTGCCTGCAGATCTACCAGGGCGGCATCGCGGACTTCTATTTCGAGTGCCGCTATCAAACGATGGCGCAGTGTGCCGCGTCGGCCTCGGGCCGCTCCGCCCAATGCGTGGTCAATCCATATTACGGCGGGCCGAAGACCAAGCCTGGCAAGCGTCAGCGGCCACAGCAGTACTGAAAATCGCGCGCTTCGACGACCGCGCTACCCGTTAGGGCGGCGGCCTCTCCGGCGATTCACCAGCCGTAGGTGCCGAGCGCGAGCGGCCTCGATGGGGCCGCCTTGGCGGTTCGCGTCGTGTCGGGCCTCAGGCAGCGTCGGGCTGCTTCGATCTCGGCGTCGCTCGCGCCTTTGCCGCGGGCCCACTGCTCGGCGGCGGACGCACTGTATTGCGCCACGTAGTAGCGCACGACAGGACACGAAATTCGACGCAACACACCGGACTGTTCACCCGCAAATCCGGCGCTTGATGTTCCAAGACACAGCGCCAGCACACATATCCAACGTAAACCCATGTGATTCCCCTCTGCATAACGAGTGAGGCTGGCTTTCACCGGCGCATCAAGCCTGATTGTGAGTTCCGCATACGGAACAGGCGGAGCTGTGCTTAACCCGCAACTGATACTGTCCCGACGGCGGCTGCTCCGCCCGTGGAACACGGTTTATGCGATGACTAAAATTGATTGTTTACGAAGAAGGCCGAAGCTGATTGCCGCCTGAGCGCAATTCGCTGAGCCTTTACTTGCCAGGACCTGACTTGCCAGGATCTGACTTGCGAAGACCTGGCGAAAACTGTTGGAAACTCCGATGGAATTCGAACGCCGATCGATAGCGAGGACGACGATCTCGAAAGACGCGCTGCTGTTCTTTGATGCGCAGCGCGGTGTCCTCACTTGCCGCGTTCAGGATGTGACGAATTCCGGGGCTGGAATCGAACTCCACACCCTCAATTTGCTGCCGCTGGATTTCGAATTGAGCTTCGACAATTTTCACACCGTTCGCGAATGCCGCGTGATCTGGCGGCAAGGCGATTTCGTCGGCGTTGCGTTTCAAAACTGATCGATCTGCAACCCGGCCTTCATCGCGCAAGTGCAAGACGCCCCCTGCACGGCACGCGGAACTCGGGGAACTGACCCCACGTGAACAAAACAGCCTTGGCAATGGAACCAACATCGAGACTCCGCGTCGAATCCCCGGGCTTCCGGTTCCTCCGGAACACGACCCAAGCGGCTTGACCGTTCCGGCGCGCCCCCTTGCACGCTGGAGTCGTTCGGGGGTCTATGACGGGAGTTCAGCATGTCCTGGGATCGTCCGTTCGCTCAGCCTGTCCCACTCCCGGAGGGACCGCCTGCGCAAACCCTGCGAGACGCCGCCGACTACATCCGGAAGCTTCCTCAGCCAGAACGTGATTGTCAGGAATGGCGGCTTGCCGTCCAGATGCTGATCGATGCCGCCGAAGACCGCGGGCCCATGCTGTTTGCGCGGATGGGAATTGTCAGAGCCCTGGAAGCGCATATCGCAAGGACACTCGATTCCAAGGGCCAAGGTCCAAGCCAAGGCCAGGATCGAGGTCAAGGCAATCTGAAGTGCGACCGTGACGCCATCTGATTCCGGATTGACATCATCCAGATCGACATCAACAGCGATGTTGCCGAAATGCCTGAAGGCTTTCCAGGCCGAACAGACGAAAACTCGCGCGCACTAGCGAGCCGCAGCAGATCGGGGGGGCATCCGCAGCCTTCACTTTGGCCAAATTCGTGGATCGGCCAAAAATGCGGGTACACCGCGACCGAGCGGCTGAAAGACTTCTTATGCTACCTGCCTGATGCGGAAGTCGTCGATCCGCTTGCCGGACTTCAATTTTGCAGCAAGCCAACGCGGCGTCTTCCCTCGTCCCGCCCAAGTTTCAGACGGCCGGTCCGGATTCCGAAACTTCGGAACGACGGTTGGATATGGACGCTTCCCTGTCGACGAACTCTCGCGCTCGGCTTCGACGCCACCCTTGAGTTGCTTCAGGCGATTTTCGAGCACACGCTTCTCCGCGAGCAGCGAGGCCGCAAGCCTCGAGGCGATTTCTTCGTGGAGTGCCCACAGCTCATCCGTGGACATCGATTTGAAGTTATTGCGGTTCACGACCGTCCCCAATCATGATTCGATGTAGCTTTCATCGTTGGTAGAAAACATGAGCACAATAAGGCCGACTCAGAACCTCTTTCGGGCCGAAAAGTTCCAGCCAGTTGGCTTCATTTCACAACACAACCGTACCGAATTTGCTGGCAGGCGCACTTCAATTTCCCTTTACAACTGGTGATAGATTGGCCGCGCTACGCGCGCAAGGCATGTGTGAACATCCGAAGCTAATGGTGTCTTGTTGACGGTTCCCTAACGGCAGCTGCGCTCGATCATTGCTGTGAACGTTGGGCGCGTTGCGCGTGCAGGTCCGCTACGGCAGCAGCTTAGCACGTGTTATTCTGGCCGCGCCATATCATCCGGGTTACTTAACATCGTTCGGATTACCCAACTCGGCGCAATGCCGCCCTGCCTCCGCCACGCCAGCGCCAAAGTCGAAACGAAACCTGCGCCTGGACCCTCCGGCGGGCACAAGCCCGCCCCCAGCAGGAATGTTGGCAATCATGGCAGGTATCGCCACCGCAACTGCGGTTTGCGGCGCTGGCGCTGACCTCGTCGCATGCATGCGCCGAGACCTTTCAGGAAAAGTGGATGGGACGGATCGCCCGGCCGCCGGCAGACGACCAGGAAGCCTCCGTCTACTGGGAGGACAAGTGGGACGCGCGCGGCAAGCGCTTCAAGGCCAACGAGGTCTCCTGCGCGCATCGCACCGAAGCGTTTGGCACCATCTTCGTCGTCACCAATCTCGAGAACGGCAAGAAGATCCGCTGCCCGGTGCAGGACCGCGGCCCCTTCGCACGCGGCCGGGTTCTCGACTTCTCGCTCGGCGCCGCGCGCCAGATCGGCTGTGACGGCTTGCGCCGCGTCACTGTGCGTCGCGCCGGTTACGAGTAGCAGGCGTATTCCAGCTCGCCTCCAGGATGTGGCCTAAACTGCACGGCTGTTGCTGCCGGGTGACATCGGTCGCGCAAGAAACCGATAGTCTGGATTTCTGCGGGTCGGCCTGAACGATCGCTGGGCGGCCCCGGTAGTCCGAAACGCTGGACGATGATTGATCCGGAATGCCGGAGCCGGGACCGGCAAGCGGTCGGCTGTAGCGGCAAACCGCCGCCGACGCGCTTGAGGGGCCCACAATAGCCGAGCGCTCGTCTCCCTGGGGTAGGTGTAGGGGCGGCGCCCGGCTATTCGGGCCGCGCGGCGGTGCGGCCTGAACAGGAACTCATTTTTAATTTAAAGAGAATTTAAAAAGCCATTGAATCATAACGATTTTTATGGCCGCAGCCAATTGTTGGCGCTGGCGTCCGGGCTTCAAGGGAACCGAAACGACGCAAAACGGGCCGGAATCCCTCCGAATTGGAAACCGAGCGCCTTCGACGCGTTTCCTATCTCCTGAATTAAAACGGCTGAGCGCAAGGAATCCGTTGAGCCCGCCACCACCCGAATTCGATCGCGGCGAGGTATTGGTGTGCATGGCGCTGGCGTTCTGCCTGGCCGGCGCATCGACCAGCATCGTCTACAGGCTGCTGGGTTAGGGGCGTCCGGACGGCTATTCCTCGGAGACCGCGAAGAACGGCAAATCCACGTCCATGACAAGGCCCAGGAATACGGCAACGCCGCCGATGACCGCCATCAACTCCAGGAGGACGAAGGCGAGCAGCGCGCTCAATCCGATGGCCGCTTTTTTCCAGCCGTTCCACATGGGCACTCCCTTAGCACCGAAAATCCGGCCGTCGGAGCAAAACGGCAATTTAAGGTGAATTTGGAACCCCGGGATCCACGGCGGCGCCTCCGGCCTGACCGGCCGTCCATCGCCGGTGTTGAAGTCCTGCCAACCCCCTTGGCGACCAAATGTCAGCATCGGCTTTCAGGCGCGCGAAGCCAAAAGGGAAAGTGTGATGAGCGGGATCGGCCGCAAGATCACCTACGTCATGCTCGTGATCGTGGTGCTACTGATCATCTGGCAATTTCTCGGATCGCTTTGATCATCGGCACGCAGGCCCGATGACCCGCGCCCCGCGTTGCGTTTTTCCGATGTGATTGTGCCGATGAAGCGGTCGAGCGGCGAAAAGCGGCTCGGCCGATGCGATGAGGAATAGACGAGGCCCGGAGTGCCTAGGAGTCCGGGCCTCGTGGCCTCCAGTGGTAGCCGTTCGTCGTGATGGACGAACGCCCTGCCCCCCGCTGCAAGCGACGTCGTTATAGATGCGCCGTGCTCGCGCAGCCAATCCGTATGAGTACGGGGCGATATTCGTGCGCATATTCCTTGCGTGTGTCCCGCACGCGAGACCGCAAAATTTCTGCCGGGCCGTCATTGCGAGCGCAGCGAAGCAATCCATCGCGCGGCATAAAGAAAGAATGGATTGCTTCGCTTCGCTCGCAATAACGTGGTCAGATCGCGGCGTGCGGGATATCCGCCTTCGGGACATGACGAGAGCAGCTATCCGCCGTGTTCTACCGCTTATCGAACGGAATATACTGATGATACTCTTTCGGCACCGAGCTCCGGTAACGCGCGGGCACCGTTCCACGGTCGACCGAACGGTCGATTTCCTGCTGCCGGGTCATCTTGGCCGGTTTCTTTTTCTTCGGTGCCGCCTTCTCCTTTTCAGGAGCCGTGTTTTCAGAAGCCTTGTTTTCAGGAACCTTGTTTTCGGGAGCCTTGTTTTCAGGAGCCTTGTTTTCAGGAGCCTTGGCTTCCGGCGCGGCAGTGGACGTTGCCGCAGGCGCGGTCCCGCCGCCCGGCGCGCCCTGCGCCAGCGCGACGCCGGCCGGCATGAATACGAGAGCCGCCGCCGACGCGGCCACCATAACGCGAGACAATTTTTGCATGGGAAGCTCCGGTTCCGGTCAACTCCGTTTCCGGCCCGACCCTATTACGTCCGCTGCCGTCCGCACACCGGGATTTTGGCGAGGCGGACGGGCATGGACTGGCTATGCTTGGCCCGGCTGCAGGTCGTGAAGACGAAGGCCAGCCGGCTGCACTGCCAGTCCGGACCAAGGGCTGCACTGGCGGCTGGCTCGGGATAGGACACGCCGAGCACGACGAAGCCCATGAAGGCCAACGCGACGACGGCGGCGGCGAGAACGAGGTATTTGCGGGTCCACCAATTGTGGGGCATGGCGGTCGCTCCTGTTTCGGAAGCCCGGAAGATAGGAACGACCCGCCGCGGTCCCTGTGAACAGGTTCACATTACACGGGTTTGTGCGGGGATCG
The DNA here is from genome assembly GCF_036924595.1 of Bradyrhizobium algeriense. Classification (NCBI taxonomy): domain Bacteria; kingdom Pseudomonadati; phylum Pseudomonadota; class Alphaproteobacteria; order Hyphomicrobiales; family Nitrobacteraceae; genus Bradyrhizobium; species Bradyrhizobium algeriense. The sequence continues at coordinate 3,035,535 of NZ_JAZHRV010000001.1, read as the reverse complement.
TGATCGATGCGGATATGGGTATAACTCGCGTAAATCCGTTGCGGACTCACAACCCTTGATCGACACTGCGCATTCGGGGCGAGCGCGTGTGCGGGGCGTGCGATGGACAAGCAGGAAACTGGCTACGACTACATCAGGTACAAGCAATTGCTGGCGGAAGCGGTTGACGAGACCAGGCGGCTCGAGCTGATCGAGACCATGATCAGGGAAAATGCCCGCGACAGGCTGGAGGCGCAGCGGACCGCGGATCGGATCGCGATAACGGCGATGACGGTCGCGCGCGTTCTCGGCCCCCGGTAGCCGTCGCGATAGCTTCTAGGATCGTGCGAAGCGAGCATCGCCAGCGAGCCGACCAGGCCAATCAGCGCGCAGGCGAGAAGGCCATATTGCAGGATCGCCAGCGCCCGGCTTGGGGCTTCGGTCGCCGTTGCCATGTCGTAGAGCAGCCAGGCTGACGTAATCCCGCTGATCAGCATCAGTTTGGGCCATTTGCTGTTCACGCAAGTCTCCCCTGCTCTACCGGCCCCATTTCGACGCTGGCATTTTGCCCCGGGTTCACTTACCTAGGCGCCATTCCGCGCGTGTGGCGCGTCCAACCCCCGAGAGTGAAAGCGACAAGGCCTTTTTTTATGAGTGGATTCAAGGAACCGAACTTCGCGGACCGTCAGAAAGCCGCGATGCAGGCGCGGCAGAACATCCTGGACAAGTTTCGCGCCAAGCCGGGACTCGACGATCCCGAGGTAAAGCGCCGTCAGGCCGAGCGCGAAGCCCAGGCCGCCGCCCGGGCCAAGGCGAGGGAGGCCAAGGAAGCGGCAAAGGCCGAACAGAAGCGTCTTGAGGCCGAGGCTGCGGCGGCGGAAGCCGCCAGGATCGCGCGTGAGAAGGAAGAAGAGGCCGCCAGGCAGGCGGCGCTGGAGGCCGAGCAGAAGGCCAAGCGCGACGCGCGTTACGCCGCGCGCAAAACCAAGGGCAAGAAGAGGTAGGCAAGAGAGAGCGGGCTAGATGCGCGCCGCGGTCTCTTGCCGATGACGGATCAAGCCTTCCCGTCATTCCGGGCCGGTGCGTGAGCGCCAGACCCAGATGCATCCAGACCCCCGATGCATAATGGCGCATCGGGGAATCTCGAACGTCCGGGGTCGATGTTTAAGCATCGCTCCCTTGCGCAAACGCCTTGCGTTGTCGCGGGGAATGACGGCGCGGCTCAGTTCTTTTTCATGCCGTCGTCTTTTTTCATGCCGTCTTTCATCATGCCATCGTGCTTCATGCCGTCCTTCTTCATCATGCCGTCGTTTTTCTTCATCGCGTCCTTGGACATCGATTCCTTCTTCATGCCGTCGTCCTTGCCCATCTTGTCCTGAGCGAAGACGGCTGGCGCAAACGCAAGGCCGAGCGAAACGAGCGCAGCAGACAGGCCGAGGCCGATACGGGTCGTGGTGGTCATGGGTGGTCGTCCTTTGGGTTTGGTTGGTTTCTCGATAGCGACGTCTGCCGCATCCTCAAACGACGATGCCGCGACCGGGTTTGTTACCGGCCACATTCCAAAGTTCTTCCCTGGTCACGGTTAGTTGAAGCAGGCAATTGATGGCGGCTGACGCGCCGCGAGTGCCCAGGGTCGGAAGTCTTGTTGACTGCTCTTCTGCGAACGGGTGTTCCCCGGCGTGCGCCGCGGCAGTATCAGGCTTTGCTCTGAGGGCTGGACGCTGGGCTTGCCGTCGCGTGCTATCACGCAGCCTCGAACGATCAGACCAAAGCAACTTCAGACGAAGACCGGCTAACATGGGCTGAAGCGATCCGGATCGCCGACCCAACAACCATTTTGCAGGGGATCAACCATGCTCACACGCCGCCATGTCATCGCATCCGCAGTTGCCGCGCCCGCTGTCCTTCGTTTCGGCACCGGCACCGCCCATCCCGCCACGACAATGAAGATCTCGCACCAGTTCCCGGGTGGCACTATCGACAAGGGCGACTTTCGCGACCGGCTGTGCCGCATGTTTGCCGCTGAAGTCGCCAAGCGCAGCGGCGGCGAGATCGCAGCGGAGGTCTATCCGAACTCCTCGCTGATCAAGACCAACGCGCAATTCTCGGCGATGCGCAAAGGCGCACTCGATATCAGTCTCTACCCGATGCCGTATGCCGGCGGTGAATTGCCGGAGACCAATATCGGCCTGATGCCCGGCCTGGTCGCGACCTACGACCAGGGCCTGCGCTGGAAGAAGGAGCCGGTCGGCAAGGCGCTGACTGACTTTCTCGCCGACAAGGGCATCGTCCTTTTGACCTGGATCTGGCAGGCCGGTGGCGTTGCCAGCCGCTCCAGGCCGATCGTTGCCCCGGAAGACGCCAAGGGGTTGAAGGTGCGCGGCGGCTCGCGCGAAATGGACATGGTGCTGCAGACGGCGGGTGCCGCCGTGCTGTCGATGCCGTCGAACGAAATCTACGCCGCGATGCAGACGGGTGCCTGCGACGCCGGCATCACCTCCTCCACCAGCCTGATCTCGTTCCGCCTCGTAGAGGTCGCGAAGTCGCTGACCTCAGGCGCCGGCGCCTCGTACTGGTTCATGCTGGAGCCGCTGATGATGTCGAAGGCGATCTTCGACAAGCTGCCCAGGAACCAGCAGGACATCATCCTTTCGGTCGGCAGCGAACTGGAAGCGTTTGGCCGCAAGGGCGCGCAGGACGATGATATCGAGGTCGCCAAGGTCTATGAAAAGGCCGGCGCCAAGGTCAGCAAGCTCGACGTGGCGACCGTCAGCAAGTGGCGTGACATCGCGCGCGATACCGCGTGGAAGGATTACAGCGCCAAGTCGGCGATATCGGCTAATCTGCTGAAGCTTGCCAGCGACGTCCCGGCATGATGCATGGTCCGCTTCCGGATCAACGCTCCGCGCCCGCCACGATCAGCCGCCGCCGACGACCTGCAACAGGTCGGTTCGCACCGCCTCGATATGCTGCTCCAGAAATCGGCAGGCCTGGTCGATCTCTTTCGCCCGGCACAGCTCGATCAGGTGAGCGTGCTCCTTTTCGGCCGTGCCCATTGCCTTGGTATTAGAGAGCTGCAGACGCGTGTAGCGGTCGCTGGTCTGCAAGAGCGCCACGACGATCGCCTTGGTACGCGGCTGCCGGGCGTGAACGTATAGTGCCATATGGAAGTCGGCATTGAGCTGGCCCCACTCGCTGATGTTGCCCGCCTTGATCGCCTTTTCGAAGCGCTTCTGGATGTCGTCCAGCCCGGCAAAGTCTTGTTCCGTAAAGTGCGGCGCCGACTGCGCCAACAACCGCGGCTCCATGATCCCGCGCAGATCGAACACATCGTTGATTTCGTCCAGCGACAGCTCCGAGACGATTGCACCTTTTTGCGGGACGATGCGCACCAGCCCCTCGGCCTCGAGCTGAAACAGCGCCTCGCGCACGGGAATGCGGCTCACGCCGTAGGTATCGCCCAGCGCGTCCTGCCGCAGTTGAGAGCCGGCCGGATAGGTCCCGTCGAGAATGGATTGCCTGAGCTGGTCGACGATCGCAGCCGACAGCGTCCGGTGCTTCAGGGGGCCCTTCATTTGATCTTCCGTCGTCATGGCCGGCCTTTCCGATCGGGCGGCCCCAATTTCGCATGTTGACGTGGTCCCGACCCAGCAAAAGCTAAGCGACCCCGCAAATCTCATTTGACAAGATTGTATAAATTATACATTTTTGAAGTGCACGATAAATCTCAGGGATAGCGGGGGCTCTTTATGATCGAGCAGACGATTGCGGATGCGCCGGCGTTCAGCGCCCGGCGGATCGTTGTCAGGACCTCGAGTCTCCTGCTCGCTTTCGAACGTATCGCCTTGATGGGCTTGATGTATCTGCTGACGGCCTTGATCCTGGTGAATGTCGTCACGCGTTATTCGCACTTCCCGATCTACTGGATCGATGAATCGGCCGTCTATTGCGTGGTCTGGCTGACCTTCATCGGCGCCTCCGCCATGACGCGGTTGCGGCTCGATTTCGCGGTCACCATGATGACCGAGCGCCTCTCGGCGCGGAATCAGAAGATCGCAAAAGTCATCGCGACGGGCATGGTCGTCGTATTCGGCGTGGCCCTGATCGCCACCTGCTTTCTCTGGATGGATCCGATCGGTCTCGCCCGCGCCGGCTTCGACGCGCGCAAGCTCGCCGCCGAGACGTTCAACTTTCTCTACACCGAGCGCACGCAGACGCTGAACTGGCCGACCTGGGTGGTCTACCTGACGCTGCCGATCTTCGCGGTGTCGATGACCGTTCACGGCCTCGCAAACCTGCTGGAGGATCTCGAACTGGTCCCGCGGACGCCGCCAAAGGGTTTTCAGCTCTCCGAACTCGACGGGGTCAACTGATGATCACCTCGGCCGCGTTTATCGCGATCATGCTGGTCGGGGTGCCGATCGGGCTTTGCCTTTGCCTTGCCGGCTTCGTCTATATCATCGCATCGGGAAATCCGGTCCTGTTCCAGTCCTACCCGCTGCAGCTGTTCGGCGGCGTCGACAGCTACGGCCTGATCGCCATCCCCTTGTTCATCCTGATCGGCGAGATCATGAATGGCGGCGGCATCACCCGGCGCATCGTCGACATGGCGATGGCCTTTGTCGGTTCGCTGAAGGGCGGACTGGCCTACGTCAACATCCTCGCCAACATGTTCATCTCCTCCATCCTGGGATCTGCGACCGCGCAGGTCGCGATCATGGCGCAGATCATGGTGCCGGAGATGGAAAAGAAGGGCTACGACAAGACGTTCGCGGCGGGACTGACCGCCTATGGCGGCATGCTCGGGCCGATCATCCCGCCGTCGGTGATGTTCGTCGTCTACAGCGTGCTGGCGCAGGTCTCGGTCAGCGACATGCTGATTGCCGGCATCGTGCCGGGCGTCATCCTGACGGTGATGTTCTGCGTCGTCATCGCGCTGATGGGATACGTCTACAATTATCCCAAGGCCGATTATCAGACCCCGCGGCAGCGGGTAGCAACGATCCTGCGCACCTCGCCGACCTTGCTGATTCCGATCGTGATCGTCGGCAGCATCCTCGGCGGCCTCGCCAACGCGACGGAGTCCGCGGCCGTCGGCGCAGTGGCGGCGGCACTTATCGGAAAATACTGGACCAGGGAGTTCAAGTTCGCGCAGTTGCCGCAGATGATGCTGCGCGCCGGAATCTACTCGGCCATCGTGCTGTTCCTGGTCGCTGCCGCCGCCGTGTTCTCCTGGGTGCTGATCTTCGGCAAGGTGCCGCAGGAAACCGCCCGCTGGATCCAGTCGGTCGCCAAGGATCCGGTCAGCTTCATGCTGCTCTGCAATGTGATCCTGCTGGTGATCGGCACGGTCATCGACGGCATTCCCGGCCTGATCATGACGGTGCCGATCCTGCTGCCGGTTGCGACCGAAATCTATCACATCGATCCGCGTCACTTCGGGGTGGTCGTGGTGATCAATCTGGTGCTCGGATTGCTGTCACCCCCGGTCGGTCTTTGCTTCTTCGTCGCCGCAGCCGTCACCGGGGCCAAGCCCGGAAAGATGTTCATGGTGACGCTGCCGTTCTTCGTCATCAGCTGCGTCCTGCTGGTGCTGCTCTCGCTCTATCCGTCCCTCTCCCTCGTCCTCATCAAGTAGGTCCACCCCCCAAGGAGCCTTGCCAATGTCTCTTTCACGTCGCCGCTTCCTTGCCGCCAGCGCAGCCGTACCGCTGTTCGCGCCGTCGCTCGCGCTTGCCCAGGCCAAGGAATTTCGCCTCGGCCTCATCACGCCCAATGGCCATTCCTGGAACAAGGCGGCGCTGAAGCTCGGTGACGATCTCAAGGCGGCCACCAACGGCCGCCTGACCATGACGGTGTTTCACTCCGGCCAGCTCGGCAACGAGCCGGCCATGATGCAGCAATTGCAGTCCGGCGCGCTCGACATGGGCTTCATCCAAGCCGCTGAGCTCGGCTCGCGCGTACCGCATATTGCGGCAATCAATGCGCCCTACATCGTGCGCTCGACGCCGTCGGTCGCGAAGTTCGTCCGCCATCCGGCGGCGATCAAGCTGTTCGATGTCCTGCCGCAGGAAACCGGAACGATTGGATTGGGCTGGGGCATCACCGGCATGCGCGCCATCTTCTCGGCGAAGGATTTGACCGGTCTCGCCGACATCAAGGGGATGAAGCTGCGCATCAACCCGACGCCGGTCTATCGCGATTTCTATTCCTCGCTCGGCGCCGCGCCGACGCCGATCCCGACGCCCCAGGTGTTCGACGCCATGGCGAACGGCCAGGTCGACGGCCTCGAGGCGGATCTGGAGTTCTCCTGGAACCAGCGCTTCGACAAGGTTGCGAAAGTCATCCTGCAGATGAATGCCGTCTTCATGCCGATGGCGGCGGTCGTCTCCGGCCGTGTCTGGCAGTCGTTGCCGGCGGCCGACCGGGAGCTGATCACCAAGACCGTCAAATCGACGCTCGATGCGCAGATCGATGAACTGGCCGGCAATGAGCCCAAGCTGATCGAGAATTTCAAGAACGCGCCGATCCCGATCCGTCAGGTCCCGGCCGGCGATACCGAGGCCGTCATCGCCGAGTTCGACAAGATCTGGCTGCCCAAGGCGCCCGTCCTTGCCGAGTTGCGAAAGATCGGCGCGACGCTCTGATCCCACCCATCGTTTCCAAGCCAAAGCCCGGCGGATGTGACAATCCGCCGGAAAATTCCAATCGGAGCCAAACAATGAGCCCACGCATTTCCTGGGAAGGCGTCTTCCCGGCCGTTACCACGCAATTCAATGACGACCTGTCGCTCAATATCGATGCAACCGCAAAGGTCATGGACGGCCTGATCCGCGACGGCGTTTCCGGATTGATCGTCTGCGGGTCCGTCGGCGAGAACACCTCGCTGGAGCGCAAGGAAAAGATCGCCATCATGGAGACGGCCAAGTCGGTCGCGGCCGGCCGCGTGCCGGTGCTGTGCGGCATCGCCGAGTTCACGACGGCGTTTGCCGTCGAAACCGCCAAGGAGGCCGCGCGGGTCGGCATCGACGGTGTGATGGTGATGCCGGCGCTGGTCTATTCCTCCAAGCCGCACGAGACCGCCGCGCATTTCCGTTCGGTTGCCAGCGCGACCGATCTGCCTGTGATGCTCTACAACAATCCGCCGATCTACAAGAACGACGTCACGCCGGACATTCTCGCGACCCTCGCCGACGTCGAGACGGTGGTGTGCTTCAAGGACTCCTCCGGCGACACGCGGCGCTTCATCGACACCCGCAACATGGTCGGCGATCGCTTCGTGCTGTTCGCCGGCCTCGACGACGTCATTGTCGAAAGCGTCGCCATGGGCGCCGTCGGCTGGGTTTCGGGCATGTCGAACGCCTTCCCGCGCGAGGGCGAGACCCTGTTCCGTCTCGCCAAGGCGGGACGCTATGCCGAGGCGATGCCGCTGTACGAATGGTTCATGCCGCTGTTGCACCTCGACGCCCGTCCGGACCTCGTCCAGTGCATCAAGCTTTGCGAGCACATCATGGGCCGCGGCACCGCCCTGACCCGACCGCCGCGCCTTGCGCTGCTGCCGCACGAGAAGGCAGAGGTCGAGGCGATGATGGCGAGAGCGCTGAAGAGCAGGCCGATGCTACCGAATGTCGGACTGAAGGCCGCGTAGGCGGCCTACTTCGCGGCCCGCATCTTCGCGTTCAACGCCGCCGCCACGCGGCTGACCGGCGGACGGCCGATCAGCCCGCTGACCACATTGGTCGCCGCGACCAGCTTCGGCATATCGACGCCGGTCGCAATGCTCATGCCTTCGAGCATGTAGACCACGTCCTCGGTTGCGACATTGCCGGTCGCGCCGGGGGCGTAGGGGCAACCGCCGAGGCCGCCGGCGGCGGAGTCGATTACGCGGCAGCCCTCCTCCATCCCGGCATAGAGATTGGCCAGCGCCTGGCCGTAAGTATCGTGGAAATGCATCGCCAGATTGGCCATCGGCACATCGCCCGCCACTGCGCGCAGTAGCTGCCGCGCTTTCAGGGGCGTGCCGACGCCGATGGTGTCACCGAGCGAGATTTCGTAGCAGCCGAGGTCCCACAGCACTTTTGCGACATCGACCACCGCCTGCGGCTTGACTTCGCCCTCATAGGGGCAGCCGAGCACGGTGGAGATGTAGCCACGCACCCGCACGCCGTCGGCCTTGGCGCGGGCGAGCACCGGCTTGAACCGGTCGATCGATTCCGCAATCGAGCAATTGATATTGGCGCGCGAAAAACTTTCCGATGCCGCGGCGAACACCGCGATCAGTTTGGCGCCAGCGGCCTGTGAAGCCTCGTAACCCTTCTCGTTCGGCACAAGCACCGGCAGTTCACAATTCGCATGATGGCTGACGCCGCGCAGCACTTCGGCCGATCCGACCATCTGCGGGATTGCCTTGGGAGAGACGAAGGCGCCGACCTCGACAGTGTGGAGACCCGCACCGATCAACGCCTCGATGAAAGCGATCCGGTCGGCGACGCTGATCGGGGTCTTTTCGTTCTGCAGCCCGTCGCGCGGGCCGACTTCGACGATATGGACGCGATCGCTCATGACGCCGCCGGCTCGACTTCGGCTAGTTCGACGCCTTCGCTGACGATATCGCCGACCTTGCACTTGATCTTCCTCAGCACGCCCGCAAAGGGCGCACGCAGGGTTTGCTCCATCTTCATGACTTCAAGCGTGAGGATCGCAGCGCCCTTTTCCAGCGTCGCGCCCTCTTCGGCCAGCAGCGCCACCACAGTGCCTGGCAAGGGCGCAACGATCTTGTCCTCGCCCACATGCTCCTCGGTCTCGCCGCCGAACGGATCGACCCAATGCAGATCGAAGCGGCCGTTGCGGGTGCGCAAATAAAGCTCATGGCCCTCGATCACGGCAGTGACGCGCGATTTCATGCCGTCGATCGTCAGGTCGAAACTCCCGCAATCGGCAGGCGAAGTCGTGAAAACGAATTCGTGCTTGCCGATCGACACCGTCGATGGCCCGTTGCCATAGTGCAGTGTCACCTTGTGCTCGGCGCCCTGCCCCTGCCGGAACGAGAACACCCGCTGCCGCTTTCCGACCGGCATCCAGCCAAACGTCTGCCACGGCGAATGCGCTTCCTTGCGCGCCGCCTTCTGCTCGTCGTTGACGATCGCGGCCACCGCAGCACAAAGCTCGAGATCGCCAGCTACGCTTGAGGCTTCCGTCAGTTTCTTCAGCTCGCGCTCGATGAAGCCGGTATCGATGGTGTTGGCGCGCACCTGCGGATGCGTCACCAGCGCCGACAGGAACGGGATATTGGTGACGATGCCGCGAACGTCGGTCTCTTCCAGCCCGCGGTTGAGCCGCTCGATGGCGGCTTGCCGCGTCGGCGCCCAGGCGATCACTTTGGCCAGCATGGCGTCGTAATACGGCGACACCGCATCGCCATCGCGATATCCGGCGTCGATCCGCAGGCCGTCGACGCCATCGGGCGTGCGCCAGGTCTTGATCCGTCCCACGGAAGGCATGAAATTCTTCTGCGGATTTTCGGCATAAACCCGCGCCTCGATGGCGTGGCCGTTCAGCTTGATCTCGTCCTGCTTGAGCGGCAGCTTCTCGCCGAACGCCACCCGCAACTGCCACTCTACCAGATCCAAGCCGGTAATCAGTTCAGTCACGGGATGCTCGACCTGCAGGCGGGTATTCATCTCGATGAAGAACACCTCCTTGCCGTCAGAGACGAATTCGATGGTGCCGGCGCCGACATAGTTCACCGCACCGGCCGCCTTGCGCGCGGCGGCGCAGACCGCTTCGCGTTGCGTGGCGTCCAGCGTCGGCGACGGCGCTTCCTCGATCACCTTCTGGTGCCGCCGCTGCAGCGTGCATTCGCGCTCCCAGAGCGAGAGCAGATTGCCGTGGCTATCGCCAATGATCTGCACCTCGATATGCCGGGGGTTTTGCACGAATTTTTCGATCAGCATGCGGTCGTCGCCGAACGCCGCCTTGGCCTCGCGCTTGGCGCTGACGATCGCCGCCGCAAGTTCTCCGGCTGAATTCACCACGCGCATGCCGCGTCCGCCGCCGCCGGCGGAGGCCTTCACCAGCACAGGGAAGCCGATCTTGTCGGCGGATTTTGCCAGCGTCGCCTCGTCCTGGGCCTCGCCGTGATAGCCCGGCACCAGCGGCACGCCGGCCTTTTCCATCAGCGCCTTCGAGCCCGACTTCGAGCCCATCGCGGTCATCATCTCGGCGGTAGGGCCGACGAACACCAGCCCGGCGTTCAGGCACGCCTGCGCGAACTCGGCGTTTTCAGACAGGAAGCCGTAGCCGGGATGGATGGCCTCGGCGCCGGTCTGGCGCGCGGCTTCGATTACGCGTTCGATATTGAGATAGCTGTCGCGTGCGCGCGCGGGTCCCAGCAATACGGCCTCATCGGCCATGGCAACATGCATGGCGTCGCGGTCGGCCTCGGAATAGACGGCGACGGTGCGCAGACCCATGGCGCGCGCGGAGCGGATGACGCGGCAGGCGATCTCGCCGCGGTTGGCGATCAGAAGCGTGCGAAAACGCCGGTAAAGCTTCGAGCGGTCCATCATCACATCCTGAACAGGCCGAATTTCGTCGGTTCGATCGGCGCGTTGGCAGCCGCTGATAATCCAAGGCCAAGCACCAGCCTTGTGTCGGCGGGGTCGATCACGCCGTCGTCCCATAGCCGTGCCGTGGCGTAATACGGATTGCCCTGGTGTTCATATTGCGCACGGATGGGCGCGCGGAACTTGTCCTCTTCCTCCGCCGACCAGCTCTCACCCTTGGCCTCGATATTGTCGCGTCGGACCTGGCTCAGCACCATGGAGGCCTGCTCGCCGCCCATCACGGAGATCCGCGCGTTCGGCCACATCCACAGAAAACGCGGGGAATAGGCGCGGCCGCTCATGCCGTAATTGCCGGCGCCGTAGGAGCCGCCGATCACGACAGTGAACTTTGGCACGCCCGCGGTCGCCACCGCCGTCACCAGCTTGGCGCCGTCGCGCGCGATACCGCCGGCCTCGTATTTCTTGCCGACCATGAAGCCGGTGATGTTCTGCAGGAACACCAGCGGGATATTGCGCTGGCAGCACAGTTCGATGAAGTGCGCGCCCTTCAGCGAGCTCTCGCTGAACAGGATGCCGTTATTGGCGATGATGCCGACCGGATAGCCCCAGATGTGGGCAAAGCCGCAGATCAGCGTCGTGCCATAGAGTTTTTTGAACTCGTCGAATTCCGAGCCGTCGACCACACGCGCGATGATGTCGTGGACGTCGAACGGTTTTCTGCCGTCGGCGGAGACCACGCCGTAGATTTCTTCCGCCGGAAACAGCGGCTCCCGCGGCTCGCGCATGTTCAGCGCCGCCCGCGTCGGCGGCTTCAGCGTGGCGACGATGCGTCGGGCGATTCCGATCGCATGCGCGTCATTCTGCGCGTAATGGTCGGTGACGCCGGAATGCCTGGAGTGCACATCGGCGCCGCCGAGTTCTTCCGCTGTCACCACCTCGCCGGTCGCGGCCTTCACCAGCGGCGGCCCGCCGAGGAAGATGGTGCCTTGATTGCGCACGATGATGCTCTCGTCCGACATGGCCGGCACATAGGCGCCACCGGCGGTGCAGGACCCCATCACGATGGCGATCTGCGGAATGCCCAGCGAGGACATCTGCGCCTGGTTATAAAAGATACGGCCGAAATGCCGCTCGTCCGGAAAGATCTCGTCCTGCATCGGCAGGAAGGCGCCGCCGGAATCGACCATGTAGACGCAGGGCAGATTGTTCTGCCGCGCGATGTCCTGCGCGCGCAGATGCTTCTTCACGGTCATCGGGTAGTAAGTGCCGCCCTTGATGGTGGCGTCGTTGGCGACGATGACGCATTCGCGCCCGGAAATGCGCCCCACCCCTGTAATGACGCTGGCGGAATGGACGTCGCCGCCATAGAGGCCGTTAGCGGCGAGCGGCGACAATTCGAGAAAGGCGGTGCCTGGATCGACCAGCAGGTCAACGCGTTCGCGCGCCAGCATTTTGCCGCGCGAGGTATGCCGCTTGCGCGCCGTCTCGCCGCCCCCGCCGGAAACCACTTTAAGCTTCTCGCGAAGCTCCGCCACCAGGCCGCGCATCACGTCGGCGTTGCGGGCAAACTCAGAGGATGTGGGATCGATGGTGGAGTGAAGCGGCATGGTCGGCGTTTTCTTTGGATGCTGGAGTGCCCTGGGATGGCTTCAGGATGGCCGGAACAGCCCATTCGAAGAGAATGCGACAGCCTGTATCATCTTTGCCCCGATGTGAAGCTTAAGCCGTCTTTTCAAACAGTTCCCGCCCGATCAGCATGCGGCGGATTTCGCTGGTGCCGGCGCCGATCTCGTAGAGTTTGGCGTCGCGCAACAGCCGCCCGGTCGGGTAGTCGTTGATATAGCCGTTGCCGCCGAGCAGCTGGATGGCGTCGAGCGCGCATTGGGTGGCTTTTTCCGCCGCGTACAGAATCGCGCCGGCCGCGTCCTCGCGCGTGGTCTCGCCGCGGTCGCAGGCCTTTGCCACCGCGTACACATAGGCGCGCGAGGCGTTCATGGTGGTGTACATGTCGGCGATCTTGCCCTGCACCAGTTGAAACGTGCCGATCGGCTCGCCGAACTGCTTGCGCTCATGCACGTAAGGCAGCACCACGTCCATGCAGGCCTGCATGATGCCGATCGGGCCTGCCGCCAGCACCGCGCGCTCATAGTCGAGGCCGCTCATCAGCACGTTGACGCCGCGGCCGACTTCGCTCAGCACGTTCTCTTCCGGGACTTCGCAATCCTCGAATACGAGTTCGCAGGTGTCGGAGCCGCGCATGCCGAGCTTGTCGAGCTTTTGCGCGGTGGAAAATCCCTTCATGCCCTTTTCGATGATGAAGGCGGTCATGCCGCGCGGGCCGGCCTCGGGATTGGTCTTGGCGTAGACCACCAGCGTATCGGCCTCCGGTCCGTTGGTGATCCACATCTTGTTGCCGTTGAGCACAAAGCGGTCGCCCTTCTTGTCGGCGCGGGTCTTCATCGACACCACGTCAGAGCCGGCGCCCGGCTCCGACATCGCCAGCGAGCCGACGTGTTCGCCCGAGATCAGTTTTGGCAGGTATTTGCGCTTCTGTGCCTCGCTGCCGTTGCGGCGGATCTGGTTGACGCAGAGGTTGGAATGCGCCCCATACGACAGGCCGACCGAGGCTGACGCCCGCGACATTTCCTCTACCGCAATGCAGTGCTCGAGATAGCCGAGGCCGGTGCCGCCATACTCCTCCTCGACCGTGATGCCGTGCAGGCCGAGCGATCCTATTTTGGGCCAGAGGTCGCGCGGAAACTGGTTGCTGCGGTCGATTTCGGCCGCGCGCGGCGCGATTTCGTTCTGCGAAAACGCATGCACCGTCTCGCGGATCGCATCCGCGGTCTCGCCGAGATCGAAGTTGAGAAGCAGCCTGCTTGAGGCCATCATTTCCCCCGGTGTATTCCTTGGAATTAAACGATCATACGTTTTTTTAACTTGCCTGCAAGCGGAACCTGTCGGACCTCAAATGATAGCTACAGGCAATTGAAACTACTGTCATTTCGTGACAAAATTATACAATCGACCGCTCGTTTCCACGGCGGCGAATGCCCAGAGGCCCCATGGCGCGGACGATCGGTTCTCACGGCCCGAAGACGATGGAGGCGATCCGCAAGGCCGGGCTGCGCCTGATCTTCGAGCACGGCTACGCGGCCATGAGCCTGCGTCAACTTGCGGCCGAGGTCGGAATCCAGTCGGGCTCGCTCTACAACCATATCAGCACCAAGCAGGAATTGCTGTTCGAGCTGGTGCGGGACCACATCAACGAATTGCTTCGCCAGCTCGATCGTGCGCTGCAGGGCAAGCAGCGGCCGGTCGACAAGCTCCGCGCCTTCACAGCCTTCCACGTCACCTATCACATGACCAGGAAGCGCGAGGTCTTCATCGCCAATTCCGAGTTGCGGAGCCTGGAGCCGAAGAACTACGAAGAGATCGTGGCGCTGCGCGGCGCCTACGAACAGCGGCTGGCGGAAATCCTCAGCCAGGGCGTCGCCAAAGGCGAATTCGAGGTCGTGGACATCCAGGTGGCGACATTCGCGATCCTGGCCCTGTTGACCGGCCTCACCACCTGGTACCGGCCCGGCGGGCGGCTCACCAAGGAAGCCATCGTTGCAGCCCACGAAAAGCTGGTGCTGTCGAGCGTCGCTCCCGGCGCAACACCCAGCCGGGCTCAACCCAAACGTTCCCCCTCCCCGAGCACGGCGACGCGTGGCAGGCTGGAACGCCGATGAGGTGCCCGTGAGGAGCCCATGACGGAACGCCACGCCCTCGACGACATCGACCTGAAGATCCTGTCCGAGCTGCAAAGGGATGGACGTATCCGCAACAACGAACTGGCGGAGCGGGTCGGCATTTCGGAGCCGCCGTGCCGGCGGCGGGTTCGCACCTTGCGCGAGCGCGGCTATGTCAGCGCCATCAGGGCCACGCTCGACGAAACGCTGCTGGGCTACGAAGTCATTTCCTTTGTCCTGATCCAGCTCCAGAGCCAGGCCCAGGCCCCGCTGCAGGCATTCGAAAAATCGATCGCCGCGGTGCCGCTCGTGCTGCAGAGCTGGCGGATTTCGGGCGACGCCGACTATCTGCTCAAATGCGTGGCGCGAAACGTCGAAGGCATGCACCAGCAGCTTCTGCAGTTTTCTGCGATGCCTGAAGTGCGCCACATCAGAACCTTCCCGGTGCTTGGTGTGGCAAAGGACGCGCCGCTGCCGATACCCCACGATCCGGCGGCATCGGGCCCGGCGCAGTAGCCCTCGTCCGGGCTCCGGGCGTCGAGCGGCTGCTGAAAAGCACGCCGGCTAGGCTAATGGGTCCAGGGTTCGACGCGCTTGAAGGCGAAATTGTCGGCGTAGGCGGCCGGCCGGCGCACCGAATCCTTGGGCTCGATCACCTGGTAGGCAATGCCCTTGCGCTCGCAATAGGCGATCGCGTCTTCCTTGGTGTCGAACTGCAGCGTGAGCTGCTGCTTCATGTCGCCCGACGAGGTCCAGCCCATCAGAGGCTCGACCGCCCGGGGCTGCTCGGGCTCGTAATCGAGCTGCCATTCCCGGGCCGTGGCCCTGCCCGATTGCATCGCGTTTTTGGCGGGCTTAAAAATGCGTGCGGTCATGGATGGTCGGGTCCTTGCGTATGCGACACGGTAGCGGTTGGTGGAAACGGCCGGGATAGTATAGAGACACCTTTCAGGAAATTTGATCGGTGATTCCGTAAAACCCGGATGTACCATTTCCGTACCGGTATAGTCATTATGCCGTACTGTGACAATCTAGGGCTATCCGGCGGGCGGGACCTGATTCTGCGGCGCCATCCTCCCGAATCATTACTGCGAAACGGCAGCCATGAAAATCAACGCCACCCTGCCAGAAAAAGGACGCGATCTCCGGCTCGACCTGTTTCGCGGGGTCGCGAACTGGGCGATCTATCTGGATCATATTCCTGACAACGTCGTGAACTGGATCACCACCCGCAATTACGGGTTCAGCGACGCCGCCGACCTGTTCGTTTTCATCTCCGGCTATACCGCCTCCTTCGTCTATGCCCGGATGATGCTGGAACGCGGCTTCATCGTCGGCGCGACGCGGCTGACCAAGCGTGTCTGGCAGCTCTATGTTGCCCACATCATCCTGTTCGTGATCTATATCGCCTCGATCAGCTATCTGGCGCTGCGCTTCGGCGATTCCCAACTGGTCAACGACTTCAACGTCGCTGGCCTGATCGACAATGCGACCGAAACCCTGCGGCAGGGATTGTTCCTGAAGTTCAAGCCCGTCAATCTCGACGTGCTGCCGCTCTACATCGTGCTGATGGGCCTGTTCCCGCCGGTGCTGTGGATCATGCTGCGCCAGCCCAACTGGACCATGCTGGCCGCCATCGTGCTTTGGCTGGTGTCGCGGCAAACGGGATGGAATCTGTCCGCCTACCCGATCGGCACCTGGTACTTCAACCCGTTCGCCTGGCAGGTGCTGTTCATATTCGGCGCATGGTGCGCGCTCGGTGGTGCACGGCAGTCAGCGTCAGTGATCATGCACCCGGCCACGCTCTGGTTCTGCATCGCCTACATGATCCTCGCGCTGGTCATGACCATGGCCGGCAAGTTTCCGGCTTTCGGCGAGCTGTTCCCGCACTGGCTGTATTCGACGTTCAATCCGAACGACAAGACCAATCTGGCGCCCTATCGCTTCCTGCACTTCGTCGTCATCGTCATCCTGGTCATCCGCTTCGTGCCGAAGGAGTGGCCGGGCCTGGAGTGG
Source organism: Bradyrhizobium algeriense (assembly GCF_036924595.1). Classification (NCBI taxonomy): domain Bacteria; kingdom Pseudomonadati; phylum Pseudomonadota; class Alphaproteobacteria; order Hyphomicrobiales; family Nitrobacteraceae; genus Bradyrhizobium; species Bradyrhizobium algeriense. The sequence continues at coordinate 3,019,241 of NZ_JAZHRV010000001.1, read as the reverse complement.
AGGATTTTCGATCCCTTGGTCGTCTGCGGCCAGCAATCGCTTGCGGTGTTCTGCGTCGGCGTGTTCCTGTCCTTCGTCGGACATTTCATGCTGTCGTTGAGTTCAGGCTCGCTGCTCGTTCAGATCCTCGTCAGCGTGACCGGCATCGCGATCATGACCATTGTCGCGTACTACATTTCCTGGTCGAAGCGGCAGGACAAGCCGCTCAAGCCGCCGGCGCCGAAAGCCGCCTGAGCGCTCTTGGCGGGATCGCGGCAGCCGGCCTCAGGCCGGCTGCGCGGTCGACGCCACCAGCGTGCGCACGTCGGCGTAGACGTTGAGCACCGGCGCGACTACCTTGTGCATCGTATTCTTCGAGACGATCGTGTTGTGCATGACCAGATGATCGACGCCCGTGGTCAGAAAGCAGTTCACGGCATCCAGCGGCGTTTCCACGATCGGCTCGCCCTTGATGTTGAATGAGGTGTTGATCAGCACGGGAACGCCGGTCAGCGCCTCGAATTCTTTCAGCAGACGGTAAAGCATCGGATTGGTTGCTTCGCGCACGGTCTGGACGCGCGCGGTGCCGTCGACATGCACGATCGCCGGAATTTTGTCCCGCCACTCCGGGCGCACCGGCTTGGCAATCAGCATGAAGGGCGAGTCCTCCTCGCCTTCGAAAATTTCCGTCATGCGCTCGGCCAGCACGATCGGCGCGAACGGCCGGAACGCCTGCCGGTGCTTGACGCGGCTGTTGAGGATGTCCTTCATCTCGGGCTTGCGTGGATCGGCGATCAGGCTTCGGTTGCCGAGCGCGCGCGGTCCGAATTCCGACCGGTCCTGAAACCAGCCGATCACCTTCTGATCGGCGAGCAGCTTTGCCGTATCGCGGCAGACATTGTCGCTGCTGACGGCATCGACCTGGATCCGCACCAGAAACTTCTGCAGCTCCTTCGCGGCCTCCTGATCGCTATAGCGTTTGCCGACATAGGAATGGTCCATGACGAAGTCGCGGCGCTGCTTCAGGATTTCGAGCCAGCCGTAATAGGCGCAGCCGATCGCAATCCCATCGTCACCGGCTGCTGGCTGGATCCAGACGTTCTCGAATCCCGCTTCGCGGGCGACCCGTCCATTCGCGACGCAATTGAGCGCGACGCCGCCGGCCATGCAGAGGTTTTTTGCGCCGGTGGTTTCGCGCAGCCACCGGGCGCGGGCGAGCAGCACGTTTTCGGTGTCATCCTGCGTGCGCCAGGCGAGATCTTCCCAGTGCCGCATCGCAGGGCTCTTTTCCCAGTTGCTGCCGGGTTCGAACACGTAAGGCTCCTTGAAATCCGCGGTCCAGTGCGGCACCTGCAGCTTGCCGTCATTCAGTTCGAGCAGATGTTTGACCTGGTTGCGGCGACCATAGGGCGCCAGACCCATGAGCTCGCCGCACTTGTTCCAGTCGCCGAAAATGTAGGTGGAGGCGCGGCTGTAGAGCGCACCGAGACCGGGCATGGTGTAGAATTCATCGCTGAGGAAGCCGCGGTCCGGCTCCATCCAGACCTTCTTCAGGCATTCCAGCGTCGCGCCGCTGAACTTGTAATAGCTCTCCGACTCACGCGCGAGCGGCGTCGCCGTGTCGCTGGCGGGGAAAGATTCCATGACGTCGGAGCGGTAGCTGCCGACGCCATCGACGATCATCACGACGCCATCCTCGAACGGCGACACCGCGAACGCGCTGTAGGCGTGCGCCAGGTGGTGGGAGATCGTGACCACCTTGTCCTGACGCGACAGATACAGCGGGTGCTTGGCCGCGTCGCCGCGCTCGAAATCCGGAAGGAAGCCCGGCGCATCGAAGTAGACCAGCCGCTCCTCCATTTCCTGGACCGGCAGGATATAACAATTGCGCACCACCAGATCGACGTCATCGAGTGTGATGCCCTCAGCTTCGAGGCAATAGTCGATCACTTCCTTGTAAAAGCCCGATGCATGCTTGGCCCGCGTGATCCGCTCCTTGGCGATCGCAAACGCGATGGCGCCGTCGCGCAACAGGCAGGCGCTGACATCATGGTCATAGGTGTTCAGGCCAAGGACATAAGTGTGCTTTTTGGGCATGGGTACTCGTTAAGGCGAGGTGGTCTTACGTTGAAAAAATGGAAATCGTGTCGAGATCAAGTTGCCGGCGTGGCATTGCCGTAGCTTCTCTCGAAATTCTGCGGCGCACAATCATCGGCGTTCAGCAAACATTCAGGAAGATGAACGGCGCAATGCAAAAACCCTCGATAAACCGGCTGTAACTTGACCTTACCTGCCCTTCTTAATAAAGTCCCGAAAGCTCGAAAGAACCTTAGTAAAAATATTATCTTAGCGCATCTGAACCGAAAGCTGCCTCGCGCGTCTAAGTGAGATAGTCCCGAAGTCCAGATGCCTTGGAAGTGACCCGGAGATTCCCGAATGGCTAAACGCTACAACGTCCTGACTCGCTGCCTTGCAGCTTTGGCTTTGTTCTTCGTCTACTTCGTCAGCACGTCTGCTGTTCTGGTAGGCGCAACGACTTCGCCGGCGCAGGCGTACCGTGGTGGCCGAGGCGGCTTCCGCGGCGGTCGTGGCTTCTATCGCGGCGGCGGTCGTGGCTTCTATGGCCGAGGTTATGGGCGGGGCTACTACGGACGAGGTTATGGCTTCTATGGCGGGGGTCCGCGCTGCTGGTGGAACCCCTACGGCGTCCGCGTCTGCAGGTGGTGATATAGGCCGGTCGTCGTCGCCTTAGACGGGACCGGAGAAGATCGAGGCGCGCCGGACAACCGGTGCGCCTTTTCTTTTTTATGGATCGCTTCGCGACGTGAGCAGAGGCTCGACTTGCTGCCAAACTAGCTTGCCAATCGCGGTAACAACTTGAGCGCATTCCCCCGCTCGATCGCCGCGATCTGATCGTCTGTGAACACACCCGCCTCGCGCAGTCCCTTCACATGATCAATGCCGGTGCGGTACGGGAAATCCGTTCCGAACACGATCTGCGACGGCGGGATGATCGCCGCCAGCGCCGACATCGCGCCGCGGTTGGAGGTCTGCGCGGTGTCGTAGAAGAAGCGCTTCAGCTCGGTGAGCGTACCGTCAGGCACCGTCTCCTTGGCCTTCGGCACCAGCAGCGGATGGCGGACGAAGCGCTCGATCAGGAACGGCATGGTCCCGCCGGCGTGCGAGAAGATCCAGCGGATTTCGGGAAAGCGCCGTGCGTTGCCGGAGAAGATGATGTCGGCGATGGTGCGCGTCGTGTCAGTGCCGAACTCGATCATTACAGGCGGCTGCGTCGGCGCCAAGTTCACGCAGCAATTGGCCGCCGTCGGATGGGTGTAGACCAGCGCCTTGCGGCGGTTGAGCTCCTCCATGACCGGCAGGAACAGCGGGTCGCCAAGCCACTTGTCGCCGTAGCTCGTCATCAAGGCGATGCCGTCGGCCTTGAGCGTGTCGAGCGCATACGTCAGTTCGCGCAGGCTGCCTTCGGCGTCGCTGAGCGGCAGCATCGCGAAATTGCCGAAGCGCCCGGGATAATCCGCGACCAGTTTTGCGGCATACTCGTTCGACTCGCGGCAGAGCTTTCGCGCCGCATCGCCTTTGGTGAAATTGACCGCGGGCGTTGTCACCGACAGCATCGCGGTGGCAATGCCGGCCTTGTCCATATCCGCGAGCGATTTCTCGATCGTCCAGTTCTTCATCAGCGGATCGCCGAAGCCGCCGTCGTTCGACGCCGTCACGTAGGTCGGCGGCGACAGATGATGGTGAACGTCAATCCGGAACGGTTTTGCCTCGACGGGTTGCGCCCCTGCCCGGTCGCGCCCCATGGCCGCTGATATCGCCAGCGCGCCGGAGCCGAGCATGAAGCCGCGTCGGCTTAGGTTTGAGAGCGACGGACTTGACCGGCCACAGCAGAAGCAGCCCCGCAGCGAGGGCGTACGCAAATCCGTCATTCGTTCTCTCCCCGATTTTTGTTTGTTGTTGCGTGCAGCCTTCAGCCGTCAAGAATGGCGACCGCACGCGTCCACCCGGCCGAAGCGCGTTCGATCTTCACCGGGAAGCACGACACCATGAAGCCGGTCGACGGCAGTTGTTCGAGATTGTGCAGCTTTTCGATGTGGCAATAGCCGATGTGGCGGCCGGCCTTGTGGCCTTCCCAGATCAAACTAGCATCCCTGGTCTCGGCATATTTCTTCGCGGTGTAGACGAACGGCGCGTCCCAGCTCCAGCCGTCGATGCCGGTCAGCCGCACGCCGCGCTCCAGCAGATACATCGTCGCCTCGTAACCCATGCCGCAGCCGGACGTGACGTAGTCCTGCCTTCCGTATTTGACGCCGGCGCTGGTGTTGACCACGACGATCTCCAGCGGCGACAGCGTATGCCCGATGCGCTTCAATTCGGCCTCGACATCCTTGGCGGTCGCGACATAGCCGTCCGGCAAATGCCGGAAGTCGAGTTTCACGCCCGGCTGAAAGCACCATTCCAGCGGCACTTCGTCGATGGTCCAGGCGCGCTCGCCGCGATTCATGGTGGGATGGAAATGCCAGGGCGCATCCAGATGCGTCCCGTTGTGGGTGGAGAGCGATACCTGCTCGACCGCCCAGCCCTGTCCGTCCGGCAGGTCTTCCGCCTTCAGGCCGTCGAAGAACTGCAGCATGCGCGGCAGGCCCTGCTGGTGATCGATGTACTGGATGGTCGGGTGATTGCCGGGCGGATCGGCCGGCACGTCGTTTTGCAAGGGAACAGAGATATCGATCAACTTGCGCGCCATGGCGTTTCCTCGCTGGTGTTCTTGTTTTGCCGACCTGTCCGGAGGCGGCTATTGCCGCTCGACCCGGTTCTTCAAAGTGCCGATCTTTTCGACTTCGAGTTCGATGGTATCGCCGTGCTCAAGATACCAGCCGAGCTCGAGGCCGCAGCCGTTGCCGACGGTTCCGGATCCGATGAATTCGCCGGGCATCAGGGTCTCGTCCTTGCTGACATGGGCGATGATCTCCTCGAACGAGAATAGCATGCCCTCGGTCACGCCCTGAGAACGCATCTTGCCGTTGACGCGTGCTTCCATCTTCAATTTATAGGGATCGCCGATCTCGTCCGGCGTGACGATCCATGGCCCCATCACGTTGCCGCCGTCAAAGCTCTTGCCTTTCGCCGGCCCCAGCCGCCCTTCCATTTCAATGCGCTGGGCATCGCGCGCGGAAAAATCGTTGAAGATCGTATAGCCGAAGATGTGGTCCCTGGCCTTGGCCGCGGAGATGTTGGCGCCCTTGTTCCTGGTGATGATGCCGAATTCAAGTTCGTAATCCATCACCTGACTGTAACGCGGCCATTTCACCGTGGTGTTGGTGCCGCGGACGCTGAAACGGTTGGTGATGTAGTAGATCGGCTGCTTGCGATAGACCTCCGGCAATTCGCCCAGCGGCTCCGCCTCGATCCGCGCCAGCTCGGCCATGTCGTTCTTGGCGCGCGCGGCGAGCTTGAGCTGTCCGCGCGGGGCTTGCAGGATGTGCAGCGGAAACGACATGCCGTCCCGCATCTGCCGCGGCTCGGGGATTGGCGCGAGAATTTCGGCCGTCCCGGTCTTGATGGATAGGCTCTCGTCCTTGCCGTGCTTCTCGAACAGCTTCGCCGCTTGTTCGAGCGCGCTCTCGCCGGCGTCGATCAATGCCAGCATCGATGCGAAGGCCGGATTGGCGCTTCCGCTCCGGTTGGCGGCGGCTGCGAGATCGAACAGAAGCGTATCGGCTGTATGCACGATTCCGATCTTTTCCTGTCCGCCGGATTTGAATGTCGCGAGTTTCACTGGATGACCCCTTGTTTTCCGATGAAATATATGATCAAAAAAAATATCGATAAACAAGACAGAAAAATGTGAGTGGGGAAAACACCGTGAAGAAAAAGGCTCTTGCCGCCCTTGCGGTCGGCGTGGCGCTGACCGGCACCGCCTTTGCCCAGGCCAAGATCCAGGTCGGCTGCACCGCTACCTCAGACTGCGCTTCCGCGATTGTGGCCATCGACGAAGGCATTTTCAAAAAGCACGGGCTCGAGGTCGAGATGACGCCGATCGGCATCAACTCGAATATCCCGGCGGCGATCCTGTCGAACTCGATCCAGATCGGCGGACCGACCTCGACCGTGTTCCTGCAGGCGGCCGACGGCGGCCTCGATCTCGTCGCCGTCGCCGGGGCAACCGTGATGAGCCCGGTGTCGAATGGCAACATCACCGCCTTTGTCCGCAACGGCATCACCATCAAGGAACCGAAGGACTTTGTCGGCAAGAAAGTCGGCGCGCCCGGGCTGAACGCCTTCCTGCATGTACTGTTCGTGAAATGGCTGGTGGAGAAAGGCGTCGATCCCAAGGGCGTCAATTTCGTCGAGGTCACCTTCCCGACCATGGCCGATATCATCAAGTCCGGCGGTGTCGACGCCGTGCTGACCGCCGAACCGTTTGTGACCCGCATGACCAATGCCGGGCTGGGCTCGGTCGGCGCACGCTATGCGGTCGAACTGGCGCGCACCGATCCGATCATCTTCTATGCTGCGTCGCGCGAATGGGCGGACAAGAACGCCGCGGCGATCAAGAAATTCCGCGACGCGCTCGCCGAATCCGCTGTCATCGTCAACAACGACCGCGAAAAGGCGTCGGCCTCGATTGCAAAATTCACCAAGCAGCCGATCGAGGTGGTCAAGGCGACGCCGCCGAACCGCTCCGAACCGGTGCTGAAGCTCGAACAACTGGCCTGGTGGATCGAAGTGATGTCGACGCAAAAGATGCTGCAATCCAAGCTCGACACCTCAAAACTGGTCCTGAAGTAACGGATTGCACGATGCCGGCTTTCGACCGCCAACCGAACCGACCGGTGACCGAGGCCGTCACGCTGAGCGAGCGTGCGGCCATGCTGGTCGAACAGGACATCCTGGCCGGTCATCTGGCACCGGGATCGCGGCTCGGCATCGTCGATCTCGTGCAGCGCTACGAGATCGGCGCGACCCCACTGCGCGAGGGCCTGTCGCGGCTGATGTCGCGCGGACTGATCGTCGGCACCGGACAACGCGGCTTTCGCGTCGCCGACATCAGCCGCGAGGATCTGCTCGACATTACCTGCATGCGCACCGCGATCGAGATCGAGGCCATCCGCCTCGCCATCGTCAATGGCGACGACGCCTGGGAGGCGGGAATCGTCAGCGCCCTGCACCAGATGCGCCGGCACATAGAGCGCACCGGCGATGAATTCCGCGAGGGTGCGGAGGATTTCGACCGGCTGCACAAGGGCTTTCATACCGCGTTGCTGGCCGCCTGCGGTTCAAAACGCATGCTATCAGCCCATTCCGATCTCTACGACCAGGCCTATCGCTATCGCAGGGTGATGATGCGCTCCTTCGACAGCGGCAAGAAGTTCGTACGCGCGCACCAACTGCTCGCCGACCGTATCATCGCGCGCGATATTCCCGGCTCCCAGGCGATGCTGGAAGCGCATCTTCGCTCGACCATGGACTTCGTCTATCCCTCAGGCAGCAAGAGCTGACATCATGGCAAGCGCCGCTAAACGCCTCGAAACCGTCCCGGGTACCCCTGCGCCGCAGATCCGGTTTGACGAAGTCACGCTCCAGCTCGGCGGCAAGACCATCATCGAGAATCTCAGCCTGGGTGTGCAGCCCGGCGAATTCCTCTGCATCGTCGGCGCCTCCGGCTGCGGCAAGACCACGGCGCTGCGTCTGGCGGCAGGTCTCTACCAGCCGACCAGCGGCAAGGTGAATTTCGACGGCCAGCCGATGCGCGAGCCGCGGCGCGAGATCGCGATCGTGTTTCAGGATTACGGCAAGGCGCTGCTGCCGTGGCGCACCGCGGCAGGCAATGTCTCGCTGGCGCTGGAGGCGGGTGGCATGCCGTCCGCCGAGCGCCCGGCCCGCATCGAGGAATTGCTCCGCACCGTCGGCCTGCCCGGACACGCCGGCAAATATCCGTCCGAAATGTCCGGCGGCATGCAGCAGCGCCTGCAGATCGCCCGCTGCCTGGCGCAGGAGCCGAAGACGCTTCTGATGGACGAGCCGTTCGGCGCGCTGGATGCGATGACGCGGCAGGGTTTGCAGGACGAGGTGCTGACGCTGGTGGCGGCAAGCGGCGCGACCGTGATCTTCGTAACCCATGACCTTGATGAAGCCATCTATCTCGGCGACCGCGTGATCGGCCTGTTGCCGCATCCGGGACGGATCGGCATCGAGCTATCGGTCAATCTGCCGCGCCCGCGCGAGCAGCTATCGACCCGCGAACAGCCTGAATTCCTGCGACTGCGGCGGCAATTGTTCGACTTCATCAAGGCGACCGAGCAGTGACCGGCAATTCCGCCAAGGCGCTGGCGCTGCCGCTCGCGGTACTGGTGGCGTTCGAAGTATGGGTGCGCGCCACCCATCTGCAAAGCGACAGCCTTGCGCCGCCGAGCGAGATTGTCATGGCGCTCTTTGGCGCCTTCACCGATCTCTCGATCCTGGCGGCGACGCGCGACACCCTGTTTTCGGCTTTTGCCGGGCTTGCGATCGGCACGGTCATTGGCCTTGCGCTCGGCATTGCCATCGGAATCTCCGATACGCTCAACCGCCTGATGGAAGTGACCGTCGAGGCGATCAGGCCGATCCCCTCGATCGCGCTGTTGCCGATCGCGCTGATCGCACTCGGTTTCGGCTACCGCATGGAAATCGTGATCGTGGCGTTTGCCTGCGTCTGGCCGGTCCTGATCCTTTCCCGCGCCGCGGTGCGCAGCATCGAGCCGCGGCTGATGGAAGTGGCGCGGGCGTTACGCTTGCCGCCGGCGCAGCGGGTCTGGAAGATCATCATCCCGGCGGCGCTGCCGCGGATCTTCGTGGCCTTTCGGCTGTCGGCCGGTATCGCGCTGATCGTCGCCGTGACGGTCGAAATCGCGATCAATCCGCTCGGCCTCGGCGCCGGCATCATGCTGGCGCAGCAAGCGCTGCGCCCCGACCTGATGCTGGCCTACCTGGTCTGGATCGGCATCATCGGCTACGCGCTGAACATCCTTCTGACCGTGGCCCAACAGCGCCTGTTCGGCCGCGCCGCGTTGAGCGGAGACGGTCAATGAACCGGACTGTCATCTTGTGGCGCGTGGCGAGCTTTGCGGTCGCGGCCGGCTTCATCGCGCTCTGGCAATTGATCGCCAATTTGAAACTGGTGTCGCCGGTGTTCCTGCCGGGGCCGGACCGGGCCTGGGCCTCGCTGGTGCGCGGATTTTCCACAGGCGATCTCTGGAGCAAGCTCGCCGGCACCCTCGAACACATGGCCTATGGCTGGCTCGCCGCCTCCATCGCCGGCATCGCGATCGGCGCGATCATCGGATCGTCGCGCACGATGCGGATCTATGTCGCGCCCTCGCTGGAGTTTTTGCGGCCGCTGCCGGTCTCGGCGATCATTCCGGTTGCGATCGCCATGCTCGGATTGACGCAGGCGATGGCGCTGTTCGTGATCGCCTTCGGCGCGATCTGGCCGATCATGCTGGCGACCATCCACGGGTTTGCCGCGGTCGAGCCCCGGCTCTACGAGGTGGCGCGGTCGCTGCAGATGTCGCGGCTCGCCGTGATCTTCAAAATTGCGTTGCCTTCCGCCAGCCCCGACATTCTCGCCGGCATGCGCCTCAGCCTGACAGTGGCGCTGATTCTCTCGGTGGTCTGCGAAATCCTGGCCGGCCTCGACGGGCTCGGCCACTGGGTGCTGCTCTCGGCCCGCGCGTTCCGCTCGGCCGACCTGTTCGCCGGTGTGATCCTGCTGGGCGTCACCGGTTACGTGACGTCGGTGGCGATGTCGCTCGCCGAGCATCGTCTGTTGGCATGGCAGGCCTCGCAGCGCTAATCGATGCGCCTTATCCTTCGAGCGGATGCCATTGGCGCGCCTCGCGCGAAACGCCCCGCGCGGCACTAAGGCTGGAGGCGCTCTAAGGCTGGGAGGCGCTTTCCGGCACGGCGGATGGTGGAACATCGGTCCGGAAGCGCTGCGGCTCACGTTGGAGCCAAAGCGATCGCCGCTTCCCTGCACGCACCAGATCACCGCTCAGGCGCCCGATCGAGCGCAGGAACGCTTTGGGACTGAAGGTGACGAGCACCTCGTGGTGCCGCATCCCCTTGCCGCCCTTGACCAGCCCGAGGTCGCGGATGATGCAATATGTCCCGCTGCTCATGCGGGCGAACTTCGCACCTTGAAAATGATTGCGCACACGCGACAACATGCGTGCAGCATGCATCGCACGTCGATTCAGTCAATCTTGACGACCGCCGAATCAACCGCGTCGAGGTGCGAAGCCGTCAAAGCGTTGCGTTGTTGCCGCGCTCGCCGATGCGATGCACCTTGCCGGTCGGAACCCTGACGCGGCTCAACACCTCCCGGCGATCGCTCATCCGCGCACTCGACGGCTCGCGCTGTGCAAAGCATTCAAGAATCTGGATACGGATTTCCTCCGCGACCGGACCTTCGACCTGGCGCATGCGATTCCAGAGCCGAATTATTTCCCGTTGCTTCTCGACATCCATTGGTCACCTCCGAGGAATGACCAAGAAGAACATAACAGGAACGAGCTTGCAAGCTACAAGTTGCAACTTCCCCTAAAAGCAGATGCTGAGAATCTTCAGTCGGCAGGCCTCAGCTGCGCGCGATTTAGGTCTGGCAGCGGTTGCCTGCTTTGAATCCTTCGGCGAACTCTTGGGTGAACTCTTCGGTTTCTTGGGACGCTCATAGTCGCCAGCAATCACCATGGCCCAATACATACGACCGGTCTTCGCGCTTTTCACGCTGGCTACACCGACGCGCGTGGCGCCGGGCAGCAGCAGGTTTTTTCGGTGACCTGACGAATTGATCCACTGGTCGAGGGTTTTGGGAAAACTGTCATAGCCATACGCAATGTTCTCGGCGGCCCGGCCGGCGCCCGCCGGGTCGACACGCGAATTGAACCGGCCGAGGACATCGTGATCCAGTTGGTCCTTTGCGGCCATCGCCTGGGCTTGATCGTGTGCAATCCGTGTGAGAGCAGCATCCAGGGTGACGCGCTTCTCCCCGTGCTTTAGCCGAAAGTCAGAAATCAGCTGCGCCGGATTGGCCGCGGCCGTCTGGCCCAGGACAGTCAGGACTGTCATGGCCAAACAAAACGCCAGCCCCAGCAAAAGAGCCTGCCGCGCCAGAATGGCTGTCTTCCTGCCCGTCACAAGTATTCCCCTGCCCCTTCCCAACTGGGACCGCTGGGAAGATTCAAATCGAAAAACACGCAGCAAGTCATTGATTTTATTGGTCGGGGCAGCTGGATTCGAACCAACGACCTGCAGTACCCAAAACTGCCGCGCTACCAGGCTGCGCTATACCCCGATCTGTATTGGGAAATGCGTCGATACACGCTTAAACCCCGGCCATCAAGGCGATCTGCAAGACGATCTGCAAGGCCGATCTGAAAGGCTCAGCGCTTGCTGAAGAGCGGGTGCGCCACCCGGTCGCCGGGCTGAATTCCATATTTTTGCGCCGTGCCGGCGATCACTTCCAGCACGCCCTTGGCGAGACCGCCTGAGGAGATGATCCTGGTGGAGAGCGGCTCGGTATTTTCGGCGATGCGCAGGATGCGGCCGTCGGCGCGGATGAAGATCATGTCGAGCGAGATGTAGGTGTTCTTCATCCACATCGAGATCTGCTGCTCCGGCGAGAAATCGAACAGCATGCCTTTGCCGTCAGGCAGTTCCTTCCGGTACATCAGCCCCTGGGTCTTCTCCTCCTCCGTCGTCGCCATCTCGACTGAGAACACGCGCACGCCCGACTTGGTGGCGATCTCGAGCGGCTGAATGCTCGCGGCCCGCGCGGCAGGATTGATGCACAGGGTAACAACAACGGCGGACACGGCAGCCAGCAACATCATCAGGCGGCCGCCGATCCGAAGCCGCGCAACCATCAAAGCGAAATTCATCAATGCACTCATGCCGGATATCTGGGAATTGCCGGGGAACCCTAACCCGACGATTGCGGCAAATGCCAGAGGCCGCCGCGCGGGTGCGCGGCGTCCGGCTCACGTTTGCGTCAGCAGCGCGGCAGCATTAGTGCGAGGACAGCGCCGACGGGCCGGTCTCCGGATGGATCTCGGCCGCCATCATGCCCTTGGAGCCAGGCCCAAAGCGCACGAGCACATACTGGCCAGGACGCAGCTCGGTCATGCCGAAACGGCGCAGCGTTTCCATGTGGACAAAAATGTCGGGCGTACCCTCGCCGCAGGTCAGGAAGCCGAAACCACGCAGCCTGTTGAACCACTTGACCTGGGCCCGCTCCAACCCGCTGGTCGGCGTGACGCTGACATGGGTCCGGGGCGGAAGCATTTGCGCCGGATGGATCGCGGTCGATTCGTCCATCGAGACGATTCGGAACGCCTGATAGCCCTTGGCGCGCTGCACACACTCCACTACCAGCCGCGCGCCTTCATAGGCGGTCTGATAGCCATCGCGCCTGAGCACGGTGACATGCAGCAGCACATCGGGCCAGCCATTGTCCGGCACGATGAAGCCGTAACCTTTGGAAGCGTCGAACCATTTGATGACGCCGGATATTTCGACAAGGTTGGCTGCGGCATCACCGAGCCCCGATAACGCATCCACCGCCGGATCGCGTTGCGTTCCGGTTGTGTATTCACCTGGTCCAAGTCTGTTTTGCCCTGTCCCGCCTGACGGCGGCCCCCCGAGCTTCTTGGACCCAAATTCGTCCGACCCCATGACCCCGGACCTCACACTTCAAAATCGGTCCACTGTCGCCGTCGCGGACCGGAACACGCGCCCTACCATGACCATCATGGTAACGCAGCGCGAATCTCTCGAATCAAAAGATAACACTCCCCATTGCTGCGCATAGCTAAAAAAAACAAAATTGCGGGGGCTATGAACAGGCTTGCACAACTGCGAATCAGTTGGCGATCAATTGCCTACAAACGGTCCGAGCGTTTCCCCGATGTCGAAACGGATCACCAGATCGGCGACATCGTCTTGTTCTGTCGGCTCATTGTTGATGATGACCAGCTTCGCACCGCAATTCCTGGCCATCAGCGGAAAACCTGCGGCGGGCCAAACGACTAGCGATGATCCGATCGCCAGAAACAGGTCGCATTGCCGGGCCAGTTCGGTAGCGCGACGCATCGCGTCTTCCGGCATCGACTGTCCGAACGAGATCGTCGCGGTCTTCACCGGCTCGTCGCAGATGGTGCAGTCAGGCGCGCTGCCGGTTTCTTCGAAACGCGCCTTTACCCAAGGAAGATCATAGGCATGCCCGCAGCCGATGCAGCGGGCATAAGTGGTATTGCCGTGCAGTTCGACCACGTCGTCCGACTTGAAGCCCGACGCCTGATGCAAATTGTCGATGTTCTGGGTGATGATCGCCGGCGTCTTGCCGGCCTTGTAGAGCGAGGCCAGCGCGCGATGCCCGCGGCCGGGCCGGGCCGCCGCAAAGGTCTCTTCCATCGCAAAGCGCCGCCGCCAGGCCTCGGCCCGCGCCTCAGTGCTGGAAACGAATTCGTCGAACGCGATCGGGCGGTTACGGGTCCACAGGCCGCCGGGTGAGCGGAAATCCGGAATGCCGCATTCGGTGGAAATGCCGGCTCCGGTAAAGGGAACGATACACGCCGCTTCGGCGATCATGTTGCCGAGCTGCTCGACGCCGCTGCGCAAATCCTTGGCGATCACCGCTGATATTTCCGAAACTGTTGGGCCGCGCGGACTATAGCACGGCCGCTCGGATTGCCAGATCGATGCGCCCTGCCCGGCAGCATGCGCATCGTCAAGGCGGCCTTATCAGGCCGCCTTATGGGCGGCGCGCGTATCAGGCGGCCCTCATCATGCTGCTTTAGCGACCGGTTCCTTCGGCTGTTTGGCTTCTTCGGTCTTCTTCGCCTTGGGCGCGGGTGCACTTTCCGTCTTCTTCACCGGCTTGCCGTATTGGGCGAGCTTATCCAGTTCGGCTTCGAGCTCGGCGCGACGTGAAGCGACTTTCTCGAACAGCTTGTCTGTCGCGTTCTCGCGCAGACCAGCGAGTTCTTCGATGCTCAGTGAATCCAGATCGATCTTTGCCAATGGAACCTCCCGTTTCGTCTTTCGCTAACGGGAACTCGCGTGAGCGACAAGAATACGTCACAGCTTATCCACTGCCTTCGCTTCGCAACGACGGGCGATCACAATGCCGCAGCCTCGCTTCCGCATTCACGCCCCATTCGCGCGCGCCAATAATGGCGGGGCGCGAATCAAAGAATCAAACAAGACACGGATGGGCGATGACGGAGAAGGAAGAAAGACTCGCGCGCGACCGCGCCGAAATCGAAGCGCGCGTCGCGTGCTTCAGGGAAACCCAGCAGAAGTTTGAACGCGAACGCGAAGAGTATTACGAAGCGACCCTGGCCAATGCGCTGAACGGAACCAGCCGGCCCTCGTTCTGGCGTTGAGGCGAAACCGGTAGAATCCTCCTTCGCCGTTATCGCCGGCGGAATATGTCGCGTGGAACCGCAAGAGAAATTCGCCAAAAGGATTCCTGGAAGAGAATTCCGGGAAAGACCCTGTCTGCATCTTCGGATGTGGCGGGTTTGATTGTGGAGCGAACGGCCCTGCGGCCGCGCGATCGGGATCGCGAGCCATGCGATCGGGCGGGTCTGATCATCGGATTACGCCGGAACTAACCCGGCCCTTGCGGAGTTTATTCGTGGGGAAAGGTGCGTCATGCCCGTGTGGTTGGAAATTCTGATCAATGTGATCGGTTATGCAGGCTTCATAGCCATCGCGACCTATCACCGATCGCCAAGCAACAAATTGCCGGATCGTTGAGCGCCGAACGGTCGGGCGTCAGTCGATCCGGCGCCGATCGCGGGATTGAGAACGGTTGAGAGCAAGACTCCTTTTGTTCTCGCAGAACGAACAGGGGGCGCGTTTTCCGGCGCCGTTGCCTTGTTAAGATATCGTTACCTCGCCACTTCGTCCCCTCACCCATCCGATCGATCCCGCGCGGATTTTCTGTCTCTCATCGCCACGTCCGGTCACGTGCCGGACGTCGAACCTTTTTAGCGCAGCCCGTACATATCTAAAAAGGTGCTGCGATGACCCAAGCCGACCACTATCGAGACCAGTCCAACAGAGCCCGGCGGCTGGCCGAAGCCGTCAAGGATCCGGAAGCCTCGAAGAAGCTGATCGAGATGGCCGAGGAATTCCGCCTCTACGCCGAGCGGCTGGAACAGATGCACTAGGATATTTCGATCCCGACTGAACAGCGCCGGGCTTCAGGTTATCGTTTTGTCGCGTGCGCTTGACGCCGTGTCCCCCGGATCAGGCTTTCATTCGAAAACGCTATAAATTTTTTCGACGCCGGTCAGGGAAACTTAAGCCTCCATTTACCGAGCATCCCTGAAATGCTGCCCCATTAACCCAACCTCTTTACAAAGCGTAAATCGGCGCCTGACAGGGTTTGGCCCAGGAGGGTCATCCCATGGTCATTTATCCCATACCGGTTGAAGTGACGCAGGCCAGAATACAACTCGTTGTCGATCAGAACGCCAAGGCGCCACCGACGACGATCAACCAGGATCTTCAGGCCGTCTATCACGCCAAGGCAGCCGCCGTGGAAGCGGCCCTTGCAGATGTGCCGCCCGACGAACCGTCCCTGCTGGACGTCAAGGTCTGACCGAGCCAGGAAGCCCACGACGAAGCGGGGCTACATCACGTTAATATGTGAGCCGCTGTGCCTGCACGGCGGCGAGCATCATCGCGCCGCCGATTTCGGCAAGTACTGCCAACACAGATCCATTGCGGCCTTTACTTTAAGCCAGGAAAGCGGAGCAAGTCGTAGACACGATCGTCGGCGTGCTAACGACCAATAAAATCCATGCCAGCATCTGAAATGCTCCCAAAGGCAAAGTGCATGCGCAAACGCTAACGCTTCGCATGTGGAGATGACTGTGCCGGCGGTCACATCCGCCTTGCCTGCCGCGATGCTAGCGTTCAGCCATGATGCTGTTTCGCGCCATCGTGCTCTGGACCGTGCAAATGCTGCTGTTCGGCATCGGCATTGGCACGGCAGGACTGCTCGCACATCTGTTCGGCCCCATCATTGGTCAGGCCTTCGCGATCGATGAACTGATACCGACCGCGCTGATCTTCTTCACCGTAGCGGCGGCGTTGGGCTGGCTTGGAAACAGGTTCTGGCCCGAAGACTGGATGCACAATCCCCTGCTCTAGCGCCGCACTTTCCTATCGCGGTATCGCCTCGGCGCGATAGATCTTCGTCCCTGACGTCTCGACGATCCGGCCCTTGAGCGATCTGACAAACACCTTCGAATCTTCGACGGCGAAATGCGTGCGCAACGCCGCCTCATCAGTCCAATGCTCGAAGAAGAACAGCCGCATCGGGTTCTGGCAGTCGACATGCACGTCATGCGAGATGCAGCCCGGCTCCTTCCGGGAGCGCTCGACATGTTCGAGAGACGAGCGGAGCACGTCGTCGAACGTCTCCTCGCGCGCCAAAATGCTGCCAGTTACGAGAATCATGCCGAGCCCCCGTCCACCAACCGCCTGCCCTCGGAAAGGCGCCGGTCTTTGCGCGTCGAGGCGGGCAGACCCTTCGTTAATGCAACAGGCGCGGCACGACAACCGATACCGCCAGCAATACGCCGAGGCTGCTTACCACGGACAATTTCATCCGAGCCGTCCTGGCATCGGTAATCGGTAATACGAAAAAGAAAATCATCGCGAGAATGAGCAGGACGTTGGTCAGAAACATGGTCGATCCTCCTCCGTTGGCGCCACGATGGACGGAGAGGCCAAATCGCGTATGTGTGAGGGATCACGCTGGTAATGCGGCGCTCGGGCTCGCCAAAAGACATTGGTCTGAAAAGCAAGGCGGCGATCGAACGCGATTGAATCAACTCTGGCCTGCAACTCCAATAAAATTTGCAATTTTACGCTTTTGGTTCTCTTGATAGCCACTTGGGCGTGCCACACCATATTCGTCAAAATTCGAGAGAGAATGTATGTTTGGGAAATTCCTGCGCGACGAGTCCGGCGCCACCGCAATCGAATACAGCCTCATCGCCGGATTTATCGCCCTGGCCATTATCGCCGCTGTCGGAATGACCGGCCAAAGGCTCGTCGAACTGTTCGAGAGTCTCATCCCCGCACTGACGCGCTAAGCTACGGCTAAAGCCGTCAAACGCGAAAGACCTCCGAGCCGAAGCTGGAGGCCTTCACTGTCACGAGGGGTACATCCGCCCTTCACGACATCACTGGAGCGCAGCAAGTGCGCTATGATTTTGTTTCGGCAGCTTCACGGGCACGCCGCTCTGCCTTGAGCCGCTCGAAGTTCGCACGAAAAGCGTCGTCGGCCTTCTTACGCGCAATAAGCGCCTTCTCGGCGTCCTTGCGGGCCTGCTCTTTCTTTGCCTCGCGCTCTTCCTTCGTGGGCGACAGCTTCTCGTGGGTTTCGTAATCCATGACCGTCAACGTTTTATGACGTTAAAAGTTCCTGACCCTGAAACCCTCGTTTCCTTGACATACTTGAGTTGGCAGGTATCGGGAAGTTGATGCTGGTTCGCGAAGCAGATCACAGGGGTCGCCGGCGAAACCAGACAAAGAAAAAGCCCGGATTGCTCCGGGCCATTCCTTACCAACCGTCGTAGTACCGGTAGTGGCGATAGTATCGCGGCCCGTCGTAATACGCATACGGTCCACCACCATAATAGCCGTACCTCGGGCCATAGTAGTAACCGTTGTTGTAGGCGTTAGCTGCTGCCGCCGCGCCTAAAACGCCTGCGGCGACGCCGAAGCCGATGGCCGCGTTACGGCCGCCACGCGCTTCCGCCGGGGAGCTGACGACGGCGGTTGTCGCAAGCGCGGTAACGGTTGCGAGTGCAAGTCCTATCTTTCGCATATGGGCCTCCTTTCCGTAGCCGGGTTAACTCCTCCCGCACGAGGGTGTTGCAGGAACTTGCCCAGTTTAGTTTTCGGATTTTTGCGAAACGGATTTCTGTTCCCGTGATTCAGCGAATTTCCTGAAACCGGCTAGCCGACGCGCCCTCGGCGCCATTCACCAAGCGCCCACCTACGATGGGCGGCGCGGGGTGACGCGCAATTGACACGCAACACACTGCCCCGTGATGCATTTTGCTGCTATTTATTGCCCCGAGCGCCCCAAACGCCTGAAAAACAACAAACCTTCTCAAGGAGTTCTCCAAAATGCGCTATCTCCACACCATGCTGCGCGTCCGCAACCTCGATACCGCGATGAAGTTTTACCAGGACGCGCTGGGGCTGAAGGAAGTACGCCGGGTCGACAACGACAAGGGTCGGTTCACGCTGGTGTTCCTGTGCGCGCCCGAGGACGAAGGCCTGTTGAAGGCCGCACCGCAGAACCGCGGCGCGCCGCTGGTCGAACTCACTTACAACTGGGATGAAGAGAAATACGGCGAGGACCGCCATTTCGGCCATCTCGCCTATGAGGTCGACGACATCTACGCGACCTGCGACCGCCTGATGAAGGCCGGCATCACCATCAACCGGCCGCCGCGCGACGGCAACATGGCCTTCGTGCGCTCGCCGGACCTGCATTCGATCGAGCTGTTGCAGAAGGGCGAACCGAAGCCGCCGGCGGAGCCGTGGTCCTCGATGCCGAACACCGGCCACTGGTAGGCCTTGTACAACTTCTTCGTGCACGTCCGCCATCCGAGCTACAGGCTCGTGACACGCGCGGACGCGCCGTTTCCTGACCACACGAGTGCTGGCGAATGGCGACTGACGCGCAGCCGCCATGCTGACGACGTCAACGCCGAGGTGCGCGAGGCGATCGACCGCGACGGCTATTCGCTGTTTCGAATCGGATTGTCGCTCTCGGAAATTCCGAAATCATAAAATGTTCCTTCGCGCAGGCTTCTTTTCTGCGCAGGAACTGCGCCACGACATCGCGCGTTTTCTCCTCGATGCATTTTGAGGAGGAAATGATGGGACGAGGAATTCTGTTGTGGTTGCTTGGCGTGCCTATTCCGGTGATCATTCTGCTGTGGCTGTTCTTCGGCCACTGACCAGCTGACACCAGACCACACGCTGCACGGAAATTAGGGCTCTGTCGCACTGCGGCGGAGCCTGATTTTTTATAAGCCCGATTTTGCAACCGTGTCCTGCCCAAACCGCGCGCTTTTTCGTCGATCTTCGGCTATGAACGCATCAACGAGAGATCAACGGGAGCGACGACGCATGGCCGACAACAAGAAACAACAACTCACCATCTGGGGCCGGGCCAATTCGGTCAATGTTCAAAAAGTGCTGTGGTGCCTCGCCGAACTCGACCTCGCCTACGAACGCATCGACGCCGGCATGCAGTTCGGCAAGAACAATGAGGCGCCGTATCTGGCGATGAATCCCAATGGCCGCGTGCCGACGCTGGTGGACGGCGACTATGTGCTGTGGGAATCCAATTCCGTGATGCGCTATCTCTGCATGGCCTATGGCGAGAATTCGCCGATCTACCCCTCGCAGCCGAAAGCGCGCGCCGGCGTCGACCGCTGGCTCGACTGGACGCTGTCGACGCTGCAGCCGGTCGACCGGCCGGTGTTCTGGGCGCTGGTGCGGACGCCGGTCGAAAAGCGCGACATGGTGGCGATCCAGAAGGATGTCGACGCCGAGGCCGTGGTCTGGCGGATCGTCGAGGCGCAACTGGCGACACGGCGCTTCATCGAAGGCGACCAGTTCACGATCGCCGACATCGCGCTCGGCGCCTATGCGCGGCGCTGGCTGGGAGTCGAGGGCGTCATCAAGCCGAAACTGCCGAATCTCGATCGCTGGTTTGCGCAGTTCGCGGCCCGCCCCGGCTTCGTCCAGTTCATCGCGCCGCCGATGACGTAAGCGCCTTGAATCTCGTCGTGCCCGGGCAAAAGCGAAGCGCGTCTTCGCGCAGATGTCCCGGGCATGACGGAAGTCGCGGCGCTTGTCAGCGCGAGCCGCTGGAAACACCGGCGCCGACGCTCACCGCGCCGCCGATTTTCATGCAGGTGTTGGTGCCTTCGATCTTGACGAAGCCCGCGCCGTACTCCGCGCAGGCGTTGGCCGAATTTGAGCGCTTCAGCGGAAGCTGCTTGCCCGGTGTCGCGGCCTTGTCGGACTTCTGGATACGGGGCTGGTCGGCGAGCGCGGCAACCGCAGGCAACACCACAGCAATCATTACAAGGAGGGATTTTCGCATCCCGCCTTTTATCGCCGCTTGCGGGTCGATGCCAGACTAGCGGACGAACTTGACGCCGACCGATTTGCCGCGGCGCCAGACCACTTCGCAGGGGCGTCCAGTCCTGGCGTCGCGCGAAAACGCCAGCCGCAACTTCGTCGGCAGCGAGTTGGGGTCGTCGATCGTAACCTTCGCCCCCGTCGTGGACAGATCCTTCACCACGCATTGGCGCGCGGCAAAACCGCCCTCGAGGGTAATCCACCCGGGCTGACTCAATGATTTGCGCGACTCGCGCTTCCTGCTCGATAGCAAAGCCATGTCGGAAGTTCCCCCGACGAAAGCCTTACGCCCTGCGGCTTTAAATTCCGTTGCACGGTGGTGGCGCGTCTCCGCCAAGGTGTTCATCGGGGCGCAATCGGCCACAAAAAACCGGTTTCTGAGCGGCTTGCCCACCCGGCCAAACGCCACTATACGTTCGCCCGTCGCCGCCTCCATGGAACATGGACGGCAGGCGGCCAAACGGCCCATCAAGAGTATAACACCTTGATTTTCCGGTTGTTTTGCTCCCTTCGTCTATCGGTTAGGACGCCACCCTTTCACGGTGGAGAGAGCGGTTCGATTCCGCTAGGGAGCGCCATCACGTTCCAAACACTTTCAAAGCCCAAGGCGACCATTTTCAAGGCTTAAGGGAACCATTTTCCCAGCCCAGGTTCCATCCACTGCATAAGTCCAGAAAACGGACATCAGTGCGTAAGAGTGAGGGACAGGAAAATGGATATGGCCGCTATTGCAATCACAACATGCGTCGCGCTTTACCTCGCACTCCGCTTCACGTTGCGAGCCTACTTTCCGCCAGATACCTGACCGCTCCCCCTCACGAGGTTCGGGGATCATGTGCGGGGACTGAAAATTGCCAGGCCCGTTCCCCAAGCTCGTTGACCCGCCAGCGGCCTCTCAAAACAAGCTCTCGACAAGACAGGATAGCCTGACGTTTCCGCTGTTGCCGGCGGCTCGATTACGCCGGCGGCAGCACCGGCAGGCCCCCGCTGAAGCAACCCTCGACCGCACGCACAACGGGAAGATTGTGCATTTCATTATAGAGCGTCTTCGAATTTAATAATGCGCCCCGATCAGGCCATTAAATGAACGGCAAAGGGATTGCAGCAGGCGCAAATACACCCAGAACGAGCGACCAAAGTCAGAAACAGGAAAGCTATAAAACAACCTATAATCGCTTAAATAAATTTTTGTTGCGGTACGATGGTAGAGTTAAATTCCTTTATTAAATTTTAATGGATGCTATAACTCGGGAAAAGTTGGCAAAGCAAGCCGCAGAGAATTATTGAATTCCAGTTTATTGGCAGGAGTAGGTGATGAAAAATCTTCATAAGGCGATGGTCGCAATTTCAATCTCGGCGGCGGCCATGGTCAGCGTTTCGGCTCGCGCCGACATTGTTTCGAGCACCTCGTCGAGCTGGCAAACCAGCAGCACATCGTGGAACGTCGACACCAACAACGACAATGTGAGCAGCTTCAAGGCCCATGTGGGTAGCGAACTCATCAATATTTCTACAGTCGGCATCGTGGACACGGGAAGCGGGAACGCAACGGCCACGCCGGGGACTAAAGACACTCTCTTCACATCGATAACGTTCGACCCCACCAACAACGTGTTCACGTCGTTTTCCTTCCAGGGGCAGCTCGCCATCCTTGGCGATATCTTTGTCGAGGTGAATGACAACTTCGGCATTACCTTCACCTTCACCAACGTCCCCAAGAGCTCAGTCTTCGGACCGTTTGGGGCGGCCGCCGTTGCGGGCAGCGGCCAGTACATCGACAAGGTCAAGGTCTATACTGTGCTCCCCGAAAACTTTAACTCCATCAAGCTGGTCGATTTCGGCAACTACACGGTAGCCGGCGCGGTGCCGGAGCCGTCGACCTGGGCAATGATGTTGCTCGGCTTCTTCGGCGTTGGCTTCCTGGCCTATCGGCGGAAGAATCAAGGTCACGTTCGCCTGGCCTAGCTCTGCACGTCGCATTGTTGGCTGTGGGCAGGCCCCCGATAGGAGGCCTCTCCACGGTCAGCGAACTCTGATGCGTTGCACTACCATCCGATACACGTGCCGTCCGGCCCCGGCGGCATCGTCCTGGGAGGATCGTATGCATCGAGATCCCCGCGCGAAAGAACTGGCCAATCTGAAAGAGGCGCTCGCGAACTTCGAGCATCAGCTCGATGCATTCGAAGCCCGGGTCGGATACCCATCGAAGGCATCTCAAGTTCATTGTCTGGCCTCGACCGATTCTGATTTGGCGTCGATCGATCCTCAAATTGCGTTTGCCAACGAGGTCGTCGCCGCCATGAAGAACCGGCTGGCCGAGGGGCGCGCCATGGCCGGCATGCGGCAAAGCGAACTCTCCTAGCGCCGACGCGACTTTCCATCACGCAGGGGCCTTTTGGTTCGCTCGCAGCCACGGCTGGCGGCCGGCCGAAAACGGCGGCCGTAGCGCTCGCATCGCGACTTTCCACTCGCACGACGCGAACTATCTCTTTCCTGATGCGATAGCGTGAGTGAATATCCTCCCGCAAGCCACGGGCGCATTCACACGTTTTGCGGAAAGTATGCGCGACTACACGTTAAAGGAGAAGACGAGATAACCGCTGGCGCGGTTGCAGCGCTCGTTATCGTGGCGTGGCTTGCAATCATCGCATTGGCGCTGCTGTCCGGAGGATAAATTAAGGGCGGTTGGCGACGTTCACGGAACTTTGTTCTACTCTCGCGAAAACGTGAGGAACTTTGTTCTCCCCCGGAGAACTACGGACTAGCAGGTGACTTCATCCATGATTGACCATCTCTCGCGTGTCGACGGCACGCGTGTTCTCGCCGACCTTCACGCGCTGCGTGCAATCGGCGCGTATAAAACCGGTGTCCACAAGCCGACGTTCTCGGAACCGCACATACGTTCTTTGCACTGGCTGGTGCAGCGCCTTCCCGAGGCCAGCCTCGCCGGTGAGATCGACGGCATCGGCAACGTCCTCGGCGCCAGCACCAAGCCCGGGCCGAAGCTGCTGGCGGGGTCGCATCTTGAAAGCCAGAACCATGCGGGCTGGCTCGATGGACCGCTCGGCGTGATCTATGCGCTCGAAGCCGCCCGCGTCATCAATCGCGATCCGAATATAAGCGGCGCGGTCGAAGTTGCATCATGGTGCGACGAGGAAGGGCATTTCGGGCACTTCCTCGGCAGCCGGTCCTATGTCGGCGGCGTCACCGAAGCCGATATCGACGCGGCGCACGACCGCAGCGGCAGGCGCATGCGTGACGCGCTGCGCGACGCCGGCCTCACCGGCCGCGCCCGCGCGCAGTACGAACGCGGGCGGCATATCGGATATCTCGAAGCCCATATCGAACAGGGCGAGACGCTCGAAAGCAGCGGCCTCAAGATTGGGGTAGTCACCTCCATCGTCGGGATCTGGCAATACCGCATCACGTTCACGGGCGAACAAAACCACGCCGGCACTACGCGGATGGCCATCCGCAGGGATGCTGGGCTGGCACTCGCCAGATTTTGCGTCGATATCGACGAGCGCTTTCCCGCAGCCTGCGGCTCCCGCACAGTGTGGACCACCGGCCGTATCAGCCTCGATCCCGGCGCGCCCAGCATCATCCCCGGCGCGGCAGAAATGCTGTTCCAGATTCGCGACGACGATCCGGCGGTGATTGCGCGGCTGGAGGACCTCCTCCGCAGCATGGCCGCGGAGGTCGACAAGCAGGGCCGCTGCAGCGTCGCCGTGGAGCGCATTCGCACCGGCGCGCCCGCGCTGATGGATGTCGCCTTCCAGCAGGCCGTCGAACAAGCCGGCGCAGCCTGTGCCGGCGGCAGGTCACTGCGCATGCCGAGCGGCGCCGGCCACGACGCCCAGATTCTCGCGACCGTCATGCCGGCGGGCATGCTGTTCGTGCCTTCGATCGGCGGCATCTCGCACCACTGGACCGAGAACACCGCTGACGCCGACATCGTCACGGGGGCCGAGGTCTTTGTCGATACCTGCCGGCGGCTGTTGGCGCGGTGAGACGGCGCGTAAGGGACGACATGGCTGCTGGCACCAAGCCGACCTATTCGATCACGGATATTCCACCGGGCGTATGGGTCCTCGGTTTCGTCTCGATGCTGATGGACGTCTCGTCGGAGATGATCCACGCCCTGCTGCCGATCTACTTGGTTTCGGTGCTTGGCGCATCGATGGTAACGGTCGGAATCATCGAGGGCATCGCCGAGGCGACCGCCTCCATTACAAAAATATTCTCCGGCGTGCTCTCGGACTGGCTCGGCAAGCGCAAATGGCTCGCGGCCTTCGGCTACGGTCTTGCGGCTTTCACCAAGCCGGTGTTTCCGCTGGCGCCAACCGTTACCTGGCTGGTGGCGGCGCGTTTCGTCGACCGGATCGGCAAGGGCATTCGCGGCGCGCCCCGTGACGCGCTGGTGGCAGACCTCTCGCCGGCCGATCTGCGCGGCGCGAGTTTTGGACTGCGCCAATCGCTCGACACGGTCGGCGCCTTCGCAGGCCCCCTGCTCGCCATCGCCCTGATGTGGTGGACGGCAGATAACTTCAAGGCGGTGTTCTGGTTTGCCGTGATTCCCGCCTTCCTGGCGCTGGCGCTGATCGTTTTTGCCGTGCGGGAGCCGGACCGACCGGAACAGCTGCGCGCCGTGCGCAATCCGATCAGCCTGACTGAGATCAAAAACCTCGGGCCGGCCTATTGGTGGGTGGTGGCGGTGGCGAGCGTGTTCACGCTGGCGCGCTTCAGCGAAGCATTCCTGGTTCTGCGCGCCCAGAATGTCGGGCTGCCGATCATGCTCGTGCCTGCCGTGCTGGTGCTGATGAATGTCGTCTATGCCGTCGCGGCCTATCCCGCCGGCGTCATCTCGGATCGCATCAGCCGCACGGCCGTGCTGGCGGGCGGCATTCTGTTGCTGGTCGCTGCGGATCTCGCGTTGGCGCTGCTGCCGTCGATCGGCGGCGTTGCGCTGGGCGTCGTTCTCTGGGGCCTGCATATGGGGCTGACGCAAGGGTTACTGGCCGCCCTCGTGGCGGACACCGCGCCGGCCGAGCTGCGCGGCACGGCCTATGGATTCTTCAACCTGCTCGGCGGCCTAGCGATGCTCGCAGCCAGCATCATTGCAGGCAGCCTCTGGGACATTGCGGGACCGCAGGGAACGTTCCTGGCCGGCGCCGGCTTCGCGCTGGTCGCGCTGGCGGGGCTGCTGATGGTCCATGGCAAGATCGGCCAACGGACAGCGGCCTGAGCGGCGCCGGCTTCGGCCGGGTTCCTTGGTGACAAGGAGTCGCGTTTGACTTTCTTGCAAACGGCGAGATTTGCAGCCATTTACGCTCGCGCGAGGTAAATTTCCCCAGATGTTGTTGCTGCAGGCCCTCCCCACATCGATCGGCGTTGCCGCCATCGCACCGGCATTGCTGTTGCTTTGGCTGGTCATCGCTGCCGACGAGCGCCCAGGCCCGCCTGTGCGGGTGTGGCTCGCCTTCATACTCGGGGCCGCCAGCATTTCTCTATTGGGAATTGCGCGCGCTCCCTTTGCCGCAATCCTCGCGGTGCCGGGAAACCCCTGGATGACGCAGGGCCTGCGCTCGGTCTTCGGCGTCGCCGCGCCCGAAGAGATCGTGAAGGTCCTCGTGATCATTCTGGTGTCATTATCGGTGCGCCGCCGTGCGTTTGCGGACCCGATGGACACCGTGGTCTATGGCGCGGCCGCGGGGCTCGGTTTCGCGGCTTACGAAAACCTCGCTTATCTCGTGCAGCATTCCGATATGTGGCGATCGCTGGCCGCCTTGCGCAGCGTGTTGACGGTGCCGTTTCACGGTGCGCTCGGCATTATCGCGGGCGCCTATATCGCGATCGCGCGCGCGGGAACGGCGCTGGGTGCGCACCGCCATCATCGCGACTGGGCGCGGATTTCAAGCTGGTGTCTGGCGCTGTTCGCGCCGGTCGCGTTGCATGCCGCATTCGATTTTCCGCTGCTGACATTGCAGAAACTTCCCGATCTCGGCCCCAACACGCGAATGCTGCTGGGGACGGCGAGCCTCCTGATCGGCTTCAGTTCGATCGGATTTGCAATTCGGCTGGTGCGGCGCGTCGGCCGCCACCATGCGCCGCGCACGGAGATCGGGCGTGAGCGGCTGAGCCAGTTGCGGCGGATGTGGGCGCTGCTGCTCGTGGGCAGCGGAGCTGGATTCGCTGGGGCGGCTTTCGTGCTGACCTCGCTCCATCACTGGTTCGTCAATCCCGACCGCAACGCGTCGCTGCTTCTCGTTCCGCTCGGCCTGACCTCCATTCTGATCGGCTTGGCGTTGTTGCTGGCGACCTCTGCGGTCTATGTGTTCGGCCGCAACCGCATCAGGAGGTCCTCGGAGGGATTTTCGTCCGCGCCCGAGCCGGGCTGAACGTCATCCTTCCGTCGTTGATCTCGCGCAAAAAGGCCGGCGAACAAATTTTACCCGCGGGCGCGCACGGGCTATATTGGACACTCCATCGGCGCGGCAGGCATCGGGAGTTTCCAATGGCCTTTCCCCAGGATATCCCGCCGGACATCGGCAAATTGCAGTCCGAAATGAACGCCAGGGTGAAGGCGCATTGGAAAGCCTTCCTGTTCGAAGGCATCGTGCTCGTTTTGCTCGGCCTAGCTGCGATGATCGTGCCGCCGCTGGCGAGCCTCGCCGTCACCATCTTCCTCGGCTGGATGTTCCTGATCAGCGGCGTTGCCGGGCTGTTCGTGACGTATTGGGCGCGGCAGACGCCGGGCTTCTGGTGGTCGCTGTTCTCGGCGGCGCTGGCCGTTCTCGCCGGCGGGCTTCTGCTGGCGCGGCCGGCCCAGGGCATCCTCACGCTCACCATCGTGGTCGGTGCGTATTTTCTGGCCGAAGGCGTCGTCACCATCATGTACGCGCTGGAGCACCACCGCGAATTGTCGGAGCGCTGGTCCTGGCTGCTGTTGTCAGGGGTGATGGACCTGTTGATCGCGTTCATCATCGTCGCGGGCCTGCCGGGTTCGGCGGAATGGGCGATCGGCCTCCTGGTCGGGATCAACCTCGTGCTCGGCGGCGCATCGCTGGTCGGCATGGCGCTCGCCGCGCGCCAATCCTGAAGATCGCCGATTATGGGATGACAAGGCCTGCCGGGTGCGCTATAGAGCCCGCCATGATCATGATCGCCGCCACCAGCTTTTGGTATTTTAGCTACGACAGCTCGCTGGCGGTGGGAGGATCGCGCTCAATCTGACGAATTGAAGCCAAGAAGTCCGAACAGCCGCCAACCCTGGCGGCTTTTTTATTGGCCGGCAGGTTCCCAACCACAGGAGCCATAGCCGTGTTGAGCACCACCGACGATCTTCGAATTAGCGAACTGAAAGAGCTGAGTACGCCGCAAGAGGTGATGCGTGAGATCCCGCGCACCTTGACCGCGACGCGGGTGGTGATGGCGGCGCGCAACGCCATCCACGCCATCCTGAACGGCACCGACGATCGCCTGCTGGTCGTCGTCGGCCCCTGCTCGGTCCACGATCCCGTCGCCGCCGTGGCGTACGCCGAGCGCCTAGCCGCCTTGCGCGAAAAGCTTGCCGACCGCCTCGAGGTCGTGATGCGGGTCTATTTCGAGAAGCCGCGCACCACGGTCGGATGGAAGGGGCTGATCAACGACCCCAACCTCGACGGCAGCTTCGACATCAACAGGGGCCTTCGGCTGGCGCGCAACGTGCTGTCGGCGGTGAACAATCTCGGCCTGCCCGCCGGGACCGAATTCCTCGACATGACGACGCCGCAATACATCGCCGACCTGATGGCATGGGCGGCGATCGGCGCGCGCACCACCGAGAGCCAGATCCATCGCGAGCTGGCTTCCGGGCTGTCATGCCCGGTCGGATTCAAGAACGGCACCGACGGCAATGTGCGCATCGCAGCCGACGCCGTGAAGTCGGCATCGCATCCGCACCATTTCATGGCAGTCACGAAGGGCGGCCGCTCGGCGATTGCGGCAACCACCGGCAACGAGGACTGCCACATCATCCTGCGCGGGGGCCACGCGCCGAACTACGACCGGGAAAGCGTCGATGCCGCCTGCCTCGAACTTGTCCGTGCCGGCGTGGCGCCGCGGCTCATGATCGACACCAGCCACGCCAACAGCAGCAAGAAGCCGGAGAACCAGCCGCTGGTCGTGGCCGACATCGCGCAGCAGATCTCGAAAGGCGAGCAGCGCATCACCGGCGTCATGATCGAGAGCAATCTGGTCGCCGGCCGCCAGGACGTGGTGCCGGGCAAGCAGCTAACCTACGGGCAGAGCATCACCGACGGCTGCATCGACTGGGAGACGACGGTGTCCGCGCTGAACGTGCTGGCCGATGCGGTGGCGACGCGGAGGAACGCGCAATCGGGCAATTTGCGGGAGGAGCGTTCGGCCTAGCCACCCGGGTCGAATGATGGCGAAGCAGGGCACGCGGTCGGCGCGTCCTGCTTCCGCCGTTCCATTGCAGCTATAATTCGATCCGGAGTTCACCAAAACGGCCGCTCGCCCCGCGAATGCGCTCAAAGCCGGCACGACAAAAATCGACCAGCCTGTGGCGTACTTCACATGAGAAAGTAGCATTTCGGAATATTGCCTTGTCGGGCCTGCTGTCTCGAATGAGATTCTCATGAAACGACATCCGAGCGACCTGAGTGCAGATGACCTGCGCACCTACCGCCGGTGGACCGGCGGCTTATACCTATCCTATCTGGCCGCTATCATCGTCGCGGTTGCCCTCACTTTCACGAACAGGCCCGCAACCGAACTCAGGGCGTCGAACGAAATCCAGATGGCACGCTTGAAAGGCTCATCAGCATCTATCAACATTCCGGCAGCAGCCAAGACTGTCGCCAAGCCGTAAGCCGCCACCGGCCGACTACTCAAAATAACATTCATTTTTTGGAAATAATGCGATGATTAAACCGATTATTCGATTGCTCCTGATTTCAGCCGTGTTTGCTCCAGGTTCAGCGCTTGCCGACGCTGAACAGGCTCACGTTCAATTTTGTTGGGCGATGGGAAAGTTCGACCATACGATCTACTTCGCCGAAGTTGAGAATCGCGAGGATCGTCAGGCAAGTTTTGATACGTTGCTTGAGATATCAGGCATAGATCACCACGCCGTGAAATGCAGCGCCTCAGATTCTGCAACGCATCGTTTGGCGCGCACGGAGTTACTTAAAAATTGGCGAGCGTCCGAGTTCGAAATCGTGAACACCACGTTCCTGTCGGATCTTGACTACTAGGGGACTCATTAGCCGCTGGTCATCGATCATCAACGAAAAGACGTTTGCCGACTTCAAGCGCGTTGCTCAGCAAACCGGCATCTGACCAAGGCGCCGGATCATCCGCCACAGGAGTATTGATGTCCCCGCGCATCATCCATATTCCGCGACGCCAAGCGGGTGGCGTTGACGCCTGAGCGTTTTCCCGCCATATACAAAGCATGAATAAGCTTCTCTCAGCCGCATTGACCACCACCGCGACCGCTTACGGCGGATCGCCTTCTGGTCGTGCGCGCTAGAGACAAGCGTACTTCACCCAGAAAAGGCCCCGCCGGCGACGGACGGGGCCTTTTCTGTTTTTGATGGTCCCCCGTCCGCGCTTTTTCCCCTCGCAAGGATTACAGCTATGGACGATCTCGACCACAGAAATCTCGGTGTGCAGCTCAAGCTCTGGCATCTTCAGGAAGATGCGCCGGGCATGGTGTTCTGGCATCCGCGCGGCTACGCGGTCTATCGGGTGCTGGAGGACTATCTCCGGCGCAAGATGCGCCGCGCCGGCTATGCCGAGGTCCGGACGCCGCAGCTGCTGCCAAAGGAGTTTTGGGGCCGCAGCGGCCACTGGGACAAGTTCGGCGAGCACATGTTCCGGGTCGACGACGGCGAGCACGCGATGGCGCTGAAACCGATGTCGTGCCCGTGCCACGTGCAGATCTTCAACAAGGGCCTGCGCTCGTGGCGAGAGCTTCCGATCCGCTATGCCGAGTTCGGCGCCTGCCACCGCAATGAGCCTTCCGGTTCGCTCCACGGCATCATGCGGACGCGCGCCTTCGAGCAGGACGACGCGCATGTGTTCTGTCGCGAGCAGGACGTGGAGGGCGAAGTCGCGTGCTTCATCGCCCTGCTGGGCGAGGTCTATCGCGACCTCGGTTTTCCCGACTACGAGGTGGCGCTGGCCACGCGGCCGGCAGCGCGCGCCGGCGACGACGCGACCTGGGACTGGTCGGAGGCGAAGCTCGGCGATGCCGCGCGGCGATGCAGCCTCGCGCCTCAAATCAATCCCGGCGAAGGTGCGTTCTACGGACCGAAGCTGGAATTCGCGCTGCGCGACCGGCTGGGACGATCCTGGCAGTGCGGCACAGTGCAGCTCGACTGTGTGCTGCCGCAGCGGCTCGAGGCGTCCTACGTCGCACCCGACGGCAGCCGCGCCAGGCCCCTGATGATCCACCACGCCATCTTCGGATCGCTCGGCCGCATGATCGCGATCCTGCTCGAGCACCATGGCGGCGTGCTTCCGTTCTGGCTGTCGCCGGAGCAGGTCGCGGTCGCGCCGATCTCGAAAGACCAGGCTGGATACGGCGCGGACGTGCTGGCGGCGTTTTGGGATGCCGGGATCCGGGCCGTTGCCTATGACGGCGCCGATACACTTTCGCGGCGCATCGTGGCGGCGCATGAAATGGCGGTGCCGGTGATGGCCATCGTCGGCGGGCGCGAGATGAGGGACGGCCAGGTGAGCCTGCGCGAGCGCGACGGCTCACAGGCCGACGTTCCGCTGGCCGAGGCGGTGTCCCGCCTGCAGGCGAGGGCCCGGCCGGGCGCCCTTGTGGCTGAAGCCTTGTAGCTGGCGGACGCAGGATCCTAGGCGAGCAGGCCCTGGCAAGAGGGGGTATGTCGCATGCTGGCGACACCTATCGTGGCCGAATCCAGCTGATAATGTCCGCTCACGGGGCTGAAGCGGGCTTCAAGCAATCGCTTGTGGCCCATCGGCGCACTGCCTTTGTGTACCGATCTGCATAACTTTAGGACGCTGCGAGCATATGCAAATTTATTTACGCGGGGCCAACGCGCGGTCCCCGCAGTTCCCTACGCTCTCGGGAGGACCCTGATGACCGATCGCGGAGGGACGCCATCCTTCGACGGTCAGCGTTTTCATGTATCGTCCGATTTGACCGGCGGAGATACGAACATGCGATACGTTTTCGTCATCGCGATGTTGCTTGGGTCGACGCTTCTTGCTCAGGCGGAGCCTATCGATCGTAACAAGTGGATCGCCCAGACTGAAAGAGCGAACAAATCATGCCTCGCTAAATTTCGGCAGAAATTCAGGGAAGACAAGGGCCACAATTACTCAGGCTGTGTGACAGATCAAACCAACAAAGCGATCGATGACTGCGTTGGCAGGAGTGAGTTTTCTAACTGTGTTTTAGAAAAATCATTGAAGGTATTGGAAGTCTGCGACCTATCGAACTGTTGAAAGTACACGTCTCAAGTTGCCTTACCTAATACCTTGAAGGAGCCTCTCGCAACCAACGGATTTGGGGCGCTGAGAATGTCCGTTGATCGGGGCGAACCGGAAGTGGCTGGCCCACGGTCAAAGTGACGCGAATGACCCAAGCAGACATGGCGCGGCGTCAGCCCAGGGGGCCCTCCGCAAATTAGGGGTTTGCAAATGCAGACTTCGCTTGCTCAAAGAGCTGCTTGACCAAAACGACCCCGCTTCCGCAGCGGTTACGGGGTGACGCCTGCGTCTTGGCGTCAACGCGGAACGCTTAATGCGCATCCGCTTTGCATCAGCGCGGAAGTAGTGGACCGAGAGGTCCTAGGTCGATATTCAGGTCCTCGGCGGCGAGCCCGAAGTGCTCCCGCAGGCGCGACATGCGGTCGTCTAGAAGCAACAGCGTCATGCCGACGCGCTCCTCCTCCGCTTCGGTCAAACCGCCCTCGTCGAGACGCAGAAGCGCCTGCCGCTCCATGAGCTGACGCAGCAACTCCACGACGGTGAGCACCAGGCGGGCCAGATCTCGTTCGACCGTGTCAGGCGCCATCGAAATGCGCTGGCGCAGCCCCGGCTCATAATCAGCGACGCTGGCGCTCATGCGTCTCGCTCCGCTACGCCAGGTCGCGTGGTCCGGCCGAGCGACGTGATCAGGGCGCGAAGAGAGATCTGCACCATGTCGATGTCGGCGATCGCCAGCGTGATGTCTCCGGTCAGCACGATGCCGCCCGCCAGGAGCCGGTCGAGCAGGTCGACGAGCGCGATCTCTCGGGCCGGGAGCGCGGCGGGGCTCACGTGCGCTCCCCGTGTTCGCTGCCGGTGAACGAATAGGGCGGCCAGGGACCCGTGACCTCGATCGTCACGTGCGGGTTTTCGGCACCCAGTCGCCGTGCACGGGCGGCGAGCTCTTCGGCGTGCCCGGCATCGACCAAGTAGGCTGCGTTGAATACATTTTCGCCTGGAGCAGCGAACAGCTCGGCGCTCTGCGTTCGGTGTTGGCGGCGATCGATGGCAAGCCCGGCGAGAACGGCGTCCATCTGCTCGGCCGCAGCGGTTGCGCGCCTCCACGCGTGCTGGCGCCGATCGCGCTGCTCGCGGCGGTAGCGCAGGTAGTCCCTGCCCACGCGCGCCGATCCGGACCCGCGGGGTCTCTCAGCCACGGACATCGCACCGGCAGATGCGTCCGCGTGCTGCACGTAGATCTTCACCCCCACCTCCACGCTGCCCGCAAGGCGATCCAGCGTCTCGCGGAAGCGCCGATACTCCCGGCGCAGCAACTGCGCAACGCGGTCGTCGCTGCGGTGAACGGTCGCGAGGCGGAACGGCAGCGTTGGTGTGCACGCGGCAACCGCCGCCACGACCCTGTGGTGTGTACGTGCGATCGCCTCCAGCTCCGCCAGCGTCTCCAGCCTGGCTCGCAGCGCGGTCTCGTCGGCGTCGGCAGGCGCAAGCGGACTGACCACGGCGACCAGGTCTTGGTGGCGGACCAGGTGAATCGCGGCGCCGTCGACGCCGACGAGGCCGGCCGCCCGGGTTGGATCGAACGGGCGCGCGACCGCGTATGTATAGCTCGCCGCACTCATCGCCGTACCTTCAGAGTGCCGGTTTCCAGCGCCTTGACCTGCTTGCGCAATCGCGCGTTCTCGGCCGCGAGCTGCCGCGGCCGCGGGTGGGAAAGCGCCGGATCGTGCTCCCACCAGTCGATCCCCATCGCCTTGGCCTTGTCCACCGACGCGACCAACAGCCGGAGCTTGATGGTCAGAAGCTCGATGTCGAGCAGGTTGATCTTGATGTCGCCGGCGATGATCAACCCCTTGTCCAGAACCCGCTCCAGAATGTCAGCCAAATTCGGCGACGCACCCTGGCGTTCGTGCCACAGACCTTGTTCCATCATGCGATCAGCCCTCGCTTTCGTCCCTCGTCCAGCCGGTCGAGGAGCTCGTCCTCGCGTCGATCGAATTCCTCGGCATCGATTAACCCTTGATCGAGTTGCCGCGAAAGCTCGGCCAGTTCGCGCCGGACGGCTGCCGGGCCGCAATGCTGTTCGGCGGCGGCGTCGACCACCCGGTCGATGGTCCACAGTGCGAAGCGGGCTGGCGCGAGCGGCAGCAACAAGAGATGCGACAGGAGTCCCACCACCGTCACTTCTCCGCTTCGTTGCCGACGAAGCTGTAAGGCGGCAAAGGCCCGTACAACCCGACGCTTGCGTAGCCGGGCAGCTCGCCGCGCAGCCGTGACAGTGCACCGTCGAAGTCCGGCCGGGCACCGGACGCCACCAGGAACGACACGTTGACGAAGCACCCGTCGACCGGCGGGCCCCGGCGCACCTGTGCGGCATGTGGTTGCAGGCGGGCGATAACCTGGCCCGCGTCACGCGCGTTCCGTTCCGCGACGGTGGCGGCCACCTGCTCGCCGAACGCCACTCTATCCTGGTGGCCACCGCCGCCTGCGGCGCGCAGTGCTTGATTCCGCACGCGTAGCTGGTCGTTCTGGAGCAAGACGTCGCGGAGAAGAGCTTCCTCCGCATGTACGCCCTTAACGTTGAGCTCGACATGGCCATCGATGCGGGACAGTAGTTCGCCATAACGGCGCGCCCCCGATCGAAGCTCCGTCCGCACCGCCTCGTCATCGGGCGCGATCATCCCGAACCGCATCGGCAGCACGGTGCCGGCTGCATACGCCCGTCCGATGACCGCATCGTGCTTCACCAGATCGCGCCGCTTCGCGCGCAAGTTCTCCGGCGCGTCGCTAACCACCGCGACGAGATCCTGCTCGCGCACGAGCCGGAGGGCGGGGGCGTGCTCCCCCACCCCCACCGCCCCTTCGAGCGGTAGCGGATGGGAGGCACGCGTGACACAGTAGACGTAGTTGCTCATCAGTCATCCTTTCCGTTGCGTCGCTCCGATTTCCGTGCGCGCCGGCAGTTCGAGCGGCAGCGCGCGGCCGGGCAGCAAGTGGCCGATCCGGGGGCTGCTGCCGGTGAGATCGAGGCGGCCACACACCTCGGCGAAGCGCAGGTAAGCATCGACGCCGGCAACGACGACCCGCGCATCGATGGTGAGCACTTCGAGACCGATCACCGACACACGCACGAACACGTCGATGACCAACCCGCGGTCCAGGATCAATTCAACGACCTTGTACAGTTCGCCCGACAATCTGCCGCCGCCGGTTGCTTGAGGCATTTGAGTCATTGCCATTTCAGTCATACGGTTGTCTCCTTCCGGAGGGCCACGATGGTCGCGGCGAGTGCGATACGAAGGTTGTTCAGCATCATCGTTCTCCCTTTCGATGCGTTTGCACGAGATACTGAGGGCCTCTGCGATGAGTTTTGGCCTGGCGGTAAAACATCTGTGAGGAAGTTAGACCTTCACGATGGCTGCCAAGTAGGAAGCCGCCCGGTTGCCCGAGAGGCCTCTTTGCCATTGCCGGATGGTGCAACTCGGGGAGTGAACGCCAATCGGCGAGGTGAAACCTAACGCCGCCCGCCTATCCCGCGCGTGTCCTGTGACGCTTGAACTCAAGCATCCGAAGGTTTGCGTAAACCTTGATCGCTGGGTGGGAATTGCCGATCCCTTCGTATGACCGATCGCGCCTGCCGCATTCTGCGGAACAAATCAACGTGCTCGTGCGTCGCGATGGTGACATAACGCCGTTGTTTATCGTGCCTACCCTTTAGCGAGAAGGAGCCGATCGATGAAAGCCGAAGACGCCGCGGACATGATGGATCAGGAGAAGGAGAACGACCGCTTCAAGCAGCGCGCGGCGGTCGGCATCGCCATTCTGGCGATGCTGCTGGCCATCACCGGGCTTGGCGGCGCCAACGCCGACAAGGAGGCGACCAACAACAACATCTATGCCGCGAACCACTATGCCTTCTACCAGGCCAAGAACATCCGCCAGACCGACTACAACCTCGCGGCCGACGCGATCGAACTGGCGTTCCTGCAGGACGGAAGCCTCAACGCCGAGGCCAGGACGGCCCTGAAGGCAAAGGCGGAGGCCTATCGCAAGACGGCGGCACGCTACGAGTCCGAGCCCGAGACGCAGGAGGGCAAGAAGGAATTGATGGCGCGGGCCAAGGACTACGAGAGCAGGCGCGACCATGCGCTGAAGCAGGATCCCTACTTCGACTATGCCGAAGCTCTTCTGCAGATCGCCATCGTGCTGATCTCGGTCTCGATCGTCGCGACGCTGCCCTGGCTTGCGATCGTCGGCGGCATCGTCGGTGCCGCGGGTGGCCTGCTGATGGTCAACGGCTATACGCTGGCGGTCGAGATACCGTTTCTGGCAGCATAGTGGTCCGCACGCACGCTGCGCCGGTCGGATGGGTGCTGTTTGGCAAGGACGAGGGGAGCACTAGACTGAGGCCGCTTCAGTTGGCGGGTTCTTTCACTTCGCGAATGTCACCTGTTGGCACAAAGCAGGGATGGAAGCGAGTTTGACGAACGCGAGATAATTGGCGGCGAGCTTGTCATATCGGGTGCCGCCGATGCCCTGAATTTACTTCCGCTTGCGGCAGCACAGCTGATATCGCCGGACTTGCTACTTGCCACGGGCTCGACGGTCGTCAGCGCCCCTTGCAACCATTCCTACGAGCGTTTGGACGGGTTGCGCCGCTGCATGTCGCAAGACAGCGGCGGCCCGCCGCGAAAGGCGAGTCTTAGAACAATGGCGCCCGCGCTTCTGCAGCCCCTATGGTCCTGGTTGGATGCTTGCTCGGCATGGCCAATGGCCCCATGCGGGCAACCACCTCGTTCGGCACCCCGTAGACCTGTATCACGTGGTCGATTTTGTTGAGACCGCAGGCCTCGCGCTGCACGACGAAGAGCCAAAGCGCATACCCCGCCTGTTCGACGAGACCATCGTGGATTTTTCGATCCGAATTGGCCGTCCGCGGGCATGCGGCAAGTGCCGTCAGCGCAGCCTCAAGCCGCCGTCCAAGCCGCGCGAGCGCTGAGACCCTCTCCTCGGCGATTTCGTATTCGAGAGCCGCGTATCCGAAACGAAGCGGGTGCATAGCCGCACTCCGAAAAATGGCCTGCCAATTATCTCTTATATTATTATTCGGCAGGGAGCCGTTCAAGACATAATGCTTTTGCTCATTCCTGGCGCGCGCATTTGCCAACTCTGACGCACCGCCGTGTTCGGATCAGAACACGTCGATCGTCGGGAAACGCGGCTCTCCGGTGATGCAATCCCAAAGGTAAATGGCGAGGCCGACGTCGCCGGTCCAAAGCGAATACCGTCCGCGGCCAACGACGACCTGAGCGTCGCGATACTGGACGATCGCCGTCATGGCGAATTGGCGTGCGCGGTCGAGCCAAACCGGATCGTTCGTGCGATGGTAGAGCTTGAGGAATGCGTAGCCATTCCCACCCGTGCCGTGGCAAAGGCCCGGGCCCTTGATAAGTGGTCCTGCGGCCCAGGTGAAGCGACCGCCATCCACAAGAAGTGCGTCAAATTCAGGAGTAGCAAAGGGCGCATCCGCAAATGTCGTCACCATACCAGGTGCGCCGTGACAATGCTGACATATCCGAAGCCACTTCTCACGCTTGCTTCTCGGGCCCCACGTTGTTCCAACCTCAGACCGCCACGCATTCGCCGCAAGTGTCTTCGGCACAAACTCGGCCACCTGCGCCTGCTGCGCCGGCGTCAACCAATCCCACCCGCGCAATAGCGGAATAACGTTGCCGGCGAAGCCGTGAACAGGCCCGAGAAAACGGTCGCGCTGGCCATAGAGATCCTGTGTCCATAGCGGGCCTTGCGGCGTGTCCTCCAGATCGGCCAGCAGCAGGGCCGCCTGCACCTCGAATAGCTGGCGCCATCGCGTTTCCTGGATCATCTCGGCCATGTGGATGGCGGCCAGCATGGACCCGGGCATGCCCCACATCAGTTCCCGGATCGGCAGTCCATTATTTGCTTCTGCGCGCGTATGCACCAGATCAGCCAGGCTCGGTGTGGGCGCCAGGCGCATGGCGAGGAGTGCCGCACCCATGTCGCCACGGAGCAATGAGCCATGTTTCGCGTAATCGGCCGACGAACTGGCTTCGAAATCGGTGATGGTCCGCTCCAGAAGCTTCGGGAGCACAGGTCGAAAGTCTGCAGCGACGCTGACAGCACCGATGCGATGCAAATAATCCAGCGCCCAGATGACGCCGGCCGCGCCCTTGTAGAAACTGGGGTCACCGTCTTCCTCCCGTTCGCCACTGGGGTGACCCGGCCAGAACGTGTCGGGATCGAAATCGGCGATGGCATCGGTCGCGATTTCTTCGATCGCAGCCCGGACAGCCAATTCACTCCAGGCGTCCTGCGCAAGCGGACGATGACGATCGAGGACAATCATGCCTGAGGGGCTCCTGAGCGCGATCCATCTTGTTTCTTCAGACGAGGGAGTTAAGGATCGCACGATTAAGCGCAACGTATCCAAAAGCGCTGCGCGCGGCAGACAGCGGCAACCGCAATCATTCGCAACGTTCCCGCGGGCACGCGACCTCCCATGTCCGATTTGGGTGCGCGCCCTAGCAGCCGCGGCAGATGCTCTTGATCTTGCGGTCGAGCGCTGCGTTTTCCTTGCTCAGTGGGTCGTTCGGATCGCTCAGGTTCTTTTCGCTGGGCACATCGCTGGCGCGTGGCTGGCGATGACCGACCGGCGCCTGCGGTATCGGCTTGTCCGGGTTCTTCGTCACCGTCGACGATCCACCTTGCGCAAGGGCCTGCGGGCTGCCGCCGATCAGAACCATCAGCGCCATCAAAAGGATTGTTTTTCGCATGTTGGCCCTCTCGTCTTTCTGTTTCTTCCTATCGCACTGGCGCATCGATCGTTGCGCAATTGCGGCGTCCCTGGGCGGCGCAGTCCTGCGCCTTTCGTACATCGGCCATGGTGGCGAGCAACCAGATTCCGGCGGCCACCAGCACCACGAAGAAGCCGAGCATCACGGCGTTTTCGATTCCGCGATGGCCCTCATCTTCCGGCGGCTCCCGTTTCTCCTCGCCGTCCTCCGTCATCACGGGTCACGGCTTTGGCGGATAGAGGTGAACGTCGCCGCAATAGTCGACGATACGATACTGCGTTTCCGAGGATAGATCACTTTCCCCGGAACTTGCATGCGACAAATAATTCGGGCCAATCGGCGCCTTTCCGTGGCCGCCGGGAATATCGAGCACATAATCCGGCTGGCACAGGCCGGAGACACGGCCTCGCAAACGGCGCATCAGTTCCTGGCCTTCTGCAATCGTAGTGCGCAGATGCGCGGTTCCCGGCGCCAGATCGCCATGATGCAGGTAATACGGTTTGATTCGATTTTCGACAAAAGCCCGCATCAGCGCTTCCAGGACTTTAGCATCGTCATTGACGCCGCGCAGCAGCACCGTCTGGCTCACCAGGGGGATGCCGGCATCCGCCAGCCGCGCGCAGGCCAGGCGCGCCTCGCCCGACAATTCGCGCGGATGATTGGCATGAACGGCGACCCAGGTCGTCGCACCGTCAACACGCAACGCCTTGATCATGTCCTCATCGATGCGCGCAGGCGCCGCCACGGGCACGCGGGTATGGATGCGGATAATCTTGACGTGATCGATGGCGGCGAGGTCCGTCATGATCTCGGCCAGCCGCCGTGGCGACAACATCAGCGGATCGCCGCCGGTCAGGATGACTTCCCAGATTTCGGTGTGCTCACGAATATAGTCCAGCGCGTCGCGATAAGCCGCCTCCGGCAGCGCCGTTGCCTTGCCCGGCCCGACCATCTCGCGACGAAAGCAGAACCGGCAATACACCGCGCAGACATGCACCAGCTTGAACAGCACGCGGTCGGGATAGCGGTGGACGATGCCGGGGACGGGCGAATGCGCGTCGTCGCCGATCGGATCGGCGTTTTCGCCTGATCCGCTCACCAGCTCCAGCGCACTCGGAATGAATTGCCGTGCGATCGGATCGTCGGGGTTTTCAGTGTCGATCAGGCCGGCGATATCAGGCGTTACGGCGATCGCATAGCGCGCGGCGACCCGCTCGAGGTCGGCGAGATCGGTAGCCTTCGCCAACCCGCGCTCGACGAGTTCGGCGGGCTGCCGCAGCGTTGCCGCCCATTTCGGATCTATCCTGTTCATGTCTCTCCTGCCGGTGGCGTCCACACCACCTGGTCGACCCGCAGCGCGCCGCTGGCCAGCATCACCAGCCGGTCGAAACCGAGGGCTACGCCGCTCGACGGCGGCATCGCGGCAACCGCTGCGAGAAAATCCTCGTCCAGCGGATAGCGCTCGCCGTAGCGCCGCTCCTTCTCGTCCATCGCAGCGGCGAAACGGCGGCGCTGTTCAGCGGCGTCGGTCAATTCGCCAAACCCATTGGCGAGCTCGACGCCACAGGCATAGATCTCAAACCGTTCGGCGACCCTCGGATCAGCCGCCTTCGTCCGCGCCAGCGCCGCCTCCGGCGCCGGATATTCGAACAAGACGGTCAAACACCCCTGCCCCAAATTCGGTTCGACATGCTCGACCAGCACCTTGCTGAAAATGTCCGACCAGGTGTCATCATCGGTGATCCGCACCCGTCCATTTGCCGCCGCAGCGAGCGCCGCGCGGTCGCCCTCGCCATTCGCAATCGTGGGCAAAAGATCGATTCCGGCAAAACGCTCGAAGGCCGCCGCCACCGTCAGCAGTTCCGGCTCAGTGAAGGGATCGGCCGTTCGGCCCCGGAACGAAAACCGGCCGATTCCGGTCGCCTGTGCGGCATGTGCGATCACGACGATGGTATCGGTCATGACAGCGTCATAGCTTGCATCGGCGCGGTACCATTCCAGCATCGTGAATTCGGGCAGATGCAGATCACCGCGCTCGCGGTCGCGGAACACGCGCGCGAACTCGAATATCTTGGCCTCACCGGCGGCGAGCAGTTTTTTGGCGGCGAACTCCGGCGACGTCCGCAAATAGCGCGTCGCGCGGGTGCCGTCATTGCCGGTGATTTCGGTTCGGGGGGCGTGCAGATGCGTCTCGTTGCCCGGCGATACCTGGAGGATGGCGGTCTCGACCTCGGCAAAACCCTGCTCGTCGAACCAGGCCCGCACCGCCCTCGTGATCGCGCCTCGCGCCATCAGGAACGGCTTCCGATCGGCGTGCCGCGCAGGCGACCACCAGGGCGAGGATTGGTCGGTCCCGACCATCAGCCACGGTCCTTGCTGAGCCACGGAGCGACCTCCGCCGCGCCTAAACGGGCATTCAAGGAATCGGAAAATACCATTGAAATCGTTCGACTTTCTCTGTGATGCCCCCTCAACACGGCAACCTCCCGCGCTTCATCCATCCTGTCATGGCGAAACCCGCTCACCTTGTCCATTCCACTCGATGGAGGGGCCCTGAGTGCTGAACCGTCTGGCCGGTTCCGCAGTCCAATGGCGAGAATTTACAACAGGATACGAGCATGTCTGGCGGCTGGTTGGGAAGAACTGCAATTCTTTTGTTAGTCGGCCTTCGTCACGGTGGCGTCAGCGAGCGCGGATAGTCCCGACCGAAAATTCAAGCCCTTGACGGAAGAGACCTTCACCTCTCCAGAGAGCGCCGACCACAACGCGAAGGCCCTCAAACGGCGCGATCAGGCCAGCCGTAAACCCGGCGAAACCGGGCCGCTTGCAGCCTCCGGCGGGCACCGGAACGGTAGTAAAACGGCTGGCATCGACGGGCAAAATCAGTATGTTGCAGCCCGAAACCGCCCGATCGGCCCCACGGACGCCCATGTCCGGATTCGCCGAAGGCCAGAAATTCAGGAAAACAGCTTTGAAAGTCATCGCCAGTTCTATTCGCAAGGGCAACATCATCGAGCAGGACGGCCGGCTTTACGTCGTCCTCACCGCCGAAAACATCCATCCCGGCAAGGGAACTCCGGTCAGCCAGATCGAAATGCGCCGCATTGGCGACGGCGTGAAGATTTCGGAACGCTACAAGACCACCGACCAGGTCGAGAAGGCGACCGTCGAGGATCACAATTTCAATTATCTGTACGAAGATGCCGACGGCTTCCATTTCATGAATGCCGAGACTTACGACCAGGTCCAGGTTTCCAAGGAAATCGTCGGTTCGTCCGCGCCCTATCTGCAGGAGAACATGACCGTGAAGCTGTCGCTCCACGACATGAATCCGGTCGCGATCCAGCTCCCGCAGCGCGCGACGCTGGAAGTCGTGGAAACCGAGCCGGTCACCAAGGGTCAGACCGCGTCTTCCTCCTACAAACCTGCTATCCTCTCCAACGGCGTTCGCACCGCAGTGCCGCCGCACATTGGAACGGGAACGCGGATCGTGGTCATGACCGAGGATGGCTCTTACGTCGAGCGCGCGAAGGATTAATACCGCGCACTGGAAGTAAGGGGCACGCCGGGGGGCGATGCATTGAATACGATGGCTGTCCGCTTGCTCAGGCGTTGGCTGGCAGCCCT
Organism: Bradyrhizobium algeriense; assembly: GCF_036924595.1. NCBI lineage: Bacteria > Pseudomonadati > Pseudomonadota > Alphaproteobacteria > Hyphomicrobiales > Nitrobacteraceae > Bradyrhizobium > Bradyrhizobium algeriense. The sequence goes on along the minus strand of NZ_JAZHRV010000001.1, from coordinate 2,977,077 downwards.
TTGTTTGCTCCCGGCCGGGCTCACCGCAGCCGCCGCCGAGTTCCGGACGCCGTCGATCACGGCCGTCCGCGTCGAATGGCGCGCGGTTCTCGATCGGCTCCGCACCGAGATCGCCACCCAACCGGCGATCGCTTCCCGATTTACGTTCGCCGGCCAGCGGCGCGTGCCGGCATGGGATCCGCGCTCGACGCCCGCGCTGGTGCAACTGAACGCCATCAACGCAAGCCTGTTCGCCGGGATTGGACGCAGTCCGGTGCCGGTGCTGTTGCCGTTCGATACCGCAGGCTATCTCGAAGGCGAGGCCAACGGCACACAGCTGCCGCTGTCGCGCTACCAGGCCGATTTCCGCCCCGCCGACCTGTTCCACGCCGGCCCTTCCGGCTACGACGCGGTGTTTTCGCTGCAGCCTGGCGCAGGCGGCGGTCTGCCGTCGCGAATCTTCGCCAGGCCGGTCGAAGTGCAGATTACCGGCTCGATCCTCGTCTACGACCTCGCCGATCCGCGCGGCGGCAAGGGCGAGCCGGTCAAGGCGCTGGCGTCGCAGTTCCCCGACATGCGCCGCTTCATCCGTGAAGGCTATGTGCGCTACGCCTTCACGCGCTTTGGCGTGCCCTATGTGGTGTCGATCCAGTGTCTCGATTCAACGCCGCGGGCGCGTCGGCTGGCCTGCCGCGAGGCCTATCCCATTGCCGAGCGTTTTCTGAAAGCCTTGCGCATCGCGGGCGGACAACCGGCGCAGCCACGCCACGACATTTCGTCCGATATCGTTGAACGGCCGACGGCGGTTTCGCCCGACTTCACCTATTACCCGGGCGGCGACATCATCGCCCGTAGCAGCGTGCGTCGGCGCGGCGGACGCGCCGATTTCGCCGCCTATTCGCAAATCCGTTTTCCGCTCGCGAAAACCCCGACCGCCGTCCGCTCGCAATCCTTCGGCAGCAAAAAGTCCGAGGGGGGCCGCGGCGTCTATCCGTGGCGGGACAATTTTTGCGAATCCCGCAGCTTCCAGGTCGGGCAATGCGCCGCCGGCTTCGGGCATCAGGGCCAGGACATCCGTCCCGCGCCCTGCCCGCCGAACAGCAACAGCGAAAGCAGTTGCCATCCGAGGAAGCAGGCCGTCGTGGCCGTCCGCGACGGCATCGTGATCCGCTCACTGAAGCAGCAGGCGGCGACGCTGCAGATCAACACCCGCAACGAGCACATCCGTTTCCGCTACATGCACATGAACCCGTCAGCCATGGATGCGGACGGCATTCTCAACGGGCGCCGGGTCGCCGAGGGCGAAAAGATCGGCGTGGTCTCCAACTATCTCGATTTCCCGAACGGCACCTCGTACCATCTCCACTTCGACATACAGGTGTTCACGCGCGACGGCTGGATCTGGGTCAACCCCTACACCACCCTGATCGCATCCTATGAACGGCTGATCCGCGGCCGCGGCCGCGAGATCGGCACCGATCCCCCGATCGCCGCCGCCGTGGCCCACGCGCTACCGGAGGCTGTCCTTCGCCACAGCGCGCGAGAAGGCCGCGAGAACTGAAGCGGGATGGAGCTAGGTTGAATCTATTTGGGACCATGCTGACTGAGCAGGAGGCCAGCATGGATGGGCAAGCCTTACTCTCTCAACCTCCGGAGGCGTGTGGTGGCAGCGATCGAGGTCGGGATGTCGCGCAATCAACTATCCAAGGAGCACCGCCACCTCGATTCTATTTACCGCATCATCCCAAGACTCGCCTTTTTTCGCAGGTGGCAGATGCGGCTTAACGGCAGCAAAGCGATCATGAAGCTGCCTGCGCGATAGTTTGCTTTCTCTGAGGTAGAATCCGAGCGCCGCCTGCTCGTAGGTTTGATAGCCATATCGGACGCACGCGCCCAACTTCGTCAGCGCGGGCCCTAAGTTGGCTTCCTTGCCCTCCGCTGCGCTCTGACGCTGTTTCAGCAACGCGGGCACACCAAACAAGTAGCCCAACTCTGGCACAACACGGAGTACGAATTTCCGCGCGCCAAGACAGGCCTTCAGTTTGCCGGCTGGTGTACCGAGCGCTTCCTCGAGGTCGGTCAAAGGATGTCCTCGTACCCATAGCTTCGTAAGCTTCTTCAGGTAGGGTAAGGCAAACGCGCACCTTTCCTCGCTCGTCTCAAGCGACGTGACGTCTTTCCCAAACAAGTCGTCAATGGTCTCCGGCCGGAAGATTTGAGCGAACAGATCGCCATTGGCTCCGATCCAGCTGAAGAACCACTTCCGCCAATCAGTGACCGTGTCGTGGTCTGTCGCTTCGTCGAGATCCTTGGAGAGGCGCTCCATCACAGGCATTGCGATCCCTAAGGTCGAGGCAACTTGGTGGTCCACCAAATCGTCGTCAGATTCTGGTTTTTGCTTTTGCTGGAAAGCTACCGCTGCCGCGAGTCGTGTTTCGATCCACCCCTGATCACCACGCTTACGCGCCCTAAAGCCGGACAGCGATTTCTTGACCGCGTCCTCAAGCCCCACAGACGCCAATCGAGCAATCGCGTAACGGTCGACGTCCCCCTTGTCGCCCACCGCCGCATGCACACGGTCGAGAATGGCCGTCAACGGGTCGTCTATTTCCAAGCACTGGTCGGACTGGCTGAAGACCTTCTGCAACTCGGTCCAATGCGCTCCGATCGTAGCATCCTTCACATCAATGCCGACCACCTTGCCGGGGATAACTAACACGATGCCGTTCGCATTCTGCCCGGCCCGGCCGGCCCTCCCCGCTGCGTTGAGGAGCTCCTGGGCCTGCAAGACCTCGCGGCGATCTTTGGCTTGATCGAAGCGGCTGTCCTCAGCGATGATCACCACCTCGCTTGGAAAGTTCATCCCCTGCGACACCGTGGACGTCGCCACCATTATCGTTGCGCCGTTTGCGCGCTGGTAGAGGGACTCACACAGTTGCCTTTCTTCAGGCAGCAGCAGGCCGTGATGAACGACGCACGGCGATACTAAACTCCCTTTGCGGACGTCGAGAAACAGATGGTCTGCGCCGCCAACTTCCAGCTCGCTTGTCGCCCACCACCCTCGCTCATCCTCAGTGAGCTTGATCTGAACCTCGCCAAGGCGTTTAGTTATCCTGTTCTTAGCGCTCACCGCGTTCTGGATCGTTTGGAAGAAGACCAGCGTCCTAACGCCAGCGTCCGCCGCCGCTGACGCGATCTCAGATGAGACTAACCCAGAATTGGGAGTTAACTTCCACCACTTGCTAGCTGTAAGGTTGACGGCCTCGTCGAGCAGACCAAGTAGGGTGTAGTCCTCGGTATTGCGAGTTGCCCATGTCTGCTTAAGGCTGAACAGGCCCATAGGTACGCTTTTCAGTTTCTCTTTATCCTTGGTCGACGGTGCTTTGGTCTTTCGCGTGCGGCCAGCCTTCACCAAGCCGTCGCTTAGTTTGTCCACGTCGCTCTGCGGATACACAAGGCTTCCGCGCAGTTGCCGCGTAGGTTTCCACGGAAACGAGAGCGAAAGGCAAGTACGCCCTGTCATCTCTTGGATCCAACCCGCAATCTCGTCTGTATTCTTCATCATTGCGGATAGGAGGAGGAAGCTGGCGCCTGGTACCAAACCCGCAAAATTGAGCAAGCACAGCATTGCGTCGAGCGCCCGCCTCCCTCGACCTTCTTCAGGATGCAACAAATGACATTCGTCAAAAATAAGCAGGCCTACATCTGCAAACACCGTGGGCTCGATGCTCATTTGTGCCAAGCATGACTCCGGTGTCATCACAAAGATTTCCGGTAAGTTATCCTCCTCACTTAAGAAGCCGATTTCATCGAAGCGCTCCTGCTCGACTTTGGTCCTTCTAAAAGTCTTCCGGAGACTTATCGTCGTCTGGCCCACCAAAGCATTGGTCGGAGCGAGGAATACGACTTTCTTTTCGCGGAGCAGCGTAGCGTAAATTTTTAACTCGGATAGCGTCGACTTTCCCGCACCTGTAGGGAAGCTCACCGCAGCGGAGTTCTCGGCCTCCAGATAACCCTCTGCAACGGCCTCGCGATGATTTCTCCACAGGTAAGGTCGCTTACGGGCGATCCGACGCATTGCGTTGAGCCACTTATTCCCATCGAGGCCGGATGGAGGCTGAACACCAGTTACAGCGCTGCCGGACAAATCCCCGGAAACCGCGAGTAGTAGTGAGGCCAAGTGATGCGGGCCGGCGAACGATCCCACTTCTCCCCCAAGCCAGCTTCCACCATCGGGACGGGCTGCCGAGCTCAAGCGCAATACCGACCGGAAAATTTCGGTCGCTTGACTGGCTTCATCATCTCCGCGCAAAAGCTGGTTCGCTAGCGCGCGCACCCCGAGCAATATCTTGTAGTACAGTGCTAGTGCAGCAACCTCAGCTGCGGTATCCCCCGTAACGGCATCCTTCGAAGGTAGGGTGGCTGATGTGATCCCAACAAGCTCACCTCGTGCCAGCGATCGAAGCGCTTCGATCAGCGTGCGCTCAACCGGTGAAAAGCCATCCGAATTTAAATGGCTGCCGATCTCGCTGGCATCTGCCGTTGCCTCAGCAACGAGGAAGAGCAGCATGGCCGCGACGTCGGATGAAACAGCATTTGCATCTATGTATGTACCGCTCGCTTCATCCTCTGCCCCTATCTGCCGGGCATTAAAGCAGAGTTGATGTGCGGTCCCCGCGACGAACGCCGCGGCCGCGCGGTCATCGCGATCCGGGGAAACGGCCACTAAAACTTCATTTGTGAATGCCAGCCGCTGCATCTCAGCAATAAGACCGACGACCTCTTGATCGTCGTCGATTCCACCTTCTCGCAGGCGAAACCTAGCGGCGACAATACGGGCGAATGCCTTTCGATAGCTCCTCTGGAAGTCGCTCACGGTCCAATCCCTCAAGCGGTGGAGCCGAGCGTATCAGATGGGCAGTGTCAGGGTCATACATGCGCAGCAACCATCGCCTTGGCCTTTTTGGCGGCGCAATCAGCAAGCGCTGCCATCCAGGCCCGCAGGTTCTTTAAGTAGAGTACCTCGCCGCGACGTCGGGTGACCTCTCCATTCACCACCACGCTGTAGCCGTCAAAGAGCTTCTGACGGCCGCCTGCATAGTTGTGTTCATCGCCGATGGTGATGGATATGCGATAGTAACGGGCGCTCTTCCACACAATTGTTTCGACCGCCGAGTCCACGTCAATATCCTTTGCCGTCTCTAAAAGTCTCGTGACTTCCGCAGCCAGTTCATTGTCGCGCTCGCCCTTCTGCATTCCTTCGAACTCTTTCCAAATGCGGTCGCGGACCATTTTCCGGGCGTTGTCCGTCGCCTTTTCTTCGCAGATCACGACGCATGTGACTTCCTTGGTTTTAGGATCGAGTTTTACGTGGATACCGTCAAAGCCCTTGTGCGCGTGGATCATATGAGGGTGTGCAATCAGGCCATTTGGGTCTTGAAGGTTCGCTGCGATCCAGGAGATGACCTGAAACATCCAACCGTCACGATGCCACGGCTGTTTGGGATCTGTCGACGTGAGCAGTTTTAGCGCTCCGGCAAGTTCCGTTTCCTTCGCGTCTGGAACAGCGAAGCCGGTTTCTTTAAGCACGCGACGCACATATCGGCTTTGACCAAGAGCAACCTTGGCCACCAACTCTGCCAATTCGTTGTCGTTGGTGATGGTCCAACTGCTACCGGCCCAATCGTCTTTGCTCCCAATAACACTAAATGTAATAGGCATCCCGGACTCCCCGCGACAGTAGTAGGTCTTGGCGAGGCGCCCTGCAACCATAGATGTGCATCACCCAACCGCAGTTATTGGGATTGCTTGTTGCACGGGCTAGGCGTTCTCCGTCGCCCCGCAAGCCAGGGAGGCCTGTCCAGCTGCTAACTAATTTTCATCGTTACGAAGCCGCCGCACCCGCGGCTGGCTTGCGCATCGGCGGCGTCCAGCGAAACGCCGCGCCCAACCTGTTCCAGACGTTGATCGCGGCCACCGCTGACGTGAGATAGGCCAGCTCCTTTTCCGAAAACTCGGCGCTCGCCTGCACAGCACGCCAGTGCTCATGGATGCAAGGCGGCCGATTGTTCAAGGACTCGCGATGAGCAATGGCTGCACGTTTGCGCCGCCTGCCATCAGGGGATTCGATGGCTCGAACTGCTCGCGCAGTTCACGCTTCCGGACGAGCGCGCGCGCAACAACAAAGGCTTCCTTCAGGCTTCTAGCTCGCCGGAGCGCAACGTTGAAAAAGGCATCGCCGAAATAGGTCCACTTGGCCTTGTCCTGGCAGCCGAACGATGGATGGTCGGCATCGGCCGCGGTGATGACCAGGACATCGGGGTTAGCAAGACGAGGGATAAAGACGCCGGAATAGCAGGCCGAGATGACCACCACCTTGTGTCGCACGCTCGTCCGCGCCAACATATCGGCGAGATTGGCCGGCGTGAGCGTTTGCGTGAGTCGCCCCGCTTTGACTGCAAGACCGTCGCGGGAGCCATGCGAGGTCAGAATCAAGAACAGAACGTCGTTCTCGGCGTCCATCCCATTGGCTGCCACTTGCAACGACATGGCCAGGGCCTCGATCGTTGCGCCTCCGCCTTTCTTCGAATTGTATTGCACGTTGACTGGGCCGCTCCCGAAACGGCCCGCCACGACCTGTGCTGCGCCGGTCGCCTCGCGTCTAAACACGCCTTGATCGCCGAAAAGGCCAAAGGACACCACGCTCACCCTGGGAGCGTCCTCAACCGCGTGCGTCGGCGAAACCGACGGCACGACCGTCAGGACGAGCGCGATGAGCGGTGCGCCGAGCCGGCTGATCCAGGAGTTGGACGTCATTGCGAACCTTGTCTCGTCATGGCTACCATAGCATGGCAGCCCAGTCCGTGACACGCGCTGTTGGCCAACTATCTGGCCTTCATCAAACTTACACCCATCAGCATCCTGTTCGGCGGCGCTAGTGAGTCCGCGCCCCTGAATTCTATGACGCTGCCGCGTCCACGGCCTGCTTCCGCGCCGGGGGTGTCCAACGAAAGGCGGCGCCGAACCTGTTCCAGACATTGATCGACGCCACCGCCGACGTGAGATAGGCGAGTTCCTTCTCCGAGAACTCGGCGCTCGCCTCTGCATAGACCTCGTCGCTGACGCCCTCGCTGAGCGATGTCAGCGCCTCGGTCCATGCCAGTGCCGCACGCTCGCGCTGCGAGAACTGCGGCGCCTCGCGCCAGACCACCACGAGATTGAGTTTATCGGTGGGCACGCCGAGCTTCTCGCTCTCCAGGATGTGATACTGCACGCAGAAGGCGCAGCCATTGATCTGTGAGGCACGCAGCTTGATCAGTTCGAGCAGTTGCTTGTCCATGCCCGCCTTGCCCGCGACCTGGCTCAGCGCCAGCACGGCCTCGTAGGCGTCCGGCGTCAGCGACATGAAGTCTCTGTATTCTTTGCGGGCGTGTGACATCTCTTGTGCCTCATGTTATCAGGGCTCTGATTAATTATAAGAGCACTGATATGCTGCGCAAGGCACCACGGGACACCGCGGCGCGATCGCAAAATGCTCCGGCGAAAAATCCACAGCGGGCGCCAAAACCGGTAGCCGGGAGCGCCGGCCGACGGTCGCGGCAAACATCCGCCGGCAACCCCGCCCCGTTGATGCTTCGTCCGCCGCCGCCCGGCGAAGGCAAACGCGGCGAGCAAGGCTACCTCGCCTACCTGCTGCGCCAGGCCCAGGCCGCGACGCGGCTCGCAATGGAGCGGTCGCTGGCCGACCTCGGCGTGACCCCGCCGCAATTCGTCGTACTGACCATGCTCAGGGCCTATCCCGGCCTGTCCGGCGCCGAGCTTGCGCGGGTGGCAATGCTGACGCCGCAGACGGTCGGCGTCATCATCCGCAATCTCGAGCGCGACGACGCCATCAAGAAGACCCCGCACCCCGTTCATGGCCGGGTGCTGCAGTGGACGGTGACGCGGCGGGGTGCTGCTTTGCTCGACAGGTGCAAGCGACACGCGCAAGTGATCGAGCAACGGCTGACGGCCGGGCTGTCTGCCAGGGACCAGGCCATGATCCGCCGCTGGCTCGCCAAAATCGCCGCGGATTTGTGAGGGAATCGCTGGTTCCCGCGGCGTCTTGGCTTTTGGCACCGGCCCGCCGCGCCGCTAGACTGACGGCATGAAACAGCCCGATTCCCCTGATGCCCCGACCCGCCGCGCCGTGCTGAAGGCCGGCATCGGCGCAGGCACCCTGCTCGCCACACCGCTTGCCGCGTTTGCAGCCCCACCCGGCTTCGACCAGTGGCGCGACAATTTTCGCGCGCGCGTAATTGCAAAAGGCATTTCGGACGCGACCTGGACGCGGGTGATGGGCCGCATCGAGCCCGACATGAGCGTGTTCCGGCAGATGCAGAAGCAGCCGGAATTCCACGAGCAGATCTGGCAATACATCAATCGCCGCGCCTCGGACTGGCGCATCATCAACGGCCGTGAAGCCCTGAAGAAGAACGAGGCCCTGTTCGCCCGGATCGAGCAGGATTTTGGCGTCGAACGCGGCACGCTGCTGGCGCTGTGGGGCGTTGAATCAGCCTATGGCGATCCACTGGTGCAGCAGAACCATATGCGTCCCATTTTTCCAGCGCTGGCCGCACTTGCCTGGAACGAGCCGCGCCGCCGCGCCTATTGGGAAACCGAGTTGATCAACGCCCTGAAGATCGTCGATCGCGGCTGGGGCACGCCGGAGGAAATGCGCGGCTCCTGGGCCGGCGCGATGGGTCATACGCAGTGGATGCCCGAAGTCTGGCTCAATGTCGGCATGGACTACGACAAGGACGGCCGCGTCTCGCCGTTCGGCAAGCCGGACGATGCACTCGGCTCCAGCGCACGCTATCTGCTCAACCGCGGCAAGTATCATCGCGGCGAGCATTGGGGCTATGAGGTCCGCGGAGGGTCTTCGAGCGGCAGCCGGACCTACGCGGCATGGGCCAGCGCCGGCGTCACGCGCGCCGACGGCAAGCCGTTCCCGCAGCCGAACGCATCCGCGCAGATGTGGGTGCCGGTCGCCGGCGGTCCTTCGTTCCTGTTGGGGCCGAATTTCTATTCGGTGAAGAGCTACAATCCGTCGATGAACTACGCGCTGGCGATCTGCCATCTCGGCGACCGCATTCTGGGCGCGCCGCCTTTCATCCAGCCCTTCCCCGGCTCCGAGCGTGCGCTGACGCTCGCCGAGGTGCAGGAAGTGCAGACGCGGCTGACAAAGGCCGGCTTCGACACCGGCGGCACCGACGGCCGCGTTGGCAACGACACCATGAAGGCGGTGAGGGATTATCAGACCAAGATGGGATTGCTGCCCGCCGACGGTTACGGCGGGCTGAAGGTGCTGGCGCGGTTGAGACAGGGTGGGTAAACCGCTTGCCGCGCCCCCGCTAGCCGATCGACCAGTTCATCGACGGCGCCTTCCGCCGCCGCAATCGACGCCTGCAATCGATCGCCGCCGAACTCGTCATACTCGATTGCGACGCTGTGGAACGCGGTGACGCCGAGAAAGGCGAAGACATCGCGGATAGCACCCTCCACATGATTGATATGAGCGATGCGGCCGCCCGGATCGTACCCGTAATCGCCGCGGGAACCGAGCAAGATGAGACGCTTGTCCATCCCCGCCAGCAGTGGCGTATAGGGATCGTCAGGCCTCGAACGGTCAAAACCGAACGTGCGGCCGACCCGCACGACGTTGTCGATATAAGCCTTGAACTGCGCGGGCATCCCGAAATTGTACATCGGCACGCCGGCCACGACCAAATCGGCTGCGATCAGCTCGTTGATGAGCGCATCGCTTTCGGCCAGCGCCTCCTTCATCCAGGGCTCACGTTGATCGGGCTTGGTGAAGGCGGCGCCGATCCATTTTTCGGCGACCGGATGCGGCGGTGATTGGCCGACATCGCGACTGATCAGAACATCATTCGGCCGCTGTTGCAGCCAGCGGCGAGTAAACCGCTCGGTGAGCCTGCGCGTATGCGACCCGCGCGAACTTCGGTCTGAGGCTTGGGAACGCGCGCTGGAATCAATTCGCAATAGCTTCATGGCATATCTCCGTTCATCTGTTAGCGGCTTAGATCGGTGCAGCGAGCCGCATTGACAAACGCAAATTACTCAGCCTATGGATGAGCTAAACTCATCTATAGGCCATAGCAATGCGACGTCTGCCTCCATTGATTGGCCTGCGCGCGTTCGAGGCCGCCGCGCGACATCTGAGCTTCAAGCGCGCAGCGCACGAACTGCACGTCACGCCGACGGCGATCAGTCATCAGGTGCGGCAGCTCGAGGAAGCGATCGGCGTGAGATTGTTCGAACGGCGCACGCGCCAGGTGCTGCTTACGGCGGAAGGGCAAGTACTGTTGCCGATTCTGCGCGACGGCTTCGATTCCTTTGCGCGCGTTATCGATGGCTTGAGCCGCACGCGGCGGCGCACCGTGGTGACGCTGTCCGCGACACCTGCTTTCGCGGCCAAGTGGTTAGTGCCGCGCATCGCGGCATTTCGCAAGGCGCGACCGGACATCGATCTCACGTTGCTCGCGACGCTGGAAGCCGTCGACCTCGGTTCGGGCGTCGCTGATCTCGCCCTGCGCTACGGCCCCGGACCCTACCCCGATCTGGTCGCTGAGACCCTTACCGTCGATCGCTTTGCGCCGGTCGTAAGTCCGCGCCTCGGTATCAAGAAAACGAGCGACCTGCGGTCAGCAACCCTGCTGCATTTCGACTGGTATCGTCGCGATCCCCGCAATCCGACCTGGCGTCGCTGGCTGAAAATTGCCGGCGTTGATGGCATCGATGCACGGGCGGGCCTGCGCTTCAGCGATGAGACCCATGCGATCCAGGCGACGGTCGCCGGCGCCGGGATCGCGCTGCATAGCCTGCTGCTTGTCTCCGACGAACTGGCGCAGGGCACGTTGGAGGTCCCGTTCGGACCGGAGCTTGAAGGCTTCTCCTTGCACCTGGTCCGCGGCCGCGACAGACCACTGAGCGAACCGATCGAGGCGGTGCAGACTTGGTTGCGGGCGCAATTCACCGCAGCGCCCCAATAGTGCTCTGACGCGTGTCACACCGAAGAAGCGGATTTCGCCACCCTCACGCCCTCCGCGCCACCCCGCCCGCATTCATCCCGCCATCGATGACGAGCTCCGTTCCCGTCACGTAACGCGAGGCATCCGACGCCAGATACAACACGCCCTGCGCGATCTCCTCAGCCTCGCCGGCACGCCCGAGCGGCGTCACCATTTTGGCCCGTTCCTCAGGATCGATCGGCGCGTTCTGCCCGCTGCCTGTGGCTCCAGCCGGAATCTTGCCCCAGATCGGCGTGTCGATGATTCCGGGATGCACCGAGTTGACGCGGATGCCGTCGCCAAACGTGGCGCACTCCATCGCGATCGACTTGGCGAACAGCCGGACACCGCCCTTGGTCGCGGAGTAACCGGAAAGACCGGCCGCACCGCGCAACCCCGCCAGCGACGACATCATGATGACGGAGCCGCCGCCGGTCTTGCGCATCGCCGGCAGGCAATGCTTCACGGATAAAAATACGCCGTCGAGATTGACCGCGTTCTGCCGCCGCCAATCCGCCAGCGACATCTCGGTGATCGTCGGAACGGAGATTCCGATGCCGGCGTTCGAGACCAGCACGTCCAGCCGCCCGTAGCGCTTCATCACGTCAGCCACGACCTCGATCCAGCGTTCCTCGCTGGTGACGTCGTGATGCCAAAAGCTCGCCTCTCCACCCGCCTTCTTGATCCGCGCGACGACCTCGGGACCTTTCAAATCGTCGACGTCGGTTACGGCAATTGAGGCGCCTTCGCGCGCCAGCAATTCGCAAACCGCCTCCCCGATGCCGGACGCACCACCCGTCACCAGCGCGACCTTGCCCTGAACCTGTCCTGTCATTTCTTCTCCCGTTTGTTGTTCTTGGTTGTCGAATTACCTGATCAAGGCCGGTCCCGGATCCGGCACTGCGACGTCGGTCACGCGCAACTGCACGCGTTCCGAGCCCTGAAAGCGATCGACCGCGAGCGAGCCTGCCACATGCAGCGGCTGGCCGCGGTTCTGCGTCAGCGCGTGGCCGAGCTTCTGCCCGACCGAGCGAAACGCGATGCCGTTGACGATGGCGCCGTCGCCCGACTTGAAGCGCAGGCGCAGATGCGCTTGCCCCACTTCGTCGGCATAGACCAGCTGATGCGCCGGCAGCGCGATCACGGGCTCTGGATTGGCCGCCCCGAACGGCCCGGCGCGGTTCAGCATCGTCGCGAATTCCACGGTTACGCTGCGCGCGCTCACCGCACCGTCGATGAACAGCTCGTGCTCGTGACGGGAGTTGGCGACGTCCTCGGCCAGCGCGCTTTCCATGAAGGCACGAAATTCCGCAAGCTTCTCCTTGCGCAGCGTCACGCCCGCGGCCATGGCGTGGCCGCCGCCCTTCATCAAGAGCCGCTCCTTCACCGCCTGCCGCACCGCCTTGCCGAGATCGACGCCCGAGATCGAGCGGCCCGAGCCGGTGCCGATGCCGCCCGGCTCCAGCGCAATCGCAAAGGCGGGACGTGCAAATTTCTCCTTCAGCCGCGAGGCGACCAGACCGACGATGCCGGGATGCCAGCCCTCGGCGGCGGTCACGATCACCGCGCCCTTGTCTTCGAGCCCGAGCGAAGCCAGCGCTTCGGCCTCGGCTTGCGCCTCCGCCGCCTGCTCGATGATGCGGCGCTCGCTGTTGAGCCGGTCGAGCTCGGCTGCGATCCGCGCGGCCTCCGAGATGTCGCCTTCCAGCAGCAGCCGCACCCCGAGATCGGCGCGGCCGATGCGACCGCCGGCATTGATGCGCGGCCCCAGCATGAATCCGAGGTGCCAGGCTTCCGGCGGTCCGTTCAGCCGCGCCACGTCCATCAGCGCGGTATGGCCGATATGGTCGCGGCGGCGCATCGCGATCAGGCCCTTGGCGACGAAGGCGCGGTTGAGCCCGGTCAGGGGCGCGACGTCGGCCACGGTGCCGAGCGCCACATGGTGCAGCATGCCGAGCAGATCCGGCTCCGGCCGCTCGGCATTCCAGAAGCCGCGGCTACGCAATTCCCGGTTCACCGCCACCAGCGTGATCAGCACCAGGCCGACGGCAGCGAGATGACCGAGGCCTGAGAGATCGTCAGGCCGGTTCGGGTTCACCAGCGCATCGACCTCCGGCAATTCGTCGCCGGTCTGGTGGTGGTCGATGACGACCACGGACATGCCGAGCTTCCGTGCTTCCGCCAGCGGCTCGAGGCTGGTGGTGCCGCAATCGACGGTGACGAGCAGCGTCGCGCCTTTGCCGGCGAGCCCCCGCACCGCGTCGACATTGGGGCCATAGCCCTCGAAGATGCGGTCGGGGATGTGGATCAGCGGATCGAGCCCGCAATGGCGCAGATGCCAGGCCAGCAGCGCCGCCGAGGTCGCGCCATCGACGTCGTAATCGCCGAAGATCGCGACCTTCTCGGCGCGCGCGGCTGCGTCGGCAATGCGCCTCGCCGCCGTCTCCATCGCCGTCACGGTGTGGGGATCGGGCATCAGTTTGCGGATGGTCGGATCGAGAAAATCCTCGACCTCGTCGATCCCGACATCGCGCCCCGCCAGCACGCGCGCCAGCATCTCCGGCAATTGGTAGCGCTGCGTGATCGCCAGCGCCCGCGCCGCCCCCCTGGCATCGAGCCGGTCGCGCCACAATTTGCCGGTCGCCGAACGCAAGACGCCGAGAAACGCCGGCGGCAGTTCAACGGGCAGTGCGGATACGGGGAGCGTCATGATTCCTTCGAGTGATAGGGACAAAGCCGCCGATCGGCAAACTCGGACCATGGCGTGGTACGGATCCGCGCGAATCGCTGCGGCCAAGCCGACACAATCCCGGCCGCACCAGCTTTGAGTCTATGCCGATAAAAACGACTTGCACAAAGAAGATGCAACTTGTCCCCGCAATACTACCCGCGCGAGGCAGAAATTAAACCAATCGTTAGCCATGATCCCCGACAAAGGAGTCAATACGCACTCGTTGAGTCCCGCCGATCCGCAGAAGATCGACATCCGCACAAAGACTGAGGAATTCCCCGCCAATGTCCGTCGCGCTTCGCTCCCAGACAGCAACGATCGCAAAACAGCCAGCCAATGCAGCGGGCGCCGAGGACGAGGCCGACGTTTCCGCGCTGATCGCCAGATTGACCGCCGAGGTCAATCAGGTCGCCTGCGAGAAGACCAAGTCGATCCAGAAGATCACCAACCAGATGAAGATGCTGGCGCTGAACGCGCTGATCGAGAGTTCACGCGCAGGCGCCCAGGGTGCGGGCTTTGCCGTGGTGGCGCAGGAAGTTCGCAACGTCGGCCAGCAAGTCGAGACCATCGCCCGCGAACTCGAAAGCCAGCTCACCAACCGCACCGGCAATCTGATGAATTCGATCGCGCAGATGGCCGACCGCTCGCGCGGCGAGCGCATGGTCGATCTGTCGCTGAACGCCATCGAACTGATCGATCGCAACCTCTATGAGCGCACCTGCGACGTGCGCTGGTGGGCGACCGATTCCGCCGTCGTCGATTGCGCGGCGGCGCCGGAGGCTGCCGCCGTCGCGCATGCGTCGGAACGGATGGCCGTGATCCTCGGCGCCTACACCGTCTATCTCGATCTCTGGCTGTGCGATCTCGACGGCAATGTGCGCGCCAACGGCCGCGCCGATCGCTTTGGCGTCGTGAGCCAGAACGTGTCGCACACAAAATGGTTTCGCGCGGCACGGAACCTGCGCTCCGGCGACGATTACGCCGTCGGCGACGTCGAATGCCAGCCCCTGCTTGGCAACGCCCAGGTCGTGACCTATTGCGCCAGCGTTCGCGCCGGCGGCAAGGCCAACGGCAAACCGACCGGCGTGCTGGCGGTCCACTTCGACTGGGAGCCGCAAGCCCGCGCCATCGTGCAAGGCGTGCGCGTCGGCGCCGCCGACAAGGCGCGCGTGCTGCTGGTCGATTCGAATTTCCGGGTAATCGCGGCGTCCGACGGCCAGGGCCTGCTCACCGAGCGCGTCTCGCTTCCACTGGAGGGACGGCGCTCCGGCTTCCATCAGGACCGCTCCGGCGCGCTGGTCGCGTTCCACGCCACGCCCGGCTACGAAACGTATAAGGGCCTCGGCTGGTTCGGGGTGATCCAGGGCGGGGTGGGATAGGTTGCGCTATTGTGACAGAAACTACGGTGGCGATGCATCGTAGCGTCAAGGCAAAATAAGACGCATACATTTTCCCTTGAAATCCTTCCCTCCCGCTGGGGAAACGCCTATCTTTCAACCATGACCAAACTGCTTGAACATGCAGTCGACAGCGTACGCGGCCTCCCCCCTGAGGTGCAGGACGAACTTGCGCGCCTGCTTTTGCAGGTGGCCGGCGAAGAGCAACCCGTCATTCTGTTGACGTCCGAGGAACGCGCCGACCTTGCCGAAGCAGATGCGGAGATCGCGCGGGGTGAGTTCGCCACGGACGAACTGATGCGTTCGATCCTGACAAAGCGCACTGTGTGAGGCTGCGCGTCACACGGCGCGCGGCGATGCAGATCGAGAAGGCGCTTGACTACATCGAGGCGGATTCGCCCCAAGGGGCAAACCATGTTCGCGAGCGGATTCAAACTCTGTTCCGTTTGCTGGCGCAGCACCCTTACGCCGGGCAAGCGACCGACCTTCCAGGTGTGCGGCGCCTCACTCTCAGCCCTTATCCCTATCTGATTTTTTATCGCGTCACCGATAGCGACGTTATCATTCAGCGTATGCGCCACGCATCGCGCCGGCCGCGCTCCGCGTCAGGCACGCCATGACATGCCCGCTCTGCAGTGCGTCGTGAAAAACGCTGCGCCGCGCCCGGGACACAAGCCACCTCAGCACCCCAACCTGTCGGCGATGCCGCCAAAATCTTTGGCAACGATGTCCCAGTCGCCTTTCGCCTCGAAATCATATTTCTGATGCGGGCCGTATTCGGTGGGACGCGCGACGAAGGCGGTCTTGAGGCCGAGCTTCTGCGCGGCCTTCAGATCGTTGTTGTGCGCAGCGACCATCATCACCTCACCCGGCGGCAGGCACAGCAATTTGGCGGCGCCGAGATAGGTTTCCGGATCGGGCTTGTAATGCTCGAACAATTCCGCGGACATGATGAGGTCCCACGGGAGGCCGGCGAACTTGGCCATGTTGGTCAGCAGCGCGACATTGCCGTTGGAGAGCGGCGAGATGATGTATTTCTTTTTCAGCCGCGTCAGCCCCGGCACGCTGTCGGGCCAGGGATGCAGGCGGTGCCAGCCCATCGTCAGGTAGTGCAGATCGGCGTCGCTCAAGCCTTGAATTGAAAACTGCGCCACCAGTTTTTCCAGCGATTGCCGGTGCAGCGTATCCAGTATCTGATAGCCGCGTTCGGGATGCTTGCGCACCTCGTCCATCGAGGCGGAGTAGACCGCGCGCCAGCCATCGACGAGAGCGGTCCAGTCGGCCTCGATGCCCGAGGTTTCCGACCATTTGGTGAAATCATTGATGAGGCTGGTGCGCCAGTCGACGACGGTGCCGAACACGTCGAACACCAGCGCTTTTACCGCCGAAACATCGGACATGCGAGCCCTCCCCGTTTCTTCTTGTCATTCCGGGGCGCGCAAAGCGCGAACCTCAGATGTGCAATTGCACATCGGGGAATCTCGAGATTCTCAGGTGCGCAATTGCGCACCATAGTTCGATGCTACATCGCCCCGGAATGACGGCCTGCCTCAATCCAAATGGAATTTATCCAGCTGCCGGTGCTCGGCCTTGATGTAGCGCACCGTGCCGGTGACCGAACGCATCACCACCGTTTCGGTCTCGATTACGCTATCCTTGCGGAATTTGACGCCCGTGAGCAGCGAACCCGTGGTGACGCCGGTTGCCGCGAACAGACAGTCGCCGCGCACCATGTCCTCGATGCCGTAGATCATCTTCGGATCGGTCACGCCCATCTTGTGCGCGCGCTCGCGCTTCTCCTCGCTGTCGAGGATCAGCCGGCACTGCATCTGGCCGCCGATGCAACGCAGCGCCGCCGCGGCCAGCACGCCCTCGGGCGCGCCGCCGGTGCCGATATACATGTCGACGCCGGTGTTATCAGGATCGGCACAATGGATCACGCCCGCCACGTCGCCGTCGGTGATCAGCCGCACCGCGGCGCCGGTCGAGCGGATGCTGGCGATGATATCGGCGTGGCGCGGGCGGTCGAGTACCAGCACCGTGATCGCGCCAGGCTCGACGCCTTTGGCCTTGGCGAGCCGGCGAACATTGTCGGCAGGCGATGCGTCGAGCTCGACCACGCCCTTGGTATAGCCCGGGCCGATCGCGAGTTTCTCCATATAGACGTCGGGTGCGTGCAGCAGCGTGCCGCCATCGGCCATCGCCATGGTCGCGATCGCGCCCGGCATGTTCTTGGCACAGAGCGTGGTGCCTTCCAGCGGGTCGACGGCGATATCGACCTGCGGACCGGCGTTGAGCCCGACCTTCTCGCCGATGAACAGCATCGGCGCCTCATCGCGCTCGCCCTCGCCGATCACGACAGTGCCTTCGATCGGCAGCTTGTTGAGTTCGCGACGCATCGCGTCGACGGCCGCCTGGTCGGCGGCCTTCTCCTGGCCATGGCCGCGCAGCCGCGCCGCCGAAACAGCCGCGCGTTCCGTCACGCGCACGATCTCGAGCGTGAGGATGCGCTCGAGCAATAGCTGCGGCGGAACGGAAATATGGGTCGACATCGGCTCACTCCTTTAAACCTGCACGGGGCCCCGGCCCGATCTATCGTTCAACGCGCAACTCATGCAAATCGCGCGCTAGTTTTTCTCGATTCGTATCACCTGCGGCCGGCCGCTGATCACCTTATCGCGCTGTACCGCCTCTAGCGCGCGGTACACCGCATCCTCGGAGGTTGCGTAGGTAATCAGGATGACCGGAACCGGTGACTTTTTTTTCGTGGCGCCATTCAGGTCTACACCTTCGGGATGACGCTGCACGATCGATTCCAGTGAAATCTTCTGTTCGGCGAGGCGGGTGGCGATGGTGGCGGCGGTGCCGGCGAGATCGCGCGCCATCAGGCGGATGTAATAGCCGCCCTCATGGCGCTCCATCGGCGCCTTAGTGGTGTCGCGCAACCGCTCCACGGGACGTCCGAACGGCCTTGCGCGAATACCGCGCGCCACATCGGCGATGTCGGCAACGACGGCGGAAGCGGTGGCACTGCCTCCGGCGCCAGGCCCCACCAGCGTGATCGGCGGGATACCCTCGCCGTCGATAGTCACCGCGTTTGTAACACCCATCACCTGCGCAATCGAGGATGATTTAGGCACCATGGTCGGATGCACGCGCTGCTCGATGCCCTTGGCGGTCCGCACCGCCACGCCAAGCAGTTTGACGCGGTAGCCCAGTTCCTCAGCCGCGCGCAAATCTTCCGGCGCGATCGAGGAGATGCCTTCGACATAGACCGCGCTCTGCGCCACCTTGGTGCCGAAGGCGAGGCTCGCCAGGATCGCAAGCTTCTGCGCGGTGTCGTGGCCGTCGACGTCGAAGGACGGATTGGCTTCGGCATAGCCGAGCCGCTGCGCGTCCTTCAGGCATTCGGCAAATGACAGACCCTCCTGCTCCATCCGGGTCAGGATGTAATTGCAGGTGCCGTTGAGGATGCCGTAGACGCGGTTGACGCCGGTACCGGCAAGCCCCTCGCGAAGGGTCTTGATGACGGGAATGGCCGCGCCAACGGCGGCCTCGTAGTTGAGCGCGCCGCCATGCTTCTCCGCAGCCTTGGCCAGCCGAATTCCGTGTTTGGCGATCAGCGCCTTGTTGGCGGTCACCACCGACTTGCCGGACTTCAGCGCGGCCTCGATCGCCGACAGCGCCGGCTCGCCGGAGCCGCCCATCAGTTCGACAAAGCAATCGATGTTGGGGTCAGAGGCCAGCGCCAGCGGGCTTTTGGCCCAGTCGACGCCGCGCAGGTCCAGCGCGCGCTTCTTCGCCTTCGAGCGCGCCGTGACGGCAACGACGCGCACGCCGCGTCCGCTGCGCTCGGACAGCGTCCGCGACTGCTCTTCGATAAGGCGGACGACTTCGGCGCCAACAGTGCCGAGCCCCGCGATACCCACTTTCAGGGGTGCGACCATGAATGAGAGAACCTGCAATAAAAGGAATTAGCGCCGGTTGGCGAGAGGAACCACGTTGTGCAACGTTTCAATGCCGCTTTCAAGGAAGCGGCGCACCCCGCGGGCCGCCTGGCGGATACGTTGCTCGTTTTCCACCATGGCGATGCGGACATAGCCCTCGCCATGCTCGCCGAAGGCGACGCCGGGCGAAACCACCACGCCGGATTTCTCCACCATCAGGGTCGCGAACTGCATGCTGCCGACGCCCTCGAAGGTCTTGGGCAGCGGCGCCCAGGCGAACATCGAGGCCTGCGGCGGCGGAATCTCCCAGCCCGCCCGGCCAAACGATTCGACCAGCGCGTCGCGGCGCTTGCGGTAGGTGTCGCGCATTTCCTTGATGCAATCGTCCGGCCCGTTCAGCGCGGCGGTGGCGGCGACTTGAATGGGGGTGAACGCGCCGTAGTCGAGATAGGATTTCACCCGCGCCAGCGCCGCGATGATCCGCTCGTTGCCGACGGCAAAGCCCATGCGCCAGCCCGCCATAGAGAACGTCTTCGACATCGACGTGAACTCGACGGTGACGTCCATCGCGCCGGGAACCTGCAACACCGAGGGCGGCGGATTGTCGTCGTCGAAATAGACTTCGGCATAGGCCAGATCCGACAGGATGAAGATCTCGTGCTTCTTCGCGAACGCCACCAGATCCCTGTAGAAATCGAGGTCGGCGACATAGGCGGTCGGATTGGAGGGATAGCAGACGATCAGCGCGATCGGCTTCGGGATCGAGTGGATGATCGCGCGTTCCACCGCCTCGAAGAATTGCGGCGTCGGTTCCGAGGGCACCGAGCGGATCACGCCACCCGCCATCAGGAAGCCGAAGGCATGTATAGGATAGCTCGGATTGGGGCACAGCACGACGTCGCCGGGCGCGGTGATCGCCTGCGCCACGTTGGCAAAGCCTTCCTTCGAGCCGAGGGTTGCCACGACCTGGGTGTCCGGATTGAGTTTTACACCGAACCGCCGCCCGTAATAGGCGGCTTGCGCCTTGCGCAGGCCGTTGATGCCGCGTGAGGCCGAGTAGCGGTCGGTCCGCGGCTTGCCGAGCGTCTCCTTCAGTTTCTCCAGCACATGGGGCGGCGTGGGCAGGTCCGGATTGCCCATGCCCATGTCGATGATGTCGGCCCCGGCATTGCGCGCAGCCGCCTTGGCCTGGTTGACCTTCTCGAACACGTAAGGCGGCAGACGGCGGATGCGATAAAAATCTTCCATGGGACCCTTGCTCCGACAACCGGCAGGACAGAATCGGGGGAACCTTCGCGGCTATCGAAACCGATCGGGCTTCGGTCAGAAGTCGCGCTCAATCAATGATTTAGAGCGAATTCAGGCGCGAGATCCTTTGAGCTCTGGACCCGCAATGCGGTTGAATTGGGTTCTTTTACCACGGGAGCCCGGCAGCGCCAGTTTTTATGGCGTTTTCAAGCAGCCCCGGACTGGTCCGGGTTTGGCCGGTTCGCGCCAGGAGAATGCGCCAGGATAGCGCGTCAAACCGACGAGCCCCTCACTTCTTGGCTGGTTTTGCCGAGGTGGAAGCCGTCGCCTGACGGTCGCGGGCGGCTGTCAAATCTGACTGAATTTTAGCCAGTTCGGCCGGCTTGATCGCCTCCTCGTTACGGTCCGGCGGCAGGTCATGCACCGGTAGATACCCACCGGCTTCCTTCGGACGCTCGGGCGCGTCTGCCGGCACGCCAAGGGCCGGCATATCCGCGATCTGCGTCGAGCAGCCGCCAAGCGCGAATGCCGACGCAAACAGCGCGGCAATCGACCACAGCCTTATCGTTCGATCTGCCGGCATCCGTCCGGAAATCCCCAACTACCTGCGCACCCCCGCATCGCGATGGCATCTATGCGCTGGTACGAGCTTTGCAACGCAGAATCGTCCCGCTGCGTTGATTTCGCTAGAACCGTTCAAACCATTGTCGCCCGAAACGATTAAAGCCCAAAGAGCAAATGTGATCGGTGCGGCTGCAATGTGTGCAACATGTGTAAACACGCAAACTTTATCGCAGTGCAACAGGGTTAACCCCAACCCTCTCGCCGTCAATCGACGCGGTGACGAACGCGAAATGAAGTTATAGTGTCCTTGATATGAGCGACGTCAACACCGAAACCCAAGGTTTGAAGACCTTCAACGCCGAAGCCTTCGCCATGAACATCGCCAAGGCGATGGAGACGAGCGGTCAGGCGCTCGCGGCCTATCTCAGGCCGCGCGAGGACGGGGAACCGAAGGACAAGCCGCCGAGCGAGATCGGTGAGGTCATCAAGACCTTCACCAAGGTGGCTGAATACTGGCTGACGGACACGCAACGCGCCGAAGACCTGCAGACCCGGATGGGCAAGGCCTATCTCGATCTCTGGGGCCAGGCCGCACGCCGCATGGCCGGCGAAGCGGCCAAGCCGGCGATCGAGCCGTCGCCGCGCGACAAGCGCTTCAAGGATCCGGAGTGGAAATCGAACCAGTTCTTCGATTTCGTGCTGCAGCTCTATCTGCTCACCGCGCAATGGGCGCAGGAACTGGTGAAGAACGCCGAAGGCGTCGATCCGCACACGCGCAAGAAGGCCGAGTTCTACGTCCAGCAGATCACCAACGCGATCGCGCCATCGAATTTCATTCTCACCAATCCCGAAGTGCTGCGTGAGACACTGGCCTCGAACGGCGCCAATCTCGTGCGCGGCATGAAGATGCTCGCCGAAGACATCGAAGCCGGCCGCGGCGCGCTGCGCATACGCCAGTCCGACCCGTCGAACCTCGTCGTCGGCGTCAACATGGCGACGACGCCGGGCAAGGTGATCTTCCAGAACGAGCTGATGCAGCTGATCCAGTACACGCCGACCACCGAGACAGTGCTGCGCACGCCGCTCCTGATCGTGCCGCCCTGGATCAACAAGTTCTACATTCTCGATCTCAAGCCGGAAAAATCCTACATCAAATGGTGCGTCGACCAGGGCATCACCGTGTTCGTGATCTCCTGGGTCAACCCCGACAAGGAACTCGGCAAGAAAACCTTCGACGACTACATGAAGGAAGGCCCGCTCACCGCGATGGACATCATCGAAAAGGTGACGGGCGAGATGAAGGTCCATACCGTCGGCTACTGCGTCGGCGGCACGCTGCTTGCCTCGACGCTGGCCTGGCTCGCCGAGAAGCGGCGCCAGCGCGTCACCTCGGCGACGTTCTTTGCGGCACAGGTCGACTTCACCCATGCCGGCGATCTCCTCGTGTTCGTCGATGAAGACCAGATCTCGGCGCTCGAGCGCGACATGCAGGCGGCCGGCGTGCTCGAAGGCAGCAGGATGGCGATGGCCTTCAACATGCTGCGCTCCAACGACCTGATCTGGTCGTATGTCGTCAGCAACTATCTGAAGGGACAGGCGCCCTCCTCGTTCGACCTGCTGCACTGGAATTCCGACGCCACGCGGATGCCGGCCGCCAACCATTCCTATTACCTGCGCAACTGCTATCTGGAAAACCGGCTCTCCTCCGGCAGCATGGTGCTCGACAACACGCTGCTCGACCTGTCGAAGGTCAAGGTGCCCGTCTACAATCTGGCGACCAAAGAGGATCACATCGCGCCGGCGGATTCGGTGCTCTACGGCTCGCAGTTCTTCGGCGGCCCGGTGAAGTACGTGCTGTCTGGGTCAGGCCACATCGCAGGCGTAGTTAACCCGCCGGAGGCTGGCAAGTACCAGTACTGGACCAACGACAACATCAGGGATGTCACCCTCGCCGACTGGCTGAAGAACGCGACCGAACACAAGGGTTCGTGGTGGCCCGACTGGCGGCAATGGCTGGAGAGCCTGGACGCCGAGCAGGTGCCCGCGCGCCCCGTCGGCTCCGAGGAGCTGCCCCCGATCGAGGACGCGCCCGGCAGCTACGTCAAGGTCCGCGCATAGCGCCGAGGCAGGCGGTTCGCTATAATCAGCCGTCCCGCGCCGGGATTCGAAATCGTTTGAGGGGAAACCAATGACGCGTGAATTGTTCTGGCTCACTCTGACCGTGATTTTGACCGGGCTGTTGTGGATCCCCTACATCATCAATCGCTGTCAGGTGCGCGGCCTTTCCGGCGCCATGGCCAACCCCTCGCGCAACGACAAGCCGCACGCCGACTGGGCCAACCGGCTGATGTTCGCGCACGACAACGCGGTCGAGAACCTCGTTATCTTCGCGCCGCTGGTCCTGATCCTCAACGCCATCGACTATTCCGACAAATGGACCGTGATGGCCTGCGCCGTGTATTTCTGGTCCCGCGTCGCGCACCTTATCGTTTACACGCTCGGCCTGCCGGTGTTCCGCACGCTGGCCTTCACCGTCGGTTTCCTGGCGCAGGCCGCGCTGGCGCTGGCGATCTTCAAGGTGGTGTGAGGCTTCCTTTCGGACTTCGAAAGCCAAGGCAAAAAACCCCGGGGCTGAGCTCCGGGGTTTTTCATTGGCGCCTCTGAAAACAGCGCTCAGTACTTCGCAACAACCGGCGAACTCTCGCGCTCAATTGGCAGTGGGCAATTTCAGAACGCCTGCAGGCCGTTCTTCAGCCGCCTTTTCGCGCCACGACGAACAGCATCGTCGCCATCTTGTCGTCGAATCCGATGACTTCGCCGCTTTCGATCGACAACGAGTTCCAGTTCGCCGCCTCGGCATAAGTCGCGCGCAACCAGTCCTGCGAGGGATAATTGTAGTAGCGATCGAGCGTATCGCGGCCGTCGCCATCGCCTTCCTTGTAACTGGCGTAGAAGACGCCCTCGGCCTTCAGCGCGCGCCAGATTCTCGCCAGAACATCCGCGAGCTCCGTCCTCGGAACATGAAGCAGGCAGGCATTGGCCCAGACGGCGTCATAGGCCTCGATCTCGTCGAGTTCATGAAACAGCAGCGTCTCGACGGGGCGGCCGAGATGCTTTGACGCGACGGCAGCCATTTCCGGCGACCCGTCCGTCGCGCGCACATCGAACCCGCGCGCCAGCATTTCCGCCGTGTCGCCGCCGGCGCCACATCCAAGTTCGAGGATGCAAGCACCGGGCGGAAGCTGCGCCAGAAACGCCATCAGCCGCGCCTGTCGCGAGGTGAACGTGCGCTTGGCGTAGGCCTCGGCATTGCCGCGGTAAAATCGCAGCGTCGCTTCGTCCACTGCGGCACCTCCTGTCACGGGAACAGCGCGATCTGTTCCAGCCCCGCGGTCTCGGGCAGCCCGAACATCAGGTTCATGTTCTGGATCGCCTGTCCGGCCGAACCCTTCACCAGATTGTCGAGCGTGGAAATCACGATCGCCCGGTTCTTGATGCGGTCGGCGATGACGCCGATCTGCACATAGTTCGAGCCGCGCACGTTCTGGGTCTGCGGCAGCACGCCCTTCCTGGCCACATGCACGAAGGGTTCGTTGGCGTAAGCCTTCTCCAGCGCGGTCCGCAGATCGTCCGGCGTCGCGCCGTTGAGCTTGACGTA
Source organism: Bradyrhizobium algeriense (assembly GCF_036924595.1). NCBI lineage: Bacteria > Pseudomonadati > Pseudomonadota > Alphaproteobacteria > Hyphomicrobiales > Nitrobacteraceae > Bradyrhizobium > Bradyrhizobium algeriense. The sequence continues at coordinate 2,952,484 of NZ_JAZHRV010000001.1, read as the reverse complement.
GGACGTGCAGAGTTCGCCGCGCGCCATCGGGATCAGATGCGGCGTGAAGTTGATCGTCACCGCCGAGCCTGCGGCGACGCCGATCTCCTGCTCGATCTCAGGCGCGTGCCGATGGGTGCCGACCGAATAGGGCGACAGCCCCTCGCCCGCCTCGCTGAACAGCGTGTTCTGCTTCAATCCGCGCCCGGCGCCGGTAACACCCGATTTTGCGTCGATGACGATGTCGTCGACGTCGATCAGTTTTGCCTTTGCCAGCGGCACCAGCGCGAGCAGCGCAGCCGTCGGATAGCAGCCGGGACAAGCGACCAGCCGTGCGGAAGTGATCTTCTCCCGGTAAAGCTCGGTGAGGCCGTACACGGCTTCGCCCTGCAGTTCGAGCGCCCGGTGCTCGTGGCCGTACCATTGCGCATAGGTGTCCTTGTTGCGCAGCCGGAAGTCGGCCGACATGTCGAGAACCTTGATCTTCGGGTTGTCCTTGAGGACGGCGGCGATGATCTCCTGCGTGGTGCCGTGCGGCAACCCGCAGAACACTGCGTCGAGGCTGGTCCAGTCGACTTTCTCCCATTCGACCAGCTTCGGCAGATCCAGCATGAAGAAGTGCGGAAACACGTCGCCCATGGCCTTGCCGGCGTGGGTATTGGCTGTCAGAGCTGTGATCTCGGCATTCGGATGCCGCGCCAGCAGGCGCACCGCGTCGGCTCCGGTGTAGCCGGATGCACCGAGAATGCCGACCTTCTTCTTCGAGCTCATCACGCGTTCCTTTCAGGCGTCATTTGCAGGCATCATTTGCAAGCGTCTTTTGATCGTCTTGCCGCGGAAGGATTGCAGCGTCGCTTCGTCCACCGGGCTCGCCTCGCAGCAACGCCCGATCAGCTACTTACCGGCAAGTCCCAGCATCAGCCGCATGTTTTGCACGGCTGCGCCCGACGCGCCCTTGCCCAGATTGTCGAGCCGCGCGACCAGCACTGCCTGACGATGTTTCTCGTTGGCAAAGACGTAAAGCTCCAGTCTGTTGGTCTCGTTGAGTGCCTCGGGCTCGATCCGGCCGCCCTTGGTCGCCGCGTTCTCGAGCGGCATCGCCGAGACATAGGTGCTGCCGGCGTAGCGCTTGGCCAGCGCGGCATGCAGGTCGGCTCCGCTGGGCTTGCCGGGAAGCGTGTCGAGATGCAGCGGCACCGAGACCAGCATGCCCTGCCGAAAATTGCCGACCGATGGCACGAAGATCGGCCGCCGCGTCAGTTTTGAGTAGAGCTGCGTCTCCGGCAGATGCTTGTGCTCGAAGCCGAGGCCATACAATTCGAAGGACGGCGCACTGCCATCCTCGAAACTTGCGATCATCGACTTGCCGCCGCCCGAATAGCCGCTCACCGCGTTGATGGTGACGGGATAGTCTGCAGGCACGAGCCCCGCATCGACCAGCGGCCGCAGCAGCGCAATGCCGCCGGTCGGATAGCAACCGGGATTGGAGACCTTGCGCGCGGCCCGGATTTTGTCGGCCTGGTCAGGCGTGAGTTCGGGAAAGCCGTAAGCCCAGTCGCTGGCTACCCGAAACGCCGTCGACGCGTCGAGCACCTTGGGCGCCGAGGCGCCCATGCTGTCGATCAAAGCAACGGTTTCCTTGGCGGCATCGTCAGGCAGACAGAGGATGACGAGATCCACCTCCTCCATCAGCGCCCGCTTGGCGCCCGCATCCTTGCGCTTCTCCTCGGCGATGCTTTTTACGACGACGTCGTTGTGCAGCCGAAGGCGCTCCTGAATGCCGAGCCCCGTCGTTCCGGATGCGCCGTCAACGAACACGGCGGGCTTGGTCGCGGCGCCGGCGGTCTTGCCGGTGACCTTGGGCTGCTGGCTGTCGGTGAGGGTCATGGCACGCTCCTTTCGAGCTGGTTCGTTTCGTCGGCAAAGGCCCCTTGGTTTGCAAACGCGTTGGGCCGCGCCTCTTTCATCAAATGCGCGATCTGCTGCGCGCCGGCATCGGCCTGCGCGGCCAGCGACCCTGCTACCGCTGCATAGTCGGTCTCGGATTTGTGCTGGTTCAGCTTGAAGCTGCCCTCCACTTCTTCAACCGTCATCTCCATGCCCACGATCGCTTTCTTCATCGCTTCCAGCCGCCCGGCGGTCATCTTCGACGACAGCCACGGCTTTTTCGGCAGCAGCCGCTGTTCGAACTTGGCGCTCAGCGTGTCGATCTGCACGGCGAGTTCGTCGTCGGACAAGACACGCACCGGGCCGGTCAGGTGCACCGCCTGATAGAGCCACGTCGGCACCTGGTCCGGCGAGAGGTACCAGTCCGGCGACACATAGGCGTCCGCGCCCGTCACGGCCAGCAGCCACGACGCCTTCCCGTCCGCCAGCTTTACCAGCGGATTGTGACGCGCGACGTGAAACAACGCGCGCGGCGTGCCGTCATTGGCCGAGGTCAGATAGAACGGCAGCGACGAAGCGACGGGCTTGTTGCCGTCCCACGCACAAGCCAGGCCAAAGCCGCGCGCTTCCGCGAACGCGAGGCTCGCGGTGCGGTCGGACTTGAACGGTGGAGGCGTATACATCTCAAACTCCTGCTTGACGTAGGAGCCGCCAGTTCAGACCGCGTTTTCTGGAAAAGGAAGAAGCCGCGGGACCCGATCCGGCGGCAGGGGCGACGATCTCAAACGCAGACGTCCGCCCATACCGCGATAATGCGGCGGCGGCGAGCGATGGTCATGGTCGCGGCGATAGTCATGGGCGCGGCTATAAGGCCGCTTGGTTCCGGGGTCAAGCCAAACGTAACATTGCGCGCACAGTCTTGGAGTTCAATGTCAGCGAACGTGATCGTGCCCCGTCGTGCTCCGTCTTAAAAGTCCTTAAAGAAGAACGGGAATTTTCTAACGGACCGGGGGTTTAAGCCCAGGAACGATTGAAATTTCACCAGACGGGCTATCTCTTCGCTTTCATGTCGCCACCAACACGAGGACATCGCAAATGATAGAACTCACCCGCCGCGCGGCCCTGGTCGGCGTAGCTGCAACCACCGTTGCCCCGCTCGCTGGCGCAACATCGGCCCGCGCCAACGCGCCGTTAGCGGATAAACAAGCCCCGGGTTTTTACCGTTACAACATCGGCACGCACCAGATCACGGTCGTTTCCGATGGAGTCACCGTTACCCCCCGACCCGACAATTATGTCGCCAATGCATCGAAGGACGAGGTCAGCAAGGCTTTTGCGGACAACTATATGCCTCCGGACAAGGCGACCCACAGCTACAGCCCAATCGTCATCAACACCGGGTCCAAGCTTGTAGTCGTGGACACCGGCCTCGGCCCCGCCACCTATGAGCAGAGCAAGGGGAAGGTCGGACAGTTTCAGACCAATCTCGCGGCAGCAGGCATCGACCGCAACAGCGTCGATACGGTGATCATCTCGCATTTTCACGGAGACCACATCAATGGGCTCCTGGCCGCCGACAACAAGGCCGCATATCCGAATGCCGAGATCATGGTGCCATCAGCCGAGTGGAAATTCTGGATGGACGACGGCGAGCTGAGCAAGGGCGCAGGAAATCCAATTCTCGAAAACAACTTCAAGAATTCACGGCGGGTATTCGATGCTCTCGGCCGCAAGGTGACGCAGTATGATGCCGGCAAGGAGATTGCTCCTGGCATCACGTCCGTCGCCAGTCCCGGTCATACGCCGGGCCATACCTCCTTCATCGTTGCGTCCGGCTCGGAAAAGTTGCTCGTGCAGGTCGATATCACTGCCGGAGCCGCCTTCCTATTCGTGAAGAATCCCCAGTGGCAGTTGCTGTTTGATGTCGATAAGCCACTCGCTGTCGAAACACGGCGCAAGCTTTACGATATGGCGATTGCGGAAAAGATGCCGATCCAGGCGTTCCACGCCGGTTTCCCCGGGCTCGTGCGGGTGGAGAAGGACGGGAACGGCTATCGTTGGGTTCCAGCGCTTTGGAATCCATCGCTGTAAATCAATCGCGACGGTGCTGACCCTTTCCAATACCAATGGATAGGGTCAAAACCTACGCCACCCGCCACAGCCATTCGGCGAGTTTCCCCATCACGTCGCCGACCAGCAGCAGGACGGCCGACCAGATCAGCGCCGAAATGAAATTGGCGATCTGGAACGGCCAGTAGGACATCTCGAAAATGCCGGCCGCGAGCGGCACCGAAGCCCGCAGCGGCCCGAAGAACCGGCCGATGAAGATCGAGCGCACGCCCCCTTTTTCACGAACGCCTCGCCGGGTGTCAGATCATCGGACTCCACGGCGCGGGGATCAGCCGGTAACCGTTGCCGTCCTTCTCGACAAAGCCATTGGCCGGGAACGGATAGTGGAAGCCCTGGACCCGCATCTTGTCGGCGACCAGCATGTCGTAGACCCGGCGGCGGGTCTTTTCCGCCAAAACCGGATCCTGGTCGAACTGCTGGTGCCAGCCCGGATTGGTGACAAACAGCGCCGGGACGTTGGTGACGTCGGACTGGATGAACACCTTGTCCGAGCCGGATGCGAGAATGTGGGAGGTGTGGCCGGGCGTGTGGCCGATGGTTTCCACCGCCGTCAGTCCGGGAGCGATTTCCTTGCCCCACTCATAGGCCGTCACCTTGTTCTTGAGCCCGGCCTCGAACACGCGGCGGGCGTTCTTGAAATTGTTCTGCATCCGCCCCTCGGGCGCTCGGCTCATCTCGCCCTCATCCATGAAGTATTTCCATTCCGCCGCCGGCACCAGCACTTCGGCATTGGGGAAAGCAGGCGTGTTCTCGGCGGTCAAAAGGCCGTTGATGTGGTCGCCGTGGAAGTGCGAGATCACGACGATGTCGACCGCCTTGGGGTCGAAGCCCGCGGCAACCATGTTGGCGCCGAACTGCCCGACATTACCCTTGCTCGATGCAAAGGCGGCAGCGCCGTTGCCGGTATCGACCACGACCAGCTTGCCGCCGGTGTTGATCACCAGCGGCGCGAACTGGATCGACATCCTGCCCTTCGGCAAGAAGGCCTTTTCGAGCGCCGCGTTGACTTCGTCCTTCTTGGCGTTGAGCACGAAGCTGTCAGACAGCGCAAAGTTGTTGACGCCATCCGAAATCGCCGTCACCTGAGCATCGCCCACCTTGTAGCGGTAGAAGCTCGGCGCCTGCTTGTCCGCCACAGGGGCAACCGCCCTGGCGGGCGCTTGCGGCAAGAGCGGCGTGGCGGCGAGCGCTGCGGCGCCGGCGAGTGCGTGACGACGTGTCAATTCCATGGAGATGTTCTTTCAGTTGAGACGATGAGTGAGGCGGCGGGATCCCCGCCGATGCGTGCCCTTGGTTCGGTTGCCGCAGAATCTATCAAACGTTTCTGCGATAGCGCGACGACGGCCAAGCGACGGAAATGCGAAGATGGTCGGCTCTGCGTATGTTGGGGCTAACACCCCCGTCATCAGCTTATTCCTGCCTGTCCTACGCCACCCGCCACAGCCATTCGGCGAGTTTCCCCATCACGTCGCCGACCAGCAGCAGGACGGCCGACCAGATCAGCGCCGAAATGAAATTGGCGATCTGGAACGGCCAGTAGGACATTTCGAAAATGCCGGCGGCGAGCGGCACCGAGGCGCGCAACGGCCCGAAGAACCGGCCGATGAAGATCGAGGGCACGCCCCATTTTTTCACGAACGCCTCACCGCGCGGCAGGATCTCGGGATAGCGCGACAGCGGCCACATCTCGGCGACGTGCTCCTTGTAGCGGTAGCCGAACCAGTAGGAGACCCAGTCGCCCAGCGCCGCGCCGAGGCCGCCGGCCACCCAGACCGGCCAGAAGCTGATGCCGCTGACGCCGATCAGCGCGCCGATCGCGACCAGCGCGCCCCACGCCGGCACCAGCAGCGAGATGAAGGCGAGCGATTCGCCGAACGCCAGCAACAGGACGATTGGGACGGCCCAGGCCTGATTGTCGCGCACGAAATCAGCCAGAGCACGCACATAATCATCCATTCCGAGCCCTTTCCGCCCCGATTCCTGTCTTTGAACCCTTCTACCGGTTCCGCCGGGAAGAACAGGTAAGCCAGCCCCTTCCGCGACATCAAGTCACAAAGGCGGGCACGGGATGTGATTACAGGCGGCCTGCCCCCAGCCCCGGACGGCACCGCGCTCCATATCCCGGCAAGACCCCGTGCCAAGGCCTTTGGACCCTGCCCCCGGCACCTCGAATCCGGTCAGCTCTGGGGCGGCGGCGTCCGTCTTGGCGGCCGTGGCCGGCGGGCCTGCGGCGCGACCGGTTGCAGGGTCACGATGACCGGATTCGGCTTGTGATCCATTGCGGCGCCGGTGGCGGCGTCGACGCCCATCCCGACCAGGCCGCCGAGAAGAACATTGCCCGCGAAACCGGCTGCACCAGTACCGGGGATTTCCTTGGTCAGCGGAATGATCTGGGGCTCATATCCTTCCTTGTTCACAGTGACGGTGATGTCGGCGTTGCGCTTTGCCTGAACCACGCACGGAGTAACGCAAGTTGTTGGAATCTCTAGCCCGGTAATCTCAGCCGTCGCGCCCGCCGGTGTGCTCGAAATGGAGATATTCTCGGTCGTTCCCCGCGTCACGGACGCGCAGCCGACACACGGCGCCGCGATTGCAGCAGCCAGCAATACTCTGATGATCATTTACAGCCCCCCACCCGCCAAAACATTCGGGCAACCCTAACGCGAACGCAAGGGGGGACCCTCGCGGGCATTGAGATATTGTTAACCGCCTGGTCCGGCCGTGAACCTCCCGGCCCCGGGCTTTCCAGCCCGGCCGTCACTTTTTGAGCCCATCCATGGCATAGTCAGCGTAACCGATTCGGCACGCCGCGCCGCGTGCAACACACAAAGAGCCATGTCCAAACCATTGAAATCAGCTGCGAAAACCAAATCTGCCAACGACCTGTTTGGAGCGGAACCAAAGGGCCGGGCCCCGGCCCGCGCCGCCGCCTCGCGGGCGACCAGCGCCGAGGCCGGCTATACCGCGGCCGACATCGAGGTGCTGGAAGGATTGGAGCCGGTACGCCGGCGCCCCGGCATGTATATCGGCGGCACCGACGAAAAGGCGCTGCATCATTTGTTCGCCGAAGTCATCGACAACGCCATGGACGAAGCCCTGGCCGGGCATGCCTCGTTCATCGAGGTGGAATTGAGCGCCGACGGATTTCTGACCGTCACCGATAACGGCCGCGGCATCCCGGTCGATCCGCATCCGAAATTTCCGAAGAAGTCCGCGCTCGAAGTCATCATGTGCACGCTGCATTCCGGCGGCAAGTTCGACTCCAAGGTCTATGAGACCTCGGGCGGCCTGCACGGCGTCGGCGTCTCCGTGGTCAACGCGCTGTCCTCGCGTCTCGAGGTCGAAGTCGCGCGCAGCCAAAAGCTCTATCGGATGAGTTTCGAGCGCGGCCATCCCAAGGGCAAGCTCGAAGACCTCGGCAAGATCAACAACCGCCGCGGCACCCGCATCCGCTTCAAGCCCGACACCGACATCTTCGGCGCCAAGGCCGCCTTCAAGCCGCAGCGCCTGTTCAAGATGACGCGCTCGAAAGCCTATCTGTTCGGCGGCGTCGAGATCCGCTGGCGCTGCGATCCCGCGCTGTTGAAGGGCATCGAGGATGTGCCGGCCGAGGATAGCTTCCACTTCCCCGGTGGCCTGAAAGACTATCTCGGCGCCGCCATTCACGCCGACACGCTGGTGCATCCGGATATCTTCTCCGGCAAATCGGGACGCAACGGCGCGCATGGCGCCTGCGAATGGGCGGTCGCCTGGACGGCAGACGCCGACGGCTTCCTCTCCTCCTACTGCAACACAGTGCCGACGCCCGATGGCGGCACCCACGAATCCGGCATGCGCAGCGCGATGCTGCGCGGCCTGAAGGACCATGCCGAGCGCATCGGCCAGGGCAAGCGCGCCGCCCCGATCACGTCAGAAGACGTCATGGTGGGAGCTGCCGTCATGCTCTCGGTGTTCGTGCGCGAGCCGGAATTCCAGGGCCAGACCAAGGACCGACTGGCCACGGCGGAGGCCCAGAAGATCGTCGAGCAGGCGATCAAGGATCCGTTCGATCACTGGCTGTCGGGCAATCCGCTGCAGGCCAACAAGCTCCTCGATTTCGTCATCGAGCGCGCCGACGAGCGGCTGCGCCGCCGCGCCGAGAAGGAAATCTCGCGCAAGACCGCGGTAAAGAAACTGCGCCTGCCGGGCAAGCTTACGGACTGCACCAATACGGCCGCGGAAGGCTCGGAACTGTTCATCGTCGAGGGCGATTCGGCCGGCGGCACCGCCAAGCACGCGCGCGACCGCAAGACGCAAGCGATACTCCCCTTGCGCGGAAAAATCCTCAACGTTGCATCCGCCGGCAAGGACAAGCTCACCGCCAACGCCCAGCTCTCCGACCTGATGCAGGCGATCGGCTGTGGCACGCTTGCGCATTATCGCGAAGAGGATTTGCGCTATTCGCGCATCATCATCATGACCGACGCCGACGTCGACGGCGCGCATATCGCGTCGCTGTTGATCACGTTCTTCTACCGGCTCACGCCGCGGTTGATCGACGAGGGGCACCTCTACCTGGCGGTGCCGCCGCTCTACAAGCTGACCCACGGCAGCAAGACGATCTACGCCCGCAACGACGCCCACAAGGACGCGCTTCTAAAGAGCGAGTTCAACGCCAATGCCAAGGTCGACGTCAGCCGGTTCAAAGGGCTTGGCGAGATGATGTCGGCCCAACTCAAGGAAACCACCATGGACCCGGCCAAGCGCACGCTGCTCCGCGTGGTGCTGCTGGCCGACGATCGCGACGGCACCGCCGATTCGGTCGAACGGCTGATGGGAACCAAGGCCGAGGCCCGGTTCGCCTTCATCTCCGACAAGGCGGAATTCGCCAGCGACGACCTGCTGGACGTGTGATTTTACCCTGAGAGACGACTTTCGGACGATTTCCGGGACTTTTGGCCGGCTAGCGCCCGAATTTGCGCGTTTTCGGGGCATTTTCCGGTCATTCGTTTTCCGGTGGCTGTGTTCCTCCCGCAACAGCTTTTTGGGCTGAACTGCGTATAGTCACGACACTGGGTTTTGGGAATCGGGTGCTCGCGCATCGTTAGAGCGATCAGATTTGACGCTTCTGGACTGAGGGAATGAATATGAAAAAGGCACTGCTCGCTCTGACCGCGCTGGCGGCTTTCACTGGATCGGCCGTTGCGGCTGACCTCGGGGCTCGCCCCTATACCAAAGCCCCCGCGCCGGTTGCCCCGGTGTATAACTGGACCGGCTTCTACATCTTCGGCGGCGCCGGCGGCGGATTGTGGAACGCGGACAGCAACGTTCAGACCTCCTTCCCCACCGTTCCCGCTGGAGTTGCGCTCACGCGCGATCAGCGCGTTGGCGGCGATGGCTGGTTCGGGACGGTGGGCATCGGATACGATTGGCAGTTCAACCGTTGGGTGGCCGGCGTCTTCGCTGACGGCCAGTTCGGCGAACTAAAGGGCTCGATGAGCGACCCCTTCTTTTTCCTCGAAGGCAGTGTGAAGCTCCGTACCAGCTACGCCGCTGGCGCGCGGATTGGCTATCTCGTTGCCCCCCAAGTTCTGTCCTATGTTAACGCCGGCTACTCCGGTTCGGAATGGTCGGGCTCGAGCCTCTCGGACTTGGGTGCCGCCGGCGGTCCGACCATTGCGACCACGCCTTCTTTCCGTCGTGATGGCTGGTTCATCGGCGGCGGCGTCGAGAACAACCTCGACTTCTTTGGCATCTCGGCACCCGGCTGGTTCATGAAGACCGAATATCGGTCGGCATTCTATGACCGCATCTCCCTGCCCGAGACTTTTGCTCCGGCTAGTGGCTTCGCGGGCCTGACGGGTACGGCCGTCACCTTCAAGCCTTGGGTGCAGACCATCAGCACTTCGCTGGTCTACCGCTTCAACTGGGGTGGCGCTCCGGTCGCCGCCAAGTACTGATCTCTGCTAAATCAGCAGCTCAAAAGCCCCGGCATCGTCCGGGGCTTTTTTGTTGCCTGGAATACGAGTCCGCTTTCGGACCGCGTCAATTCCCCGCCACCGCCGTCTTCAGCGACCGGTACGCGCGGCGCAACCGGCACTCGATCTCGGACCAGTCCGGATCCGTCATCGCCTGCCCGCGCGCGTCGCGATAGGCCATCGCCCCGGCGCGGCCGATGCCTGATATCAGGAGCGACGGGCCATCCGCCGGCTTGCCGTAGGTGATCGCAGCGACGCGGGCGACCGTCACGCCGTATTGCCCTGGCCTTACGGCTTCGCGCCTCGCCTGCCACCAATCGAGCTCAAGCCGCGCCGCCTCCCCGGCATCGAAGCCGCCGGGCGTGGCGGATGCGAGCAGGCGGTAGTAGCTCACGAGCGCCGGCAGCGCGGCGTTGGCCGCCTCGCGGGAGCGCGTCGGCTGAAAGGCTTTCGCGGCCTGAGCAGCCGCCAGCGCGATCCGAAAACTATCCAGCGGCGAGAAGCCGAACTGCGTCCGCGACAGTTCGTAGAGATGGCCGAACAGCGCGACATAGCGCTTCTCGTAATAGTCGCGCCACATCGCCGCCTCCAGCCGTGCGATGTCAGCCGGCTCGAAGCGGCGCAAATCCGCATGCCGCGGCCACGCCGCGTAAGCGCCGATGGCGCCCAAGACAAAGGCTGGGACAAGCACGAGCGCGAGAATGAGCGTCCGGCGGCTCATGATGGCCCCTGGGAATCGCGGTGCAACGACTTCCGGCCTTGCGAAGCCGGCCGGCTTTGTATTCGATCGGAAGCTACGGCCGCCGCGGGCAACGGTTTCCTCGCAGCGACGCATAACAAAGCCGCGGCCGCGACCAGGTCCGAGACGGCAACAGGGAGAAATCCATGGCCAGATCGCTTTCGATCATCGGCTTTCTGGCGCTTGCGATCGGCCTGTTGTGGATCGGTCAAGGCACCGGCGTGATTCCTTGGCCGCCATCGAGCTTCATGATCAATCAACTGCAATGGGCCGGATATGGCGCCGTGCTCGCCGCCGTCGGCCTGATCCTGATCTGGCAAGGCAATCGCTAGCTGTCGCCGTCATGGCCGGGCTTGTCCCGGCCATGACGAAGAAAAGGACAACCACCATGAACACAAAACTATTCGATCTCTCAGGCAAGGTGGCCATCGTCACCGGCGGCAATGGCGGCATCGGGCTCGGCATGGCCCGGGGCCTTGCACAGGCCGGCGCGGCAATCGCGGTGGTGGGCCGCAACGAAGCCAAGTCGGCGGCTGCGGTCGCGGAGCTTGCGAAAGCCGGCGCCAAGGCGATTGCGGTCGCGGCCGACGTCACCGACAAGAAAGCGGTCGCCGCCATGGCCAACCGCGTCGCCGGCGAGCTCGGCCGAATCGATATCCTCGTCAACAATGCCGGCATCAATATCCGCAAGCCGCCGCATGCGCTCGATATCGCCGAGTGGAACAGCGTGATCCAGACCAACCTCACCAGCGCCTTCCTGTGCTCGCAGGCGGTCTATCCCGCCATGAAGGCGGCCGGCGGCGGCAAGATCATCAATATCGGCTCGATGATGTCGATCTTCGGCGCCAGTTTTACGCCGGCCTATGCCGCCAGCAAGGGCGGCATCGTGCAGTTCACCCGTTCCTGCGCCTGCGCATGGGCCGCCGACAACATCCAGGCCAACGCCGTGCTGCCGGGCTGGATCGATACCGACCTCACCAAGCGCGCCCGCCAGGAGATCGACGGCCTGCACGACCGGGTGCTGGCGCGCACGCCCGCCGCGCGCTGGGGCGGCATTGACGACTTTGCAGGTATCGCCGTGTTTCTCGCCTCGCCGGCGTCCGACTTCGTCACCGGCACCGCGATTCCCGTCGATGGCGGGTATTCCGTTATGGGATAGGCGATTCCTTCCTAGAGCTCCCTTCCGCTCCACGCAAATGCATCCCGCCGGAAGCCGGCTCCAAACGTCACCCCGAGCCCGCGAAATCCCGATGTTTTTGCCGCTTATGAGCCGAAAAGCGGCGGCGGACTGGCGGTGTCGTGGTGTGGAAGTGGCAAAGCTTTGCCACTGTGGCGTGCAGGTTACAGCTTTTCCGACAATTCCTGATTATCAACATAGCCAGAAGCAATTGCTCGCGTCACTTTTTAGTGGGGGAAAATCATGAAGAAGATCGTTCTGGCCGCTGCTGCCCTGACTATCGGCACCGTCAGCGCATCCGCTGCAGACTTGGCCGCCCGGCCTTACACCAAGGCTCCCGCGCCCGTTGCGGCCGTCTACAACTGGACCGGCTTTTATATCGGTGCGCATGCCGGCTGGGGCTGGAATGAAGGCGACACCTTCACCAATTTCCTTCCGTCACCGGCGGCTTTCGGCGCGGCGCCGTTCGGCGTAAGCCACCGCCAGGATGGCGGAATGGCCGGTGGGCAAATCGGCTTCAACTATCAGGTTAACAGCCTGGTGTGGGGCGTCGAGGCGGACATTTCGTGGGTCGACTGGGATCGCGCTTACCTCGTGGGGCCGCTTAACTTCTTCGCGGGCGGCGCCCCGATTCCGGGTTCGTTCCAGGCGGCTGCAACTGACATGAACTGGTTCGGCACCGTGCGCGGCCGGCTGGGCTTTGCCGTGAACAACTGGATGTTCTACGGAACCGGCGGTCTCGCTTATGCTGATGTCCGCCACTCGGTGACGACGTCATTCGCCGCGACCGGCGGTGGCGTGTTCACGGGCACCAGCGACGACACTCGCTTCGGCTGGACGGCCGGTGCTGGCTTCGAGTATGGCTTCGTGCCGAACTGGAGCTTCAAGGCCGAATACCTTTACTATGACCTCGGCGACACCACGGTGACCGGGCTTTCCGCGGCATTTCCGGCGTTCTCAACGTCGACGACGTTCGAGAATAAGGGCCATATTGCCCGTGTCGGCATCAACTATCGCTTCGGTGGCGCGGGCGCGGTCGTCGCGAAGTACTGATCTCAGCCAACCCTCACCAACTCAAAGCCCCGGCGTCGTCCGGGGCTTTTTGTTGCGCCCGACACACGGGTGTTCGTCCTGCGCCGCAAGCATCGCCTATTCGGAGTGGACAGGCGACTGCACATGCTCAGGCCGTACGCCAAGACCTACAAACCGCGCCGTGATGCCCTGCAGCCAGGGCACGGCGGTGACGAGCCGCATCACGAGCGGGACCTTCAGCGGCTGATTGCCGGGCTTGAGCGCAGCGTTGATGATATTGTTCTGCACCACGACCTGCATCCGCTGCGTCATCTTCACCGGGAATTCGCGGCGCCGGCGGACGGCGTCGAGCTCGTCCTCCGACGGACATCCATGCGCCAGCTTCGCTGCCAGCAGGTTCGCGGTCGCGACCGCATCCTGCACCGCGAGGTTGACGCCGACGCCGCCGATCGGCGACATCGCATGCGCGGCGTCGCCGATGCACAACAACCCCGGCCGCGTCCAGCGCCGCAGCCGGTTGACCGCAACCGTCAACAGCTTCACCTCATCCCAGCTCTTCACCTCTGATAGCCCCGATTTCAGGATCGGCGCCATCCGCGCGATGTCGTCGAGCAGCGCCGCCAGCCCCCTCGCCTTCACCGCGTCGTGCTGCCCCTTCGGAATCACGTACGCGCATTGCCAGTAATCGCCGCGATCGAAGGTCACCATCATCTTGCCAGGATCGACCCGCGCAAACAGGTTTTCGTTTTCGCCCTCCCGCCTGCCGGCGCGAAACCACAGCACATCCATCGGCGCGCCGATTTCCTCGACCTCGAGGCCCGCGCGTTCACGCACCAGCGAATGGCGGCCGTCGCAGGCAATGGTCAGGTCCGCCTCGATATCGACCACGCCCTCCGGCGTCTTGGCCCTCACGCCCGTGACGCGCTCGCCGTCACGAACGAGATCGACCGCCTCCGTCGACATCATCACTTTCAGCGAGGCAAACCGTTTGCCGCTCTCGCGCAGGAAATTGAGAAAGTCCCACTGCGGCATGAAGGCGATGAAGGGATATTTGACGTTGAGCCGGCCGAGATCGGCGATCCGCACCGTCTCGCCGCCGAACATCCCCTCCATCTTCTGCAGGCGCTGATGCGGCAGTTTCAGGAAGCCGTCGATCAGCCCGAGTTCGTCCATCACCTGCAGCGTGGAGGGGTGCACGGTGTCGCCACGAAAATCGCGGAAGAAATCCGCGTGCTTTTCCAGCACCACGACGTCGACACCGGCACGCCCGAGCAGGTAACCGAGCATCATGCCGGCTGGGCCGCCGCCGACGATGCAGCAACGTGTTTTCATCGCTCGCTCCCTCGCTTCGGTAGAGCCGAGCCTATGCTACCATCAAGCCTATTCAACCATATTGTGTTGCTGCCAGCGCAGCAGATGGGCCTGTAACCGCCAGATCACGGCCGAAAGCGCCACGCCCACCAGCATCAGCACGATCACCGCGACCATCATCCCCGAGGCTTCCGCCCGTGCCTCGGACTCGATGATCAGGCGGCCGATACCACGCTCTGCGCCGATGAATTCGCCGACGATGACGCCGATCAGCGCAAAGGAGATCGCCGGCGAGAGCGAGGCAAACACCCAGGCCATGGTCGAGGGGATCACGACGGTGCGGGTGATCTGCCATTCGCTCGCTCCCAGCAGCCGCGCGGCATTGATAAAGCCTTCGTCGATCGACCGGGCGCCCTCGAAGGTGTTGAAGAACACCAGGAACACCACCACGATCCACGAGGTCACGATTTTCGAGGTGTCGCCAATCCCGAATGCCAGCACGATGATCGGCGCCAGCGCGATCCGGGGTATGGAATTCACCGCCGTAATGAAAGGCTGAAAGATCGCGCTGAGCCGGTCCGAACGTCCCAGAATAAGCCCCGCGACAAAGCCGCTCGACACGCCCGTGACGAAACCGAAGAAGGTGTTCTTCAGCGTGATCGCGGTCGCGATCCAGAGGTTGTTCTCGTTGCGCACCATGCACTTGGCAAAGTCGCCATTGAACCAGCCGTTGAAGGCGCCGAGCTTGGATTTGAGGCAGCTCAGGATCAGGAAGTGCTCGAAGATCTGCGAGGGCTTTGACACGAAATAGGGATCGAGCAGATCGGGGACCAGCCAAGGGACTTTGGCATGGAAGTCATATCCCCATTGCCAGATCGACAGCACGGCGACGCAGATAAAGATCTGCCAGGCCAGCGTATTGCCGATGCGACGATTCCTCATGGGTGACGTGTCCTCATGGCTTGCGTCCCTTGACGAACTCCTCGCCGAGCGAGTGCCAGATGTGCTGGAACAGCTCGGCATAGCGCGGCGTCTCGCGCACCTTGACCGCATCGCGCGGCCGCGCAAAGTCGACCTCGAACATATCCTTGATCCGCCCGGGGCGCGCCGAGAACAGGATGATGCGGTCGGCCAACGTCAGGGCTTCGCCGAGGTCATGGGTCACGAACAGAACGGTTTGCTGCTCGCGCTCCCAGATCCTGAGCAGCACGTCATGCATGTCGATTTTGGTGTGGGTATCGAGCGCGCCGAACGGCTCGTCCATCAGCAGGATCTGCGGCTCCACCACCAGCGTTCGCATCAGCGCCGCGCGCTGACGCATGCCGCCCGACAGCGCCGAGGGATAAGCGTGTTCAAAACCCTGGAGGCCTGCCTGCGCCACGCAGGCCGCGATGCGTTCCTTGCGCGCCGCTTCCGCAACGCCCGCCAGCTCCAGGCCGTAACCGATATTGTCGGCGACGGTCCGCCAGGGAAACAGCGTGTCGCGCTGAAAGATGTAACCGACATTGGGCGTCGCCTTGCCCGCAATGACCGGCACGCCGTCAATCAGGATTTGACCACTGGTCGGCTTTATCAAGGTCGCGATCATGTTGAGAACGGTGCTCTTGCCGGAGCCGGACGGCCCCAGAAGTGCTACGAACTCGCCGCGGCGGACACCGAAGGAAACATCCCGCACCGCCTCGATCGCGGTGCCGGCGAGCTGAAACGATTTGCTCAATCCCCTGACGTCAATGCGCTGGAGATTTGATTGTCCATCCGGCAGCGGCGTGGAAAGGTTCTGGACGTTCAAGCCGGATACGCCTTTCGGGCTGCCTCGATGAAGGTCGGGCTGACCAGATCGGCCGGCGTCAGCGGCTTGATGCCGGTCATTTCCCGGAACCAGACCTTCTCGCCGCGGGCGAAAGCCGCAGCATCGATCGACGCATCGTAGTCGACCACCTTTTGCAATGCCGTGATCTCGAGAATGTTGGCGGCGCGCGAGGTGCTGCCGACATATTGCTCGATCGTGTCGTGAATTTCGTCGGGCGAATGTTTCCTGATCCATTGCGTCGCCCGCCAGATCGCGGTGACGAAGGCCTGCATCTTGGGCGGGTCCTTGTCGATGGTCGCCTGCAGCGTGAAATGCGCCGTCACCGGGACCTTGCCGCCGATATACTTGTTCCAAATCGTCTCATCGGTGCCGTCGAACAGCAGCGTGCCCCAGCCTTGCTCCTTCGAATCGTTGAGCAGCGACAGCGAACTGACGAGGACATCGACCTGCCTGGTCTTCAGGGAACCCATCATGGTGTCGACATTGCCGGTGCCGATCCAGGTCACCTTCTGGTCGAGCCCCATCGTCTCCATGTACTAGGACGACCAGACGTGGTTGGTGCCGCCCAGCGACGACACCGAGACGATCGGCTTGCGCCCGTCGGGCCGTTTCCATTCCGTCAACCTCTCGAGCGAGGTGATGCCCTGGTCCCAGAGATCCTTGCGGATGATGAACATCACCGAAGAGGAACGGGTATCGACCGGCATCAGCACGCGTCCATGGCGGCCGCGATTAGAGAGCTGCATCGGATGCGTGATGTCGCCGATGCCGATGTCGCCCTGCGCGGAGGCAATGATTTCGCGCGTCTTGACGCCGCTGCCACCCTGGATCAGCTTGCAGTCGAGGCCGGCCTCCTTGAAGTATCCCAATCTGTCGGCGACGAATTGCGTCTGATAGACCGGCACCGCGACCGGATAGATCACGCGGCCGGGCTTGTCCTCGGCGCACACTTTGCCTGAAGCGATCGAGGCGCCGCCGGCCGCGATGACCGTCAGCGCCGAACGTCTGGTGAAATGTGCCATCACGCGCGCTCCCTTTCCCTGTCTTTTTCTTTGCCAGCGACCTTCTCCAGCGCGTTCAGCACCGCGTCGCCCATTTCCTGCGTTGAAAGTCGCTTTGCTCCCGCCTCGGCAATGTCGGCGGTTCGCGCGCCGCCCGACAAGGCACCCGCCACGGCCTTTTCCAGCAGGTCCGCGTCCTCGGGCCGGTTCATCGTCATACGCAGCATCATCGCGACGCTGAGGATGGAGCCAAGCGGGTTGGCAATGCCCCTGCCCGCGATGTCGGGTGCGCTGCCATGCACCGGCTCGTAAAGCGCCTTGCGTCTGCCGAACTTGTCGACCGGGCCCAGTGAGGCCGACGGCAGCATGCCGAGCGAGCCGGACGCCATCGCCGCGCAATCGGACAGGATGTCGCCGAAGATATTGCCGGTGACCATCACATCGAATTGCGCCGGCTCCCGCACGATCTGCATCGCGGCGTTATCGACATACATATGCGTGAGCTCGACATCGGAAAATTCCGCGGCGTGCAAGGCAATGACTTCCTCGCGCCACACCACGCTGGTCTCTAACACGTTGGCCTTGTCGACCGAACAAACCTTGTTCCTTCGCGTCCGCGCCAGCTCAAAGGCGGAACGCGCGACGCGGCGAACTTGATCGGTGGTGTATTGCTCGGTGTTGAAGCCACGGCGTTGCCCGTCGGCGAGCGTCTCGATGCCGCGCGGCTCGCCGAAATAAATGCCGCTGGTCAGTTCGCGGATGATGACGAAGTCGACGTCCCTCAGCACGCTGGCCTTGAGCGGCGTCGAGTCCGCCAGCGCCGGATGGGCGACGATCGGCCTGAGATTGGCGTAAAGATCGTATTTGCTGCGCAGGCCCAGCAGGCTCCCCGCCTTGCGCGCCGCCGCGGGAACTTCCTTCGTCTCCGGGCCGCCGGTCGCACCCCACAGGATCGCGTCGGCCTCCTCCATCGCCTCGACGGTGTCAGGCGGCATCACCTTGCCGGTCGCAAGATAAGGAATGATGCCGTATTGCGCTTCGCGCAAGGCCATGGGAACGCCGCGTTTTGCGGCAAACCAGTTGAGCACGCGCTGCGACTGCGCGGTCACTTCGGGGCCGATGCCCTCGCCGCCGACCACGGCGACCTTGATCATATTGGACCGATCATTCATGCCGCATTCCCTGACGTTTTCCCTGCGAAGTGGATCCAGGGCCGCTCCGCCCGGTCGGCCGCCTGAAAGGCACGGATTTCGTCATCGCGCTGCAATGTCAGCGCAACTTCATCGAGACCTTCCAAAAGCCCGGCGCGCCGGCGCGGGTCGATCGCAAAATCGTGTCGCTGTCCCGAAGGCGAGGTGATCGTCTGCTGCTGCAGGTCGATGCTGATGCGCCCCGCTCCTTGCGTTTGCTGCACCTCCGCAGCAAGGCCATCGGCGATCGCCTTGTCGACGACAACAGGCAGGATGCCGTTTTGGAAGCAATTGGCAAAGAAGATGTCGCCAAAGCTTGAGCCGATGACGGCGCGGATGCCCATTTCCTGCAGCGACCAGACCGCGCCTTCACGCGAGGACCCGCAGCCGAAATTCGGACCGGTAATGAGAATTTCCGCCTGCCGGTAAGGCTCACGGTTCAGGATGAATTCGGGGTTTTCCGAACCGTCGGGCAGATAGCGAAGTGCGCCGAAAGCCCATTTGCCGAGCGTTCCGTGAACGGAGTTTCCGACCAGCCGCTCGATGCGGATGATGACGTCGGTATCGATGTTGCCGCGCATGATGGGAGCGGCAATCGCCGTCAGGGTGGTGAACGGTTTCGGCATGTCAGCGCCCCATCGTTCGCACGTCGGCAATGGCGCCGGCGATGGCGGCTGCGGCCGCACTGGCCGGGCTGGCCAGATGGGTACGCGCCCGCGGGCCCTGGCGGCCGACGAAATTGCGGTTGGAGGTCGAGACCGAGCGCTGACCGGGAGCGACGGTTTCACCGTTGGCGGCAAGACACATGGAACATCCCGGCTCGCGCCATTCAAACCCGGCATCGGTAAAGACCTTGTCCAGTCCTTCGGCGACCGCATCGCGCTTGACGGTCTCCGAACCCGGCACGACCCAGGCACGGACGCCCGACGCAACCTTGCGGCCGCGCGCGATCTCGGCGGCGGCCCGCAAGTCGCTCAGTCGGCTGTTGGTGCACGACCCGATGAAGACCCAATCGACCGGTGTGCCGGCGATCGGTGCGCCGGCTACCAGACCCATATAGTCAAGCGCCGTTTCGATCGCTTGGCGGCGCGCGGGATCTGCGACCTCGCCGGGATCAGGCACGCGGCCATCGACGCCGATGACGTGCTCCGGACTGATGCCCCAGGTCACCTGCGGAATGATCTTCTCGACATCGATGACGACTTCGCGGTCGAACACCGCATCGGGATCGCTGGGCAGTCTTCGCCACGCCGCAACCGCCTGCTCCCACATCTCCCCCTGCGGCGCATAGGTACGCCCGCGCAGATATTCGAAAGTCTTCTCGTCCGGCGCGATCAGGCCCATTTTGGCGCCGAGTTCAATCGACAGATTGCAGATGGTGAGCCGGCCCTCGACCGGCAGATCGCGAATGGCGCTGCCGGCATACTCGACCGCGTAGCCGGTGCCGGCCGCAGCGCCGATATGGCCGATCAGTGCGAGGATGAGATCCTTGGCCGTGACACCGGCCAGCAGCCGGCCTTCGAACCGCACGCGCATGGTTTTCGGCCGCCGCTGAATCAGCGCTTGCGTCGCGAGCACATGGGTCAACTCGCTGGAGCCAATGCCGAACGCCAGCGCGCCCAGCCCGCCATGGGTGCAGGTATGGCTGTCGCCGCAGACGATCAGGCAGCCCGGAAGGCTGAGGCCAAGCTCGGGCCCAATCACGTGGACGATGCCCTGCCCGGGCTCATCGACATCGAACATCCGGATGCCGGTCGCCGACGTCTCGGTTCGCAGGCCCGCCAGAAGCTCCTGTCCGACCTTGCTGGTGCCGGCCCGTCCGCGCGCCGTCGAAATCGCATGATCCGGCGTTGCGAACGTCAGTTCCGGACTGTGCACCGGCAGGTTGCGATTCCTGAGATCGAGCAGGCCACGCGAGCCGCCCAGATCGTGCAGCAGATGACGGTCGACGTGAAGCAGATCAGTGTCGTCGCTGACGCGAGCGATGACGTGCTGGTCCCATATCTTGGCCAGCAAGGTTCGGCCGGGGGTTTGCACTGCCGTATCCTCCCGTTTTTCTTGTTCTATGGCAGGTTGATGCACCGCCACCGGCCGTTTTTGCGCGGCCTGCTACTCAGGTCTCCGCCCGAACTCGCTTCCGATGATCAAAACATATTGGAGCGCTTGGGCCAATGTCTGATTTGGTGGGCCAGCTCCCACACTGGCGCGGGACGCCGCCAGATCGAAGCGGCGCGGCCAAATCCATCCCGCCCGCGGAAATACGGTACCGGTCGGGAGTTCGCCACATCACGAGGCTGGCTGGAATTGCACGAGAGCGGCACGTTCGTGAAGCTCACGCAAACCGGCGCGGACCTGTTCGCCTGATGCTGTACGAGTTCCAGAATTAACCTGCGCGACGAACATCAAGCTTAACATGCGAGTTTCGTTGCGGCCGATCTAAACAAGTCTAGCGTGGCTGCAGTCGCGCAGATTGGCCAGTCCCCACGTTTAGCCTGCGTACTGCGCGATCAGGGGCCGCCTCGTGCCCTAGAGGCGGCCCCGCCCCCAATACAAAGGCCACGCGGCCGTTACATCGCGTGGCCTGATGCCGGGACTGTCCCGCTCCTCGCAAGATTCCGTCGCCGCTAAGACGATCGCGAACCAGTCAACACGTTCCCCGTAACCAAAGAAGCCCGCCAGGTTGAGTTGGCGGGCTTCCTACGCGGTTACTAAATCCCGCGGGGCCTTGGGGGCGATCCGCGATTGCCACGACGATACAGGGCTGCGGCTTACAAAATGCCTAATGGCGAGCGGCGCGCTCTACACAAGAGCCTGAGTAAGGCTTGGTCCCTAAGGCCGGAGACGCCCTCTTCAATGAACCTTTAAGAGCTTTCGGCGACCTACTCACTGCTTGGGTCTGCTGAGGAAGCTTTTGGCGATGGTTCGGAAATCCTGGTCATTCAAGGACGATCGTCGCTTGCTGGAATTAGCCAAATCTAAAAAGACGCATGAGCAGATAGCAAAGGCGATGGATCGATCACCGGAACGGATACGGAAACGGGCCATGCGACTCGGCGTCTCGATCAAATCGCAAGCTGCCAGCAGGTGACGCGGATCGCCTGATGTCTGACCTTCAAGCGAGATAGAAGCTTGCCCGCATGCCGCTTGTCGCGTGCCTCACCGCCAGAGCCGGCATCCCAGCGGCTCGCGCCAGACTCGTGCTTCCCGACACGAACGTTATCTTTACTTGCCTCAACGACGCGGCAATTGTTGAGTTCCGCTCACCTCCAGCTACCATACTCACATGATCCTGACCCTGATATTGCTGGCAGCTATCGGTGTCATTGTGCTGGCAGAACGCAGCGCCGAGCACCTGCCATTCGCAATCTCGATGCTCTTCCTTAGCGCGGCCGTAATCTCATTCATCGTTGGCGACTTCGACAGAGCGATACTGCTGGCCAGTGTGCTGGCCGCAGCAATCACCGCCGCATCGACCATCAAACATAATTACAGCGCGCTTAAGCTGATTGTAACCGACTTGCCACTGATGTTTGCAGGCACAGTTCCCTTTTTCGCATCGCAGTACCCGCGCGCCGTATTGGCCGTTCTGACTGGAACTGCCGCACTCGTCCTGGCTGTAATCGCTACTCTGATCTACGGAACCGGGCCATCAATTCCCCTGGATGTCAGAGTTTCTTTATTCAGCGTTGCGCTTGTTTGCGTTGTAACGGCCTTCAGGATGAGCGGCGGCGGCATTTCCTTCCAGCGGATCATGGCCCAGCGTCGGTGCTTTTACTCGACCTTCATGGCTTCGCTCATCGATCCACATTCCTGGCGGCAAGTCGGCGGATTGGCTCTGAGCGATATTGCAAATGACCCGTTGCCGCTAATGGCGGCCGTACCAGCGCGCACCACCGAATACCCCGACATTATCGTCATCCAGCATGAATCAATTTTCGATCCTCGCATTTTTGGACTTCCGATTGAGCCGACTGTCGAAGCGTTTCTGTCCCCAACGAATGGCCTCCATGGAATCCTTAACGTCGACATTTTCGGCGGAGGTTCGTGGCAATCCGAATTTAGTTTGTTGACCGGTCTTTCAAGTGCAAGCTTCGGTTCAAATGCCTATTACCTTTTCAAGCAGGGCGCGGGCCGATTTCACAACAGTCTTCCCCATGCGTTGGCTGCGCTTGGGTACAGGACCATGCTCGCGTCGAGCTGTCGTCGCAGCTTTCTCAGCTACGATGAATTTTATCGTTCGATTGGCATTGGCGAACGCATCTTTACGGACGATTTCCCTCCACCGTTCGACATCAGCCAGTTCGAGACGACAAATTCCGATGCAATTTTCCTGGAAGCGGCGTTCGCGGCCCATAGGAAGGGTATTGCTGACGACCCAGCGCCCCGCTTTCTATATGCACTGACTAACTTCAATCACGGCCCCCACAACCGAAGGCTGGCAGCACCCGGACAGTTTGAGAGGGAACGTGCCTTTGCCGCATCAAGCCTTCCCGATGCTCAATATGCCGAATACTACGCAAGGCTCGCGGAAACAGCCTCAACCTGGAACAGGCTCAAGTTTGAGCTGACAACGAATTTTCCAAAACGTCCTGTTCTCATTGTGCACTACGGGGATCATCAGCCCGTCGTGGCGAAGCGGATCGATCGGCAACTCAAACTCCCCAACGATGCGCGGCGCGCGTTCCGCACATTTTATGCAATGGAGGCGCTAAACATCGTACCTGATCGCCTTGCTTCCGGACCGGGTGCGGACCTCGATATTGCTTTTCTTGGGACCGTCGCCCTGCAGCAAGCAGGTCTGCCGCTTGATCCGATATTTGCCACCCGCGCCAGCTTGCTCGACCATTGCCGGGAAACCTACTTTGCGTCACCTTCCGAACAGAAGCGCCGATTCCATCGCACGCTGGTGGATCTGGGCATGATAGACACGGGGCCGAGCGTTCCAAACGGTCGCTACTCGCCCACGCCGACGAAGTGATCGAATGGGCCCGCTATGTCCGCCGTAGGCGACCATAAGCGGACACCGTAACAGCCAAAGCTGATGTCCGTTCTTGTGGGGGTAAAGCAGACCAAGTCCCCTTTCGATCGGATGTCGCTTTTGACCATCTCGGAAGTCGACGTTGCCGCTAGGCGGCCGAATTTTGCGTCGCAAAATGCTCAACGTCGCGAAAGATATATTGCACTAAATCGCTGCGCGGTAATGAGCGCGTGCATGGTGTCAGAGACCTTGGTTATCAACCGTCGATCAATCTCGGCGTCGTTCTTGTCTCTCATTTGCCGATATGCCGGCTCCGGCTCGCCCCTTCCGAGAATGCCTAGATTTGCCGCTGCCGGCGGACATCGACCCCTGCCGAAGCAGGGCGGGGTCGGCACCAGTAACTGTGACTGGTATCGTCGCGTGCGCCATGTTAGCGGGCCGCAGAAGGCCGCCCATGCGCGCGGCGAGCGCTGGGGTAGGAGTGGCTGCCCGGCCCGGGTATCCTGCTAACGCAGCAAGGGCGCGGCGTGGGTCGTGCCGGCTGCCGCAGCCCATTTTCGCGTCACATTAGGAGCACGCCGATGACCCCGCTCGATGTATTCGGAGGCGTCATGTACCTCCTCTTCTTCGCACCGTTCCTCTTTCCGCTGGCGCCGTGGTTCGCCAAAAGGCCGCGCGGAGCCTGGCTAGTCTGTTGCGCGGCCGTTTCCGTACTTGTCCTCCTTTTCCCGGCCATGTTTTGGTGGGGGTGTGACTGGTCAAACTGCGGCCAAGGAGCCGTTGCAATTTTCATCGTCGCTCCAGTTTGGCTGCTCTTTGCCGTGATCACACCGCTTTCCGCCTGCGCGGCGGCGCGCAAACTTGCCCGCACGCCGACATCCGACCCGCCCCGGTCCGTTCCCTGACAGGCGGAGGATACTGGCCGATCCTCAGTAGCCCTGCTTGAAAGTTGCAAGGCCAGCTTTGCTCTACGCAGGCTATTCCCTCATTAAGTCCGACAAACCAACCGGCATTGAAGCGCGGACGTTGTCGTGATTAGCTACTGTCTTTGTTTAAGGAGGCGAAAATGAGAGCGGTCGCTATTGTGCTTTCGCTGTCGATTTGCGCCATGGACTTTTTGACAGCCCCAGCTATTGCCTCAGTAATGGACGGAAAGGGGTCTCCAGGCTCCTTTCGCGGGGAGCGTGCGAGAGACAAAGCATTCGGAAAATTAAAAAAGAACGCAGCCGGGGAAAGGACATGTAGTTCTTATGCAAAGATATGCCGGAGGAACAATGCCAACTCGCCCGCTTGCCAAACGTCTTATTCAAACTGTATGGCGACAGGCGTTTTTGTCGGCCCCAAAGGCGCGACTTTTTCTGGCATGACGAGGCAGTAAAATCGGGAAATGATCTTTCCAAAGAGGCCGCCTTAGTTGGCCTCTTTCATTTGTCGATGTCATCGGTGTCGCCTGTTGACGCATCACGGAAGTCGGCCCTAGTCCAGCAACGGCCCGATATGGTTTGATGCCGTGGGGCGGGAACTGAGACGCATGGGTGGCCTCATGTACATGTTCATTCGAAAGTACACCAAGGTTCATTCGGTTGCGGATGCTGCCCGCCGCGCCAAAAGCGGCGTTGGTCAGATCCTAAGGGAATCGCACGGATTCAGATCGTATTATGTAATGGATGGGGGCGCGGGCGTCGGTGTCGCTGTGATGATATTCGAGGACCGCGAAAGCGCCAATGCGGCGAACGATAAAGTCCGGGAGTTTGTTCAAGCAAGCCTGCATGACCTTGATCTTGGAGACCCGGAAATCATCGCCGGGGAAGTCTTGGTGAATATGGAATCTGATGCGTAATGTCGGCCGACGGTCAAAATGGCGCGATTGACCCACAATGGACATCAGGCTTTGCGACAAGCAACTCGAAGCCAGCCCCTATCAATGCACTCAGTTGACCTGATACATTGGCCCGCTGAGGGTTGACAGGTAACGGCCGGAATTTCTTAGCTTCTTTGGTGGTGCGGCTGTCGCGTGGCCGCATGCTATGCACGCACAAGAGGGCCTAGAATGAAGAAGACATTTGCTGCCTTTGTCGCGGTCGCAACAATTGCCGGTTCGCTCGTCGCGACGCCCGCAAGCGCACAGCGGGGCGTCTCCGCTCCGGGCCGCTATTATGAGCCCGCCCCTTACGGAGCAGGTCGCGGGCCATACGACGATTTTGGCAGTTGCGAATGGGTGACACAGCGTTTCTGGGACGGCCGTGGCTGGCGGGTCCGCCGGGTGCGCGTCTGCGGCTGATCTGCGATTGCGGCGAGATTGAACGGCTCATAGCAACATCGACGTCGAGCGGAGGCCGTCGAGAACGGGTCCAGCATCTCCATGACGGCTTCAACCTGTACCCGGGCGTTGCGCGCGAGCGACGATACCGCCCGCGACGCCAACGCCCAGCACGTATAGCCACCCTTCGTGAAAATCGAACAGGTGGGAATTGAGCAGCGAACTGATGAAGTTCTGAACCACGATCACCAGGCCGATCCACGATGCAAAAAGGGATTCCCGAAACAGCTGCAGATGGAAGTACCACATCGCATAGAGCACGAGGCAACCGAGCACGCCCCACTGGATTGCGACGTAAAGTGTCTGGTTATGAGGGTTGCGGATGATGTTGCCCCATTCGCCGCTCTTGCCTTCAGCTTCACGGCTGAAAAGCTGCTGGGTTGATCCGGTGCCGTGCCCGAAAACCGGCGCCTCGGAAATCGACCTGATGGAAACGCGCCAATACGCCAGTCGCAGGCCATTCGACGTCGCGGCACTGGTGTCGCGATCCACCTTGTAGTCCTGCACCGTGCGCCCGATCCGGTCACGCAAATAGGGTGATGAGAGTAGAACTCCGAACTCGACAACTGCCGCAAGCATCAGAAAATAAATCGCATGTCTGCGATTCAGATATTTGACAGCAAAGAGGATCAACAGGACAGGGAAGTAGGCGAATGCCGTTCGCGATGTCGCGACAAACCGCATGTCGAGGTAGAAGCCCAACATGACAGCTGCGAAAGCCAAGGTCCACGCGCGATGACCGTTCGCCGCGAACCACAAGATCAGCGGCGCCATGACAAACAGGCACAGCGCGAATTCGTGGCTTTGATCGATGTAGTTTCTGACGGGGACTCCAGCCAGCGCCCCCGGCGAGGAGGCTTTCCAGTCGGCGAAATATGTCACCCATGACAATCCCATCAGCAAGACACAGGAAGCCAGGAACGCGAACAGCACCCAATGCCCGCGCTGGGAGCGTTCGTAGTGGTAGAGGAGAAGCGGCACCGCCAGCAGCTTTGTTACGGGCACGACGCCTTGAATTCCTGTCGCCCAGCTGTCCTCAGTCCAGAACAGGCCCGCAAACGCCAGTGCGAGGAAGGCCAGCGGCAGCAAGCTGGCTGGTGCACGCAACGACTCGAAAAATGCCGGCCAATGGATCGTGGGAAGAACCACGAGCATCCACAGCACCATGAAAATGGAAACCGCCGTTGTGGACCATGGAAGCGAAGCGCCGGCCAGTGCCGGGTAAAGATCGACGCTGAGAAGCCAGAGCCGGGATTGCGGCCACGCGCCGATGAGTTCAGAAAATCCCGGCCGTACGACGGGAGCGGTCAGCTCTGACATCGCACACCTGCCACTCGATCATGATCTGCAAGGAAGAAACGGCGATGCTGGCGGACGCGGTCCCAGCGCGATCGGCTCGGCTTTCGAAAGGTCATCTGAAATACCCGTATACATACGCATACTCAACAAATACTACCTCCCCGCGCGACATCGCCTTGCGGCACGCCCCGCCCTCGAAAGGCTCCTAATATCGCTGCGCGCAAACGGCGGTTTGTTGAATAATTTCAGGCTGATTTGGGTCATCCAGCCTCCTGAGCAAAAATATTCCGCTTTCCATCCGACCCAAATCAGCGCGGCATAAGCCGTCAAACCATTGCGCAGGGGATGCCGAAGTGCTCCGGCTGTACCTGTATGCTCGTGTGCGCAACTCTTTACACCATTGCACACGAGACCGCGGGTGCAGCAAGCACCCGGCATTCCCTGCTCCCTCTCGTTGGAGGGAAGGTTCATGCAAGCCTCGGGCGCAATGCGTCGCGGGAATGCGAAACTGTATCAACGTCATTGCCTGCGACAAACGCGAAGCGTTTGCGCAAGGGAGCGAAACGACGAAGCAATCCACGTCTCCGCAAGCGGCGCAATGGATTGCTTCGCGGAGCCTGTCATCGGGCGCGCATTCGCGCGACCCGTTGGCTCGCAATGACGTGGATAGGCCGCGGCGTGCTGGATACACTGCCTTCGCGGAGTATGACGACCCTCATGGTGAGGAGCACGCCTTCGCGCGTCTCGAACCATAAGGTCCCGATGCGGCCATCAGCGCCTGAAACTCTTGATCTCCGAGACGCTGCCGTCGCGATAAGTCAGCTCCACCGAAACCGATTTGGTCTGCGGCGCGAGCTTCAGGTACGGCGTCGCTTCGTGCGGAATGACGCTGGGATCCCGGGGATCGCATGGCGGCATTTTCAGGACCTTGTCGGGCACCGTAGAGTCGATGCCGACGCGCACTTCGCGGATCGCGCAGCGATACGACATCAGATGCGTGTAGTAGACCAAGAGGCCGTTGAATTCGCGGAACGACAGCCAGCTCGTCGCGGTCATGTCGAGGATCTTGCGCTGGTCGCGGATCAGGGCGGCCTCGGGGTCGAAGCGGATCGGGAACGGGCCCTGCAACTCGCCATTGGTGTCGACATAGCGCACCTGGATGATGGCCGCCGGCGCATCGGCCGGCAATTCGACCGACGGATTGGGCATCCGCTTGCGGGTCCGCGGGTCGAGCGTATCCATGAAGCCGGTTTCGCGGAAATTGCCGCTGTCCCCCAGCCGCCAGGAAATGCCGAGCGTCGGGTCGGCGATCGAGAACACCACGGTCCAGCCGCCATTGTGGCGCGAGAACATCGCGATCGGCGCGTTGACGGAATCGTTCTGCGGCTTGAGTTGCTGCACCGGCGGCAACGCTGCCAGCTTTGGCAGCTGTTCGGCAGGCTTCGCGGCCGCTTCCGGCTGCGCCTTGCTCGCCAGACCGTTCAGGAACACGTCGTCGACCATCTGGTCGAAATAGACCGGGATCTGCTTGTGGCGAACCGTCTCCGCCAGTTCGCTGACCGCCCGCCGCGTCCGCTGCGCGACCTGAACGAGGTTCGCGCCGGGCTGCGTCAACTCCTTGGCGAAGGTGCGGGTGAACACCGAATTGGGATTGGCATCGTCATTGGAGAGCCGGTCGAGCGCGGTCTGCCGCGGCCCGGCCGAGAAGATCGAGAACACGCCTTCCGGCAATTGCGTCATCGGCGCAAGGCCGCCCCGGCCGGCAATCGCGCGCGTGCCGGCACGCTCGAACGGATTGTTGCGGCAAGCGTCGAACACCAGGATGGCGGTGCGCACGTTGCGGTTCTGCAGCCGCTCGATGATGCGGTCGGCGAGGACCGAGGCGTCGCGTACCAGCTCTTCCTGGCCTTCGGTCGCCGCCGGCACGTCGGTCGGCAGCAGGAAATTCTGGCCGGCGATTTCGAAGCCGTGGCCGGCAAAAAAGAAGAACGCGGTGTCGCCGGCATCGACCGCCTTGTCGAACGCGAGCAGGGTCTGGCTGAACGCCTGCCGGTTCTGGTTTTCCGCCACCATCACCGTGAAGCCGAGCTGCTTCAGCGTATCGCCCATGGTGCGGGCGTCGTTGACCGCCTTCTGCAGCTTGGGCACGTTCCGGTAGTCGTTGTTGCCGACCACGAGCGCGACGCGCTTTTCCGCATGCGCGGGCGCGGCAAACGCCGCGATGCAACCTGCAAGGCTCGTCACCGCGAGCAATCTGGAAAGCCAAGCCTTCATCGAATTCCCCCAGCGCACGAATGGTCCTGGTTTGAGCCGTGCGAAGCCACTTCATGCCATAGTCGGCATCCCAATGCCCACGGTTCAACGGCCACCGCTGTTAGGAATACAGCGGCCCGATTTGACGCCCAAATGACGGTTTTGGCCGTTATTTGTGCGAGAACATTAAGCTTTTTCGGCGATATGGCCGTTCCCAGATTGACTTTGGCCATTTCGCCCCTATGTTCCGGCTCAACGCGGCCTTGGATCGAAACGCGATTCCCTAGGTTAGCCGCTCGTCTGCGTAAGTCAGAGCCCCCAGCTTTTCAAAAGCGCGCCGTTTCGGGGCAAAACGCGACAGCCTTTTTACCCTCGATTCCGAACGGCGGTGTCGACTAGAGGCTCAATGTCTTTTTCCCATCTCGGCCTTTCCGATAAGGTCCTCGCCGCGGTTGCGGCCACCGGCTACACCACCCCTACCCCCATCCAGGAACAGGCAATTCCGCACGTTCTGGCACGCCGCGATGTTCTCGGCATCGCCCAGACTGGCACCGGCAAGACCGCCGCCTTCGTCCTGCCCATGCTCACCTTGCTGGAAAAGGGCCGCGCCCGGGCACGAATGCCGCGCACCCTGATCCTCGAACCGACCCGCGAACTCGCCGCCCAGGTCAAAGAGAATTTCGACAAATACGGCGTCGGCCAGAAACTCAACGTTGCGCTCCTGATCGGCGGCGTCTCGTTCGGCGACCAGGATTCCAAACTGACCCGCGGCGTCGACGTCCTGATCGCGACCCCCGGCCGCCTGCTCGACCACACCGAACGCGGCGGTCTGCTGCTCACCGGTGTCGAACTCTTGGTCATCGACGAAGCCGACCGCATGCTGGACATGGGCTTCATCCCCGACATCGAACGCGTCTGCAAGCTGGTGCCGTTCACGCGGCAAACCCTGTTCTTCACCGCAACGATGCCGCCGGAAATCAGCCGCATCAGCCAAGACTTCCTGCACAATCCCGAGCGGATCGAAGTCTCGAAACCCGCCACCACCGCGACAGGCGTATCGCAGTTCCAGGTTCGCGGCGGTCGCGAGGTGCACGAGAAGCGCGAGATTCTGCGCCGCCTGCTGCGCGACGCCAAGGATCTTCAGAACGCGATCATCTTCTGCAACCGCAAGCGCGAAGTCGCCGTCGTTTACAAATCGCTGCAGAAGCACGGCTTCAGCGTCGGCGCCCTGCATGGCGACATGGACCAGTCGGCGCGCACCGCAGCGCTCGATCAGTTCCGCAAGGGTGAGATACCGTTGCTGGTGGCCTCCGACGTCGCGGCCCGCGGCCTCGATATTCCCGCCGTCAGCCACGTCTTCAATTTCGACGTGCCGCATCATGCCGACGATTACGTGCATCGCATCGGCCGTACCGGACGCGCCGGTCGCGCCGGCACCGCGATCTCGATCGTCAGCCCGCTCGACAGCAAATCGATTGCTGCGATCGAACGGCTGATCGGCCAGACCATTCCTGCCGCCGAAGGCGATTATGCCGTGCAGTCGGTCGCCTCCGACGAGACCGACCAGCCCCGCCGCTCACGCGAGGGATCTCGGGAAGGTTCACGCGGCGGCCGCAAGCCGCGACGTGAACGCGAGCCGCGTGCTGCCAAGGGTAGCGATGGCAGCGAACGCGAGCCGCGTCCCGCCAGGGATTCCGACAAGAGCGGCGAGCGCGAACCGCGGCATGCCAGGGGCGCAGGCCGCAGTGCCGGCCCGCAGCCGCAGGCAGCGGCCGCTTCCTTCACGCCGCCCGCCCCTGCGCAGCCTTCGCGCGTGCCCTCGATCGGTCGTCCGGAACCGCGGCGCGCCCAGCGCGATGTTGAATCGGAGCCCGCCGATCACTCGCATCTTCCGGCGTTCCTGCTGCGGCCGGTTCGCGCCCGCGTCTGAACGAACTCGGCACGACCCAACGGCCGGAACCGTTTACCGGCCGTTCATTCTCCTCCATTAACCTGCCGCCGATAATTTAATCATTGCGGCACGGCAACGAGCGCGGCTCGATATTGGGGACGGATCAGTGGTCAAGCTGCTGGACGAACACGAACGCACTTTGGCGTTTGCCGAAGTCGCGTTGGGCCAGATCAAATCCCTCCGGCAAACCGCCGTCCCCCGCAATTACGAAATCTGGTACGTCTACGCGACCGGATACAATGCCCCCCTCAACAAGATCATCAACGAGACGCTGGCGCGCAATGGCCGACTGAGCGAGTCCGATCTCGAACAGATCTACGAAACCTATCTCTCCCACATC
The DNA here is from genome assembly GCF_036924595.1 of Bradyrhizobium algeriense. Taxonomy (NCBI): domain Bacteria; kingdom Pseudomonadati; phylum Pseudomonadota; class Alphaproteobacteria; order Hyphomicrobiales; family Nitrobacteraceae; genus Bradyrhizobium; species Bradyrhizobium algeriense. The sequence continues at coordinate 2,921,130 of NZ_JAZHRV010000001.1, read as the reverse complement.
AAGACCTCCGACCGCATCGACAAGGTCGGCGCGCGCGTGATCGGCGAAATCGACGACGTGATGAACCTGATCACCGAGGCGCTCGGGATGTCCGAGAGCTACGACGCCAAGCTGAACGGCGCGAACGATCAACTCAGGACTGCAAAGACCCGCGAACAGATCAAGGCGGTCGTCGACGGCCTCGTGAAATCGACCCGCGAGATGCGCGAGACCAACAAGGCGCTGGAAAGCCGGCTAGCGCTGTCGAAAACCGAGATCAGCAATCTTCAGCACAGCCTCGAGGCGATCCGCGCCGAGAGCCTGACCGATCCGCTGACCGGACTGGGCAACCGCAAATATTTCGACCGCTCGATCGAGATGGCGGTGCGGGCGGCGCTGGCGAGCGGCGAGCCGCTGTCGATGATGATGTTCGACATCGACCACTTCAAATCGTTCAACGATTCCTACGGCCATCTCACCGGCGATCAGGTGCTGCGGCTGGTTGCGATGTCGCTGAAACAGACCATCAAGGGCCAGGACATCACCGCCCGCTATGGCGGCGAGGAATTTGCGGTGGTGCTGCCCAACACGGCGCTGCGCCAGGCGCTGACGGTCGCCGACCACATTCGCCGCGCCGTGATGGCGAAGGAATTGAAGAAGAAATCCACTGGCGAAATCCTAGGCCGCGTCACCATCTCCGTCGGCGTCTCCATGCTGAAACCGGACGATGATACGGATTCGCTGATCGAGCGCGCCGACGCCTGCCTCTACGCCGCCAAGCGTAACGGCCGCAACCGCGTGATCTGCGAAGTCGACCCCGAATACGCCGCCGAGACTCGCGGCCAGGTCGCCTGAGCGCCAACTACCGGCGCGTCGCCTTCTTCGCCTTCGCTGCCGGCCGCTTCGCCGCCAGCTTACGGCCAACAGCCGGCTTGCTCGCAGCCTTGCTCGAAACCTTCGGCTTCGCCACCTTGCGCGCCTTCGGCCGCTTGCGTAACGCCGCGCGTTGCGCAGCGGCCAGCGCCGCCCTCGCCCAATCGGCCAATTCCTCGGAATCGTCGAACAGGCGCGCCGGCAACTGCCAGTATGAGTTCACAGTGACGGTCTTGGCGCGCGTTTGATACTGAAACGGCTGCGACCCCTCCGCCTCGAATTGCGGAATGGTCTGGTCATCGGCGCGGAAATAGACACCGGCGCGAAGCGCGAGCGCGAAGTTGGTGCCGTCGACGGAGATGCCGAATCCGGAGAACATCTTGCGGATGGTGACGGGGCCGAAATCGGCAAACAGGTCGATCAGGAAATCGCGGTCCATCGCTCACCGCCCCGGCGATGCGGTCGTTAGACCTTCGCGGCCGTCAGTTGCACCGACTCGCCGCAACCGCAGGCGGAGACCTGGTTCGGATTGTTGAAGATGAACTGGGCCTGCATCTTGTCGGCCTTGTAGTCCATCTCGGTGCCGAGCAGGAACAACACCGCCTTGGGATCGACCAGGATCTTCACGCCGCGGTCCTCGACCACCTCGTCAGTCGGGCGGACCTCATGGGCATATTCCACCGTGTAGGACTGGCCGGCGCAGCCGCCGTTCTTGATCCCGACGCGAAGCCCGACGATCTCGGAATCGGCGCGCTTGGTCAGTTCCGTAATCCGCTGCGCGGCTGCCTCGGTCAGTTTCATGACCTGCGGGCGCGGCCGCGGCTTCGGCTTGGAAGACTGGACGGTGGTATCCATTGCAGTCGATCTCCCGCGTCGCATCATGGCGACGAACTATCTTGCCATTAAAATAACAACGAAATTCCCGCTGTGAAGGTCTCTCGTCATGAACTCGATCAGAACCCGTCGAAACCAGCTGCAAGCCTCCTAGTAAATCGCCCAAATTCCCGGTGTCGCCAATTCCAGCAGGTGATTGTCCGGATCGCGAAAATAGATGCTTTTTCCGCCGCGCGGCCAGTCCGTCCTGCCTTCGATTGCGACATTGTGCTCACCAAGCGACTTTTCCCATACTGGCAGCTCAGTCGCCGCAATGGCAAAGGCCATGTGAATAGGGCCACTGCCGTCATGCGGCGGAATGGTCCCGCCGGGTAGTTGGATCGGCTCGGGCGTCGAACCGCGGAGAAAGAGCAGCAACACGCTGCGGCCGCCAACATCATAGGCAAGAAATCGCGAGTCGGCCGTCAGCGGCACAAGCCCGAGCACCTTCTCATAAAATGCGCGAGCGCGATCGAGGTCATCAACGTAAAGCGCGGTCTCGATGACACCGGATAATTTAGGCAACGGATCCCTTCACCACATATTGAGGACGAGGCGTGCCTCGTCGGACATACGATCCGGCGTCCAGGCCGGATCCCAGACCAGGTTCACATTGACGACGCCGACGCCGGGAACGCTGGCGATCGCGTTCTCCACCATGGTCGGCAATTCGCCGGCCGCCGGACAGTTCGGCGTGGTCAGCGTCATCATCACGTCGACACCACGGTCGTCCTTGAGGTCGACCTTGTAGATCAGCCCGAGCTCATAGATGTCGGCCGGGATTTCCGGATCGAATACCGTCTTCAGCGCGGCGACGATTTCACTTCCCAGCCGCTCGGTCTCCTCGGGCGGCAGCGCCGAGATGGTTTCCATATTGGCTGATTTGACTTCGGCTGCGTCACTCATGAGAACAATTCCCGCGCCTTGATCAGCGCCTGTGCCAGATGGTCGACTTCTTCCCGGGTATTATACATCCCAAACGATGCCCGGCAGGTGGCTGTGACGTTGAACCGCTCTAAAAGCGGCATCACGCAATGGGTGCCGGCGCGCACCGCAATGCCCTGCCGGTCGATCACGGTCGCGACGTCATGGGCATGAGCCCCCTTCATCTCGAAGGAAATCACCGGTCCCTTGCCGCGCGCGGTGCCGATCAGGCGCAGCGAATTGATTTCGCGCAGGCGATCCTGGGCATAGTTCAAGAGATCGTGCTCGTGGGCGGCGATGCGCTCCTTGCCGATCGAATTAACGTAGTCGATCGCAGCGCCCAGCCCGATCGCCTCGACGATTGGCGGCGTCCCGGCCTCGAACTTGTGCGGTGGGTCGCCATAGGTGACCCAATCCCTTGCCACCTCGCGGATCATCTCGCCGCCGCCGTTATAGGGCCGCATCGCCACCAGGTGCTCATGCTTGGCATAGAGCGCGCCAATCCCGGTCGGACCATAGATCTTGTGGCCGGTGAAGGCATAGAAATCGCAATCGAGATCCTGCACGTCGATCGGCAAATGCACCGCGCCTTGCGCACCGTCGACCAGCACCGGAATGCCGCGGTCATGGGCGAGCTTCACGACCTCCTTGACCGGGACGAAGGTGCCGAGCGCGTTCGACATCTGGGTGATGGCGACGAGCTTGGTGCGCGGCGTCAGCAGCTTCTCAAATTCCTCGATCAGGAAATTGCCGTCGTCGTCGACCGGCGCCCATTTGATCACGGCGCCATGGCGCTCGCGCAGGAAATGCCAGGGCACGATGTTGGAGTGGTGCTCCATGATCGAGAGCACGATCTCGTCGCCCGGTTTGATGTTGGGCTCGCCCCAGGACGATGCCACGAGGTTGATGGCCTCGGTGACATTGCGGGTGAAGATGATTTCTTCACTACGCGCCGCATTGATGAATTTTGCTACCTTGCCGCGCGCGCCCTCGTAAGCCTCGGTCGCGGCATTGGCGAGGTAATGCAGGCCGCGATGCACGTTGGCGTATTCGCTCTTGTAAGCTTCCGTCATGCGATCGAGCACAGCGGTCGGCTTCTGCGCGGAGGCGGCGTTATCGAGATAGACCAGCGGCTTGCCATAGACCTTCATCGCCAGCGCGGGGAAATCCTCCCGCACGCGGGCGACGTCATATGCACCGTTGGAAACCGCCGGATGCATTGTCATCCCCTTGCCTCCAGCCAGCGCTGCGCGGCTGCAATTGCGAGTTCGCGCAGATCGTCGTTGACGATCGATTCAATGGCTTCGCCCACGAACGCCTGGATCAGCAGCGCCTGGGCTTCCTTCTCCGAAAGGCCGCGGGCGCGCAGGTAGAACAGCAGGCTCTCGTCGAGCGCGCCGGTGGTGGCGCCATGGCCGCAGGTGACGTCGTCGGCGAAGATTTCGAGCTCCGGCTTGTTGTCGGCCTCGGCCTCGTCGGACAGCAACAGCGCCCGCGTCATCATCTTGGCGTCGGTCTTCTGCGCATCCGGGCGCACGATGATGCGGCCCTGGAACACCGAATGGCCGCGGTCGTCGGCGACGGCGCGGAACACTTCGCGGCTGGCGCAATGCGGCACCGCGTGGTCCATGAACAGCGTGGTGTCGGCGTGCTGGCGGCCATTGAGCAGATTTACGCCGTTGGTCTCGACCCGGGAGCCCTCCCCTGCGAACGCAATCGCCGCCTGATAGCGGCTGACGGCAGCGCCGGAGGTCATGCCGAAGGTGTTGAAGTGCGCATGCGCGCCCAGCGCAATCACGGCGGAGGAAATATTGACGGCCTCGCGGCCATCCTCGATCAGGCGAATCTGGTCGAGCCGCGAATTGTCGCCGATCGTAACGATCAGCGAGTCGTGGACCTGATAGGCCGTCGCGCCATCGGCCGCGATGTAGCTCTCGACCAGCGTCGCGCCGGCGTCCTTGCCAAGGCGCAACAGCGAGCGGGTGAACATCGCCGCGGGCGTGGCGCCGCTCGCAACATGGATAACTTGCAGCGGCTCCTTCAGCACGAGGCCATTGGCGATCTCGATCACCACGCCATCTGTCATCATCGCGCTGTTGAGCGCCACCATCGGATTGGCGATATCTGGCGTGAATAGCTGCGCCTGCAGTGCAGCGTCGCCGGCCTCCAGCACGTCGCGCAGGGTGCGGACGGCGAGCCCCTTTTCGAGCCCGGCCAGTTCGGAGAGTTTTGGCGCGAACACGCCGTCCACCAGCACCAGCCGGCGCACGCCCTTGATCGCTTGCAGCTTCGCGGCCGTTGCGGCCCGTGCCAGGGCTGCGGCATCCGGCACGGGCGCCAGCGGCAGCACTTCGCGCATCAGCGCGCGCAGATCGGTGTATTTCCAATCCTCGATCCGCCGGTGCGGAAGGCCCACACGGTCATAGGCCTCGAAGGCGGCGCTTCGCGCCTCGGCCACGCTGCCTGTACCCGGCAGCCGGTCGCGCGCGATGGCGAAGCTGTCGCTCAGCGCGCGTCCGGTCTCGTTCTTTGCCAAAACTAGGTTCATCACAAATCCGCTTTGCGTCAGGCTGCGTCTTCGAACTGGGTGTAGCCGGAAGCCTCGAGCTCCAGCGCCAGATCCTTGCCGCCGCTTTTGACGACCCGGCCCTTCGACATCACGTGCACGAAGTCAGGCACGATATAGTTGAGCAGCCGCTGGTAATGCGTAATGACGACCATCGCGCGATCCGGCGAACGCAGCGCGTTGACGCCGTCGGCCGCCACACGAAGCGCGTCGATATCGAGGCCGGAATCCATTTCGTCGAGGATGCAGACGGCAGGCTCGAACAGCGCCATCTGCAAAATCTCGTTGCGCTTCTTCTCGCCGCCGGAGAAACCGACGTTGACACCGCGGCGAAGCATGTCCTGCGGAATGTTCAGCGACTTTGCTACCTCGCGCACCTTCTTCAGGAAGTCCGGCGTTGAATATTCGCTCTCGCCGCGCGCCTTACGCTGGGCATTCAGCGCGGTGCGCAGGAACGTCATGGTCGCAACACCGGGAATTTCGACCGGATACTGGAACGCCAGGAACACGCCCTTGGCGGCGCGCTCGTCCGGCGACATTTCCAGCAGGTCTTCGCCCCTGAACAGGATTTCGCCGCCGGTGACTTCATAGCCCGGCTTGCCGGCGATCACATGCGACAGCGTCGATTTGCCGGAGCCGTTCGGCCCCATGATCGCGTGCACCTCGCCCGGATTCACCGTGAGCGACAACCCATGGAGGATTTCGTTATCCTCGACACGGACCTTCAGATCTTTGACTTCAAGCAATGACATCTTGTCTTTCCATTTTTTTACCCTCGTCCTGAGGAACGCCGATAGGCGCGTCTCGAAGGACGTGGCCCACAATCTTTCCTCCCATCCTTCGAGACGGCCGCTGCGCGGCCTCCTCAGGATGAGGCCCTACCCAACCGAACCTTCGAGCGAGATCGAGATCAGCTTCTGCGCCTCAACCGCGAATTCCATCGGCAGTTGCTGCAGCACGTCCTTCACAAAGCCGTTGACGACGAGGCCAACCGCTTCTTCCTGGCTGAGGCCGCGCTGGATGCAATAGAACAGCACGTCCTCGGAGATCTTCGACGTCGTCGCTTCGTGCTCGAAGGTCGCCGACGAGTTCTTCGCCTCGACATAGGGCACGGTGTGGGCGCCGCATTTGTCGCCGATCAGGAGCGAGTCGCAGGCGGTGAAGTTGCGCGCGCCGGTGGCTTTCCGATGCGCGGTGACGAGGCCGCGATAGGTGTTCTGCGAGACGCCGGCGGCGATACCCTTGGAGATGATCCTGGAGGTCGTGTTCTTGCCGAGATGGATCATCTTGGTGCCGCTATCGACCTGCTGGTGACCGTTCGAGATCGCGATCGAGTAGAACTCGCCGCGTGAATTGTCGCCGCGCAGGATGCAGCTCGGATATTTCCAGGTGATCGCCGAACCGGTTTCGACCTGGGTCCAGGAGATTTTTGAATTGTTGCCGCGGCAGTCGCCACGCTTGGTGACGAAATTGTAGATGCCGCCTTTTCCTTCGGAATTGCCGGGATACCAGTTCTGCACCGTCGAATATTTGATCTCGGCGTCGTCGAGCGTGACGAGTTCGACGACTGCGGCATGCAGCTGGTTCTCGTCGCGCTGCGGTGCGGTGCAGCCTTCGAGGTAGCTGACGTAAGCGCCCTTGTCGGCGATGATCAGCGTGCGCTCGAACTGGCCGGTGTTGCGCTCGTTGATGCGGAAATAGGTCGAAAGCTCCATCGGGCAGCGTACGCCCGGCGGCACGTAGACGAACGAGCCGTCAGAAAACACCGCCGAGTTCAGCGTCGCGAAGTAATTGTCCGAGGTCGGCACGACCGAACCGAGATACTTCTGCACCAGTTCGGGATGTTCGCGGATCGCCTCCGAGATCGGCATGAAGATCACGCCGGCCGCCTTCAATTCCTTCTGGAACGTGGTGGCGACGGAAACCGAGTCGAAGACGGCGTCGACCGCGATCCTGCGCTCGCCTTCCGGCTTGACGACGCCTTCGAGCACCTCGACCTCGCGCAGGGGGATGCCGAGCTTCTCGTAGGTCTTGAGGATTTCCGGATCGATCTCGTCCAGCGAGCCGATCTGCTTCTTCGGCTTCGGCGCCGAGTAGTAATAGAGGTCCTGGTAGTCGATCCTGGGATAATTGACGCGGGCCCAGGTCGGCTCGGTCATGGTCAGCCAGCGGCGATACGCCTCCAGACGCCATTCCAGCATCCAGGTCGGCTCGTTCTTTTTCGCTGAAATGAAGCGGACGGTGTCTTCCGACAGCCCCCTGGGGGCCTTGTCGGATTCGATCAGCGTCTCAAACCCATATCGATACTGGTCGACGTCGATGCGCTTCACGCGCTCGACCGTCTCTTGTACGGCTGGCATTCCATCCTCCGCTCGCGGTTTCAAGGACCGCGGTGGAACAATTCCAAATCAGTGACGAACCATTTCAGCGAAACCCACTTAGAACGTTTCAAGCTGTGTTTCGTCGCCCTCTAAGTAAGGCATCGGCGAGCTTTCGCCAAGCCTGAAGCGCCAAATCAATGTCTGCCTCAGAGGTAGACCAGCCCAGACTGAGCCGCACCGCTCCCTGGGCCAGTTCCTTGCCATAGCCCATGGCCTCGAGGACGTGGGATGGCTGGACCTTGCCGGACGAGCAGGCGGAACCCGAGGATACCGCAATACCGCCGAGGTCGAAGCCAATCACGGCCGTTTCGGCCCTCAGCCCGGGAACGGTAAACAGGGTGGTATTGGGCAGCCGCGGGACGTCCTCGGAGAATACAATCACCCCCGGAGTTTGCTTCAGGCCGGCTTCAAGGCGGTCCCTCAAGCCCCGTAGCCGGGCTGTATCGCCGTCTAAAGCCCCCATGGCGGCCCGCACGGCAGCGCCAAAGGCCGCAATACCCGCGACATTCTCGGTGCCGGCCCGGCGCCCGAGCTCCTGACCACCGCCACGCAGCAGCGGCTCCAGCCCCAGCATCTCCGCGGCCAGAACCAGCGCACCGACGCCCTTCGGGCCGCCGATCTTGTGCGCAGAAAGCGTGACCAGATCGGCTTTCATCGATTTGATATCAAACGGTATTTTCCCGAGCGCCTGGATTGCATCGACATGCAGCAGCCCGCCTGCTTCATGTACGATGTCAGCGACTTCGCCGACCGGTTGAAGCGCGCCGGTCTCGTTATTGGCCAGCATGACCGAGACAAGCGCCGGCGGCCCGACGGCAACAAGCCTCCGCAAATGGTCGGTGTCGATCAGGCCGGATCCGGTGACCCGGATGGTCCCGATCGCGTCCGGCGAAAAACGCCCTCCCGATAACACCGAGGTATGTTCGATGGCCGAGACCAGCAGCCGACGGACCGGTTCGCCCGCGCCCCGGCGTAGCCCCGGCGTCAGCGCTAGCGCATTCGCTTCCGTACCGCCCGACGTAAACACCACGTCCTGCGGCCGCGCGCCGACAGCCGCCGAGATGGCGGCACGGGCGTCCTCGATCAGCCTGCGCGCCTGACGGCCTTCGGCATGGACCGAGGATGGATTGCCGGCCACCTCCCAAGCAGCCGCCATCGCCTGCCTGGCCTCTGGGTGAAGCGGCGTCGTCGCATTCCAGTCGAGATAGACCCGGTCGGGCATGTCCGTACAATATTACCTATATCGGCCAGCAGCTCCCGCAAGGCTCGGCCTCGCCGCCGGCGCGAGCTGCCTTATGGCAATTGGGGATCGCGGCGTCTCTTGCAATCGCAGCCTAACGCCTTGAGCTGCCTTCGAGATGTTCAAGATGCTTGCTTTTTGCCCCTCGCCTCATGCTAGAACGCCGCCACCAGTTTCACGGGAGCGCCGGTTGCGCACCACCCAACGACGCCTGATCGCATTTCTTCTCTGCCGGATCACGGCCGTTGCCAAGGATCACTTCCAAGGATCATGAATGCCTGAAGTTATTTTCACCGGCCCCGCGGGCCGCCTCGAAGGCCGTTACCATCCGGCCAAGCAGAAGAACGCGCCGATCGCGATGATCCTGCATCCGCATCCGCAGTTTCACGGCACGATGAACCACCAGATCGTCTACCAGTGCTACTACGCGTTCGCGCATCGCGGCTTCTCGGTGTTGCGATTCAATTTTCGCGGCGTCGGCCGCAGCCAGGGCTCGTTCGATCACGGCACCGGCGAATTGTCGGATGCGGCTTCCGCGCTCGACTGGGCGCAGACCATCAATCCCGAAGCGCGCGCCTGCTGGGTCGCCGGCTTCTCGTTCGGCGCCTGGATCGGCATGCAGCTTTTGATGCGCCGGCCCGAGGTCGAGGGCTTCATCTCGATCGCGCCGCCCGCCAATCTCTATGACTTCTCCTTCCTCGCGCCCTGCCCGTCCTCAGGGCTCATCGTGCATGGCGAGAAGGATGCGGTGGTGCCGCCGAAGGACGTCAACACGCTGGTCGAGAAGCTGAAGACCCAAAAGGGCATCGTGATCGACCAGCAGATCATCCCCGGCGCCAACCATTTCTTCGACGGCAAGCTTGAGCCCCTGATGGAGACGGTGACCGGCTATCTGGATATGCGGCTCGCCAACGTCCGCTGACGTGACCGTGTTGTTTCGTAGCCCGGATGGAGCGCAGCGAAATCCGGGACCGCTGCCAACGCGGTGACGATTCCCGGATTGCGCTGCGCTCCATCCGGGCTACGGCGACATCTGAGTCTCACGCCGCCAGCTTCAGCAGATGCGCGTCATGGCGCACCAGGAACGCGTGCAGCAATTGCGGATAGTCCGGCCCGACTGCCGTACGCACGCTCGGCCGCTTCGCGAGCGCCTCGCGCCACGCGCGGACCTTGGGCGTATCGGCAAAGACCGAGAGATCGGTCAGCTGATCGAACACATCGAAATAGCGGAAAATCGGAGCGAACACTGCGTCCACCAGGCTGAAATCTTTGCCGGCAAAGAACGGGCCCGGTCCCAGCGCTTCCTCGACACGCGCGAACTTCGCGGCAACCGCTTGCCGCTTGCTCTCGAAGATCGCGGGATCGCCTGTCGTCTCCAGCCCCCATAGCTCGCTCAGAATCGTCGAGCCGAATTCCATCCACGCGCGGTGCTTCGCCCGCTCGAGCGCGTCCTGCGGATGCAGTTTCGCGCCTCCTTGCGTCTCCTCGATGTACTCGCAGATGACATTGCTCTCGAACAGTGCGGCTTCGCCGTCCTCTGTTTCGACAAGCAGCACCGGCACTTTGCCGAGCGGCGAAATTTTCCGGAACCAGTCCGGCTTGTTGGCGAGATCAATGTCGACCCGCTCGAACGGAATGCCCTTCTCGCTGAGCGCGATCACGGCACGCTGCACATAGGGACAAAGCTTGTGGCTGATCAGCGTGAGTTTTGGCGCCATGACGGACCTCCAGGCGAGGCCAGCAGGCCTCGCTACATGCATCTGCATCCAAATTAGATGCGTATGCATGTATCCGTCAAGGTCAATGCAATTGCATCAACATATCTTGAACCCAGATCAGGGTCGCGCGATGATGCCACCGGTCATCGGGAATGGTACCCCCGTGGTGGCGGGGTAGCTCAGCGGCAGGCCTTTCAGGCCCCGCGCGGCCAGGAATCCGAAGGCCTGCGCCTCGATGGCGTCGGACGCCCAGCCGAGTGTGTCCGCTGCCCGGACGGTCGCAGGCTGCAGACACTCGCGCAGCATCCGCAGCATGGTCAGGTTGCGGGCGCCGCCACCGGCCACGATCCAGTTCTTGGGCTCCTTTGGCAGCAGCGGCACCACCCTGGCGATCGCGGCAACGGTAAAGGCGGTCAGCGTCGCCGCGCCATCCTCGGGGGGTATATCGCCGAGCTTCAACCTCTCAAAATCGTTGCGATCGAGCGATTTCGGCGGCGGCAGTGAAAAGAACGGCATTTGCAGCGCGCGATTGATCCAGGCCGCATCAACCTTGCCCAGCGCGGCGGTGCGGCCCTCGTTATCGAAACGCTGGTTCAGCCAGCGAAACATGTAGTCGTCGAGCAGCGCGTTGCCCGGGCCGGTGTCGCACGCGATCAGCGTGTCGCCGTCGATATAGGTGATGTTGGCGACGCCGCCGATATTGACCACGACGGTCGGCCCCTCCCACTCCAGCGATTGGGCGAGCGCGCGGTGATAGACCGGCACAAAGGGAGCGCCCTGCCCGCCGGCGTCGACGTCGGCAGCGCGGAAATCGTACATGACCGGAACGTGGATGAGCTTGGCTAGCGCCGGTGCGTCACCAATCTGGACCGTCAACTTTTTCTCGGGCCGGTGCAGCACGGTCTGGCCGTGAAAGCCGACGATGTCGATGTCGTCGAAGCGCATCCGGTGCTGTGCGGTAAAGGCGGCCACCGCCTCGGCATGAGCAGATGTGACGACCCGCTCGGCCTCGCGCAGGCAACCGGGCCGCGCCGCGCGATCCGGCAGGTCGGCGGCCTCGTACAACGCCTGTCGCAGCAGGCCGCGCTCCACGTCGGTATAGGGCCGGTATCCGGACGGTCCCAGGGCGTTCACCCGGCGGCCGTCGGTCTCGATCATAGCGACATCGACCCCGTCGAGCGAGGTGCCGCTCATCAGACCAAGCGCCGTCAACATCATGTTAAATCGTGCCTTTGCAACGCCCTGCTCGATCCGTCCCGCCGACGACGATCAGCTTGTGCCAAACACAGACATCTTATAATGCCACAGCGCCCGGCCCTGCGGCAGCCCGTTCCGCCATGGTTCCGCAAGCAGTTACAATTACAGTGAAAATAGAATGATCAAAGCAGCCCGCCATGACCGCATTTAAATCAGATTTCCTGAACATTTTACAGGAACGCGGCTTCATCCACCAGTGTTCCGATTTCGAGGGCCTCGACGCGCTTGCCGCGAAGGGCCAGGCGACCGCCTATGTCGGCTACGACTGCACGGCGCCATCGCTGCATATCGGCAATTACCTCACCATGATGATGCTGCACTGGCTGCAGCAGAGCGGCAACAAGCCGATCACCCTGATGGGCGGCGGCACCACCATGGTCGGCGACCCCTCCGGCAAGGATGAATCGCGCGCCATCCGCTCGATCGAGGAAATCGAGGCCAACAAGGCCTCAATCCGCGGCGTGTTCGCGAAGGTACTGCGCTACGGTTCGGGCCCGAGCGACGCCATCATGCTCGACAATGCCGAGTGGCTGACGAAGCTGAACTGGATCGAGATGCTGCGCGATATCGGCCGGCATTTCTCCGTCAACCGCATGCTGACGATGGATTCGGTGCGGCTCCGTCTCGAGCGCGAGCAGGAGATGAGCTTCATCGAATTCAACTACATGGTCTGCCAGGCCTACGACTTCGTCGAACTGGCGCGGCGCACCGGCTGCCGGTTGCAGATGGGCGGCTCCGATCAGTGGGGCAACATCGTCAACGGGGTCGATCTCGGCCGCCGCATGGGCACGGCGCAATTGTTCGCGCTGACGACGCCGCTCTTGACGACCGCGTCGGGCGCCAAGATGGGCAAGACCGCGCAGGGCGCGGTGTGGCTCAATGCCGACCAGTTCTCGCCTTACGATTTCTGGCAATACTGGCGCAACGTCGAGGACGCCGACGTCGTCAAGTTTCTAAAGCTGTTCACGATCCTGCCGATGAGCGAAATCGCAAAGCTGGCGGCATTGCAGGGCGGCGAGATCAACGAAGCCAAGAAGGTGCTGGCGACGGAAGCCACCGCGCTGTTGCACGGTCGCGACGCCGCCAACACGGCCGCCGAAACCGCCCGGCAGACTTTTGAGCAAGGCGAGATCGCGGAAAGCCTGCCGACGGTGGAAATTACCTCCGGCGAGCTCGAAGCCGGCGCCGGCGTGCTGGGACTGTTCGTGAAAGCGGGTCTCGTCGCATCGAACGGCGAGGCACGGCGCCAGATCAAGGGCGGCGGCTTGCGCGTCAACGATGCCGCCGTCACCGACGAGAAGATGGTTCTGACGCCGTCCAACCTCACGCCGGAAGGCGTCATCAAACTTTCCATGGGGAAGAAAAAGCACGTCCTGCTCAGGCCGGCTTGAGCCTGCCTGCATAGCCGTATTCATTTTTGAGGCTTGCGGGGGTGGACGGAAACGCGCTCCCTGCGTCCGATGGATAACAAGACGCCAGAGCGAGATGCGTTAGCCAGGCCGCTCAAGCCGGAGCGGGTTGCGCTCAACGTGCTGGCGCTCTGCTTTACGCTGGCGCTTATCGGCCGCGGCCTCGGCGAGAGCTTTACGGTTTTCCTGAAACCGATCTCGGAGAATTTCGGTTGGGACCGCGCCCAAGTGGTCTCGGTCTATTCGCTGACCTGGCTGGCGGGCGGGCTGATGGCGCCGGTGGTCGGCCGGCTGTTCGACCGCTACGGCCCCCGCACCGTCTATTCGGTGGGATTGCTGCTGCTCGGCGGCGCGTTCCTGATAGCCTCGCAGGCGCAGGCGCTGTGGCAATTCCAGTTGAGCGTTGGGCTCGCCGTCGGGATCGGCATCGCCTTCATCGGCAACGTGCCGAATTCGATCCTGCTCGGCCGCTGGTTCGGCCCGCGCCTGCCGACGGCGATGGCAATCGTCTATTCCGCGACCGGCGCCGGCGTGCTGGTGCTATTGCCGGCGTCGCAGCTTCTGATCGATCATTTCGGCTGGCGTGGGGCCTACCAGATCTTCGGCATCGTTGCGCTGTGCCTGTTGTTGCCGTTGCTGCTGCTGCCGTGGCGTCTGTTTTCGACGGGCTCGCCGCACATCGCGGGGAAGGCCGATCCCGATTTCGTCGACGGCGGCTGGACGCTTGCGAGCGCGATGCGCCACCACGCGTTCTGGGCGCTGTTTTCGACGTTCTTCTTCACGGCAGTCGGCATGTACGCGATCTCGGCGCAGATCGTCGCCTATCTGATCGACGCCGGCTTCCCGCCGCTGCAGGCGGCGACCGCCTGGGGCTTTTCCGGAATCGTGCTGCTGTTCGGCATGCTGGGCGTGACGCAACTCGATGCGATGATCGGACGAAGGCCGTCGGTGCTGCTGAGCTACGCGATCTCGATCGTCGGCATCATCCTGCTGTGGTTGCTGCAGTTCTATCCGAACTTCTGGCTGTTGGGCGCCTTCGTCGTGACCTTCGGCAGCATGATCGGTTCGCGCGGCCCGCTGATCACGGCGACCGCGATGAAGATCTTTCGCGGCGAGCGTGTCGGCACCATCTTCGGCACGATCGCCATCGGCAGCGGCCTTGGCTCAGGGCTCGGCGCCTGGGCCGGCGGTCTGATCCACGACTGGACCCACAGTTATGATCCCGTGATCGCGTTTGCGCTGGTCGCGGTGGTGCTGGGAATGATTCCGTTCCTGGTCGTGCCGGCGCTGCGACGTTAGGACGCGCATGCTCGAGATCCAGCGAACAAGCGTACATCAATTCTAAATCAGTGCCGTTGCTTCCGCCCCTTCGATTTCCTAGTCAGCAATCAACTGGTGAGTTGGGGGCGTTTGGTGAGCTTCAAGAAAAATAAGAGCCGCGTGCTTGTTGGCGCGGCCGTGAGTGCTGTTTCGTTAAGCCTGACCGGCATGGGAGCCACTCAAAGCAGCGCGCAAAGCACAGCGTCGCAGGCGTTGCCTCCAGTATCCATCGATGCGCCACAACAGAGAGCGCGACAGGCGCGCACGACAACAACAGTTCGGAGCACGGCTCAGCGCTCTGCGCGCGTTGCGCCGCGGCCGCCGAGCGAGCGTCCCGTGTCGGCAAGCGTGACAGCCACGACGATGGGGACAACCCATACGATCGGAACTCCCGCGCCGTCTTATGCCGGCGGTCAGCTGGCGCAGGGCGGAACGCTCGGCCTCCTTGGAAACAGGAGCGTGATGAATGTCCCGTTCAGCACGACGAACTATACGTCGCAACTGATTCAGGACCAGCAGGGACGAACAGCGGCGGATACGCTGATCAACAATTCTTCGGTCCGGGCCTCAACCGGGCAGAACGGATTCGACGACGCGCTCCAGATCCGCGGCTTCCCTGTGCCCGCAAGCGACATCGGTTTGAACGGTATTTACGGGCTAGTCTCCTCCAATCGTGTTCCCTCCTATTTCATCGAGCGGATCGAACTGCTGCTGGGCCCGGGTGCGCTCATCAACGGTATCGCCCCCGGCGGCAGCGTCGGCGGCGGTGTCAACATCGTCACCAAGCGTGCCGGCGAGATACCTTTCACACGTGTCACCCCATTTTTCATGAGCGCCGGCAGCTATGGCCTCCATCTGGAAAACAGCGGCCGCTACGGCGAGAACAAGGAGTGGGGAATTCGCTTCAACGGGGTGGGACGCAACGGCGAAGCCTCGATCAACGACGGCAACGGGCGGACCGGTCTCGGTGCGCTGGGGGTCGACTATCGCGGCGAGCGCTTCCGCTGGACACTCGATGCCATTTCACAGAACGACGACACCAGGAATTTCCGTCCGCAGATGGGCATTCAGACCACCGTGCCGTTCATCCCTGCTGTGCCCGACGCGCGCAGCAACTGGTACCCCGGCACAATGCTGAAGCAGAGGGACAACACCATCGCTACGGCTGCCGAATACGACATTGCCCAGTCACTGACGGCCTATGCCGGAATCGGCTACCGCGAGGGCGAGAACTACCAGACGTTCCCTGATTCCCGTGTCACCGGATACCCCGGCGGCATGGACCAATTCGGCAACTTCAGGCTCATCAACGCCTACTACGATTCCTACAGCAAGACGACAAGCGGCAACGCGGACATTCGATCTCGTTTCCAGATCGGGCCCGTCAATCATGCGGTCAATCTCGCCTTCACCGGCTATTACCAGGAGAACGGCAACGCATATGTAGCCAACACGCCGGCCCAGTCCGTGCCGTCGAACATCTACAACCCGTCGCCGCTTCCCGTGGTCACAGGCGCTCGCCTGCCGCCGCAGAAGGCCAACGAGATCACGTTCAGGAGTATGGCGATCGCCGACACGATGTCCTTCCTGAACGAGTCGATCCTCTTCACCGTCGGTGCTCGTCACCAGAGGGTGGAACAGGATGCCTTCAGCACCACCACCGGTCTGCAGACAAGCAGCTACGGAGCGGAAGCGGTCACGCCGCTTGCCGGCATTGTTGTCAAGCCATTGCAGAATGTCTCGCTGTACGCGAACTATGCGGAAGGTCTGAGCCAAGGCATCATCGTTCCCGTCAACTTTGCGAACCGGGGTGAAATTCTAGCCCCGTTCAAGTCGAAGCAGCAGGAAGCCGGCATCAAGGTGGATTGGGGCACGATCACGACGACCGCCGCCGTGTTTCAGATTGCACGTCCCCTCCTGATCACGACGCCGGCCAATTTCCGGGTCTATGATGGCGAACAGCGTAATCGCGGTCTGGAACTGAACGCTTATGGCCTGTTGCTGCCGGGTCTGCGCGGCATGGTCAGCGCGACCTTCCTGCGTCCGGAGATAACGAAATCATCCACTCTCGCGGAAATCGGCAAGGACGCCGCCGGCGTGCCGGACAAGACGCTCTCGGCCAGTCTCGACTGGGATACGCCGTGGGTATCAGGCCTCTCCCTCAATGGTCGCGTGATCTATACATCGGGCTCATATCTCACGAACCTCAACAATCCGTGGCAGAAATTTTCCGACTGGACCCGGGTCGACATCGGCGCACGTTACGCGACTGCCTTCAACGGTCGGCCCGTCACGATACGCGCCAACATCGAAAATGTTTTCGACAACAGATACTGGCTCACGACCGGCTCGTTCGTGACGGTTGCGTCACCTCGAACCTACATCATCTCTGCGGCATTCGATCTCTAGACAGGAAGGTTGTCACGCAAACGGATTGACTTCCGACGCCTCGAAGCGTTGGCGCATTGCAGAATCGCCGGGGCGCGCGCTCCGGCGCTTTCTGCATCTGCCAAAGATTGATAACTACCCGCTCGTAACACTGCCAAGGTGCCAGTAATGACAAAACGCTCCATAGCCCTGATTGCCCTGCTTGTCGCGGTGTCGCCCGTGCAAGCGCATCAGATCTGGATTGAACAGACGGACGGGCAGAATGCCGTCGTTCGCTTTGGCGAATTCGGCGAGAACCTGCGTGAAGCATCGCCGGGCTTGCTCGACAAGTTTGCAAAGGTCACCGGTACGCTCGTCTCCGCCAAGGGCGAGCAAAAGTCTGACGCTACCAAGACCGCCAACGGCTTCACGCTGCCGTTCTCCGCGGCCTCCGGCGACGGCATCTTGGCGGAGGATGCGAACTACCCGCTCTATGTCTGGAAACAGCAAGGCAAGGACGTCACCAACTGGTTCTATCCCGCGGCCCGCTACATCACTAGCTTTACCGCGCAGCAGCCCAAGCTCGTGCTCGATCTCGTCCCGACCGGCGAGGACGGCCAATTCAAGCTCTTCTTCAAGGATCAGCCCAAGGCCAAGACCAAAGTGACGCTGGTGACCGAGTCGGGTTGGTCCAAGGATGCTCACACCGATGAGCACGGCCTTGTGAAGTTCGATATGCCCTGGAAGGGCACCTACGTGGTTGAAGTCAGCTTCAACGACCGCAGCGCGGGTGAGCGCGCGGGGGCCGGCGGCGCCGAGAAATATGATGCCGTAAGCTATGCCACCACGGTGACCTTCGTGAACGCCAAGGGCCTGACACCCATTCCTGCGGGCCCGCCCGCAACGCCGGGCAAATGAGTTTTATGATACATCGGGTCCGCTCCACGGGCCCGCTGATCTCGCGCATCGTGGCTGCGCTGTTCGGCGGCTATGCCTTGGCCGCACTTTTCAGCGTTGCCGTGCTCGCCCTACCCTTGAGCAAGCCGCAGGCCGTGCTGACCGGCATGCTGGCGAGCTTCGCCATCTACGCCGGTGCCGTGATCTGGGTCTTTGCGGTGCGCAGTGCGCTGAGGGCCTGGGCGGGATTGCTCATCGTGGCTGCGCCGCTGTTGCCGCTGGCGTGGTCTGTTTCCTGACGAAGGGCCTGCGCGTGAATACGGACAACGATGTGCGAGTTGCAGGCCCCGGCATCCGGCAAAGCATGTCCACCCTGCACACATGGGCTGGCCTTCTGCTCGGCTGGGTGCTCTATGCCATGTTCCTCACCGGCACCGTGTCGTATTTCAAGGATGAACTCTCGCAATGGATGCGGCCGGAGCTGCCGCGCCTGTCTCAAATTCCCGATCAGGCCGTGGTGGCACAACGGCTCGCGGACGAGCTTGGCAACATAGCGCCCGGAACATCGCAGTGGAGCATCCGCCTGCCCGACGAGCGCAACAACAGTGTCTATGCGTTCTGGCGCACAACTCCGCGCAACCCGGGCCAGCGCGGCTTCGGTGAAGGCAACTTCGATCCCGCGACCGGCCAACGCGTCGCCTCGCGCGACACGCTAGGCGGCGAGTTCTTCTACCGTTTCCACTTCCAGTTCCATTACATGCCGGTGGTCTGGGGCAGATGGCTGGCGGGCGCAGCCGCGATGTTCATGCTCGTGGCCATTGTCAGCGGCGTCATCACCCACAAGAAGATCTTCGTTGATTTCTTCACCTTCCGCTGGGGGAAGCGACAGCGCTCGTGGCTGGACGCGCACAACTCCTTGTCGGTGTTTGGTCTACCGTTTCATTTCATGATCACCTACACCGGACTGGTGACGCTGATGGCGCTGTACATGCCATGGGGCGAGCAAGTAGCTTTCAAGACGCCGGCAGAGCGCCAGCAACTTTCAGCCGAACTCAGCGCCTTCATCCAGCCGGACAAACCCAGCGGGCAGAAAACGGCGCTGGCATCGGTGGCGGACATGGTGCGGCAGGCCCAGGAACGTTGGGGCCGCGACAGTATAGGGCGCGTAACGGCCGTTCATCCCGGAGATGCGGCAGCGCGTGTGTCGGTGGCGCGAGGAGAAGCGGGCCGTGTCTCCATGAGTCCGCAATACATGGAGTTCGAAGGGGCCACCGGCAAACTGCTGACGGTCCGTGAGTCGGTGGGGGCTGCGGCCGAAACCCGTGGCGTGCTTTACGCACTCCACCTCGGGCGCTTCAGCGACACCGAAATGCGATGGCTGTACTTTCTCGTCAGCTTCATGGGTACGGCCATGGTGGGTACGGGCCTGGTTATGTGGACCGTAAAGCGGCGACAGAAGCTGCCTGACCCGGGTTGTCCCTATTTCGGCTTCCGCCTTGTAGAGCGACTAAACATCGCCAGCATCGCCGGCCTGTCGATCGCAATGACTGCATTTTTGTGGGCCAACCGCCTGTTGCCGCACCCGTTCGAGAGCCGCGCTGACTGGGAGGTTCACGCATTCTTTATCGTCTGGGGCCTGACGCTGCTGCATGCCGTGGTACGTCCGGCCAGGTCGGCCTGGGTCGAGCAATTATGGGCGGCATCAGCGCTGCTGTTTCTGTTGCCGCTTCTCAACGCATTCACGACGCAACGTCCGCTGTGGCATAGCCTGGTCGAAGGCGACCGGGTCTTCGCCGGTATCGATATGATGTGCTGGGCGCTGGCTTTGCTTCATGCCGTTTTGGCAATACGCACTGCCCGGCAGGGGGCGATTTCCCAGT
Source organism: Bradyrhizobium algeriense (assembly GCF_036924595.1). Classification (NCBI taxonomy): domain Bacteria; kingdom Pseudomonadati; phylum Pseudomonadota; class Alphaproteobacteria; order Hyphomicrobiales; family Nitrobacteraceae; genus Bradyrhizobium; species Bradyrhizobium algeriense. Next base: position 2,901,446 of record NZ_JAZHRV010000001.1, on the reverse strand, counting down.
CCAGGATCAAGCCAAAACGGCAGGCTCCGGTCGTCACCTCCCGCGAGGCAGCAGGATGAATCACCTGCTGCCCTTCGCGCTCAGCCTGGCAGGCTTTACTGCGTTGGCATTTGCCGTGCCCCGCCAACAGCGCGATATCATCGGCAGACCGCTGCAGCCGACCACGACCTACGTCCTTCGCGTTGCCGGCACTTGCGCTCTACTGTTTGCGCTCGGCATTCTTGTCGCCGAGAAGGGCTGGAGCATCGGCCTCGTGATGTTCAGCGGTCACACCAGCATTGCTGCCGGTATCGTGCTTTGTGCGCTTATCGGGCAAGCGAGGATGGTGCGTTAAGCGTCCATATCCGGAGCAGAATGAGGTTGGGGTGGGCCGTGGCGGACCATCTCCTGCCCCGGACGCGAGCAGCCAAAGTGCTGCGAGCCGGGGCTTATTCTACTTTGCATGGGGTTGTTTTCGCGATTTTGTGTCTGGGCCCTGCGGTGTGCCGCCCAAGAGCATCTGCACGCGGCCGGGACACGAAATCGTTAATGCTTCGCGCTGACGGCGTACCGATTCGACTCCAACCCGATCCGCCTTAATTATTCGGCGGGAATTCGATCGGGTTGTTCTGCTTGCCGGTGTTGAATTCCATGATCTTTCGCGTCACGCCCGGAAAGATCGCCGAAATCGGATTGACGCGCAGCACGGGCTGGCCCGGCGTACCGACGACCTCATAGGTCACGCCGATCAGGCCCTCATTGTTGCCGTTGCCGAGGAACAGGCCAAGCACCGGAATCTGGCCGAACATGTTGTTCAGCCCGTACATCGGAACGAAGGTGCCGCTCATCCGAACTTGGTTGACGACGGTATCGATGCTGCCTTCGATGGTCGCCCCGACCATCGGTCCTTTCACGACACCATCGCGGATCGCGAGCTGTCCATTCTGCCGGGTGAACTCGGCTCGCAACGCCGTAAAGGAAACGCCGCTCTGCGTGCCGGTTGAGCCGCCAGCAGCCACACGGTCGAGCGAAGCCTCGCCCTTGATGGAGAAGTTGCGGACGTTGATCAGGCCTTCCTTGGCGCTGGGTTCGACGGTCGGAGGCTCCAACGCGAGTTCGAGCTGGCCGCCAATAATCTTGGAGTACATGTCGGTGAACCGGAAGAAGGCACCCGCATCACCGGTCTGCAGGATGATGATGTCCCGGCCCTGCCCCTGCGCGCGGCCGCGCAAATCCGCGGTCACCGGCGTATCGCGTCCGACCTTGCCGGACAGCGTGAAGTTTTTCACGATGCCGTTGCGGCGGGAGAACTTGCTATCGACGCTGCGCAACGCCTCGCCGTTGAATCCCGCCACCGCGCCGAGCTTGAGGTCGATGTCGAGGTCGATATTCCTGGACTTGTTCTTGGGATCGGCCTCCTTGCCTGTTATCGCCGACTTGAGGAAGCCGCGGCCGTCGAACACGTCGCCGCGCATCATGACCTTCACGACGCCGTCAGCGCCGCGTTCGGCTTTCAGCGAGGTCTTGTCGCCGTCCGATGGCGCGTAGGTCGGGAAGTTCGCATTCAACAGGTCGCCATTCTGGTCGACTTCCAGCGATCCCTTGATCGAGACGCCGCCGCCCTCGACCACGATGTCCTGGAACAGTGTCGATTGTTCCTTCTTCACCACGATGAACGTCGCCTTGCCCGACTTGCCGGGCACCTTGACCCAGCCCGGCAGGATGTTGTCGAGACGTAGCGAGGTCAGATCGGCCTCGATGCCGACGCGGCTGTCGTTCTCGCCGATCTTGCCGATCACCTTGATCGGAATGGAGCCGCTGACGGCGGACCCGAGATCGATCCCGAGGCGTTGGCGGCTGGCGTCATCGAGCGTCGCCTGCAGCCTGATGTCGGCGTCGCCCTCGTTCTGCTTGCGATAGTCAAGCGAGGCTGGCTGACCGTTGATCTTGACGTCGCCCTTGACCTGGTAGCCGGAATTGTTGGCGACCAGCTTCAGCGTATTGGATTCCAGTTTCTGGTTCATCACGAGCTTGTCGGCGGCAAACCCGGAGAGATCGGCCGTGACGGCGTAGGTGGTGTCGGCCTTGGTCAGCGAGCCCTTGACCGGCATGCCCATCGTGATGGAGGCGGTAATGTTGCCCTTGCTGGAGTTAGGATCGATTAAGGTGCCGGAGACGTCGCTGAGACGGTCTGAGGCGAGAATCTCTGCGGCGGCCGGCACCGGAGCATCGACCCTGAACTTCACCCGCGAGGGTGACGGCTTCGGCGCCATGTCCGGCACCTCGAAGATGAAATCCGAAATGTTGATCTTGCGTCCGGCCGGCGTGTCGGCGACGCCCTGCCCGATCGTCACCGTCGCGGTGCGGCCGGTGACCCGCGCCTTCAAATCGGCATCGCGAACCGAGGGCATTTCATCCACCGGGCGCACCGTGACGCCGGAGGCCACGATGTTGACGGCGAGACCATCATCCGGAATCGGCGGCCCCTTGCGCGACAAGTTACGCACCGGCGAATTGACGCCGACCTCGATACGCTGAAGCGTACCCTTCTCGATCCGCTCGATCACCCATTCGCGCACTTCGGGCACGATCAGGACCGGCCACATCCGTTTCAGCGCCGATGCCGACATCGGCGTGCCCGCGAAACCAAGCTGCAGACGCGCCTCGTTCGCATAGTCGACGCTGCCAGTGCCGGCGATGCCGATCTCGCCATTGCTGATATCGGCCTGCGTGAGCAGCACGCGCTTGCGGTCGGTGTCGAACTTCAACCCGATCGCGATGCGATTGAAGATCAGCGGCGGTTCGTTGTCGGTGCCGGCGAGCAGGATCGTGCCGCCGCTAAGGCCCGCCTGCCATTCGGTGGTGGCGCCGTTCGGCGGTTCGAGATGACCCAGCAACGTAATCCGGTTCGCGCCGGAAACGACCTTGAAGGGCGCGACCAGCACCCGCCGTCCGGAATCCCATTCGACGCTCATCTCCGCCGAATCGATCGGCATCGGATAATCGGGCGTATCGCTATCGATCAGGTTCCCGGCCCCGGCGATGACCTTGCCGCGCAAATAGGTCGGCACGCCATCGCGCCCCAGTTCACCCTTCAGCTCACCAGACAGCGGCAATTCCGCACTATAGGTGAGATCCTTGACCCGCATCGCCAGCAGGATGTTGGCGGCCGGCACCTTGTCGGCGCGAAGATCGACCGACCGCACGCCGTTCTGCGGCGGCCCGACCACGACCTTGAGCGACCACGGGCGTGCGCCCTCCTCGCCAAGGCTCACCGCGACCCCGCCGCCGCTCGGCCGGCGCATGCTGAGGCTGATATTGTCGAACGTCCATTTGTTGCCGCGCTGCTGGTCGTCGACGACGAGATTGCCGTTCTTGAGGCCGATCTCGTTCAGGTTCTGACCGTCGAGGCCGCTAAGGCTGAGGCTGTCGAGCCAATCGAGGCTGGCCAGCAATCCGTTCTGCGTCGTGTCGGGCACCGTCGCCGTCACGCCCTGGGCGGGCGCAGGCGCTGGACGGGGGAATGTCGGCGCCATGCCGGCATCGCGCTTGGAGGCAACGCCGGTCGCCAGCGGTTTGGCGGTGTCGCCGGCAGACACCGTCACCTGGCCGTCCGGCGTGATTCGCACCGCGAGTTCGGCATCGACCAGATTGAGGCTTTCGGCACGCAGCCGTCCCATCAGAAGCGCCGTGCCTGACAGTTTCACCTCGGCCTTCGGCGCGGTGGCGACGACGACCTGGTCACGGTCGCGAACCACGATGTCGCGGATTCGCACCGCGATTCGAATCCGTCCGGCCCGCTCGATCTGCGTACCGCCGACCTCGACCGTATTTCCATGGCCGATATTTTCCTCGATAGCGGCCGCCAGCCAAGGCGTTGCCATATCGAGATTGATGGGCCCGGCGCCGAGCCGCCACCACAGACCGCCAAAACAACTGGTGAAGATTACCGCCAGCACGGCAATCACGATCGCCAGGCGCTTGACCCAGCGTTCGCCGGTCAGCTGGAGTTGCAGCGCTGCAAATTTGTCGCCCAGCCGGCCGGAACTGGGGCGGGAGAGCAGCCGCTTTGCCCGATGGCGCGCCGCCTCGTCAGGCTCTTGATCCCAGCCGCCCGCATCATCCCACTGAGAGTTGTGGGCCTCGGCACGCGGATTCGACCCCTTGGGCGAAGTGTTCCTAGCCATTGCCTCTCGGTGTCGGCGCTGAGATTGATCGCCGCCAACGGCGCGCTCTTCGATCGTTATCGAGCGCTCCTGTGCCGGCATCGCTGCCAATCCTCGATTAATACTGTTACTCGTGGTCGGGCCCAAGGATTGATTGGGCGGTCCCATCGACGAGCGGACGGGGGTAGCGTCGAATTCCTTGTAACCATACTCCCGGGTCATCAAACTTGCCCAGCGGCCGGAGCGAATCCGACGGTCAGAGGCAAGACCCGCAATACCCTAATGGTTGATCTGCGGAAAGCGACGAAAGGAAGGCGTATGTCCAAGAAAACGCGCAAGAAATCCTCCAAGCCAGCCCCCAAAAGCCGCAAGACGCCCGCCCCAAAACCAGCCGCGGCCAAACCCGCTCGCAAAGCCGCTAGCCGCAGCGACACGACATCGGCCAAAAAGCCTGCCGCCAAGGTCGCCAGCAAGGCAGCCAAATCCGCCGCCAAGGCAACCGTCAGAAAACCGGACAAGATGGCCAAAACCGCCAAAGCCGCTCCTGCCGAAGCGTCGCACAAGCCGCCATCGAAACCGTTAAAATCCAATCTATCGGCTCCGCCCAAACCGGATCTGGGAACCGAACTGGTCGAGGGCGCGATGGCTCCCTCCTTCAGGCTGCCCCGCGATGGCGGCAGTAGCGTCTCGCTGGCCGACTATGCTGGCAAGAAACTGGTGCTGTTCTTCTATCCCCGCGCCGACACCCCCGGCTGCACCCGGGAAGCGATCGACTTCACGCGGCTCGAGAGCGCGTTTGCCGATGAGGGAGCCGCGGTCCTCGGCATCTCGGCCGACACCGTAAAAGCCCAGGAATCCTTCCGCAGCAAGCACCGGCTTTCGGTTCCTCTGATCTCGGATGAGCAGCATGAGATGCTGGAGGCCTATGGCGCCTGGGGCGAAAAATCGATGTACGGCAGGAGCTTCATGGGAATCATTCGAACGACGGTTCTGATCGGGGCCGATGGTCGAGTCGCCAAAATCTGGCGTCATGTGCGGGTCGACGGCCATGCCGACGACGTGCTGGCCGCCGTCCGCGCCCTCTGATTTGACAGGTTCCATTTCCCAAAAATTAACCATGAAAGGGTCAAATCGGCACGCAAATTGAGCCGTACGGAACTCATCTCCGACCGGCGCGGGAGTGCCGATGTCGTACCGTTCCGGTCATCATTATTCCGATCACCACCATCCTCACGATCATGGCCGGACGCCGCCCCGCCGTCCCGCCAACTATGCGGCAAAGGCGGCTGCGATCGACGGTGACGGCTACACCATCGTGCATGCCGGCAAGCAGGTCCGGCTCGGCCCAGTCGTGTTCTGGATCGTTGTCGGCACGATCGTGTTGCTCGGCATGTGGTCGGCGGCGACCGCCACCTATTTCGCGTTTCGCGACGACGTCCTGACCCGGCTGATCGCCCGTCAGGCCGAGATGCAATACGCTTATGAGGACCGCATCGCGGAGCTGCGCGCCAAGGTCGACCGCACCACCAGCCGCCAGTTGCTCGATCAGGAGCAGTTCGACCAGAAGCTCGACCAGATCATGCGCCGCCAGACCGCACTCGAATCGCGTGCCACTGCCCTCGGCACGATCCCGGATGCCGCGGCCACCGGTTCGGTCAGGCCTCCGGCGCGCGGCGCGGCTGTGGAGACGCCGGCTTCCGGCACCCTGAAACCCTCCCCGATCAGCGACACCGTGATCTTCGTGGCGCCGCCGGATCGCGAAGCGCGGCTGGAATCGCGCGCGCCCATCGCCGTCAAGCCACAGCCAAATCAGTTTGCCAAGGTTCAGGGCTTCGACAATGTGCTGGTCCGCCTGCAGACCTCGCTCGATTCCGTCGAGCGGCGCCAGATGGCGGCACTGACCGCGGTCGAGGACAGCATGGAATCGCGCGTCCGCCGGATGCGCGGCGTGTTCAGCGATCTCGGCCTCGACATGGCGCAGCTCGAAGCGGCGACGCCGCGCTCGGCCATTGGCGGCCCGTTCGTACCGGTAAAGCTTTCGGCCGATGCCGGCGCATTCGAGCGCCAGCTCAACCGAATCAATATCACCCGCTCGCAGATGCAGCGTCTCAACGCGACCCTGGCGCTGGTGCCCTACCGCAAGCCTGTTGTCGGCGAGGTCGAATTCACCTCGGGCTTCGGTGTCCGAAGCGATCCCTTCCTCGGCCGCCCCGCCATGCACACCGGCCTCGACTTCCGCGCCGCCACCGGCGATCCCGTCCGCGCCACCGCGAACGGCAAGGTGCTGTCATCGGGATGGATGGGCGGCTATGGCCGCATGGTGGAGATCGACCACGGCAACGGGTTGTCGACTCGTTATGGCCACCTGTCGGAAATTCACGTCAAGGTCGGTGACGTCGTCAGGATCGGACAGGTGATCGGCGCCGTCGGCTCCACCGGCCGCTCCACCGGCCCACACCTGCATTATGAAACGCGGATCGACGGCGACGCGGTCGACCCGCAGAAGTTTTTGCGCGCCGGCGTGAGGCTCAGCGCGGGCTAGCATCACGCCGCCAGAACTGGCGTGCTCGCTTGTCGATCGTGCGCGGAATACTCGCTCTATTCTACCCTCGCCGCTCCACAGTCACCTAAACGGAACCGGCGCACGCCCGCGTCGGTGAAATTTTTTTGCCCCCATGTCGGCTCGCAGGGAGGCCAGGCGTCCTTGTGGCAGAGACGGAGCTAACCCAACTAAATCCTGCGATATACTCCGCTCAGTAATGGAGAAAATAACGTCATGTCCCAAGGCAATACCGTTCGTTTGCACCGTGTCCTCGCCACCAAGCCGGAGAAGGTTTTTCGTGCCTTCCTTGATGCGGACGCCATGGCCAAGTGGCTGCCGCCCTACGGATTCACCTGCAAGGTTCACCATTTTGAAGCGAAGGTTGGCGGCACATTCAGGATGTCATTCACGAATTTCACCACGAACACAGGCCATTCGTTCGGCGGAGAATATCTGGAAATCGTGCCCAATGAGCGTATCCGCTACACCGATCGTTTCGACGATCCCAATTTGCCCGGCGTCATTGAGGTCACTGTGACCCTGAAAGCGGTGTCGGTCGGAACCGAGATCAACATCGAACAGACAAACGTGCCGACGGTGATTCCGGTCGAAGCCTGCTATCTCGGCTGGCAACAGTCGCTCGCCCAGCTCGCATTACTCGTGGAGCCGGATATTCCGGGATAGTGAGGGCCGAGGACAGGCACCACGCCGTGGTGCCTTATCCCTCCAGAGCGGACACCGGTTCGCGTTTAGAAAACGCGTCAAAAGAAGATTCTAGAGTCCGGTTCTGATTAAATCAGAACCGGACTCTAATGCCCGACCTCCCCGGCGATGATGTCGCCGAACACTTCCCAGGCTTCGCCGTTGAACTTCATCAACTGCATCTGTTCGATCGGGAAGAAGTCGTTGGCGGCCGTGTTGATCTTGATCCCGGGCAGCAGCACCTCGCTGGTGAAATCCTTCAGGCTCGCGGCTTGCTTCATCACGTTCTCGCGCGTGAGATTGTCGCCGCACTGCTTCAGCACCTGCACCATGGTCTGCGCCGTCGCATAGCCGTAGATATTGTTGGCGTTGGTCTTGTCTCCGTCAGGGAAATATTTGTCCATGAACGCAAGCCAGGTCTTGATCCCCGGATCGTCCTTCCACAATGGATCGGTCGGATCCTTCAGATAGGCCGTTGAAATGATGCCTTTCGAATTATCGAGGCCGGCTGGCTTGAGGACCGCCGCCACCGAGGTCGAGACATTGCCGATGAAATAGACCGGCTTCCAGCCGAGCTCGGCCACCTTCCGAATCGCCTGCGCCGCGCCCTTCGGCGCCGCCCAGGTCATCATGATGTCGGCGCCGGAATCCTTCAGCGCGACGATCTGCGAATCGATGGTGGGATCGGAGACCTCATAGGACTTGTCGACGATGATCATACTGGCCTTGGCGCCAAGGCCATCGCGCAAGCCCTTCATCTGGTCCTTGCCGGCATCGTCATTCTGCCAGAGCGCCGCGATCTTGCCGTTCGGAAAGTTCTTCAGGATATAGGCGGCGTAGATCCGGCCTTCGCTCTGGTAATTCGGCTGCCAGCCCATGGTCCACGGAAAGTTCTGCGGATCGCCCCATTTGGTCGCACCGGTCGCGACGAAGAGCTGCGGGACCTTCTTGGCGTTCATGTATTTCTGGATTGCCGAATTGGACTGCGTGCCGAGCGGCTGGAAGATCAGCAGCACCTCGTCGCTTTCCACCAGCTTGCGCGCCTGCTCGACCGCCTTCGGCGGGCTGAAGGCGTCGTCATAGCTGACGAAATTGATCTTGCGGCCGTTGATGCCGCCCTCGGCGTTGACCTTGTTGAAATAGGCCGCCTGCGCCTTGCCGATCGTGCCATAGGCCGACGCCGGGCCGCTGTAGGGCATGATGTTGCCGATCTTGATTTCGGTATCGCTGGCGCCGGGATCGTATTTTTTCTGGGCGTGGGCTGTGGTGGCGACCGTTGCGACGACGGCGAACACGGTCAGGGCAACAAGGTTCTGCATGCGAACCGGCATCGTTTTCTCCCCCTATTTTTTTCGGTCTTGTTGCGGGCAAGTCTCGCAAGTCGCATCAACAGTTGCAAGCATGTGCTTATTCCGTATGACGAAACAGCATTGTTGCCCGGCGCCAATTGTGATTGATGCAGGTTCGCGTCATTACCATGCGTGCAAGGCCATGCGTTCAAGGCCCAGAGGTTGGACAGGTTGAAACCAGACATACGAATTGGCCCGCGGCATCCCAGGCTCGCTGGCCTCGGCTTCCGTTTCGCGCGCTGGCTCGCGGCGAAAACCATGGGGGCTGCGGGATTTCACCAGCTCGGCTCGGAATTCGCCGATGCGCGGATCGCGCATGTGCGCGACAAACTTGCGCGCGGCGAAACGGTCTATCTCGCGGGCCTCGGCGCACCCGGCACGCATAATTCAGGTCTGGCGCTGGTCGAGGTGACGCAGGCTCACGGGCCGCGGCTGATCGTCAACAATGAGGAAGAGCGCTTTTCGGGCAACAAGCACACGACAGAGTATCCCAAATTGTCGGTCGACGCCGCGGTGGCGACGCTACGGGAGATGGGCCGCGACATCGGCGACATCGATGCCTGGCTCACGAGCTGGGATTATCCGACGCTTGCCGGCACGCTGGCGCGCTCGGTGATCGAAGAAATGCCACAGAGTTTCAAGCTCGTGCGCACCACCGAAGCCGCAGGCTTCGACGGCCGCCGCCTCGACCAGATGACGCGGACGCCAAAGATCCTGGCCCGCCAGTTCGAGCTTGCCGAGCGCGTGCCGCTGATTTGCCTGCCGCATCACGACAACCACGCCTGGTTTTCCTACGCCGCCTCACCGTTCGCCGATGACGGCGAGCCGACGGCGATTGCGGTGCTCGACGGAACCGGCGATCAGGGCTCGATCTCGCTTTACGTCGTCGAGCATGGCGCGATGCGCCGGCTCTACTGCAACGACAGCATGTTCGATTCACTCGGCGCGTTCTACAGCGTGATTTCCTCGACACAGGGCGGCTGGACCTGGCTGTCCAGCGAGGGCCGCTACATGGGCGCCGCCGCGTGGGGCGACATGGACCGCGCCAGCAATCCCTATTATGCGCGGTTGCGCGACGTGCTGCATTTCGGCCGCGATGGCGAAGTCCGGCTCAACCGCGCGATGGCTAACTGGTATTGCGACCCCTTCGATCATCCCTACAAGCAGGCGCTGACAGAGATACTCGGCGAACCGCTCAAGCCGGACCAGCTCTGGAATCCGGATGCGGTGCTGCGTGTCGAGGACATCCATCACCGCCCTGATACCAGGGACCGCCTCGACAAGGCCGCCGCTACCCAACTGGTGTTCGAAGACGCCATGATCCATGTCGTCGATCACCTGTTGCGCACCACGGGTGCCAACCGGCTGGTGCTGACCGGCGGCGTCGCGCTGAACGCGGTCGGCAATATGCGGCTGCTTGAGCATTTCGATGAGGCCTGGTTCGCCAAAGCCCAGCAGCGCAACACGCGCCTGCATCTTTGGGTGCCGCCGGTTCCCGGCGATCCCGGCGTCACCATCGGCGCCGCCTGGCTATTCGCGCATCTCGCCGGCGCCCCGCGCGGCGCACCGATGACGCATGCTTTCTATTGCGGCACGCCACCATCGCAAGAGGATATCGTCAGCGCGGTCGAGGCCAATGACATCGCCTCGCAACGGATCGGGGGTATCTCGACCTCTGACGGCCGCGACGCGATCGCCGACCTGATGGCATTCATGGTGGCGCAGAGCGGCGTGATTGCGCTCTATCAGGGCGCGGCCGAAACCGGTCCCCGCGCGCTCGGCCATCGCTCGATCCTCGCCAACCCCTGCGACGCGGAAGCGCGCGAACGGCTGAACGAGCGCGTCAAATACCGTGAGGCCATTCGCCCGCTGGCGCCGATGGCGACGCTGGAAGCCGCGCGAGAATATTTCGAACTGCTGCCCGGCGCCTCGGATGCCGATTACAACGCCTATAATTACATGGTGCTGACGGCGCATTCGAAGCCGCATGCCCGAAAAAAAATTCCAGCCGTCATTCACGCTGACGGCACCGGCCGAATCCAGATCGTGCGCGCTGAAGACGATTCCCTCACCCATGCCTATCTCAAGGCGCTCGGCCGCTATATCGGCGTCGAGCTGTCCGTCAACACCTCCTTCAATGTCGCAGGACCGATCGCGCAAACGCCGCAGCAGGCGATCGACACGCTGCGCCGCTCCAAGGGGCTCGATGCCGTCATCATGGTCGCCGACGACGGCACCGTGCACGCGGCCTGGCATGGCGGCGAGCGCGATAGCGGAAGGTTCAGAAACTGGCTCGCCGACTGGAAGAAGACATCGGCTTCCAGCCAGCGCACGCGATAATTCGCTTCTTCCCTGAGATGGGGTGATCCGCCGGTTCAGAGATCGACGCGCTCGCTCGCAACCGTCTTGCGTTCCGCCATGTTGAACCGGCCGCTATAGATCGGGCGCTCACCGGTCGTCGGACCGGGATACTGGACGATGAATATCTCCCCGCCCGTTTCGGTGCGGAATTCACCCTCAAAGTGCGGGTCGGGATGGAACAGCACCGTTCCCGGACCATGCGGCGTTCCGTCGATTGAAAACTCGCCTTTCAGGATATGCCAGACCTGCGCGAAGCCATGATAGTGCTCGGGGTGATAGGCGCCGGGCTCAAGCCGCAGAATTCCCGCGTTCGGTTCGGTCGGACGTTCCGGTCGCGGATGAAAAAGCATTTTGCCTGTCTCGCCCGGCCACCGGATCGTCTCCCAATCGACTTCCTCGAAATGGCGCGCCTCGTAAGGCTTGTGGTCCTTTCGCGAGGCTTCGCGCGCGGTCGTCAATTCCGCATTTGCGGCCGCCGTATCGGGAATCTCCTTGCTCCTGACAGCACTCATTTTGCTCTCCCTTTTGCCGTGCTCTCTCGTTCGCTTTTCCTGCCCGCAATATTGCTCCACCACTCGACCGCGATGGCCGACTGATTTTCGATTGATGTCACCATGAGCAGGCGCGCACTGCCGGACCCGCGCGCCCATGCCATATGCGGTACGTCCGAGCGCAAATGAATCGAATCGCCTCGCTCCAGCGCGATGGTTTCGTCGCCCACCTGAAATTCGACACTGCCTTCGAGGACAAAGCACATCTCTTCGCCGGGATGCGCGACCAGCGTCGGCCTGCGCGGTTTTGCCGACAATTCGAGCTGGAAAGTTTCCAGCCGCTGCTCGCCCACGCCCGAAGCGAGCTTGCGCCAGGCATAGTTTGCGTCAGCGCCCTTCGATGGAACGGCATCGATTGACCGCACCACGCGATACGCGCGGGTCCGATCCTCGCCTTCGACGTCGGCAAACAATTCAGCCGGCTGCACCTGAAGGACGCCGGCAATTTCCAGGAGATTGCCGATCGAACACGCGATGAGTCCACGCTCGATCCGCGAGAGAAATGTCACTGACAGACCGACCATTCCGGCGAGTTCATCGAGCGTCAAACCGCGCGCCGAGCGGGCCCTGCGAATGACGGCTCCGATTGCGGCAAGGCGCGCCGCCTCGCGGGCGCGCCGGCCAACTTCTGCCGAAACCACGCTGCTCTCCCATTTGCTTATAAGGCAAATCGTATTGCTATATAGGCAAATGTCAAGTTGGCTCGCATCGCCTGTACGAGCGAACTAACGTTCGAGAAACCTCAGCGCGCGGCCGTCGATCACTAGCAGCGCGCTGCCGATCACCAGTGCGCCTGCGATTTCACGCGGTGAAATCTGCTCGCCGAGCACGAGGGAGCCGAGCAGGATGGCCGTGACCGGCACAAGCAGCGTCACCAGCATGACGTTGGTGGCGCCCGAGCGCCGCAGCACCTGGAAGAAAACGATATAGGCCAGCGCCGTCGACAACGCGGCGAGGCCGAGCACCGCGAACCATGTCACCGCGCCCGGCATTGGCAATTGCCACGGCTGCTCGAAAATGCCGGCGACGACAGCCATCATCAGGCTCGATGCCATTAGTTGAAACGTGGCGGTGGCAAGCGGCGGCGAATCCGATAGCGCGCGCCGGGCTATCAGCGCGGAGATGCCGTAGCTCAGCGCCGCCGCGAGACACAGCAGGACGCCGAGCCCCTGCCCGCTGGCAAAGCCCACTCCGCTGCCGCGAAGGATCACGACGCCGACAAGGCCGACGATCACACCGGCCACACGCCTGATGATGAGCTTCTCCTCGCCCGCCGCCGCCATCACCGCCACCGTGAACAGCGGCGTGGTGGCATTGAGGATCGAAGCCAACCCGCTCGGGATGTACATCTGTCCGGTGACGATCAGCGAGAACGGCAGCACATTGTTGAACAAGGCGACGAGGAAGAACGGCCTCCAGCCCATCCATCCATTCGGAAGCGGCAGTCGCTGCGCGCAAAGCACTGGCACCAGGATCATGGCGGCCAGCAGCACGCGCAACAGCACGAGCGTGAACGGCGGCAGCTCGCGTAGCACCACGCCATTGAAAAAGAACGATCCGCCCCACAGGATCGAGAGCAGGCCGACCAACGTCCAGTCACGCGCATCGATCCGGCCGTCGCTGACTGTCATTCGCAAGAACCTGGTGAAATCGCGCAACCAGCTAGGACCGGACGCACGTCGCCGTCCACCCGATTTCCGAAGACTATTTCGGCTGCGACACGATCTCGATCATCTTGCCTTCGTCATCGTCGGGCGCGTTTGCCTTCGCCTTCTCATAGGCGGCAAGCGCGGCGCGGCTGACGGGCACGCCGGGCAGCAGCGTTTCAGCCAGCTTCACCGCATAGGCCGCATCCTTGTGGCGAAGCGCCGCCGTCGATATAGATCAGGCCGCGGCCGCTCAGTTCGCGCGCCATGTCGAGCGCGTGCTGATGGGAGACAGTCGAGCATTCAATCGCGAGGCTGCCCGCCTTCATCGTTGCAGCCGCGGCCGTCCTTGCCGAGCCAGACGACACGCGACGCCTCGTCGTCAGCGACCATGGTCACGACGGCATCAGCATTATCGGCAGCCTCTGCCGGAGACGCGGCCCAGCGTGCGCCGCGCGCGATCAGGTCTTCCGCCTTGGCCTTGCTGCGATTCCAGACCGCAACCGAAAAGCCTGCATCGAGGTAGCGGCAGGCCATGCCATGGCCCATGCGCCCGAGCCCGATGAAGGCCACTTTGGTCATGGATTAATCCACATCCTCGACCGCGCCGGGCGTGGTGCCGAAGGCGCGCTGCGCCAGCGTCGCCGCCATGAACTCGTCGAGATCGCCGTCGAGCACGCCTGATGTATCGGAGGTCTGCACGCCAGTACGCAGGTCCTTCACCATCTGGTAGGGCTGCAGCACGTAAGAGCGGATCTGGTGGCCCCAGCCGATGTCGGTCTTGGCGGCCTGATCGGCGGCGGCCTGTTCCTCGCGCCGCTTCAGTTCGATTTCATAGAGCCGCGCGCGCAGCATGTCCCAGGCCTGGGCGCGGTTCTTGTGCTGCGAACGGCCGGCCTGGCAGACCACCGCGACGCCGGTCGGGATATGGGTCAGGCGGACCGCGGATTCGGTCTTGTTGACGTGCTGGCCGCCGGCGCCGCCCGAGCGCATGGTGTCGGTGCGCACGTCCGATTCCTTGATGTCGATCTTGATGCTGTCATCGACGACCGGAAAGATCGCCACGGAAGAAAACGAGGTGTGCCGCCGCGCATTGGAATCGAACGGCGAGATCCGCACCAGGCGATGCACGCCCGCCTCGGTCTTCAGCCAGCCATAGGCATTGTGCCCGCTGATCTGGATGGTCGCAGATTTGATGCCGGCTTCTTCGCCGGGAGTCTCTTCGAGATACTCGATCTTGAAGCCGTGCTCTTCGGCCCAGCGCGTATACATGCGCAGCAGCATCGACGCCCAGTCCTGGCTTTCAGTGCCACCGGCGCCGGCATGCACTTCGAGGTAGGAATCGAAGCGGTCCGCCTCGCCCGATAGCAGCGCTTCCAGTTCGCGGCGCGCGACCTCCTTCTTCAGGGCTTTTAGCGCGCCCTCCGCCTCGACCACCACGCCTTCATCGTTCTCGGCCTCGCCGAGCGCGATCATCTCGACATTGTCGTCAAGCTCGCGCTCGACCTTGCCGATGCCCTCGAGCGCGTCCACCAGCGAGGTGCGCTCCTGCATCAGCTTCTGGGCCTTCTGGGGATCGTTCCAGAGATTGGGATCTTCGGCGAGCTTGTTCAGCTCGGCGAGGCGAGCCTTGGATTTCTCGACATCAAAGATGCCTCCTCAGCAGCCCGACTGACTGCTTGATCTCTTCAACGAGGCGTTCGATTTCGGCGCGCATGGTCTCTTCTGTCTGCGGTCGGAACCGCTACTGAATTATATGCGAGGGATGTAGCGGCCTACGCCGCAAAGCGCAATCCGCAAACCGGCCAGAGCCCCGTTCCGACGGAATCGGAACGGCGCTCTGGATTTTGATTTGACGCGTTTTCCTGACGCGAACCGGTCTCCACTTCGCTGGAAAACGCTTTAGTTAGTAAAGCCTGCCGGTTCCGGGACGCATGATATTGCCGGAGTCAGGCGAGATTCCCTGCATATTGCCGGCGTCAGGCGGGATTACTTGCGGCATCCGCCCGTCCTGGTCGGCCACGCCGACGACAGAATAATTATCCGGCGGCGCGGTGCCCGGCTTGAACGCTTCCAGGATGGTGCGGCCGCCATCGCCTTGACCGGGGCGCATGCCACTCTTGGCATCGATACGGACCAGCCTGATGCCGGCGGGAATCTTGAACGGGGTCGCCGGCTTGTCGGCGAGCGCGAGCTTCATGAACTCTTTGACGATCGGAGCCGCGGTATGGCCGCCCTGCGCGGCTCTGCCCAGGCTGCGGGGCTTGTCATAGCCAAGATAGAGACCGACGACGAGATCCGACGAAAAGCCGATGAACCAGACATCTTTTCCGTCACTGGTGGTGCCGGTCTTGCCGGCGATCGGCTTGCCGACCTCGCGCATGACCGACGCGGTGCCACCCTGCACCACCCCCTCCAGCATCGAGGTGATCTGGTAGGCCGTCATCGAATCAAGCACCTGCTCCCTGCGGTCGACGAGCTGAGGCTCGGGCTGATTCTTCCAGCCGCCCGGCGCGTCGCAGCCGCGGCACTCGCGCGCGTCATGTTTGAAAATCGTCCGTCCGTAGCGGTCCTGGATGCGGTCGATCAGGGTCGGCTTCACCCGCCGGCCGCCGTTGGCGAACATCGAATAGGCCGTGACCATCCGCATGACGGTGGTTTCGCCGGCGCCGAGCGAATAGGAAAGATAGTTCGGCAATTCCTCATAGACGCCGAAGCGTTTGGCATATTCACCGATCAGGGGCATGCCGACATCCTGCGCCAACCGCACCGTCACGGTGTTGACCGACCATTTGAGGGCTTCACGCAGCGTAATGGGACCACGATAACTGCCGACCGAAAAGTTCTCCGGGCGCCAGACGCCGGCGCCCTGCCCCTGATCGATCTCGATCGGCCCGTCGATCATGATGGTCGCTGGGGTGTAGCCGTTGTCCATCGCTGCCGAATAGACCAGCGGCTTGAACGTCGATCCCGGCTGTCGATAGGCCTGGGTCGCGCGATTGAACTGGCTTTGGTCGAACGAGAAGCCTCCCACCATCGCAACCACGCGGCCGGTCCAAGGATCCATCGCGACCATGGCGCCGGACACTTCAGGCAATTGCCGCAGGCGATACTGGCCTTCGACCGCGTGGCCGTCCTTGCCGAACAGCGGATCGGCGTAGATCACATCGCCCGGCGAAAGAATTTGCGAGACCGAGTTCGGCGTCTTGCTGCGAGCCGGAGCGGAAGCCGCCTTTGCCCATCGGACACCCTCCAGCGTAATGAGGCCGGTTTGCCGGTCCTTGGAGATCGCGCCGCCCAGTTCGCGGCCGGGCTGGAAACCGATACGGGCCGACTGTTCGGAAGTCTCCAGCACCACGGCCATTCGCCAGGGCGAGATGTCGCTCAGCGATTTGACATCGGCGAGCTTCACGCCCCAATCGCCTGATATGTCGAGCTTGCTGATAGCTCCGCGCCAGCCCTGGGCCTCGTCAAAATTCACGAGGCCGGCGGCCATGGTTTTGCGCGCCATCACCTGCAGCTTCGGATCGAGCGTGGTGCGGACGGACAATCCGCCTTCATAGAGCTTCTTTTCGCCGTAGCGCTCGAAGATGTCGCGCCGGACCTCCTCGGCAAAATACTCGCCGGCAAAGGTGTGCGCGGCGTTGGACCGGCTGGTCACGGCCAGCGGTTCCTTGCGGGCCTTGTCGGCGTCGGCCTGCTTGATCCAGCCGTTTTCCACCAGGCGGTCGATCACGTAATTGCGCCGCTCGACCGCGCGGTCGCGGTTGCGCACCGGATGCAACTGGGCCGGTGCTTTCGGAAGCGCTGCCAGATAGGCGGCTTCCGCCACCGTTAGTTCGTTCACCGATTTGTCGAAATAGACCAGCGATGCGGCGGCGATGCCGTAGGCGCCGAGGCCGAGATAGATTTCATTGAGATAGAGTTCGAGGATGCGGTCCTTGGAATAGGCACGCTCGATGCGCATCGCCAGCAGGGCTTCCTTGATCTTGCGCGTGAAGGAAACCTCGTTGGTCAAAAGGAAGTTCTTCGCGACCTGCTGGGTGATCGTGGAGGCACCCTGCGGCCGGCGGTTGGAGCCAAGGTTCTGCGCATACACCACGGCGGCGCGCGCCATGCCCGTGAAGTCGATGCCGCCGTGCTCGTAAAAATTCTTGTCCTCGGCCGCGAGGAACGCGTTGGTGACGAGTTTTGGCATCGCCTGGATCGGCAGATAGAGACGCCGCTCCTTCGAATACTCGCCGAGCAGCGCGCCGTCCGAGGCATGCACGCGCGTCATCACCGGCGGCTCGTAATCCTGAAGCTGCGAATAGTCCGGCAGGTCCCTGGAGAAATGCCAGATCGCGCCCGCGACACCGGCCACGCCGACCAGGAACACGACAGTCCCGGCGGTAAACAGAAAACCCAAAAACCGGACCAGAAAACGCATTACCGAAGTTCCATTCCAACCTTGGCGCCGTAACAGTCAGCGCTTGTCCTCGTGTCCATCGGACATTTCCTCTCCCGCGACCGGGATCGCAGAGATCCGCGGGATCCAAGCATGTTTATAACGCGATGTCCGAAGATGCGCCTTGAGGTTGTGAACACGTCGTGCGGATCAGTAAAGCCCGCCGGTTCCTGGACGCATGATATTGCCGGAGTCGGGCTGGTACCCTTGCTGATACCCTTGCGGGTATCCCTGCTGCGGCATCCGACCATCCGCATCGGCCACACCGATGACCGAGTAGTTATCCGGCGGCGCGGTGCCCGGCTTGAAGGCTTCGAGAAGGCCGCCACTGCCCGGACCGGCGCGCATGCCGCTCTTGGGGTCGACGCGGACGAGCTTGATGCCGGCGGGCACCTTGAAGGGTATAGCGGGCTTGTCGGCGAGCGCGAGCTTCAGGAAGTCCTTGGCGATCGGTGCGGCCAGATGACCGCCGGTCATGCCGCGGCCGAGATTGCGCGGCTTGTCGAAACCGACATAGATGCCGACCACGAGGTCCGGCGAGAAGCCGATGAACCAGGCGTCCTTTTCATCGTTGGTGGTGCCGGTCTTGCCGGCGATCGGCTTGCCGACTTCCTTGACCACCGTCGCGGTGCCGGCCTGGACCACATATTCCATCATCGAGGTGATCTGATATGCCGTCATCGGATCGAGCACCTGCTCGCGGCGGTCCACGAGCTGCGGCTCGGCCTGATTCTTCCAGCCGCCGGGCGCGTCGCAACCGCGGCATTCGCGGGCGTCATGCTTGAAGATGGTGTGGCCGTAGCGATCCTGAATGCGATCGATCAGCGTCGGCTTCACGCGGCGGCCGCCATTGGCGAACATCGAATAGGCCGTCACCATCCGCATGACCGTGGTTTCGCCGGCGCCGAGTGCATAGGACAGATAGTTCGGCAACTCGTCGTAGACGCCGAAACGCTTGGAATACTCACCGATCAAGGGCATGCCGATGTCCTGGGCCAGCCGCACCGTCACCGTATTCAGCGAATTCCGCAGCGCGTTGCGCAGCGTGACCGGTCCCTGGTATTTTCCGGACGAATAGTTTTCCGGGCGCCAGACACCGACGCCCTGTCCCTGATCGATTTCAATTGGCGCGTCGACGACGACCGTCGACGGGGTGTAGCCGTTGTCCATTGCCGCCGAATACACCAGCGGCTTGAAGGACGAACCCGGCTGCCGATAGGCTTGGGTCGCACGGTTGAACTGGCTCTGATCGAACGAGAAGCCGCCGACCATCGCCAGCACGCGGCCGGTCCACGGATCCATCGCGACCATCGCGCCGGACACTTCCGGCAACTGGCGTAGCCGATACTGACCTTCGACCGGCTTGCCCTCTTTGTCGAACAGCGGATCAGCATAGATCACGTCGCCGGCCGCCAGAACTTGCGCCACCGAGGTCGGTGTCCTGCCCTTTGCGGGACCTGATGCGGCCTTCGCCCACCGCACGCCATCGAGCGTGATGATGCCGGTCTGCCTGACCTTGCTGATGGCGCCGCCGAGCTCGCGGCCCGGCTGGAAACCGATCCGCGCCGACTGGTCGGACGTCTCCAGCACCACGGCCATCCGCCACGGCGCAATGTCGCCCAGCGATTTGACGTCGGCGAGCTTCACGCCCCAGTCGCCGGAAATATCCAGCTTGGACGGTGCGCCGCGCCAGCCGCTCGCCTCGTCATATTTGACGAGGCCGGCGACCATGGCCTTGCGCGCCATCACCTGCATCTTCGGATCGAGCGTGGCACGGACGGACAATCCGCCTTCGTACAGCTTCTTTTCGCCGTAGCGCTCGAAAATGTCGCGCCGGACTTCCTCGGCAAAATATTCGCCGGCGAAGATATGCGCGCCGTTGCCGCGGCTGGTGACGTTGAGCGCTTCCTTGCGGGCCTTGTCGGCGTCGGCCTGCTTGATCCAGCCGTTTTCCAGCAGGCGATCGACCACGTAATTGCGCCGCTCGACCGCGCGATCGCGGTTGCGAACCGGGTGCAGCACCGCGGGAGCCTTGGGCAGCGCCGCCAGATAGGAGGCTTCCGCGATCGTGAGTTCGTTCACCGATTTGTCGAAATAGACCAGCGATGCGGCCGCGATGCCGTAGGCGCCAAGACCGAGATAGATTTCGTTGAGATAGAGCTCGAGGATGCGGTCCTTCGAATAGGCGCGCTCGATGCGCATCGCCAGCAAGGCTTCCTTGATCTTGCGGGTGAACGAGACCTCGTTGGTCAGCAGGAAGTTCTTTGCAACTTGCTGGGTGATCGTCGAGGCGCCCTGCGGACGCTTGTTGGAGCCGAAATTTTGCGCATACAGGACGGCCGCGCGCGCCATGCCGGTGAAGTCGATGCCGCCGTGCTCGTAGAAGTTCTTGTCCTCGGCCGCGAGGAAGGCGTTGATGACGAGCTTCGGCACCGCCTGAATCGGCAGATAGAGGCGGCGCTCCTTGGAATATTCGCCGAGCAGTGCACCGTCGGACGCGTGCACGCGCGTCATCACCGGAGGCTCGTAATCCTGAAGCTGTGAGTAGTCCGGCAGGTCCTTGGAGAAATGCCAGATCGCGCCCGCGACGCCGGCCACGCCGACCAGGAACACGACAGTCCCGGCGGCGAACAGGAAACCCAAAAACCGGACCAGAAAGCGCATTGTCGAAGTTCCGTTCCAACCCTGTGCGCCGAAATCTGCGGCGTCTATCCTAATACGGCAATCCCACCGAACGAGTTGCCGCCACGCGGTCGAACAATAAAGGGTCCGGCGGACAATATTGACCGATTCCGAAGACCAGCAGTCGATTTTCTATACCGTTGCCGCTGTGGCCAAACTAGGGCTTGGGCCACCGCACGGCACGCTTTTCAGCCTGCGCCTACGCAATGCGCACTGAACTTTTCACTTGCCCGGTCCGGCAGTTGCCAGCCGTTTGGCTAAAAACGCATCAATTGCCTGCGCCATCGCACCGACCGTCCGGTTCCGCCAGTTTTCCGACACCAGATGCTCAAGGTCGCCCTTGTTCGAGACGTAGCCGAGCTCGACCAGGACCGAGGGCACGTCGGGGGCCTTCAGGACCCGGAAACCGGCCGATTTCAGCGGATGCTTGTGCATCCGCACCGTGGTCTTCATTTCGCCCATCAGGATCCGCGCGAACCGGTTTGAAAAGGTTTTGGTCTCCCGTTGCACCAGGTCGATCAGGATGTCGGCGACCTCGGTCGGCTCGTCGGCGAGACTGACCCCGCCGATCGCGTCCGACTTGTTTTCAGTGTCCGCCAGCCGCTCGGCTTCGGAGTCGGTGGCCTTATCGGAGAGCGTATAGATGGTGGCGCCCTGGGCATCGCCCTCGCCACGACGCAGGGCGTCGGCATGGATCGAGACGAACAGCGCCGCTGACTCGTTGCGCGCGATCTTCACGCGGTCGCCGAGCGGAATGAAGGTGTCGTCCGTCCGGGTCATGACGACGCGATACTTGCCCGACTTCTCGATCCGATCGCGCAGCGCCAGGCCAAAGCCGAGCACCAGATTCTTTTCCATGATGTCGCCGCCGCCGGCCTGGGTGCCGTTGTCGACGCCGCCATGGCCAGGATCGATCACGACCACCGGCCTTTTGTCCGGCGGCGACGGAGGCGCTGCCGGCGCTTCCGCCCGCGCAGCGGCGGCGTTGGCCTCGGCGATCGCAGGCCGCAGTTCGGGGCGGCTTTCGGGCGCCAGCGACTGTACAAAGGCGGTGCGGTCGACGTCTTCGAATTCGAGCACCAGCCGCGGCGGCTGGCCGTTGGCCGCCTCCAGCACATAGGATTTGGCGATCTTGGCAGGTCCCGTCAGGTCGAACACGATCCGCGATCCGCCCGGCATGACGAGACCGTAACGGAACGCCTTGACCAATCCCCGTCCCGCGACACCGACTCCGGCCGGAAGCTGGAAACTGACTTGGGGAAGATCGACGATCACGCGATATGGGTCCGCCAGGGCAAAGGCCCGAAACTGGACCGGCTTGTCGAGATCGAGGATGAAACGGGTCTGTTTGGTATCGCCGGCCAGGCGAGCGTCCGACGCGATCGGGAAATTCGATGCCGCCGCTGGGCTCGGAATGGCGGCCGGTCCTTGATAAAGCGGCGTTTGATAGGCGGGTGCTTGATAAACCTGTGCCTGGGCCACGCTGGGGCCGGCCATTTGGGCGCGCAGCAATGCTGCGGCGCACAATAGGCCACATCCCAGCAAAACAAGGTGATTTGCGCGGCTCGCCAACGATTCGGTGCCTCCGGAGGAGCCCTCCCTTACCGCATTAGAACCGCAGGGTTAATCAGACCTTAAGGTCGAATCTGTGAAAAGGAGCGAGTGTTGCCGCGCTGCGACGCCCGGCGGCTGGTTCCCTTTTGTGCCTTTCTTGCGCTTCCCTTGCACGTAGCCGCCAATCCACGTATGTACGGGGTGCTGACGGCTAATACTCCCGGTTGTGTCGCGTTCAGCCTCCCGGTGCAGCGCCGGAACCTTCGAAGCCGGAGGAACCTGCGTCTTTCCCGATCCCTCCACAGCCAGCGCCGCGCGCGGCTGACACGGAGTGGCGGTTTCGAGCCCGAGCGGCGTCCGGTCCCAGGTACCTTTTCCAGGGACGGTTTGAGACACGGCAAAACTGATTATCCGGACCCCAAACGGTCCGATATGCGATGGCCGGCGGGCGTTTAGGCGCCGAACCGGGCCTTCAGCGATAAATGCGGCGGTATCCTTTTCCGCCAACATGTTTAGACGGGCCGACGCTTGATGCGCCAGACTGTGTTGCCGACCAGGATCCACGGAACGATCGCGCCGACGCGAAGCGAAAGCTTCGCACGTCGCCTCGCTCCGGTGGCTCCCCGTTCGGCGCGGCGCCAAGAAGTGCGTTTTGGCCTTCCCCTCACCCCCGAATCAGGTGGACCGTCGCGTCACCGGGCCGCGCAATTTGCGCGCGCCATGCACCGCGCCCGCCGCCGTCAAGAGTTCAAAAATGCCCAACAAGATGTTGATCGACGCCACCCACCCGGAAGAGACCCGGGTCGTTGTGGTCCGCGGCAACCGCGTCGAAGAGTTTGATTTCGAGACCGCCCAGCGCAAGCAACTGCGCGGCAATATCTACCTCGCCAAGGTCACGCGCGTAGAACCGTCGCTGCAGGCGGCGTTCATCGAATATGGCGGCAACCGCCACGGCTTCCTCGCCTTCAGCGAAATCCATCCGGACTACTACCAGATCCCGGTCGCCGACCGTCAGGCGCTGATCGAGGCCGACGAGCGCGCCCATCGCGAGGCCGAGGAAGAGAGCGAGAACCGCTCCTCTAGCCGCCACCGTGGCCGCTCGCGCCACCGCAATGCGCGTCGACGCGGCCATGGCGACCGTGTCCAGAGCGGCGTCGTCGAGAACGCCGGCCAGGATCCCTCGCAGGCGGCCCAGCCCTATGAAGGCGAGGCGCATCAGCACGAAGGCGCGTATGCCGGCGAAGTGCATCCGCACGACGCTGAACATCATGATGAGCATCATGAGGACACGGCGCATCACGACCATGATGCGCATGAGACGCATGATCACGATCAAGACCATTCGCACGATCACGATTCTCAGCACGACCACGAACGTCACCACGATCACGATGCGCAAGGTCCTGATACGCGGACAGATGCCGCAAGCGAAGCACCGGTCGCGGAATTGGAATCCGGCGTGCCCGCCGCGGCGCCGGTCGAGGCGGCCGCCCCCGAGGCGACGGCCGAACACGCTCACGACGAACACGCGCATGATGAGCATCATGACGAGGAACGGGCGCGCGAAAACGCGGCCCATGCCGACGACGCGCCGCATATCGAGCACGCCGGTGAAGGCTACGCCGTTGCTTCTCCCGACGAACTCGCCCCGGCCTCCGAACGCGACGACGGCCATGACGATGAGGACGACGCCGAGGACGCCGAAGAGGAAGTCGTCGAATCCGTCGGCGGCGACGACGTGCTGGAGGAAGTTCCGGAACGCCCGTTCCGCCCGCGCCGCCAGTACAAGATCCAGGAAGTCATCAAGCGCCGCCAGGTGATGCTGGTTCAGGTCGTCAAGGAAGAGCGCGGCAACAAGGGCGCCGCGCTGACGACCTATCTGTCGCTGGCCGGCCGCTATGCGGTGCTGATGCCCAACACCGCCCGCGGCGGCGGCATCAGCCGCAAGATCACCTCGGCCCAGGACCGTTCGCGGCTGAAGGAAGTGGTGCAGGACCTCGACGTGCCCGAGGGCATGGGGATCATCCTGCGCACTGCCGGCGCCTCGCGGACCAAGCCCGAGATCAAGCGCGACTTCGAATATCTGATCCGGATGTGGGAAACCGTGCGCGACATGACGCTGAAGTCGCAGGCCCCCACCCTCGTCTATGAGGAAGGCTCGCTGATCAAGCGCTCACTGCGCGACCTCTACAACAAGGAAATCGACGAAATCCAGGTCGCGGGCGAATCCGGCTACCAGGAAGCGCGCGACTTCATGAAGATGCTGATGCCCTCGAACGTGCGGGCAGTGCGGCAGTATCGCGACGGCCAGCCGCTGTTCTCGCGGATGGGCGTCGAGAGCCAGTTAGATGCGATGTTCTCGCCGACCGTGCAGCTGCGTTCCGGCGGCTACATCGTCATCAACCAGACCGAAGCGCTGGTCTCGATCGACGTCAACTCCGGCCGCTCGACCCGCGAACACCACATCGAGGACACCGCGCTCAAGACCAATCTCGAGGCGGCCGAGGAAGTCGCGCGACAATTACGCCTGCGCGATCTCGCAGGCCTCATCGTCATCGACTTCATCGACATGGACGAGAAGCGCAACAACCGCGCGGTCGAGCGCAAGCTGTCCGACTGCCTGCGGCAGGACCGCGCGCGCATCCAGGTCGGACGCATCTCGCATTTCGGCCTGCTGGAAATGTCCCGCCAGCGCATCCGCGCCAGCGTGCTGGAGAGTTCGACCGAGCCCTGCGCGGTTTGCGGCGGCAGCGGTCACGTGCGCTCGGTCTCGTCGGTCGCGCTGCAATTGCTGCGCGGCATCGAGGAAATCCTGATGAAGGGCGCGACCCACAATCTGGTGGTGCGCACCCGCACCGACGTCGCGCTCTATGTGCTCAATCACAAGCGCGGCCATCTGCGCGACCTCGAAAATGCCTTCAAGGTGTCGCTCGCGGTGAGCGCCGATCCAACCGTTGCCGGCCAGCAGTCGTACATCATCGACCGCGGCGAGCAGGTGCATACGCTGGAAGCAGCCAAGGCGTTGCTGGCGGCGCAGGCCACCGCCTTCCCGCCGCAGGTCGAGGAAGCCTATGATGACGACGAGGCGTTCGACATCGAAGCCGAATCCGAGATCGAAACCGACGAGACCGAGGGGCTGGCCGACGAGGCCGCCGAAGCCGCAGTGGGCGAAGGCGAAGGAGACGGCCACCGCCGCAAGCGGCGCCGGCGCCGGCGCGGCCGTGGCGAGCCCCGTGAAGGCGGTGCCCCGCGTGAGGACAGTGACGCGATGCGCGTCGCGGGCGAGGCCGTCGAAGGCGTGACCGCCGAGGACGGCGAAGCTGACGAAGACGAAGGCGACGAACAGCCCGGCATGGCCCGCGGCGATCAGCCTGCCGGTGGCGAGCGGCGCCCGCGCCGTCGCGGCCGTCGCGGCGGACGCCGCCGGCGTGGTGCCGAGCTGGAAGATGGCTTGGCCGGATCGATCGCGGACGAACTCGGGCCGACCCCGACTCCCGAAGTGACCAGCGCGGTTGCCGATTTCGACGGCGGCGCGTCCGAGCCCGCGCCATCGCTGGTGCAGGCTGACTTTCAGCCCGAACCGGTCTCGCAGCCGGCGGAGATGCAGCCTGCGGCCTACGCCCAGCCCGAGCCGGTCGAGAGCGCACCCGCGCCGTCAACTGAAGAAACCACGCAAGAGGCCGAGCGGGCCGCGGCGCGGCGGCGTTCGACGGTGCGCGAGAAAGTCAGCTTCGTGACCAGCGCTCCGGCCGAACCGGCGCCCTCCTCCGTCAGCCAGAGTGCGCCGGAGCCGTTCGAGTCGCCCGCGCCTGCTCCGACCGAGCCGGCGCCGGCCACATCGGACGAGGGCGCGCCACGCAAGGCGGGCTGGTGGTCGCGGCGCTTCGGCAGCGGCGAGTAAGGATCAAACCAAAAAAGAAAACCGCCCGGCCAAAACCGGGCGGTTTTTATTTGCATCGAGCTGGTCGCTAGAGCGCCGTTCCGATGGAATCGGAACGGCGCCCTGGATTTTTGATTTGACGCGTTTTCTTGATGCGAATCGGTACCCACTTCGCTGGAAAACGCTCTACCTATCCCGTCGTGAGCGCCGTCTCCACGTCGGACGGATCAACCTGCTTGTTCAGATTGGCGTGCAGCTTGCTCTTGTCGAGTTCGCCCTCCCACCACGACACCACCACGCAGGCAACGCCGTTGCCGCACAGATTGGTCAGCGCACGGCACTCGCTCATGAACTTGTCGATGCCGAGCAGAATGGCCATGCCCGGCACCAGCCGCGGATCGACCACGGCCAGCGTCGCCGCCAGCGTGATGAAGCCGGCGCCGGTGATGCCGGAGGCGCCCTTCGAGGTCAGCATCGCCACCAGCAGGATGGTCAGTTGCTGGCCGAAGGTCAGGTCAAAGCCGAGCGCCTGCGCGATGAACAGGGTCGCCAGCGTCATGTAGATGTTGGTGCCGTCGAGATTGAACGAGTAGCCGGTCGGCACCACGAGACCCACCACCGACTTGGAGCAGCCGAGCCGCTCAAGCTTTTCCATCAAGGACGGCAGCGCGCTTTCCGAGGACGACGTGCCGAGCACGATCAGGAGCTCGTCCTTGATGTAGGCCAGGAACTTGAAGATCGAGAAACCGACGATCCGCGCGACGATGCCGAGCACCACGAACACGAACAGCGCGGCGGTGACGTAGAAGGTCGCGATCAGTCCGATCAGGTTCAGGATCGCGCCGGTCCCGAACTTGCCGATCGTGAACGCCATCGCGCCGAACGCGCCGATCGGGGCGGCCTTCATCACGATGGCGATGACGCCGAACACCGCGTGCGCCGCATCGTCGATAAAGGCGCGGATCGTGTGGCCGCGCTCGCCAAGACCCATCAGCGCAAACCCGAACAGGATCGAGAACAGCAGCACCTGGAGGATTTCGCCCTGCGCGAAGGCGCCGACCACCGTATCGGGAATGATGTGCAGGAAGAAATCGACGCTCTTTTGCGCCTCGGCCTGCTTGGCAAAGCCGGCGACGGCTTGCGCATTCGCCATGCCGCCGCCGAAACCCGCGCCCGGCTTGACCAGATTGCCGACGAGCAGACCGATCACCAGCGCGAAGGTCGAGATGACCTCGAAATAGACCAGCGCCTTGACGCCGATCCTGCCAACCTTCTTGGCATCTTGTATATGCGCTATGCCGGATACCACGGTGCAGAAGATGATCGGCGCGATCACCATCTTGATCAGCTTGATGAAGCCGTCGCCGAGCGCCTTGATCCAGTCGTTGGTCGCAAGCGCGGGCCACAGCCAGCCGAACAGTGCGCCGAGCACGATCGCTATCAAAACTTGAACGTAAAGAACCCGGTACCAGGGCTTTGCCGCACTTGCCGGCGCTTCGGTCGCAATTGTTGCCGCCATGACGCTTACTCCTCCCTCAGCGGTCGCGGATTGGTCGCACCTGCGCCAATCCGTCGCACACAGCCAAAATCCTTTGGGCGAGCGGAGTCAATGGTGTTGGCAGACGCGACTTGCTTAGCCGCGTGGGTCGAAAATCCTCCGGATCGCCGGCACGAGGGCAGCGCCGAGCGCATTCTTGATCAGGGACGCCGCGATGAATGGCGCAATACCGACCAGCCACGCCTTTTCAACGCCGAGCTTCATGCCGAACGCAAGCCAACCAAATCCGGCAGCGAGAATGAGAATGTGTCCCAGCGCCATCGCAACGAACAGCCGGAGCACTGATCGGTCCCAGCCGCGCTCGCTCAGCCATCCCGTCACGAAGGCCGCCGCCACGAAGCCGAAGAGATATCCGGCCGTCGGACCGATCAACGGCGCAAGGCCGCCGACCGGGCCTGCGAATACCGGAAATCCAATAGCCCCCTCGGCCAGATAGGCCATGAGCGTAACGCTGCCGAGCCGCCAGCCATAGGCCGCGCCGATCACCAGCACAACCAGCGTCTGCAACGTCATCGGCACATAGGGCAACGGCAGATTGACCTTGGCCGACAAGGTCAGCAGCGCCGTCCCCAGCGCGACCAGGATCACGCTGCGCAACAGACCCCACGATCCATCAGCACGATGCGGCCACAGCAGGGCGGCAAGCGGGAAATGCGATGGCGCGGCGGTTTCAGGCATGGTTCTGGCGGACATGGATGGCTCCCCGATTGATTTTAGGTAGGTATGATTTGGATGATGGTGACCGGTCGGTGCTAACCGAGCCACTGCGCGATGCGCGTCACCGCTTCACGCATCTCGTCGGCCGAGCGCGCGTAGGAGAAGCGAATGAAGCTGCGGCCGTGGATCGGATCGAAGTCGACGCCCGGCGTCGCCGCCACATGCGCCTTCTCCAGCATGCGGCCGGCAAATTCGAAACTGTCGGAGGTGAAATCCGATACATCAGCGTAGAGGTAGAACGCGCCATCGGCAGGCAGGAACCTGGTGAGGCCGGCCTTCGGCAGTCCCTCGATCAGGATGCGGCGGTTTTCCTGATAGCCGCGCTTGATCGCCTCCATCTCCTCGCGGCCTTCGAAGGCCGCTTCGGCCGCGATCTGCGACAGCGTCGGCACCGAGATCGACAGGTTCTGCTGCAGCCGTTCGATCGGCCGCACCAGAGGCTCCGGCACCACCATCCAGCCGACCCGCCAGCCGGTCATGCAGAAATATTTCGAGAACGAATTGATCACGAGCGCATGTGGCGAAAGCTCCGCCGCCGTCACCGCCGGAAACGCATAGTCGAGGCCATGATAGATCTCGTCGGAAATGAAGCGGATGCCGGCGCCTTCCGCCGCATGAATCAGGCCGGTGAGCGCCTCGCGCGACATCATCG
Organism: Bradyrhizobium algeriense; assembly: GCF_036924595.1. Classification (NCBI taxonomy): domain Bacteria; kingdom Pseudomonadati; phylum Pseudomonadota; class Alphaproteobacteria; order Hyphomicrobiales; family Nitrobacteraceae; genus Bradyrhizobium; species Bradyrhizobium algeriense. The sequence goes on along the minus strand of NZ_JAZHRV010000001.1, from coordinate 2,872,660 downwards.
TTCCAGTCGGATTGGCGGGGCTGCCGACCAGCACGCCCTTCAGCGGCGCCTTGCGATGCGCGGCCAGCAAGGCCTCGCCCGTCAACGCATGACGCGTCGCGCTCGAGGTTTCGATCAACACCGGCTCGCAGCCGAGCGCGGTCAGGATATGCCGGTATGGCGGATAGCCCGGCACCGTGACCGCCACCCGGTCGCCCGGCTCGAACATCGACAGAAACGCCAGAATGAAACCGCCGGACGAGCCGGTCGTGATCACAATGCGTTCGGGATCGACCGCGCGGCCGTAAGTATCGTGGTAGTGTCTTGCGATCCGCGTGCGCAGCGTGGGAATGCCGAGCGCGGAGGTGTAATCGATCCGCGCCGCATCGAGCGCGGCATGCGCGGCCGCGATCGCGACCTTGGGGGCTGACGCCGCCGGCTGCCCCACTTCCATGTGAATGACATGGCCGCCGGCCGCCTCGATGCGGGCCGCGGCCGCCATCACGTCCATCACCATGAAGGGCGGAACATCGCTCCGCGCCGACGGAGTCAACAGGGTTTTCACGCGGTCTCTAAGTGTCGATTCCAGCATCGATATCTGCTATTTGCACGAGCGGCTCCGAATTCGGGTTCCCGAACCGGTTACCGCCCCAGACTGGCCGTATTCGGTGGCTTGTTATAGCGTTTTGACGCGAAGTGATACCGGTTCACATCAACAAACACGTTGAAACAACAGACTGGGACCTGTTTCTGATCTAATCAGAACCGAACTGCCCTCGGACCACAACCGGGCCTCGCAAATCGCCAAAGATCGCTCATGCTGCTCCGCATCGCCTTACGCAAGAAACCACTGAAATTGACCGCGCTGATGACGGCCGCAGCGCTCGCCGTTGCGCCAATGGCGGCTGTGGCGCAGGAGAACAAGGGCCCACCGGTGCTCCGCGACACCGAGACGGAGCAGCTGCTGCGTGAATATACGCGGCCGATCCTGCGCGCCGCCGGCCTGGAAAAACAGAACATCCAGATGGTGATCATCAACCAGGGCGTCTTCAACGCCTTCGTTGCCGACGGCCGCCGCATCTTCGTGAACTATGGCGCGATCATGCAGTCTGAGACGCCGAACCAGATCATCGGCGTGATGGCGCACGAAACCGGCCACCTCGCCGGCGGCCATCTCGCCAAGATGCGCGAGCAGATGGCGCAGGCCCAGACCCAGATGATCATCGCCATGCTGCTTGGCGCCGGCGCGATGGTGGCGGGCGCGCAAGGCGGCGGCAGCAACAGTGGCCTGGCGAACGCCGGCGCGGCAATGTTCTCCGCGCCGGGAGAAATGATCCGCCGCAACCTGCTGTCCTACGTGCGCCAGCAGGAGGAAAACGCCGACAAGGCCGGCGTAAAATTTCTGGCCGCCACCGGCCAGTCCGCCCGAGGCATGTACGAGACCTTCAAGCGCTTCACCGACGAAAGCCTGTTCGCCGCACGCGGCTCGGACCCCTACGTTCAGTCGCATCCGATGCCGGCCCAGCGCGTCGCCGCGCTGGAAGAACTGGCAAGGTCGAGCCCTTATTGGGACAAGAAGGACGACCCTGCCCTGCAGCTGCGCCACGACATGGTGCGCGCCAAGATCTCGGCCTTCATGGAGCGGCAGGAGACCGTGTACCGGCGCTATCCGCTGTCCAACAACAGCCTGCCCTCCCGCTATGCCCACGCGATCTCGACCTATCTGCACGGCGACCTGCGCAGCGCGCTCACCCAGATTGATGCCCTGATCCAGCAGCAGCCCAACAATCCCTATTTCCACGAGGTGCGTGGCCAGGCATTGCTGGAGGGCGGCAAGCCGCAGGAGGCGATCGCGCCGCTGCGCAAGGCGGTCGCGCTCTCCAACAACTCCCCGCTCATCGAGATGCTGCTAGGGCAGGCCCTCGTCGCAACCGGCAACAATGCCTACACCGACGAGGCGATCGCCATCCTGCGCGCGGCGGTGGCACGCGAGAGCGAAGCGCCGATCGGCTACATCCAGCTCGCGATGGCCTATGGCCGCAAGGGCGACTACGCGCAGGCCGATCTGGCGTCGGCCCAGGCCGCCTACCTCCGCGGCGACAACAAGACGGCGCGCGATCTTGCATCGCGCGCGAAGACGCGCTTCGCGATCGGGACGCCGGGATGGGTCAAGGCTGACGACATTGTGAGCGCCAAGCCGCTGCCGGGCCAGAAGAGCAACTAGAATTAAGCCGCGTTCGGCTATAATCGGACTGGATCACCAAGGATTTGGTCACCCGCGACCAGCATATTCCCCAGGAGCCGGCCTTCAGCAGAATTGCCCGGGAACCCGCCGCATAAGGATTTACCGATGCCCTCGTTCCGTCTTCTCATCCCCGCATTGTTCGCTCTCGCGCTCTGCGGCGCGCCGATGTCCGCTTCCGCGCAGAGCTTCAGCGACACCCAGCGCGGCGACATCGAGACCATCATCCGGAATTACCTGATCGCGCATCCCGAAGTGCTCGAAGAGGCGATGACCGAACTCAGCAAGCGTCAGGCCGCGGCGGAATCCGCCAAGCACGAAGCCGGCGTGGCCAAGAACGCGGACGCGATTTTCAACTCGCCGCGCAACGTCACGATCGGCAACAAGGACGGCGACGTCACCTTCGTCGAATTCTTCGATTACAATTGCGGCTACTGCAAGCGCGCGATGCTGGACATGATGGAGCTGATGAAGAGCGACCCGAAGCTGAAGGTCGTGCTCAAGGAATTTCCGGTGCTGAGCGCGGGCTCGGTCGAAGCCGCGCAGGTCGGCGTCGCGGTGCGCATGCAGGATCCGACCGGCAAGAAATATCTCGACTTCCACCAGAAGCTGCTCACTGGCCGCGGCGCCGCCGACAAGGCGCGCGCGATGGCCGTTGCCAAGGAAGTCGGCCTCGACATGGCGAAGCTGGAGAAGGACCTTTCGAGCGCCGAAGTGCGCAACACGCTCGAGGAAAATTTCAAGCTCGCCGAAGCGATGGGCATGAACGGCACGCCGAGCTACGTGATCGGCAAGCAGGTCGTGATCGGCGCGGTCGGCGTCGAGAACCTGCGGGAGAAGATCAGCAACGCCCGCTGCGGCAAGGCGACGTGCTGAGGCGACGCTGCACGCATTAAGATGAAAAGGCCGGCTCGACAGCCGGCCTTTTTGTTTGCGGCATTCTCGTGCGCATCAGTTCATCTCGCATTCACAAAACAAGGCCTTCGGAACCGATCAAATAACAGGAACATCGGGCAAATCCTTTCGTTGTTGGCGTGGGCAATGCAGAACACGTGAGGAGACATTCGATGACTAATCGCTTTTTGATTTCGGTCGCGACAGCGGCCCTGATCGCCGGAACCGGCTTTGCGAATGCGCAGGGTACCGGAATGGGCCGTGACGCAGGGTCACCAGGTTCCGCGACGCAACAGAGCGCGCCCTCCGATCGCGGTGGTGGTGCGTCGGGCGGCACGATGCAGCGCGATAGCGGCGGCACGACGGGTATGAAGGGTGCGGAATCCGAGAAGTCGACGGGCGCTGAAAAGAACCAGCGCGCCGACGACAAAATGAAGGGCGGCAAGGACATGAAGGCCGAAGGCAAGGAGGACCGCGGCGGCATGAAGGGCGAACAGAAGGGTCAGACGACGGGCCAGGGCACGATGCAGCGTGATCAAAGCACGACCCAGCAGCGTGAGCGTGACCAGACCCCGGGCCGCGACCAGACCATGCCGCAGAAGGACCAGAAGGCCCAGGGCAAGGAAGATCGCATGCAGACTCAGACGCAGGGCGGAGCCGCGGGCCAAAGCACGACCACGACGGGTCAGGCCGGCGCGGCCGGCAAGCTCTCGACCGAGCAGCGCACCCAGATCACCAGCGTAATCAAGGAGCAGCGCGTCGCGCCGGTGACGAACGTGAACTTCTCGATTTCGGTCGGCACCCGCGTACCGCGCGACGTGGTCTTCCATACGTTGCCGGAGCGCGTGGTGACGATCTATCCGGAATGGCGCAGGTATAAGTTCATCCTCGTCAAGGAGCAGATCGTGATCGTGGATCCGAACACCTTCGAGATCGTGGCTATTCTGGAAGCCTAACAGTGGTATCTTCGCAGTATCAGGGCGGGCAGAAATGCCCGCCTTTTTTTGTCCGCCTTGGCTCCACTCAACAAGATACCCGGCTTCGCTTCACTTCTGCAGAAGCAGCCGCACCAGTTCGGCCTGGCGACGCGAACCTGTCTTGTCAAAGATACTGGACAAATGGCTGCGCGCCGTCCCGACGGTGATGCCAAGTCTGTCAGCGGCAGCCTGGCGGCCATCGCCCTTGACGATCTCAAGCGCGAACGCTGCCTCTGCCGGCGTAAAACCGAACCGTTGGCGTAAGCCTTCGACGCGCACCTGTATCTCCCGTTCGGGATCTGAGACGAGCACGATCGCGACTGCACGTTGCGAGAAAGTCCAGGGGATGATGGCCTTCGCCGCTTCCTGCTTTACCGGCGTCACGACAACATCGAGCGGCGACCGCTCCGCTCCTCGCGGCAGCGCGACGTCGCCGCCAGAACCGGTTACAGCACTGGCATCGCCAGCGCATGACTTGATCAGCCGACGCAATGTCCGCCCGCCGTCGGCATCGGATGCGGACAAGGCGTCGGCTTCGAGCCGCAGGCCATCGCGACTATCGAGCAGCGCACGGGCCGCGCGATTGACGAACAGCGGCCGCGCCTCCGCGTCGACGAGCAGAAAACCCTGTTGCAATCCGTCTAGGCCGGTTAGCGCACGCTCATTTGCGATCGTCAGATGATACACACGGCGCTGCAGCGCGACCGCGCGAACGAGATGCTGCGCCAGCGCCGCGAACAAGCGTTTCTGGCTACCGTCGAATGGCGACCGGTTCAGCAGTCCGTGGCTCGCAATGTGCCCGGAGGCTGCGCTATCGGCAAACAGGTTGGTGACCAAGGGATCGGCGCTGAAACCGCCCGGCCGCCACAATTCGTTATAGAAGGCCGTGCTGGTAAACTCGTCCCGCGAGATGACGTCCGCACCGGTAAAGACCTCGCCGGGCCGATAGTTTCCAGTGCACGGCAAGGCCGGAATATCCGGCGTCCATTCGTCAAAGCTGCGCAAGATGTCCGGATCGGTGCGCGGCGCGTGCATGCTCACGATCCCGTTCGCCGGGTCGTAAAATCCAAACACCACCTGCGGCCCGCCAACAGCATCGCCAATTCTGTTGAGGACACCCGGCCAGAGCTGCGCGTCGAGCGCTGCATCATAGATGGATCCGACAAGGTCCAGCACCCTGTCCTCGCCGGATAGCCCATCGCCAGACATCAGCCCCTACCCCAAGTTGTGCGTGAAGTCTGGCCTATGTACCGCCCCGGCCGCAAGGCTCGACTATGGGCATCAAGCACGATTCTGTTGCCACGAAGTCTCACTCGGCAACATTCAGCGCAAAATGCTTCCGTTTGGTTCGATGCCTCTGACGTTCGTCAGATGCGGCCACTGCATGGCTTGGGCCAAGGTCGCTTCACGGCAGATCGAAGTAACAGGAATCGCGCCGTCTGCCGTGGGAGCTTGCATGTCTGACGTTCACCAAACGGTCATTTCACCGGTCAGCGATCAGAAAGGCCGGCGATGACAAGTTTTCCAAGAGCGGGCGCGGCGGATTTGGCCACAGCACACGCCTCCGACGTGTTTCACCCACACGGCCTCCAGGCGCGGCTGCTTGTCATATCCGGCGAGACATTGCGAGGGCTGGCGCTGGCCGCCAGCGTTTCAATCGCAGCAGCAACCCTCTGGGCCGTTCCGGCGATGGGCCAGCAATCTCTCAACGGAGGGACAGCTACCGGCATACAAGCCTACGCTTCTGGCGATGGCGCGGTAGCGACCGGCGACGGCGCGACCGCGACCGGCCAAGCCAGTATCGCGAACGGTACTTACGCTACCGCGACCGGCGGGGGCAGCAACGCGAACGGCGGCAACGCGACCGCGACGGGGGTGGCCAGCGATGCGATCGGCCAAAACGCGACCGCGACGGGCCAAAGCAGCCTCGCGAACGGCACCAACGCGACCGCTACGGGCCAGAACAGCACCGCGAACGGCCTTGCCGCGACCGCGATAGGTCAGTTCAGCACCGCGAACGGCGGCGGCGCGACCGCGACAGGTCAGTTCAGCACCGCGAGTGGCTTGCAAGCGACCGCCACGGGCCAGAACGCTAACGCGAACGGCGCGACCGCGAGCGCGTTCGGCCAGAGCAGCAATGCCACCGGCGATGCCACCACCGCCATTGGCCAAGCGAGCACAGCAAGCGCGATAGGCGCCACCGCAGTCGGTGCCAACGCGCAGGCAACTGCGACCGGCGCGGTCGCGGTCGGCCAAAATTCCACCGCCAGCGGCGTCAATTCGATTGCGATCGGTAACGGTGCGATCGCAACCGGTTCGATCGCGGTCGGCGCTGGGGCGTCGGCTGCGAATGGTGGCGCCGCCTTCGGCGACGGCACGGTCGCGACCGGCACGAATTCCGCCGCCCTTGGCACCAATGCCACGGCGACATTCGCCAATTCGACTGCGATCGGCACTGGCGCTACGACGTCAGCGGCGAACCAGGTCTCGATCGGCACAGGATCGAACACCTACCGAATGTCCGGCATCACCTCGGCGGCAAGCCTTGCTGCTCAATCCGGCCCGACCTCGCTCGTGACCACCGACGCCAACGGCAATCTCGCCGCGGCAGGTTTCAGCGGCCAGGATATCTCCCTGCTGCAATCCAACGTCGCGACGTTGCAGACGCAGATGCGGCAAGCCTTTGAGGGAACGGCGATTGCCATCGCCATGGGCGGCTCCGCGCTGCCGTCGGACAAGAAGTTCGCGATCTCGACCAACTGGGGCACCTTCCGCGGCCAGAATGCCATGAGCCTTGGAGCGCAGATGCGCTTGAACCAATATGTGGTGCTCAATGGCGGCGTCGCCGCCGGCTTCGCACAGGGCGGCGTCGGCGGACGGGCCGGCATGACCGTCGCATGGTGACGATAGGGTGGTAACGGGAGAGCGACGTGGCTGGCGAGCTCTGATGTTTGCGGCTGTCATGGCCGCAACGGCTTCTGCTAGCCACGCGCAGGCGCCCTCGCCCGCGGCGGCGCCGAAACCGGCGCCGATTGACCGCAACGGCGTGCTGATTCTGGTCCGATCGACGCTGCTCGCGCTCGACCAGGCCAACAAGACCGGCAACTATACAGTACTGCGCGATATCGGCGCGCCCGGCTTTCAATCTAACACCGCGGCGCGGCTTGGCGAAATCTTCGCCAAGCTGCGCAGCGACAACCTCGATCTCTCAGGCGTCGCTGTGATTGATCCGCAACTCAATCTGCTGCCGCAGATCGAAGCCAACGGCCTGATGCGCATGGCAGGCTTCTTTCCATCAGCGCCGACCCAGGTCAATTTCGACCTGTCGTTCGCGCCGGTGAACGGGCAGTGGCGGCTGTTCGGCATCTCCGTCGGCGTCGGATCGTCCGCACCCGCCGCGCCTGAGCCGTCCTCGTCGCCGATTGCGCAGAGGCCCCCTCCTCCGAACCACGCCAAGCAGGCTGCATCAGCAAAGCCCGCGCCCGCAATCAGGCTCACGCCGCCAGCGAACAAGCCGACCGACAACCAGCAACCTAAGTAGGCCGGGCGCGCGGTCCGATCTGCAATGCGAGGTGCTGCATCTCGGGCAGCACAATTTCCGCAGTGACCTCGCCGAAAGCCTGGGAGGCCAGAGCCGGTGGTAATGTGGGGTGATCCGGCTGCCCGGTTACGGTGCCGGTTCTCCTAACATTGGTTAACGGAACAATTTCAGCAGGTTCTGTACGCCTTTTTATGAACAGGATGAGGCTTTTGAAAGGGATACAGAGCGGCCTAGAGGCTTCCCCTTGGCCCCGTTGTTACCTATAACCCCGCGACCTGCCCGCCCCCTTTGCTGGAAATTGGATGGCCCAAGCCTCTGCCGCGACGATCTATGTGCTCAACGGCCCGAACCTCAACATGTTGGGGATACGGGAGCCGGAGAAGTATGGACATGCATCGCTCGCCGATGTCGAAAAGCTTTGCGTGGAAACCGCAGCGCAATTCGGCCTGAAGGCCGATTGTCGGCAATCCAACCGCGAAGGCGAGTTGATCGATTTCATCCACGAGGCGCATGCCAAGAAGGTGGTCGGCATCATCATCAACGCCGGCGGCTATTCGCACACCTCGATCGCGTTGCATGACGCGCTGGTCGCGGTGAAAATCCCGACGGTGGAAGTGCATATCAGCAACATCCACGCCCGCGAGAGCTTCCGTCATCACTCCTACACGGCCATGGCTGCCTTTGCATCGCTCTGCGGCTTCGGCATCGATGGCTACCGCCTCGCAATCAATGGCCTTGCCGCCAAACTCGGCGCCAGGGCCAAAACCTGACTTCAAAAACCTGACGTCGAACGCCCCCAAGCCTGACGCTTCAACCGTCACCCACATCGAGAATTCCGGATCAAGAGCATGGCCCGCCAGCCCGACAACAAGTCAGCGGACAAATCAGCCGCAAATCTGCAGAGCGACGACAGCGCGCTCATTCGCGAACTCGCGCTGTTGCTGGACGAGACCAGCCTGACCGAGATCGAGATCGAGCGCGCCGGCTTGCGGCTGCGGGTCGCGCGCAACATCACCGTATCGGCGGCGATGCCGGCGGGCTTCCAGCCGGCGGCGGTTGCTGCCGCGGCAGCCATCCCCGCGGCGGGTGCCGATCTGGCCAAGCATCCGGGCGTGGTCCCCTCGCCGATGGTCGGTACCGCTTATTGGGCGCCCGAGCCCGGCGCCAAGCCGTTCATCGACGTCGGCAGCAAGGTATCGGCCGGTCAAACGCTGCTGATCATCGAAGCGATGAAGACGATGAACCAGATCCCGTCGCCGCGCGCGGGCACGGTGACGCAGATTCTCGTCGAGGACGGCCAGCCGGTCGAATTCGGCGAGCCGCTCGTGATCATTGAATAAGTTCGTCAACGTCAGGCGCTGCGATGTTCGATAAGATTCTCATAGCCAATCGCGGCGAGATCGCGCTCCGCGTGCTGCGCGCGTGCAAGGAACTCGGCATCAACACCGTTGCCGTGCATTCGACCGCCGACGCCGATGCCATGCATGTGCGGCTCGCCGACGAGAGCGTCTGTATCGGCCCGCCGCCGTCGAAAGACTCCTATCTCAACGTCCCCGCACTCCTCGCGGCCTGTGAGATCACCGGTGCGGACGCGGTGCATCCCGGTTACGGCTTCCTGTCGGAGAACGCCCGCTTCGCCGAAATCCTCGCCGAGCACAATCTGCATTTCATCGGCCCGAAGGCCGAGCACATCCGCCTGATGGGCGACAAGATCGAAGCCAAGAAGACCGCCAAGCGGCTCGGCATCCCCGTCGTTCCGGGCTCCGATGGCGCGGTCTCGCCCGACGACGACGCCCTCGCGATCGGCAAGGCGATCGGCTTCCCCGTGCTGGTGAAGGCGGCCGCCGGCGGCGGCGGACGCGGCATGAAGGTGGCGCACTCCGCCGACGATTTGATGATGGCGCTGTCGACCGCATCCAACGAGGCCAAATCGGCCTTCGGCGACGCCTCAGTCTATCTCGAAAAATACCTGCAGAAGCCGCGCCACATCGAGATCCAGATTCTCGGCGACGGCCGCGGCGGCGCGATCCATCTCGGCGAGCGCGACTGCTCGCTGCAGCGCCGTCACCAGAAGGTCTGGGAAGAAGGCCCCTCACCGGTTCTCGCCGCCGCCGCCCGCGCCAGGATCGGCGAGACCTGCGCCAAGGCGATGCGGGACATGAAATATCTCGGCGTCGGCACCATCGAATTTCTCTATGAGGATGGCGAATTCTACTTCATCGAGATGAACACCCGTATCCAGGTCGAGCATCCCGTCACCGAGAGCATCACCGACATCGACCTCGTGCTGGAGCAGATCCGCATCGCCGCCGGCGGCGACCTGCCCGCGAAGCAGGAAGAGATCGCCATCATCGGGCATGCCATCGAATGCCGCGTCAATGCGGAAAACCCGCAGACCTTCCGCCCGTCGCCCGGCAGGATCACGCAATTCCACCCGCCCGGCGGGCTCGGCGTGCGGATCGATTCCGCCGTTTATCAGGGCTACGTCATTCCGCCTTATTATGATTCGCTGGTCGGCAAGCTGATCGTGCACGGCAAGACCCGCGCCGAATGCCTGATGCGGCTGCGCCGGGCGCTCGACGAGATGGTGGTCGACGGCATCGAAACCACCCTGCCGCTGTTCCGGGCTCTGGTCCGGGAGGCCGACATCATCAACGGCGACTACCACATCCACTGGCTCGAGCAGTACCTTGCCGGCCAGCCGCTGGACGGCAAGACCTGAGCGAAAAACCACCTGAAATATTCGACAGCGCATGGAACCGTCGGGTTCCATCGCACGTTGGAGTGCAAAGGGGGTGTCAGGGGCGCTTGTTCCGTTGTTCATGACGAGAGATCACCGTGACCGCTAATGCCCAGCGCAAGCGCGCCATGGGGCACATCCTGCTGCTTGCGGCGGGGCTCCTGGTGTTGACCGCGATCAGCGCCGGTTCGGTCCATCTGGTGAACAAGGCGCGCGAGGACGCGCGCAAGGTTCTGCGCACCCTTGAGGTTGAAAACCAGATATCGCTCGTCCAACTGCAGTTGCGGCGGGCCGAAAGCGCACAGCGCGGCTACCTCGCGACATTGCGGCCGGATTTCCAGACCGATTTTGAGCAAGCCCTATCCGAACTGACGCCGGCGCTGACGAAGTTGAGCCAGCTCATCACCGACAATCCGGTTCAAAGGCGGCTCATCAACGAGATCATGCCGCTCTACAACCAGCGGATCGAGGAATTCCGCACGACGAACGAACTAGCCCGGTCGAAGCGCATGAGCGACGCCGCCAAGATCGTCCGCGAGGGCATCGGGCGCGACACCATGAAACATATCGAGGATCTCGCGCTGCGGATGCGGACGGAGGAAGACCGTCTGTTTGTGGAGCGCACGACCAACGCCGATCGCAGCCAGACGCTGGCAGCCTCGATCACCGGCATCGGCTCGGGCCTAGTCGTCGTGCTGGCCGGCATCGCTATCTTCCTGGTCCGACGTTCATCGCACGCGCGCGACCAGGCCGACGCCAGACTGCGCGACAGTCATCTCAACCTCGAGGCCACGATCGACGAGCGTACCGCGGACCTGCGCGAAGCCAATGATGAGATCCAGCGGTTCGCCTACATCGTCAGCCACGATCTGCGCTCGCCGCTGGTGAACATCATGGGCTTCACCAGCGAGCTGGAGGAATTGCGCGGCGACATCTTCAAACGGATCGCAGCGCTTTCCCGCGAGCAGTCCGCTGCGCAGCCTGCCCCGGAAAACGCCACCGATACCGCCGAACCCGTGCTCGAGGGCTCCGACAAGCAGCTCTCGGAAGATTTCTCCGAGGCGCTCGCCTTCATCAAGTCGTCGATCGGCAAGATGGACCGGCTGATATCGGCGATCCTGAGCCTCACCCGCGAGGGGCGGCGCGAGTTCGAGCCGGTCTGGATCGATACCAGGGACCTGATAGACGGCATCGTGGCGACTGTGGCGCATCAGGCCGCGGAAGCCCAGGCCGAGATCCGGATCGACGCGCTGCCGAATATCGTCAGCGATCGCCTTGCGCTGGAGCAGATCTTCTCCAATCTGATCGACAATGCACTCAAATACCTCAAGACCGGAGTCCCCGGCGAAATCAGGGTGCGTGGCCGCACCAAGCTCGGCTTTGCGATTTTCGAGATCTCGGATAATGGGCGCGGCATCGATCCCAAGGACCATCAGCGCATTTTCGAATTGTTCCGCCGCGCGGGAACCCAGGACAGGCCCGGACAGGGCATCGGCCTTGCCCATGTCCGCGCCTTGGTGCGCCGCCTGGGAGGTACCATGTCAGTCGCGTCGGAACTTCACCAAGGCAGCACATTCACGATTACACTGCCTATCAATTGGCCAGTCGGTAACCGGAACACACGGACATGAGTAATCCAGTCACCATCATCATGATCGAGGACGATGAGGGCCATGCCCGCCTGATCGAGCGAAATATCCGCCGATCCGGTGTCAACAATGAGATAATGCCGTTCACCAGCGGTACAGCCGCGCTGAACTACCTGTTTGGCAAAGACGGGACGGGTCTCGACCACAAGGGCAGCGCGCTCCTCATCCTGCTCGACCTCAATTTACCCGACACGACCGGCATCGACATTCTGAAGCGGGTCAAGGAAAACAAATATCTCAAGACCACGCCGGTGGTGGTGCTGACCACGACCGACGATTCTCACGAGATCAAGCGCTGTTACGACCTCGGGTGCAATGTCTACATTACCAAGCCCGTGAACTACGAAAGCTTCGCCAACGCCATTCGCCAGCTCGGTTTGTTCTTCTCCGTCATTCAGGTTCCTCCGGCCGCCACATGAAACTATCGACGCCGACACTGCTGTATATCGACGACGACGCCGGGCTGGCCCGGCTGGTCGACCGCGGCCTGACGCGGGCAGGCTTCAAGGTCGTCCACGCGGCGAGCGGTGAGCAAGGGCTGGCGCGGCTGGCGCAGGGCGGCATCGATGTGGTTGCGCTCGACCAGTTCATGCCGGGTCTCGACGGCCTCGAAACGCTGGAACAGATCATGGCGATAGCGGACGCCCCTCCCGTAGTGTTCGTCACGGCCGCCCAGGATTCGGCGATCGCCGTTACGGCGCTGAAGGCCGGCGCCGCCGACTATCTGGTCAAGGACACGCACGGCGATTTCATCCCCCTGCTCCAGGTCGCCGTCAACGGCGCCCTGCGGCAGGCCGAGCTTCAGCGCGCCCGCGACGAGGCCGAAGCCGAGGTCCACGCCTCGCGCGACCGCTATGCGGCGCTTGCCGCCGAACGCGAGGTGCTGCTGCGCGAAGTCAACCACCGCGTCGGCAATTCCCTGCAGATCATCGCCTCGCTGCTGCATTTGCAGGCCAATTCGACGACCCAGGACGACGTCAAGGCGGCGCTGACCAATGCGATGGGCCGCGTCGCCGCGGTCGCCCAGGTGCATCGCCGTCTCTACACCTCGCACGATCTCAAGAGCGTGTTGCTGAATCAGTATCTCGAAGCCCTGCTGGAGGACCTTCGGCGTTCGGCCGAGGGCAATAAGATGTCGCGGCTGACGCTCAAGGCCGAACCGATCGAGATCGACCCGGACCGCGCGGTGGCGATCGGTATCATCGTCAATGAGCTGGTGATGAACGCCGTCAAATACGCCTATCCCGACGGCGCCGGTCCCATTCACGTCGAGCTCAAGCCCGAGGGCGACGACCTCGTGGTCGCGATTGCGGACGACGGCGTCGGCCTCAACGCCAAGGCCGATCCGCGCTCCACCGGCATGGGGCAACGCATCGTGAGCGCGATGGCCGCGAAGCTCGACGCCAGCGCCGAGCGCGATCCGGACCATCACGGCACCAGGATCGTGCTGCGCTTCCGCCGCATCCCGGCGGCGGCGCCGAAATCGACCAGCGCCGCGGCGAGTTAAGCCGCTAATCCCTCGGGGTCGCCGCCTCGATCGCACGCGCGGTAGCGAGGAGAACGTCCGCCACCTCGATTGCGCGACGCGGGCTCAACCTGTTTCGGATGGCGGAGAGCGTAATCGCAGCGGCTGGCTGGCCGTCCGGCGTCCGGATCCAGGCTGAAAGCGACTTCGTTCCCTGCACCAGGCCGACATCGCGCAGATTGTAGCCCCGGCGGCGGGCGAGCTGGACCTGTCCGAGCACCGTCGCCGTATCAGTTCGGTAGGCGCCAAATCTTGTTTCGTTGGCGAGCACAATCTTGCGCGCCTCCGCAGAAGGCATGGCGGCCAGTATCGCCACCCCCGCGCTGCTGACGCCCAGCGGACGCCGCACACCGACCTCGATCGACAACACCTGGATCGGATAGCTGCCGATGCGGCGCGCCACGCATAGCGTGTCGAGCCCGGTGCGCACCGTCAGGAACAGGGTATCGCCGAGTTCCGCCGACGCTTCCGCGAGATGCGGCTCGGCTGCAACAATCAGGGGTGAACGCGATGGACGCGCCAGCGCCAGTTCGGGCACCTGACGACCGACGACGTAATTTCCTGTCCGCTCGCTGCGCTCGACAATCCCCTCCTCGATCAGCACATGCACGATGCGATGTACCGTCGGACGCGCGAGCGAGGTCGCTTGCACGACTTCAGCCAGAGGCACGCCTTTTTCCCCGCCAACCGCGAGCGTCCGCAGCACGGCCAATGCGCGGCGGATCGCCTGCCCGCCCTGCCGCGGCCCTCGCCCGCGCGCCTTTAACCGACCGTTTGTCATACGCGCTGTCCTGTCCACAATGTGGACAGAAACACCACAATTTGGTCGACAGCGGAAGGGCCGCGCGCAAGATCGCGGCGCGGAACAATACATGCGCATGCTGCTGGGACGGGGCTCGCGCAAAACAAAATGTAGCGGCGAATATGCCGCTTTTCGGGAGAATGCGATGAAAATTTTCGCGATCGCAGGCGTCGCTGTATCGGCACTATTCGTGGCAGCGTTGAGCACACCGGCCGACGCCCAGCAATGGCCGGCGCGGCAGGTACGCCTGATCGTGCCCTATCCGGCAGGCGGCAATGTCGACAGCGCGGCGCGCGTCATCGCCGACAGGCTGCAGGCGAAGCTGGGCCAGCCGTTCATCGTGGAAAACAAGGCCGGCGCGGGCGGCCTGATCGCCGGCGAGGCGTTCGCGAAAGCCAAACCCGATGGCTACGCCCTGTTCGTCGGCGCCAACGGCCCCGTGCTGTTCGCACCCGAGATCGCCAAGCGCGAGGCCTATAACTGGAAGCGGGATTTCCTCCCGATCACCTCGATCACGATGACGCCGCTGGTGCTCGAAGTGCATCCGACGGTGCCGGCCCAAGGTCTGAAGGAATTCATCGAGCTTGCCCGCCGCGATCCCGGCAAGCTGACGATGGCTTCCCCCGGCCAGGGCACCACCAACCATCTGCTCAGCGAGTTGATGCAGTCGTCGCTCGGCCTGGAATGGCTGACGGTGCACTACCGCGGCAACGCACCGGCTCTCAACGACCTGATCGGCGGACAGGTGCAATTTGCGCTGGACCAGATCTCGGTCGGACTGCCTTCCATCAAGAGCGGCATGCTGCGCGCGCTCGCCGTCACCGGCAGCCACCGCGCCTCCTGGCTTCCGGATGTCCCGACCTTCACCGAACTCGGCTACAAGGAACTCGACGGCCAGACCTTCACCGGACTGTTCGCGCCATCAGGCACGCCGGCCGAGATCGTGACCAAGCTCCACGATACCCTCGCGGAGATCCTGAAAGATCCCGCCATCGTCGAGAAGTTCAACGCGCTCGGCGCCGAGGCTGTATCGATGACGCCGGCGGAGTTTACGAGCTACCTCGAACGCGAGGACGCCAAGTGGATTCCCGTGGTCCGCAAGGCGAACATCAAGGCCGACTGAGGCGCATCCCGATGCGGATCGATCCTGCATATCTCGACCCCGAAACGGCCTACCGGCTGATCACCGGCGTCGTGGTGCCCCGCCCGATCGCCTGGGTGACCAGCCTGTCGGGTAGCGGGGTGCTCAACCTCGCCCCCTTCAGCGCCTTTATGTTCGTCTCGCCGAAGCCGCCGATGCTGGCCATCAGCGTCGGCCGCAAGGGCGCAATCTACAAGGATACCGCGCAGAACATCCTCAACAACGAGGAGTATGTCGTTCACATCGCGGATTCGAGCCTGATGAAGGCGGTGCACGAGAGTTCCACCGAGCATCCGCCCGATGTCAGCGAGGTCGAGGAATTGCGGCTCTCGACGCTGCCGGGCGAACGCACCAAGGTGCCCCGTCTGGCCGCCGCGCCGATCGCGATGGAATGCCGCTTCCGGCAATGCCTCGAATTCGGCGAAACCCGCAGCCGGCTCATCGTCGGCGAGGTGCTGGTCTTCCATATCAGGGATGGGCTGCTGAACAACGGCAAGATCGAAACCGAGGCGCTCGATCCGATCTGCCGCATTGCCGGTCCGCGTTACGCCAAGCTCGGCGAGATCGTTACCCTGAAACCCGTGTTCCAGACCTCGAAAACTGAATCCTGAAGCGTCGAAAGGCGCGCCGTCGCCCGCGTGAACGCGGCGCTGATCCGGAGATCCACCGCATGCATCTCTTAAGTTATCTCGCAAACGGCGAGCCGCACTTCGGCGCGGCCGTTGCCGGCGGCGTGGTCGACCTCACCCAACGGCTCGGACCGAAATGTCCTGACCTTCGGAGCCTGATCGCCAAGGACGGCCTGGAAGTCGCGCGCCAGATGGTCGCCGGCCTCAAGCCGAGCCATGCGCTCGACGATCTCGTGCTGCTGCCGCCGATTCCCAATCCGGAAAAACTCTGGTGCATCGGCGTCAACTACAAAGACCGCAACGCCGAGTACAAGGACAATTCGGACCTGCCGAAATATCCGAGCCTATTTGTCCGCAACCCCTCCTCGGTCGTCGGCTCCGGCCAGCCGATCGAAAAGCCTGATATCTCCGAACAGCTCGACTATGAGGGCGAACTCGTCATCGTGATCGGCAAGGAAGGCCGGCACATCCCCCGCGAGCGCGCCTGGGAGTACATCTTCGGCATGACGCTGTGCAACGAAGGCAGCGTTCGCGACTGGCTGCACCACGGCAAGTTCAACGTCACCCAGGGCAAGAATTTCGATCGATCGGGCAGCATCGGGCCGTGGATCGTTACGTCGGACGAATGCGATCCGCGTGGGCCTCATGACATTATTACCCGCGTCAATGGCGAGGTGCGCCAGAGCGATTCCACCGAGCGGCTGATGTTTCCGTTCGATTTCCTGATCGCCTACCTCTCCACCTTTGCGACCCTGAAACCCGGCGACATGATCGCGACCGGCACCCCGACCGGGGCCGGCGCCCGGTTCACGCCGCCGCGCTGGCTCAAGCCAGGCGACGTCGTCGAGGTGGAATCCGCTCGGATCGGCATCCTTCGCAACACCGTGGCGGAGGAGCAGTAACCGATGCTCGATCAACAAACCGTCGAACGGCTGGCGCAGCGCCTGGACGAGGCCGAACGCAGCAAGTCGCTGATACCTGCGTTCACGCGCGAATATCCTGATCTCACGATCGAGGATGCCTACGCCATCCAGCGCGCATGGACGAAACTGCAGCTCTCCCGCGGCCGCGTCGTCAGGGGGCACAAGATCGGCCTGACATCGAAAGCGATGCAGAACGCCGTCGGCATTTCCGAGCCGGACTACGGTGTGCTGTTCGCCGACATGTTTTATCCGGATGCATCGCCGATCCCGTTCGACCGCTTCCGCGCGCCGCGCATCGAGGTCGAACTGGCGTTCGTGCTGAAGACGCCGTTGAAGGGCCCGGACTGCACGCTGTTCGACGTGCTCAACGCCACCAACTACGTCACGCTGGCGCTCGAAATCCTGGAAACCCGGATGCATCGCGTCGATCCCGAGACGAAAGCGCCGCGCAAGGTGATGGACACGATTTCCGACAATGCCGCGAATGCAGCGCTGGTCGTCGGCGGCCGGCCCATTCGGCCGCTCGATTTCGACCTGCGCTGGATTGGCGCGCTGTTGTTTCGCAATGGCCAGATCGAGGAGACCGGCATCGCCGCGGGCGTTCTCAATCATCCCGCCAACGGCGTGGCCTGGCTTGCCGACCGGCTGGCGGCTCAGGGCGAGTATCTCGAAGCCGGCGAAGTGGTGCTGGCGGGATCGTTTACGCGCCCCGTCGAAATTATCAGGGGCGACACGTTTCATGCCGATTACGGCCAGTTCGGATCGGTGTCCTGCCAGTTCGTCTGAACAAGAAAGCGTCCCAGGGAGAGAAGCGATGACACGGCGCAAGAGCATTCATATCGGCGAATTCAAGCACGCCAATCCAATTCCGAACGCCTGCCGCATCGGCAATCTCCTGATGTCCGGCGTCATTCTCGGCCGCGACGCCGCCGGCAAGATGCCGGACAAGATCGAAGACCAGTGCGCCAACATGTTCGGCCACATGAAGGCCATCGTGGAAGCCGGCGGCGGGACCACGGACGACATCATCAAAATGACCGTATGGCTGCAGGACCGCACGCAGCGTGCGCCCGTAAATACCGAATGGCTGAAAATGTTTCCCGACGAGCATTCGCGCCCTGCCCGCCATGCGCTGCAGATGGACATGGAGAACGGCGCGCTCGTGCAATGCGATTTCACCGCCGTGATCGGCTGACCGCGACCAGTCAAGGAACCTGACATGCCGACCTATCTCCCCTTCGATCCGAACCCGCGCCGTCCCTCAAAGCTGCCGCCGCCGAAGAGCATCGACAGCCAGTTTCACGTGCTGGGTCCGCTGGACAAATATCCGGTGCGGCCGGGCGCCGCCTACCAGATGCCGACCGCGACCTGGGAAGCCGCGCTTCGCGTCCACAAGGCGCTCGGCATCGAGCGCGGCATCATCGTGCAGACCACGACCTATGGCGCCGATCATTCCGTGGTGCTCGACGCCCTCGCGGCGATGGGGCCGAACTACCGCGCTTGCGCCAACGCGCTGGTGTTTGCCGAAGCCGACGATGCCTATCTCGCCAAACTGCATGACGCCGGCGTGCGCGGCGCCCGCTTCAGTTTCCGGCAGGAACTCGGTGCGGTGCTCTCGGACAAGGATTTTGCCCGTGCCATCGCGAAAATCCGCGAGCTCGGCTGGTACGCAAAAATCCAGCCGGAAAAGGACGGCATCGTTTCCAGCGCCGCCAAATACGAAAACCTCGACGTGCCTGTGCTGATTGACCACATGGCGCGCCCTGACCCCGTGCGCGGCAAGGACGATCCGAACTTGCAAAAGATGCTGGCGCTGCTGTCGAAGGGCAATTTCTGGGTGATGCTGTCGCTCGGGGAGAAGACGTCGAAAAACGGCCCGCCCTGGGACGACGTCATTCCGATCGCGCGCGCCTATATCGAAGCTGCTCCCGACCGCTGCGTGTGGGCCAGCGACTGGCCGCACCCGGTTTCGGTGGTGCAGCCCCCCAACGACGCCGACCTGCTCGAACTGCTCTATCGCTACGCGCCCGACGAGGCCGAGCTACGGAAGATCCTGGTGACCAATCCGGCAAAGCTGTTCGGCTTCGAGGACTAGAATTGCGACTGATGTCGAGCGCCTAGCGCAGCGCGACCGTCACGAATGCCACGATGACGGGCAACGTCACTGCGGCCAGGACCGTGCCGAGCGCCACCGCGCCCGAGACGGCTTCGCTCAGCCGTCCGTACTGGGCCGAGAAGATATAGGCATTGGCGCCGGTCGGCATTGCGGCAAACAGGACAACCACAGCCGCGGAAATGGGCGGCAACGCCAGGACGTAGAACGCGAGGATCGCGGCAATGGCCGGCATCGCCAGCAGCTTGAGCGCGCACATGACGGCCATCGCGACTGCCTGGCCCTTGATCCTGAATCCGAACAGATTGATGCCGAGCGCGATCAGCGCCGTGGGTGAACCCGCCTGCGCCAGCAGTTCCAACGTCCTGTCCGCAACGGGATGCAGCCCCAATCCGGTCAGGCGCCAGAGAAAGCCGAAGCCGAGCGCGAGCATGATCGGATTGCGCGCGATCTCGCGCACGGCCCGCAGCACCAGCAGCGGCGCTGACTCGGAAGACTTCCGCTCGGCCCATGCCATCTGCAGCGTGCCGCAAAGCCAAAGCAGGGGCGTGTTGACCGACAGGATCAACGCCATAGAGCCGGCCGCCTGACTTCCCAGCGCCGACAGCGTCAGGGGAAGGCCGAGCATCACGACGTTGCCGTAGACCGCGCCGATCGCAAGCACCACGCCGTCGGCCCGGGATTGCCGAAGAACGGATGACGCCAGCAGCGCGACGATCCATATAGCCGCCGTTGCGCCATAATAGGCGCCCCACACCGCGAAGGCGTTGACGGCGGGAAATTCCGCGACGACCACGATCCGGAACAAGAGCGCGGGAATGGCGATGCTGAAGGCGAACTCGGAAATGCCCCTGTGCGCCGTAGGCGAGATGAAACGCAGCGCTACCGCCGCATAGCCGGCCGCGATCAACGCGAACACCGGAACGACGATCAACACTGCGCTCATGCTACACTCATTTGCGGGAAGTCGGCCGGGCGGATTGCCTTACCGTCATCCGTCTCGCATTGTGCGGCCACGGCTGCGCACTGATCGTTTGCGGAACGTAGCATAGGCCCCCTCCGTCCTGCTATCATCAGCCCATGACATCGCGCGAGTCAGCCGTTTCCGAAATCACGCCCGAAGTGCTGCTGCGGGCCTATGCCTGCGGCATCTTTCCGATGGCCGAGAGCGCCGGTGATCCGACGCTGTTCTGGGTCGAGCCGGAAATGCGCGGCGTGATCCCGCTCGAGGGCTTCCGCATCGCCTCGCGGCTTGCCCGCACCGTGCGCTCGGACGCCTTCAGCGTTACCGTCGATACCGCCTTCAAGGCGGTCATTGCGGGTTGCGCGGCGCCGCAGCCGGGCCGCGACGACACCTGGATCAACAAGCGCATCCGCGATCTCTATGTCGGGCTCCACGAACTCGGGCACTGCCACAGCGTCGAGGTCTGGCAGGACGGCGACCTCGTCGGCGGCCTCTACGGTGTCAGCCTCGGGCGGGCGTTCTTTGGGGAGAGTATGTTCCATCGCACCCGCGACGCATCGAAAGTGGCGCTGGTGCATCTGGTGGCGCGGTTGATCGCTGGCGGGTTCGAGCTGCTCGACACACAATATGTCACCGAACATCTGCGCAGCTTCGGCGCGGTCGAAATTCCGAGGCGCCGCTATCGCATGCTGCTCGACAAGGCGATTGCGGGCGAGCCTGCGGATTTCCTGAATTTGGCCGCCGGCCAGCCGGTCAGCGGCGCGGAAGCGCTCGCGATCATTGCCGAACGCAATTGATGCGTAGGTCTTGCAAAACACCGAGGCGCGGCGGCGTCCGCTTCCGATCGGCTCAAACCGGCGGCGGGTTCAATCGCGCAAAGCCTTCCTGGACACGATAAGGATAATAGGGATAGCAGGGCATCACCGCGCTCGCCTTGTCGAGGAGCGCGATCTGCTCGGCGGTCAGCGACCAGCCAATGGCGCCGAGATTGTCGCGGAGCTGCGCTTCGTCACGCGCGCCGATGATCACGGACGCCACGCTTGGGCGGGTGAGCAGCCATGCGATGGCGACCTGCGGCACGGTGCGACCGGTCTCGGTCGCGACCGCATCCAGGACGTCGACGACGCGATAGAGCCGCTCCTCGTCGACAGGCGGACCGAACTGCGCCGTCTCGCGCAGGCGACTGCCCGCCGGCAGCGGCTGGCCGCGTCTTATCCTGCCGGTGAGACGTCCCCAACCCAGCGGGCTCCAGACCAGCGCACCAACGCCCTGATCGAGGCCGAGCGGCATTAGCTCCCACTCGTAGTCGCGGCCGACGAGCGAATAATAGACCTGGTGCGCCACATGGCGCGGCCAACCGTGACGCTCGGCAATGGCGAGCGACTTCATCAATTGCCAGCCCGAGAAATTGGAGGCGCCGACATAGCGCAGCTTGCCGTCACGGACGAGCCCATCGAGCGTCGACAGCACTTCCTCGATCGGCGTGAAGGCATCGAAGGCGTGGAGCTGCAGCAAGTCAATGTAGTCGGTCCCGAGCCGCCGCAAGGCGGCGTCCACCGCCAAAACGAGGCGATGCCGCGATGAGCCCGCGTCGAATGGACCGTCACCCATCGGCAGGCTGGTCTTGGTAGAGATCAGCACCCTGTCGCGGCGGCCTTTGATCGCGGCGCCGAGAATCGCTTCCGACGCGCCGTTCGAATAGACATCGGCGGTGTCGAACAGATTGACGCCGGCTTCGAGGCAGATGTCGACCAGCCGCCTCGCTTCCTCGGCGCCGCTCCGGCCCCAAGCCGAGAACAGCGGCCCCTCTCCGCCGAACGTGCCAGTGCCGAAACTGATAACGGGAACCTTCAGGCCTGAGGCACCCAGGTTGCGATATTGCATTGTCGTGCTCCCTTTTGATGCTTTGCTTTCATTCCGCCGGGCACGCCGCAGCGGAAGGTACCGGCCGGTCGAGACGCACGCTCCATATCGCCAGCACGAGCCCCGCCGCGGTGATCGCCGCCGCGACGAGTGGAAGCGCGGCCAGACCCAGGCCGTGATCGATCGTTAGCCCGCCGGCCCAGGCGCCGAGCGCATTGCCGAGATTGAAGGCCGCGATGTTGAGGCTGGACGCGAGCGTGCGTCCCTCCGTGCCGGCCGCTTCGAGCACGCGAAGCTGCAGCGGCGCGACAGTGGCGAAGGCGGCAGCGCCAAGCAGGAACATAAACGCCACGGCGAGGCCCTTGATCGACAGCACCGCCGCAAGCGCGACGAGCACGAGCGCGAGCGCCGCAAGCGTGCCGATCAGGGCACGTCCGAGACCACGGTCGGCGAGCCGCCCACCCGCAACATTGCCGATCGACAGGCCGACGCCGAACACGAGAAGGATCGGCGAGACCGCCGCTTCAGAGAAGCCGGTCAGCCGGGTCAGGATCGGCTGGACATAGGTAAAGACCACGAACAGGCCGGCAAAACCGAACACGGTCATGGCGAGGCCGAGCAGGACTTGCGGACGGCCGACCAGCGCCAGCTCCTCGCGCAGCGAAGTGGCTTTCTCGTTGCCGCCGACATCGCCGGGAACGAGAATGACCAGCACGGCGAAGGCGACCACACCGATCGCGGTCACTGCCCAGAAGGCGGCGCGCCATCCCAGCATGAGGCCGAACCACGCGCCGAAGGGAACGCCGAGCAGAGTAGCCACCGTCAGCCCGATGAACATGGTGGCAATCGCGGAAGCACGCTTGTCCTCGGTGACGAGGCTCGTCGCCGCAACCGAGCCGACGCCGAAGAATGTGCCATGGGCGAGCGAGGTGAGAATCCGCGCCGCCATCAACAGCCCGTAGTCCGGCGCCAGCGCGCAGGCGGCGTTGCCGAAGGTAAAGATCGCCATCAGAGCAAGCAGCACCGCCTTGCGCGGCATCCGCCGCGTCGCCAGCGTCAGGATCGGCGCGCCGACGAACACCCCGAGCGCATAGCCGGAGATCAGCAGGCCCGTCGCGGAGACCGAAACCTGCATATCGGCGGCGACCTGCAGCAAGAGGCCCATGATGAGGAATTCAGTGGTGCCGATGCCAAAGGCACCGGCGGTCAGCGCAAGGACGGCGGCAGGCATGCGTTGCTCCGGATCAGGACAGGGTTGCTGCAACGCAAATAGCGGAAGCGCGGCGGAAGAATTAGGATGCCGGCAATCCAATCATTTGTGATGCGAATTCAACATGAGCCGGCTCGATACCAACCGTTCCGCCGAGATGGAGGTCTTCGTCCGGGTCGTCGACCTCGGCGGGTTCACCGCGGCGGCAAAAAGCCTTCGCATGACCCCATCCGGCGTGAGCAAGCTGGTATCCCGCCTGGAGGCCCGGCTCGGCACGCGACTTGTGAACCGGACCACGCGCAAGCTCCAACTGACCGAGGAAGGCCAGGCCTTCTACCAGCGCTCGTTGCGCATTCTCGGCGAGATCGAGGAGGCGGAGCGCGAGGCCGGCTCCGGTGCAGCGCCGCGCGGGCATCTGATGGTGAATAGCAACATACCCTTCGGCATGCAGCACGTGATGCCGCTGCTGCCGCGCTTCCTCGCCGAGCATCCCGATATCACGCTCGACATCGTTCTCACCGATACGGTCATCGACCTGATGCAGGAGCGCGCCGACGTGGCAATTCGCGTCGGGCCGCTGGGGGCTTCGCGCCTCGTCGCGCGCAAGCTCGGGACCAGCCGCATGGCGGTGGTGGCCGCGCCGACTTATCTTGCCCGTTTCGGCGAGCCGAAGACCCCGGCTGAACTCGCCAGCCATCGCGGCATCGGTTGGACTTTTCCGCGCAGCATTCGCGGTTGGCCGTTCCGTCGCGGCGAGCGGATCGAGGAGGTGCTGCCGCCGCCAGCAGCACGCGCCAGCGACGGCGAAGCGGTCCGCCGGCTCGCGCTCGGCGGAGTCGGCTGCGCACGCCTGGCTCTATTCCACGTCGGTCCGGACATCGAGGCCGGGCGCCTGATTCCGGTGCTGCAAAACTACAATCCGGGGGACCGCGAAGACATCCATGCGATCTACGTCGGCCACGCCGGGCCGCTGCCGACGCGCGTGCGCAGCTTCATCGATTTCCTCGCGACGAACATCCGCATGGGCGATCTTACTGTAAGGCGCACTGCCGACGGCAAGTGGCGGCTACACGGTGAATGCTGAGTATTTGGGGGCGTACAACCTGCCGACGCGGAGGCGGGCGTCCTAATTCCCGAACAATCCGCCAAACAGTCCACCCGGCCGCTGCTGCGGCGGGGGTGGCGGCGGCGGAGCCTGCTGCGGCTGCTGCTGGAATTGCGGCTGCGGCGGTAGTCCCGGTGGACGCGGCGCCGCCTGCTTCGGCTGCGGCGGACGCTTCTGCCCGGCCGGCGGCGCGACTGTCTTCGCCGGATCGGGCTGTGCGCTGACGATGGTCTGGTCGGGGCCTTTGCAGTCGGTCAGCCAGATGTCGTAGACTGGGTGCTCGACGCCATGCAGGCCGGGGCTTGCCGCGTACATCCAGCCCGAGAATATCCGCTTCACCTCGCCCTGCAGCGTGATCTCGTCGACCTCGACAAAGGCGTCCGTGTTGGCAGCTTCCGTCGACGGCCGCGTGTAGCAGGCACTGGTCTTCACGCGCAGCGCGCCGAACTGCACGGTCTCACCGATATCCTCCTCGAAATTGATGATGCGGCCGGTGATCTTGTCGAGGCCGGAGAAGCTCGCCTTCTTGTTGGTGATCTTGGTGGCCGGCGGCTCGGACACGACCTCATCGCCCGGCTGTAGCGTCGCCGGCGATTGCGGCACGCCTTTGGCTGGCGGCTGGCGCTGGCCCGGCGGCGCGGTGGCGACGCCCGGCTGGCCCGGCTGCGGCGGCTGAACCGCAACACCCGGTTGCGTGCCCTGGGGAGCGACGGTCGTTCCCGGCGGCGGCGCCAGCGGCTGCGACTGGAAGCTTCCCGGCGGCGGAGCGCCCTGCCCCGGCGGCGGACGGTTCGGGGTCGGCAACAGGCGGCCGCGCGGCAATTCCGGCACTTCCTCGTCGTCGTCGGGAAATTGTTGCTGCTGCTGATTGCCGCGGGGAATGGCGCCCGGCGGCCGCAGCGGCGGATCGGAAAAGATATTGCCGATCTGCGCCTGCGCCGGCGGCACAAGCGAAGTCATGGTGGCGGCGATCAGCGCCGCAAGACCGGTCAGGGCAATGGTTCGAAGCATCTCGCGGCTTTTACAGGCGAATCGGGCTCGCGACATAGTACAGACTTATCCGCCGCTCGCGTCCCACCCGGTTAACACGGCGAATACGGCGCGGAAAGGGCGGCTTGCCCCCTTCCCGCCGCACTCGATCCGTGGCCCCGGGGGAAGGCGGAAACCGGCTTTCAATGGTCGCACCATGATCTCGATCATGGCCCCATGATCTAGTCATGCCCCGTTTCAGATGAAATAGTCGCTTCCGTTCGCGCAAGGGTGCCCACTCCTGGCGTGAAAACCACCAAAATCCGGGATAACCGGAGGAGCGAGAGGAAATCCCAGACATGCCCGATCGAATTCGTCTCGATGGCCGGGTTGCCGTCGTGACCGGCGCCGCCGGCGTCATTGGAACCGCGACCATCCGCCTCTTGGCCGAACGCGGTGCCCGTATCGTCGCCGTCGACCGCAGGGAAGACGACCTTAAGGCCGCGATCAAGGACCTGCCCGCCTCCGCCGAAGCGCACGCGGTCGCGGCGGACGTTACCCAGGAGGACGAGGTCGCGGACTATGTCCGCGCCACGGTCGACAGGTTCGGCGCGATCGACGCGTTCTACAACAACGCCGGCATCGAGGGTAACATCAAGCCGATCCCGGAATATTCGCTGGAGAGTTTTCGGCGCGTGCTCGACGTCAACGTCGTCGGCGTCTTTCTCGGCATGAAGCATGTGCTGCCGGTGATGCTCAAACAAAACAAGGGCAGCATCATCAACACCGCCTCGATCGCCGGCCTGATCGGATCGCCGATGATCGCCGTCTACAGCGCCAGCAAGCATGCGGTGATCGGGCTCACCAAGAGCGCCGCCTGGGAATGCACCGGCACCGGCGTGCGGGTCAATTGCGTCTGCCCCGGCCTGATCGACAGCCGGATGCTGAGCACCATCCTGCAGGGCCGCAATCCCGGCAATGAACCGCTGCCGAACGAGAAGATCGTCGACCGGATTCCGGCGCGGCGGCTCGGACAGGCATCCGAAGTCGCCTCCGTCGTGGCGTTCCTGGCCTCCGACGAGGCGAGCTACGTTTCCGGCTCCGCCTATACCGTCGACGGCGGCCGCACCGCCGCCTGACGCAACCGTCATTCCGGGGCGCATCGCAGATGCGAACCCGGAATCTCGAGATTCCGGGTTCGCTGCGCGCCCCGGGATGACAACTCAAAACGAGAGGTCCCATGCCCGTCACGCTCGATCCCGATGCCGCCGCCGTCTACAAGGCTTTCCAGGAGGCGGGCCGTCCCGCCTACGAGACGCTGACCGCACCGGAAGCCCGCGAGTACTATCTGAACGCCCGCTTCGTCAGTAATCCCGAACCGCCTGAACTGGAATCGGACAAGCCGCTGTCGATCCCGGCACCGCATGGCGCGCTCCCGGCCCGCATCTACACACCGAAGGCGCTGCGCAAGACCAACGGTCTCGCGCCATGCCTCGTCTTCTTCCATGGCGGCGGCTGGGTGATCGGCAATCTCGATTCCCATGATGTGGTCTGCCGCATGCTCGCCCATGAAGGCGAGTTGATCGTCATCTCCATCGATTACCGCCTCGCGCCCGAGCACAAATTCCCGGCCGCCGCCGATGACGCGATTACGGCAACGACATGGGTTGCGGACAACGCCAGACAGCTCGGCATCGACGCCGCGCAATTGCTGGTTGGCGGCGACAGTGCCGGCGGCAATCTTGCAGCCGTCGTGGCCCTGGCCGCGCGCGACGGTGACGGACCAAAACTCGCCGGCCAGGTGTTGATTTATCCCGCCACCGATTTTGCTATGAGCCACCCCTCGCACAGCGAGCCCGAGACCAGCATCCTCCTCACCCATTCCGTGATCAAATGGTTCTGCAACCATTATCTGAACAGCGCTGATGACATCGACCATTGGAAGGCCTCGCCCGCGCGCGCGAAGACGCTCGCCGGGCTGCCGCCGGCCTATGTGCTGACCGCCGGCGCCGATCCGCTGCGCGATGAGGGCGCCGAATATGCCGCGCGGCTCAAGGAGGCCGGCGTGCCCATGACCTACCGCCACTTCCCCGGCCAGTTCCACGGCTTCTTCACCATGGGCAAGCTCTTGCAGCAGGCCAACGTCGCGGTCAGCGAAATCGCCGATTGGCTCAAGACGCTGAAATAATGCACATTGCAGATTGCGCGCTGAACCCCGTGAATTTCCTCTGCCCTCATCCGAGGCCGTTGTGATCGAACCCATCCTTGTATTCGGGATACCCGTCGACTTCATCCTGTTCGCGCTGACGCTGCTCGGGGTCGCGCTGTTCCATCACAAGACGCTTCAGGTCGCGCTCGCCGGCCTTGCCGCGATCATCGTCTACAAGTTGATCTTCACCGGGTTCAAATACGGCACCGGCCTCGGCGGCCTCGGCCACCATATGGCGCACGAGTGGGTCACGCTCGGCAATCTGTTCCTGCTCTTGATGGGGTTTGCGCTGCTGTCCCGGCATTTCGAGGAAAGCCGGATTCCGGATGAGATGCCGGCGCTGTTGCCGGACGACTGGAAGGGCGGCGTGGTCCTGCTCGCCCTGGTGTTCGTGCTGTCGAGCTTCCTCGACAATATCGCCGCCGCCCTGATCGGCGGCACCGTTGCGCGGCACGTGTTCCGGGGCAAGGTTCACATCGGCTATCTCGCGGCAATCGTCGCAGCCTCGAATGCCGGCGGAGCCGGCAGCGTCGTCGGCGACACCACCACCACCATGATGTGGATCGCGGGCGTCAGTCCGCTCGCCGTGGTGGAGGCCTATATCGCGGCCATCGTTGCGATGCTGATCTTCGCGGTGCCCGCTTCCATTCAGCAACAGCGCTACTCGCCAATCCAAAAGGATGCGTCAAAGGGGCTGAAGATCGACCCGGCGCGGGTGTTCATCGTCGCCGCCATTCTCGTCGCCGCACTGGCCGCGAACATCACCGCCAATTTGAAGTTCCCTGCCCTGCTCGATGCTGTCCCGGTTCTCGGCATCGCCGTCTGGGTCGTCATTCTGCTGACGGCGGGATTGCGCACGCCGGATTGGAAGGTGATGCCCGAGACCTTCAAGGGCACGATCTTTCTTCTGGCATTGGTCACCTCGGCTTCGCTGATGCCGGTCGAGAAGCTGCCGGTCGCTTCATGGCCGACCGCGCTGGGCTTGGGCTTCGTCTCCGCCGTGTTCGACAACATTCCCCTCACCGCGCTCGCGCTGAAACAAGGCGGCTACGACTGGGGCTATCTGGCCTATGCCGTCGGCTTCGGCGGATCGATGATCTGGTTCGGCTCATCGGCGGGCGTCGCCTTGTCGAACATGTATCCGGAGGCCAAATCCGTCGGCCGCTGGATCAGCCAGGGATGGCCGGTGGCTGTGGCCTATGTCGTCGGGTTTTTCGTGATGCTGGCGGTGCTCGGGTGGCACCCCGACAAGCCGGTTTAGCCGCGTTCCATGCACAGCGACGTTGATGGCCGGCCCCTGGCCGGCCATCATCCACTGCCCGGTTTCGCCCAACAGACTTAAGCCGCAATGTCATCCAAGTTTCAGGCTAGTTTTTACATGTAGCGAATCGGCCCGCTGATTCGGCGGACGATCGTGATGCGCGGGGGTATTGCCATGGCATTTTTTAAGCGCGAGCTTTTTATGCGCGAGCTCGGCCCGATCGAGCGCTTTGAGAACGCGCTGAAGGAAAAGTTGGCGGCGCGGCAGAAGTTGGCCGAGCGGCTGAGCGTCGCCGAGTCGGAACTTGCAGAAAAACGCACCGCCGCCGAACGGCTGGCGGTAGCCGGTGCTGCCAATGCCCGGCTCGATCGCGCCGAAGCTGCCATGCGCGCCGTCGAGGACCGCACCAAGACGATGCGTGCCGAACTGCTGGAATTCGACGAGCAGGTCGCTTCAGCCGAACGCGCGCTGGCGGACGCCAAGGCCCAGCGCGACCGCGATGCGCTGGCGGACCAGATCGAGGCGATGGCTGCGGCGATAGAGCGGGCCGCGCCGGGATTTGACGGCGGCGCCACCGCGCTGGTCGAGGCCGTCACGAAAAGCGCGATGTCGATACCGGAAGCGACCAGGTTCTCGAGCAACGTGGATGCCGTTCGCCGCGAGGTTCTTGCGGCGGCAGACTTGATATGTTGGGAGCTGCGATCCGCAGCCGTACGCACCCGCGCTGGTAACGCCAACCTCGCCAGCATCGCGCTATCAGAGGCGGAGCAACCGCCATCGGCGGAGATCGATCGGCAATTGATTTACACCCTCCATCCCCTGCTTTGGCGCGAGGGCGACGAGGTGCGCAAGGTTCCGGCCTTTGCGCTGGTCGGGCTGCCCAAGGCGCTGCTGCCGGTAGCCCTGCAGCATCAGCATGTGGACCATCTCAACGCCCGCCGCGTGCAGACCCTGATGCATCTTCATGGCAGCGCAGGACTCAACGGCGAACCCGAGCATGACGATCCGCAGCTCGTCGATCTCGATGCCTTGCTCGCGGAGGAGACGCCGAGCGCGCAAGCCGATGTTGCGTGAGCCAGGCGAACGGCGCCGAATCATCGCGCGCCGGAGACATCAGACATAGCCAGCAAGGTTCCCCCGGAAATCGGGTGGCCGCCGCGCCTCCATCCTGCGATCCAACGCCCTTGAAGCAGGCCGTGCCGCTCGGAGCGAAGCACGGCCATGGCAGTTGGAGGCACCGATGAAATCCGAAAGCGCAAACCGAAACGTCGTATCCGAAAACGATCCGGCAATCCGAAATCCATTCGGCGTCATGGACGTTCCAAACCCCAACGACGATGACGTGACGCAGTTTGCCCGCAACACGGTACCGGAAGAATCCGCCGCCGACGAAAATGCAAAGCCATGGAGCGCTGGAAATACGAGCGGCCCGCGCGGCACGATCGAAGGCGAGTGGTCGAGCCGCTGGAAGGGGGCAGCGGATCCCACCATACCGGGCGATGCCCCCGATAAATGGAAGCCGGGCCAGGGCGAAGCAAGAATCGTCGGAGACCGCGTGTACCTGCTATTCGATTGGGATTCCGGTAAGCGCAGAGGCCTGATCGAGGCCAGGCGCGAAGGTCCGCGCCGGCTGGTCGGGAAATATATCAACCTGAACAACCCGGAGATCACGGTCCCCTGGGTCGGCCTGATGGTGAGCGATCAGAGAATAGACGGTTACTTTACGCAAGGCCGGGTGGATTTCCGGAGATAGCGTTTCTCCAATGCCCCTACCCCGCCCGCGCCGCGCGGCGCAGCGATTGCGGGGGCTGGCCGAAGGCGCGGATGAAGGCGCGGCGCATCCGCTCGGGATCGCGAAAGCCCGTGACTTCGGCAACCCGCTCGATCGCCTCGCTGGACGATTGCACGCGTTGCCGCGCCACCTCGATGCGCAGCCGCTCCACCGCCTTTGACGGCGTGCTGCCGGTCTCCGCCATGAAAGCGCGGGTGAAATGCCGCGAACTCATGCCGGCCTGCTCGGCGAGATCCTCGACGGTGAGCGGTGCATCGAGATTCTCGCGGGCCCAGGCCAACAGCGGTCCGAACCGGCCGTTCGGTGCCTTCAATTCCAGCAGCGAGGAGAATTGCGACTGGCCGCCGCTACGACGGTGATAGAGCACCAGTTGCTTCGCGGTCTTCTGCGCGATCTCGTCGCCGTAATCTTCCGCGATCATCGCCAGCGACAGATCGATGCCGGCCGATATCCCGGCCGACGTCCAGATGTCGCCATCGCGGACGAAGATGCGGTCCGGCTCGAGCTTCACTTGCGGATAGGTTTTGAGAAAATGCGGCGTGCGCTGCCAATGCGTGGTGGCGCGGCGGCCATCGAGCAGGCCGGCCTCGGCGAGGATATAGGCGCCGGAGCAGACGCTGGCGATGCGGACGCCACGTTTGGCAATCGCGCGCACGAAGCCGAGCGTCTTCTCGCAGGTCGCCGCCTGCCGCACGCCCTCGCCCCCCGCGATGATCAGGGTGGTGATCGCGCCCGACGGCCTTAGCCCGCGCGCGAGCATCTCGACGCCGGAGGACGAGCGCACCGGTCCCGGCGTCACCGCCAAAACCCTGATCGAAGGGGCGTTTTCGGCGTAGCGCGCTCCGATCTCGAACACCGAAATCGGACCGGCGGCATCGAGCAGCTGGAAATCCGGAAATACGAGAACGCCGATCATCCTGCAGCTCGCTTTTTGGCTGATGTCCCGAAATGAGGGAAATATGCCATTTCGGACACGAGGCGACCATGTCAGGATGCCTTCCGTCAAGCCAATTTTGCGTCAAGCCAAATTTTCCGGAGGTCATGATGTCCGCGCCGTCTCCCACGCCCACGCCGCTTCAGATCGGTCTCGTGCTGTTCCCCAAGGTCACCCAGCTCGACTTCACCGGGCCGTTGCAGGTGTTCTCCAGCCTGCCCGGCGCACAAGTTCATCTAGTCTGGAAGCGGATCGAGCCGGTCACGAGCGATTCCGTGCTGATGCTGACGCCGACCACGACCTTTGCGGACTGCCCGCAACTCGACGTCATCTGCGTGCCCGGCGGGTTCGGCACCGACGACATGATCAACGACGAGGAGATGCTGGCCTTCCTGCGAAAGCAGGCGCCCGGCGCCAAATACATCACCTCGGTCTGCACGGGTTCACTGGTGCTCGGCGCCGCCGGCCTTCTCAAGGGTTATCGCGCGGCGACGCACTGGACGGCGATGGATTTCCTCTCGGCGTTCGGCGCGATCCCGACCAGGACGCGGGTCTGCGTCGATCGCAATCGCGTCACCGGCGGCGGCGTTACCGCAGGCATCGACTTCGCGCTGACGCTGGTCTCGCTGCTGCACGACAGGCGGACCGCGGAGACGATCCAGCTCCGGCTCGAATACAATCCTGCGCCGCCGTTCAATTCCGGCTCGCCCGACACCGCGCCGCCGGAAGTCCTCGCCTTCATGAAAGACAGGATCGCACCGGCGCAAATCCGCCGCGGCGAGATGATTGACCGCGCCGCTGCGCGGCTGGCGTAGCTCTGCCGTCATGCCCGTGAAGGCGGGCATCCAGTAATCGCAGGTGCCGGCTAGAGCCGAGAGATCACGGCGTACTGGATCGTCCGCCCCAGTGCGCAATCGCGCACAAGGCGGACGATGAAAAACAACACACGATATCGCGCGAACACAGAAAAAGGCCGCCTGGTTTCCCAGACGACCTTTCCTGTCCTACGGCAGCCACACATTAGCGGGCGATTTCAGAACCTCTGCACCAGGGGCCTATCTCCCGGCCGTGTCCTACTCGGTGACCGCTGCTAGCCGGGACAGTCGCGAACTGGAGCCCGACACCGACGCGATGGTTTCCCATCTCCGTAAGATGTCCCTATTGAGCAGCAAGCTCGCGGAGAGGACAAGATGGTCGCGTTGGTTGTACCCGCTGATCCCGTTATCCACAGGCGAGGCTTGTGCAAAATAGGAACGCGTGCGGTGCGGCGCAGAGCTTCAGCCCGGCGCGCGCTGGCTGCCCTGCGCCAGCTTCGCAAAGATGATGCCGTGCACAATCAGATACATTGGCACCAGCACGGTCGGAATCAGCGACCATGGTAGCATTTGCACCGCTTCCGAGCCTTGCCCGGCGTGAATGATCTGCAGCGGCGAGCCATTCGCGGAGATAATTCCGAATGCAAGCGCGGCCACGAGATCGAGCATGCCGAATGTATTCCATGCCCAGACCAGCGGACTAGCTTGTCCGCGCAGCGCGAGCCAGGCCACCGGCAAAGCCAATACGCCGGTGATGACATCGCCCCAGCCCGCCGAGGTTGGAAACGGTCCGCCAAGCCGGCCTTCGGCCGCGAGGAGGAGGAAAAATCCTCCCGCCAGCCGCCAGAGGTTCAGAGCGATCAGGAAGGGCATCGGCATTCCGAGCAGCGAAGCGCGCACCGACGGCGAGATCGACGCCGCAACGGCCGTCGCGACCAGCGGAAGCGCGATCATCGTACCGATCACCGGCGGCCCTATCGGATTTGTGCCAAGGAACAGGTTCGCGGCGGCAAGTGCGGCAGCCAGACCCGTCCACAGACCGGCGCCGACTGAAAGGGCAATGCGCTGCGATGCGCTGATCGGCATCGCGCCAGTGAGCGCATTGATGCTGACGATGATCGCGGCAACGAGAACGATGGTTCCAATAAAGTCCAGCATGATACATCTCCTTATGTGTAGTTACACCTATTGAGACAAATGAAAATGCTGACCAGGCGTCCGGTTCGTCTCACCCCAAATTTCGGGAACCCAAAAGCTTCAGCGCCGCCTGGCCGTCGGCGCCGAGCAGCTTGCCGATATGCGCCTGCGCTTTCGACCAGTGGGGAAATCCGCGACGAACGAGGCCGCGTCCCTGCGCGGTAATGGCAATCATGCGTGCGCGCGGATCCTCGCCGGCGCTGATCGAAATCCAACCCTTGTCCTCCAGCAGGGTTAGGTTGCGGCTCAGCGTGGTGCGCTCCATCCCAAGCAGACCCGCAAGCTTGCCGATCGGCATTTCACCGCGGAGCATCAATTGCGACAGGATGGTGAACTGCGTGACGCGGACGCCAGAACCCTGCATATGGGAATCGTACAGCCGGGTGATCTTCCGCGCGGCCTGTCGCGACGCGAGGCAGAAGCAGCCGGCCGCGGCCATGTAGTCGGTGTCGTGATCGGATGGTTGTTTCATGTGATAAGTGTATATACACCTATGATGCCCGGCAAGACACCTGGTGGTAGCGGCGGGTAAACTTACCGAGAGTTCAGCTTCCGGGCGTCCAGGCCTGATAATCGCCGGTCGCCTTGGGGCGGCGGCCGCTGACCAGCGTCGAGCCGGACGGACGGTAGGCTGCGGGCGTGCCGGTCAGGTTGGGAACATGCGGCTTTTCCCATTCCCGCGGCGTGTAGCTCTCCTCGGTCGGCGCCACGTCGACGGTGTGATGCAGCCAGCCATGCCATGATGGCGGCACCCGGCTCGCCTCAGCATAACCGTTATAGACCACCCAGCGCCGCTCGAAGCCGAGCGTCGGATCGATCTTGCGGCCCTTGGTGCGATAGTAACGGTTGCCCTGCTCGTCCAGGCCGACCAGCTCGCCGAATCGCCACGTCCACAATTGCGTGCCGAACGTCTGGCCGTTCCACCAAGTGAAAAATTTGAGCAGAAACTGCTTCATGAGGGCTCGGCCGGTTCGAGGTGACGTGTCGCTCTGATGCCATCGGCGGGGCGAATTGTCCAGCTAAAGGCTGTTTCCCGCCCTGCCCGTCGCCCTTGGTCCACACGGCACATTTCGGCGGCAGTTGCCGCGGAACCGGCGCAATCCGTTCATTTCGCATACAGCTCCGGCGGGGCAGGCTCGGTATGCGCACGATCAGTGCGTGGGTTTGGGAACGTCCACCTCCGAGGATGGTTGAAACCCATATCCCGGAAATGGAGCCTACGATGATTAATCTGAAAGTTTTGAGTACAGCAGCGGCGATCGCGCTTGTGTTTCCGATAGTCGCGTCGAGTATCAGCGCCGCCCAGGCGCAGGAAGGCAGAGGCGGCATAGCGGCCGGTGGCGGCGGTGCCAGGGCCGGCGGCGGCGGTGGTGGCGGCGCAGCCATTGGCGGTGGCTTTAGAGGCGGTGGCGGCGGCTCCGTCGCCGCACCCGGCGGTGGTGGCGGCTTTAGGGGTGGCGGCATGGCCGCTGCACCCAGCGGTGGTGGTGGCTTCAGAGGTGGTGGCGTGGCCGTTGCGCCCAGCGGAAGTCCCGGCTTCCGGGCTGGCGCGGTTGCCGGCACGGAAGGTCGCCCCGGCTTCGTCCGGCCCGCGCCCGGCGTCGGTGCAGGTGCCGTCGCGGGTAGCGGCTACTACGGCGGCCGTTACCATCGTCATCATCATCGCCGTGGCTTCTGGCCCGGCTTCGCGATCGGCGCCGGCATCGGGTCGAGTTATGGCTATTACGACAGCCCCTCCTACTACGATGACTCGTATGGATATTACGACGACAGCGTAGTAGCCGCAGCCCCCCCGGCCGACGATGATGCTGTGGCGTATTGCACGCGGAGATACCGGTCCTACGATCCGGCGTCGGGAACCTATCTCGGCAACGACGGGCTACGGCATCCCTGCCCCGCGCAATAGAAGGACCGCGCAATAGCAGGATATCGTGAGTTCGAAGGGCGGCGCATTCTTACTGCGCCGCCCTTTTCGTTTGCGAAATTACGCGCGCAGCGCCACCGCCACCCCGCCGAGCGTAAACGCCAGCGCCGCGATCTCGCGCAGGCCGAGCGGCTCGCGCAGCATCGCCGCCGCCGCAAGCACCCCGATGACCGGGACCAGCAAGGTTCCAATCGAAGCCGTCGCCGCCGACAGCCGCTCCAGCGCGGCAAACCAGCACACATGGCAAAGGCAGAACTGGACCAGCGTCATATAGAGCAGCGACAGCCAGCCGACATAAGATAGCGCTGCCAGTTGCGGCTGCTCGACCGCAAGCCCAACGATCGCGATCGGCAGGCAGCCGAGCCCGATCTGCCAGGCGGCCAGCGACAGCGGCGGCATCGCCAACGGGAAATGCTTGGTCAGCACGGTACCGAGGCCGACGCACACCGCACCAGCCAGCGCGCACGCGACGCCCGGCAATTTATCGACGCTGGCCTCGATGCCGTTGCCGCCGATCAGCACGGCGATGCCGGCGAGCGCGACCGTCAGCGCGACGGCGCGCAGCGGCGACAGCCGTTCCCCCAGGATCGGCCATGCCAGAAGCGCCACCCAGACCGGGATCGATATGCCGAGCACCGCGGCCTCGCTGGCACTGAGCCACAACAGCGCCAGTCCCATGAATGCGACCCAGCCGCCGATCGTCAACATGGAAACAATTAGCAATCTTAGCCACATCGGCCGCGGCACGCTCAATTTTTGCCGCCGCGCGAGCGCAATCAGCGCCAATGCCGCAGCGCCGGCGATGCCGCACAAGCCGCGCGAGGACAATGGCGGCCATTCCGTCAGTAAATGTTTCATGATCGGGAAGTTGACGCCCCACCCGACCGACGTAATGGCGAGCAGGACGAACCCGAGCGGCGACAGCCGCCCCGCGCGATCGATCGGGGGCATGGCAGGCGCAGCTCCGGAACCGGTGGATTGTTCTCGTTCTGACACAGCTAAACGTAATTGCCCTCAACAACTTTTATGTGCACTCTATCATACAGACGACCTGTCGGCGTTTCGACTTAATCGTCACATGGGATGTGCTGGTCACCTGGCCGCCGCCCGAGGAAGAAGGAATCATCGTGCCGCGCGTTCTCGTGGTCGATGACGACCCGATGGTCTGCGTTGCCATCGAGGTTTGTCTGGCCCGCAAGGGTTTCGAGGTCACCGTTGCCGACGGTGGTGAAGCGGGAATGCGCGCACTCGAATCCTCCGATTTCGACGTCATGCTGATCGACGTGTTCATGCCGCATATGCGCGGCTTCGAATCGATCCGGATGTTTCACGAGCGCAGGCCGGACCTGCCGATCGTCGCGATGTCGGGCTACGCCTTCGCCAACACCGAGCGCGCGCCGGAACTCCTGCGGATGACCATCGAACTCGGCGCGGCATGCTGCCTGCGCAAGCCCTTCACGCCGGATGCGCTGTTGACCTCGGTCAATCAGTGCATCACCACACCGAAAGCTTCTGCGCGCCACTCGAGATAGTGAAGTAAGCAACTGGCAATGCCCTCGCAGCGTATCATTCTTGGGATTGGCCTCGCCATCCTCCTCGTTATCGGCGCTGCCTCGATCGGTTTGGACCTCAAGTCGCGGTCCGATACCGCTTCCGTCGACCGTGCGCTCGGCATACTCGGCAAAATCTCGGACATGCGCCCGTTGCTGCGCCGGGCCGAAAGCGCGGCGCGCGCCTTTGCGATCAACGGCGATCAGGAATTCGCCAGGGAATATCGCGAGGCCAGCGACGCGATCCTGCCGGCGCTGGCGGCGCTGATCGAGGCCGTCAAGGACAATCCAGTCGAAAAGCAGCTCATCGAAGAGACCAACGCGCTGGTGGAGCGCCAGGTTACGGTCAATGGCGAGTTGATCAGGCGCCGAATCATGGGAGACACCGCCGCGGTCGCGGCGCTTGTCGGCCAGGAAGACCGTGCGGCGACGGCCGTGATCGCCGGGAACCTCGAAAGGACGGTGGCGGAAGAGCGCCGGCTGCTGTTCGCCAGACGCGCCGAATCCGAAACCATCGGCAGGTTCCTGCTGGCGATCGATCTCGCCGGCGTCACGCTGATTCTGATCCTCGCCACCGTTCTGACGGTATCGGCCCGCCGCTCGCGCCGGCAACTGCAGGATTCGCTGAGTGCCACCCAAGCCACCAACGAGGCGCTGGAGGCCGCGGTCGCCGAGCGCACCGAGCATCTGGTTGCCGCGCATGACGAACTCAGGCTTTCGGCGGCCGTGCTGCGCAGCACCTTTCACAGCATGGCGGAGGCGGTGCTGGTCATCGACACCAAGGGAGAGGTTTTGCTCTCCAATCCGGCCGCCGAGAAGATGCTGCGCTACCGGCCGGGAATGACGGTGGAAATGCTGCGCTCGCTCAGCACGGTGTTTCATGCCGACGGCGTCACGCCGCTGCTGGTCCACGACATGCCCGCCTCGCGTGCGCTGCGCGGCGAAGCGTTTGACGCCATCGAGATCGTGGTACGCCCCGTCAGCGGCAATCCGCCGGTTCATCTCCTGATCAGCGGCCGGCCGCTGCGCGATGCCGCGGGCGCCATCAGCGGCGCCGCGCTGGTCTATCACGACGCCACCGCCTCGCGCGAAACCGAACACAAGCTGCAGCAAGCGCAGAAGCTCGACGCCATCGGCAAGCTCACCGGCGGCGTTGCGCACGATTTCAACAACATGCTGACGGTGATCACCGGTACCACCGAAACGCTGGTCGCGCGGCTTGCGCGTGAGCCGGAGCTGCAGAAGACGGCCGAACTGATCGACCAGGCGGCGGAACGCTGCAGCGAATTGATCCAGCATCTGCTCGCCTTCGCCCGCCGCCAGCCGCTGCAGCCGCGCAATGTCGACATCAACGCCACCGTGCTCGATATCGCCAAACTGCTTCGGCCGACGCTCGGCGAGCAGATCGAGGTGAACTCGATCCTCGAACAGGAAACGGCGACCGCCCATATCGACGCCTCGCAGCTCGCCAATTCCCTGCTCAACATGGCGATCAACGCCCGCGACGCGATGCCGAACGGCGGCAAGCTGTTGCTGGAGACGCGCAACGTCATGCTCGACGAAGCCTACGCGCAGGCTAATCCGGGCGTGAAACCCGGCCCCTATGTGATGCTCGCGGTCAGCGACAACGGCGCCGGCATGTCGCAGGACGTGCTGGACAAGGTGTTCGAGCCGTTCTTCACCACCAAGGAAGTCGGCAAGGGCTCGGGCCTTGGGCTCAGCATGGTCTACGGCTTCGTCAAGCAGTCCGGCGGGCACATCCGGATCTACAGCGAGGTCGGCCACGGCACCACGATCAAGCTCTATCTGCCGCCGGCCCGCGGCCAGGTCGAGGCGGCGCCAGCCGCGGCGCCGCCGCTGCCGCATGGCAACGAAACCATCATGGTGGTGGAAGACGACGCGCTGGTGCGCAATTTCGTCACCACGCAATTGCAGAGCCTCGGCTACCGCACGGTGGGCGCCGCCAACGGACCGGCGGCGCTGAACCTGATCGAAGATGGTCAGGCGTTCGATCTGCTGTTCACCGATGTGATCATGCCCGGCGGCATGTCCGGCCGCGAACTGGCCGAGAAGGTGTTGAAGCTCCGGCCCGGCATCAAGGTGCTCTACACATCAGGCTATACCGACAACGCCATCGTGCATCAGGGCCGCCTCGACCCCGGCGTGCTGCTGCTGACCAAGCCGTATCGGAAGTCCCAGCTGGCTAACATGGTCCGGCGTGCGCTGACGGGATGAAGCGGTGGAAGTGGTGTTACCTTTTCACGCCTGCGGCACAGGCATTGCAAGCCCGAGCTCAAGCCGTCTCTTCTTTGACAAGCCCTGCGAGACGATAGAGTGAGACTGCCGGATGTAGTCGCCGAGCGCGGCATCGGGCAGCCCGGGCTTTGCGAAGTGCTGGATCCATTTCATGCCGCGCGATGCGAGGTACGGCGCCGGGCGCAAGCCCGGCTGATCCTTGAGCATCTCATACGCAATATCGCTCACTTTGAAGGTGACGCTCGGCTCGCCATGCTTGCCGCTGGCGATCGCAAAGACTTTGCCACCGACCTTCCAGACATGCGATCCACCCCACTGAACCACATGCGTGGTCGCAGGGAGCCTCCGGCAGAATGCATTGAATTTTCCGCGGGTCATCTTGTTGCGTTTCACCCAATCGGCCGCGCGTCGGACTTCCCATCGCGACGAGCGCCCAGCGCCTGGAGAGCATAATCAGGACAGCGCGCTTTCTGGACCGCGTGCGGGCCTATTTCATTACGAGCCATATCTCACGTTATTCTCATCGGAATGGTACCGAGGAAATCGCGCTTGCCGATTTCGACACCGCAGTGACGGAGGATGTCGTAGGCGGTGGTGACGTGAAAGTAGAAATTTGGTACCGCAAAGTGGTTGAGATAGTCCGCACCTCTCATGTGGCCCATATTCGTCGGACCGAGCGGGAATGTGATCTCGCTGTCGGCCGACTCGTCGATCTTCTTGGCGTCGAGCGTCTTCACAAAGCTGACTGTCTTGACGATGCGCGCCTTGAGCTCGGCGATTGTCTTCTCGTTATCCTCATACCTGGGCGGGTCGATGCCGGCGAGCCGTGCGCCGCCGTTCTTGGCCTGGTCACAGGCGCTCTGCACCTGCTGAGTGAATGCGAGCATATCGGGGAAGAGTCGCGCGCTGAGCAGCGTCGCGGGATCGATCGACCTTGCCGCAGCATATGTCTCAGCCTTGTCGAGAATCGCCGAGAGTGCATTGAGGCCAATCTCGAATACCGGAATTGATGCGTTCGACATCGACATGACGGGATCCTCCTTCGTTGATGGATCAGACAGGTCAAGCGGCGCGGTAGAATGACTTCTTCCGCTTGCCTGGGCGGCCTGGAAGCACCGTCGACTCGGCAACCCGGAACCCAAACGATCTCGTGCCGTCCACGCGAGCGCGCGCCTTGATGAAGCGCCCGCGGCCCCTTCGCCAAATCGTTCGCGCCGCCCAAGGTCTAATGGTGTATTCTAAGTGCATATGCACTTTATTTGTCAATATCTACGGCTTCTCCTCGCTTTGTCGACATCCATCTTTTATATGTGTATACACCTTAAATGGCCAATTTCTCTCAGTTGGCGCGACAGATGGCCGAGGAGTGTCCCGCCCTTCGTGTGCGGCAGGCCTCACGCGTTCTTGCCAAACTCTACGACGACGAATTAGCGCCCTTCGGGCTGCACTCGTCGCAGTTGCCGGTTCTCGCGGCCGCCGCACTGTTTGGGGATTCGGGCGCGACCATGAGCAGGCTCGCGCAGGCCGTGCTGATGGACCGCACTACGCTGACGCGAAGCATTCTGCCGCTCGAGCGTGCAGGACTTCTACGCGTCGCGCGGTCGCCGGAAGACGCTCGCACGAAAGTCGTCGTCATCACCCGGGCCGGCGAGCGCACGATCGAATCTATCTTTCCCGTGTGGGAACGTGTCTTCACGCGGATCAAGGAAACACTCGGAGAAGATACCCTCATCGAACTTCATTCGCAGCTCGATGAAGTGATTGGGTTGCGGGGTCGGCAGGCACCGGCGCGCTGCTCTTGACCAAGCCTTATCGAAAGTCCCAACTGGCCAACATGATCCGCCGCGCGCTTGCGGGGTGAACAAGGCGCAAGCCCCTGCTCTTGCGCCGTCGTTCTCGATTCCGACTTGATGTATGAAAGGGTGAGATGTTGGACGAAGGGATTCGGGGGAAGAGCCAAGGCTAATGGCCGACGTAACCTACAAGCGCTGCTATTTCGATTGGGGCGGACGCTGCGCCTACTGTGACATTGGACTCCCGCGGATAAAGTGGGACGGCAAGGTCAAGGCCGGCATCGACCACTTCATCCCGCTTTCAAAGGGAGGTCAGAACAGCCGGAGCAACCGTGTGCTATCCTGCTACCCCTGCAATCTCGCCAAAGGCGACACCGACCCGCGCGAGACGAATCAATGGCCGCACGTCCAACGGCGGCTTGCCGAGATCGCCGCGACGCGCCCTCTCAGTCACGGGCAGCTCAAACGGCTCCTGCCCGAACTGGTGAAACAGGTTTACGTCTAGGGCATGATCCGTAGCCGAAGAGCCCCGCGTGAGCGCAAAGTGGAACCGGTTCCCCTCGCGACAAGCGCAGCCAGTTTGCACCGAGATCATGCTCAAACAAAGAGAACGCTGCCCCCCTGACAGAGCGCCGTATCTTACGCTCTTCAAAGCGGGCGATTTCGCGCTCTCGTCCTCTATCCGCTAAACGCGCTGACCGAAAACCAGATGTCGCGGCTCCACATCTCTAACCGGCCGTCAGCAACAGAATCAGGGCCGAGCCGAGCGTCACGAGGACAAAGCGGGTCACGATCATGGGACGCAGCCAGACCGGGAAGACGGCGGATGCGGCGTTGATGACGTCCCTGACGTCGACCGCCCGGGCGTCGGGGTCTTGAGACTTCCGAAACTCGGCCTCCACGAACCGGACCGTGAACACCTGGCCGGCGGTGATGAATCCCCCGGCGATGAGAAGGATCGGATGGATGATCCAAGTCGCTATACGGCCGATATAGGGCGCGGTCAGGTTGAGCGTGGCGAGCGTCGCGAGGACTACGCTTATCCCCAAGGGGAGCATGAGCTCTGCAAGGCTCTCTTCGATCCGCACCCGGTGCCGCGAAAGAATCTCAACCGGGAAGCCCTGTCTGGTCACTGCGGTCTCGGCAGCACGCTGGCCAGCGGCGCCGTACCGATAGGCTGCCAGACCGATGACCAGGAACGTGACCGCGGTCGCATATTGAAGGGCGGCGATGACGCCGGGCATTGCGATATTTTCGAGAACTTGCACAGCCTTCAATTCTTAGCATGCATGTTCTTGCGCGCCAGCCTATGCTGGCGCGCCGTTCTCGAAGCGCGATCGCGCACTCGTCACTACGCGCCGGATCCGCCCACCACGATCTTCTCGTTCAGTTTTTGATCGACGGTCTGCACCGTGCGGTCGATCTCGGCATTGGGCGCGCCAAGCTCATGCGAAATCAGCTTTACCAGGAGGTCGACCCGCTCGATGAAGGGCGCTCCGGCGGCAACCGCACGGGCCGCCGATGACGGCTTGAGCAGGCTTTCCGCCGCCTTGGCATATTTCTCGAACGGCACCTGATCCGCCGGGTCGGCGCCCAGACGCCGGGCGATGCCGTCGACGTGGTCATAGATCGACTGCGAGAGTTTCAGGTCGCCGTGCACGGCGTCGCGGATCGACTGCGGCTCGTGCGGCGTGATGCAGCGGTAATTGCCGGTCAGCAGCATCGACCATTTGGCCAAGGGTACGAACAGCGAGTCGAACACTTTGAGCTTCACCGGAACGTCCTTGCCGTCCAGCGTCACCGCGTCGATATCGGCTTCGAGTTCCCGCAGCATCTTGTTGTGCTGCGGGTCTTCAAAGGCGGCGGCCTTGAAGTTGGTCGGCAGGCCGACATGAAGGACGTTCGCCGCCTCTTCCGGCGGGCGGAAGGCCTGCGGATCGGGCGAACACAGCGACACCAGTCCCGGCTTGAACCGCTCCCACACCAGCGCATTGGTATACGCCTCCTCCAGGTCCATATCCGCCAGCGCCGGGATCCGCTTGAGATAGGGCAAGGGCGGCATGTTCATGATCGAAAGACAGGGCAGTTTCGCCTCGGCGATCTTGATCATCAGAACGCGGATCGTATGGTTGGTGTATTGCGGCTCCTGCATCGCAAGGCCGACCAGATCGTAGCGCGAAAGATCGACCTCGGCGGGCGTGGTGGCGTCCAGTTTGCCGGGCAGATCGCGCGAGAAGATCGCGCGGTGCACCGCCTCGTCGCGCAGCTTGATGCGAACTTCGGTGCCGTCGCGATTGATGAGGTCCGCCGTCTTCATCCGGCAAACCAGAGTCACGTTGTGCCCCGCCATCAAAAGCTTCGTCGCCAGCAAGGAGCCGTACGAGGCTCCAAGGATCAAAATGTTGCGCGCCATACTCTCTCTTTCACAAATGATGCGGGGATTTTCTTGGAGGTCCGTCCCGGGGCGGGCCGAAATTTCGTCCGTGGCATACAACGAATTGATAGGCGCTACAATCACATAGCGGCCTGCCAAGACGGAAATAAAAGGGAGGTATTCCTAGGCCCGCGTCTCCTGCACGACGCCGCCCCGCGAAACTACCTCAGAGCTTCCGCAGATGCCGCAGCCGTAAACTCGCCAGGCAGGCGATGATCGCCGGAACGGCGAAGCTTGCCG
The DNA here is from genome assembly GCF_036924595.1 of Bradyrhizobium algeriense. Taxonomy (NCBI): domain Bacteria; kingdom Pseudomonadati; phylum Pseudomonadota; class Alphaproteobacteria; order Hyphomicrobiales; family Nitrobacteraceae; genus Bradyrhizobium; species Bradyrhizobium algeriense. The sequence continues at coordinate 2,828,989 of NZ_JAZHRV010000001.1, read as the reverse complement.
GCACCCAGAACGCCACGTGCATCATGCTTTCATCCGTGGCCCCGGCGGAGAATCCACTGGCATTTGCAACCAGCCCCGCGAGCGCCGCGCCCAGGGCAAACCCGGTCTGCTGGACGGTGGGGACCGCGGAGGCCGCGACGACCTCATCACCCGCCTTGGCGCCGCTCATGATCCGGTGGGCGACAAAGGGCCAGCATTGGCCGATGCCCATCCCCAGTGCGACGATGGCCGGGATCAAGGCCAGCGTCGCCGCAGAGCTTGGGAGCAGTGACGCGATCGCCATCAGGCCGATGCCCATCACCACCGGTCCGGCCAGCATGAGCCGGTCCGGCCATGACCCGGATGCGCCGGCCGTGACAAGGGAAGCGATCGTCCATCCCAGCGAGCCGCTTGCAACCATGAAACCGGCCGCCAGCGGATCCAGTCCGCGCAAGTGCTGCAGGAAGATCGGCACGTATATCTGCAACGGGCTGAAGGTGATGCAAAGCAGCAGCGCCAGCCATAACCCAACGCCGGTCGGCGTATACAATGAAAACGCATCGCTCGGCAGCAGCGGCGCCGCCGCGACACGATCAAGCCGCAGCATCGCCGCCAGCGCGCCAATCGCAAGGACGATCAGGCCGGCTTTGGCCAACGACGATTCGACGATCGAGGCTGAAGACATCGCGGCGATTGCGAGCCAGATCAATGCGACGCGTCCGGCCGGCAGGCCTGCAGCGGGCGTCCGGCGTTCCGACGTGCCCGGCGACAGGATGACATAGGCGCTGACCGCCAATATGCCGGCGACGATCGCGGTCGCGACGAACGCGCCGCGCCAATTGCCGAAGCGGGCGAACATTCCCCCGACCAGCGGCCCCAGCAAGACGGACATGCTCCAGCTGGTCGACATCAATGCAATCGTCCGTGACCAGACGGCTTCCGGGAAAGTCGCTCGCACCGCGACATAGGCTGCGGCCGCCTCCAGACCACCGCCGAATCCCTGTACCAAGCGGCCGACAACGATCCAGCCCATTGTTGGCGCGAGCGAGCAAAGCAGCGCTCCGAGACCGAATGTCGCTACCCCGGCGCAGTAGGCCGCGCGGGGACCGACCGCAGCCGCGAGCATGCCGGCACAGCTCGCCGCGACAATGGATGACGCAAGAAATGCGGTTGTCGGCCAACTCAACATGGTGACGCCGCCCAGTTCACCGACGATGGACGGCAGCACGGTCGTCAGCATCAGGACATTCATCGATTGAAGCAGCACGCCGCCCAGCAGGATCCCGAGCGTCGGTATCCATTCCCATCTGAGCAGCGATCGCCATCCCTCGCGCCCCGGGTCCTGCTGCATGCCTGTTGCTTCCATTCCGGGACTCACACGCCGGGGTTGCCTGCCGGCTACGACCTTGTCGCCAGTACTACACCGGCCAGCGTGAACACCAGTGCCACAATCTGCGTCAGCCCGAGCGGCTCGCCCAGCGCGACCGCCGATGCGACGACGCCGATCACGGGCACCGCCATGGTGCCGATCGCCGCGACAGACGCAGGCAGGCGGGCGAGCGCGGCGAACCAGCTCACATAGGCGATGCAGAACTGGATCACGGTTGCATAGACCAGCAGCCACCAGCCGAGCCCTGTCACATCATCGATATGCGTGGTCTCGACGGCGAGACCGATGATGACGATCGGGAAACATCCCAGTCCGATCTGCCAGGCCGCGGCCGGGATCGGCGGCAGCGGCACCGGCAGTTTCTTCGCCAGCACGGTGCCGAGCGCAAAACCGAACGCGCCGCCGATCGCCATCACCATGCCCGGCAGTTTTTCGGTCGTGGCAGTGATGCCGTTGCCCCCCATGATGGCGGCGAGCCCCGCAAATGCCATCACCAGCGCCACCGTGCGCAAAATGGTCGGCCGCTCGCCGAGCACCGGCCAGGCCAGCAGCGAGGCCCATACCGGCATGGTGTAGGCGATCAGCGCGGTTTCGCTGGCCGGCAGCCACAATAGCGCCAACCCCATCAGCACCATCCAGCCGGTGACGTTGAGCAGCGCCGCCAGCATCAGCCGCGGCCATAAATGCCGCTCGACCCTCAGGCTCTGGGAGCGCGCCAGCGCCAGCACGGCCAGCAGTGCCGCACCGATCACGCCGGTCGAGCCGCGCAAGGTCAGCGGCGGCAACTCGCTCAACAGGTACTTCGTGACGGGCCAGTTAAAACCCCAGCCCACTGAGGTGATGGCGAGGAACATCAGGCCTGCGGGCGCGATCCGCGCCGGCGCGGTGGGTTTTGATTCTGTCATGGAGCCCGGCAAAGGGTGGAATCGGCGGTCACCTTGCCGCTTATCGGCGGCCGCGACCACGGGTGCGCGGACATGCCAGACCTCCCCTCCCCGTAGCCACACGTGAGTCTCATCAACGCAATCCCGAATGGCGAAAAAATACCTGCCCTGTGAACAGCGGGACGAAGCTGGTTTCCACACCTCCGAACAAAATTTTTTCCCTTGGGAATCCCTGAGGACTCACTGATACTTGGGCCCATCACAGGCGCGCGATCACCCCCTGTTTTCCCTCACTTTCCACCATATTTAGTATTTGATTCAGGAACTCGTACTAGTCCTTGACGGGCGCGACGGGTTTGGCCTAGCCTCTTTGCTGGACGGCGCGAGTTAAGTTTTGGGTCCCGCCGGACGCTTCCAAACGGGTTCCAGAGCGAGCACTCCGTCAGCCGGTCGAGGCACGGATCGAGGGCTCGTCTGCCCGTGAACGGGGGCGATCCGGCGCTGAAAAAACGAGCCGAATGGCTCAAGGCGGCAAGTTACGGCGTTGAGTTGGGATTGGCCCCGTCGATCGGCGGGACCATGGGGTGGCGAAGACAGAAACAGGGCCGGGTCCACCGGTCGAACTGGCGGATCTCAGGCCCAAGGTTGTCTTCAACCTTGGTGCCGAAGGTTCGCTCACTGACAACATCCGGCAACCGCGAAAAGCGGACCGGGCAAGAAGACGGGGCACGACCTATGCGAATCGAACGACGCAACACCACTTCCGGCCAGTCACCCTATGCAGGGATTGATTTCAGGCTGACGACATCGGAGATCCGCAACCCCGACGGTTCGATCGTGTTCCGGCTGGAAAATGTCGAAGTGCCCCAGTTCTGGTCGCAGGTCGCCTCCGACGTGCTGGCGCAGAAGTATTTCCGCAAGGCCGGCGTCGCCGCGCGCCTGAAGAAGGTCGAGGAAGAGACCGTGCCGTCCTGGCTGTGGCGCTCGGTGCCCGACACCGAGGCGCTCGCCCTCCTCCCCGAATCCGAGCGATTCGTCAGCGAGTTGAGTGCAAAACAGGTGTTCGACCGCCTCGCCGGCTGCTGGACCTATTGGGGCTGGAAGGGCAACTATTTCTCCACGGAAGAGGACGCACAGGCGTTCTTCGACGAGCTGCGCTTCATGCTCGCAAAACAGATGGTCGCGCCGAACTCGCCGCAGTGGTTCAACACCGGCTTGCACTGGGCCTACGGCGTCGATGGCCCCGGCCAGGGCCATTATTACGTCGACCCGTTCACCGGCAAACTGACCAAATCGAAGTCGGCTTACGAGCATCCGCAGCCGCACGCTTGCTTTATTCAGGGCGTGGGTGACGACCTCGTCAACGAGGGCGGCATCATGGACCTCTGGGTGCGTGAGGCGCGCCTGTTCAAATACGGCTCCGGCACCGGCTCCAACTTCTCGCGCCTGCGCGGCGAAGGCGAAAAGCTTTCCGGCGGCGGCCGCTCGTCCGGCCTGATGAGTTTTCTGAAGATCGGCGACCGTGCCGCGGGCGCCATCAAGAGCGGCGGCACCACGCGCCGCGCGGCCAAGATGGTCGTGGTCGACGCCGACCATCCTGACATCGAGACCTATATCGACTGGAAGGTGAAGGAGGAGCAGAAGGTTGCCGCGCTCGTCACCGGCTCCAAGATCAACCAGAAGCACCTCAAGGCCGTGCTGAAGGCCTGCGTGAACTGCGAAGGAAGCGGCGACGACTGCTTCGATCCCGAGAAGAACCCGGCGCTCCGCCGCGAGATCAAGCTCGCGCGCCGTGCGCTGGTGTCCGACAACGTGATCAAGCGCGTCATCCAGTTCGCGAAGCAAGGCTACAAGGACATCGACTTCCCGACCTACGACACCGATTGGGATTCGGAAGCCTACCTCACGGTATCAGGCCAGAACTCCAACAACTCGGTCTCGCTGAAGGACGATTTCCTTCGCGCGGTGGAAACCGACGGCGACTGGAACCTGATCGGCCGCACCAACAAGAAAATTACAAAAACTCTCAAGGCCCGCGAGCTCTGGGAGAAGATCGGCCACGCCGCCTGGGCGTCCGCCGATCCCGGCCTGCACTTCAACACCACCATGAACGACTGGCACACCTGCAAGTCGTCCGGCGACATCCGCGCGTCGAACCCGTGCTCGGAATACATGTTCCTGGACGACACGGCGTGTAACCTCGCCTCCGCCAACCTGATCACGTTCTATTCGACCACCACAAAACGGTTCGACGTCGAATCCTACGAGCATCTGTGCCGGCTCTGGACCATCGTGCTCGAAATCTCCGTCATGATGGCGCAGTTCCCGTCGAAGGCGATCGCCGAACTCTCCTACGAGTTCCGCACGCTGGGCCTCGGCTTCGCCAACATCGGCGGCCTGCTGATGACCATGGGGCTTCCTTATGACAGCAAGGAAGGCCGCTCGCTGTGCGGCGCGCTGACCGCGATCATGACCGGCGTCGCGTATGCCACCTCGGCCGAGATGGCCAAGGAATTGGGCCCCTTCCCCGGCTACAAGAAGAACACCCAGCACATGCTGCGCGTGATCCGCAACCATCGCCGCGCGGCGCATGGCGAGAGCCGTGGCTATGAGGCGCTGGCGGTCAATCCCGTGCCACTCGATCACGCCTCCTGCCCGCAGGCCGACATCATCACCCACGCCAAAGCGGCCTGGGACAAGGCGCTCGAACTCGGCGAGCTCAACGGCTACCGCAACGCGCAGACCACCGTGGTGGCACCGACCGGCACCATCGGCCTCGTGATGGATTGCGACACGACAGGCATCGAGCCTGACTTCGCGCTGGTGAAGTTCAAGAAGCTCGCCGGCGGCGGCTACTGGAAGATCATCAACCAGGCCGTCCCCGTGGCGCTGCGGACGCTCGGCTATAGTGAGGCCGATATCGCGGAGATCGAGGCCTACGCCGTCGGCCACGGCTCGCTCTCCAATTCGCCCGGCATCAACGTTTCGACCCTGAAGGCCAAAGGCTTCACCGACGAAGCGCTGGCCAAGGTGGAGAAGGCGCTGCCGACCGCGTTCGACATCAAGTTCGCCTTCAACAAGTGGACCTTTGGCGAAGACTTTTTGCGCGACACGCTCAACGTCGCACCGGAAGCGATCGCAGCCCCCGGCTTCGACCTGCTCGCCGCGCTCGGGTTTACAAAACGCGAGATCGAGGCCGCCAACGTGCACATCTGCGGCGCGATGACGGTCGAGGGAGCTCCCCACCTCAAGGCAGAACATTATGCGGTGTTCGACTGCGCCAACCCCTGCGGCAAAATTGGAAAACGTTATCTGTCGGTCGAGAGCCACATCCGCATGATGGCGGCCTCGCAGCCGTTCATCTCAGGTGCGATCTCGAAGACCATCAACATGCCGAACGACGCCACCGTCGACGATTGCAAGGCGGCGTATTTGCTGTCCTGGAAGCTCGCGCTGAAGGCCAACGCGCTCTACCGCGACGGCTCGAAGCTGAGCCAACCCCTTAACTCGCAGCTCATCAGCGATGATGACGACGAGGACGATGCGACCGAGGCGTATTACGAGAAGCCGATGGCCGCGCGTGCCGCCCAGGTCTCGGAAAAGATCGTCGAGAAACTGGTCGAACGTATCGTGGTGATGCGCGAGCGCGAAAAAATGCCGGATCGCCGCAAGGGCTACACCCAGAAGGCGGTCGTCGGCGGCCACAAGGTCTACTTGCGCACCGGCGAGTATGACGACGGCCGTCTCGGCGAGATCTTCATCGACATGCACAAGGAAGGCGCGGCGCTCCGCTCCTTCATCAACAACTTCGCCATCGCGGTTTCGCTGGGTCTTCAGTACGGCGTGCCGCTGGAGGAATATGTCGACGCCTTCACCTTCACCCGCTTCGAGCCGGCGGGCCCCGTGCAGGGCAACGACTCGATCAAGTATGCGACCTCGATCCTCGACTATGTGTTCCGCGAACTCGCGGTCAGCTACATGTCGCGCTTCGATCTCGCGCACGTCGATCCCAGCGAGTCGAACTTCGACGCGATGGGCAAAGGCGTCGAGGAAGGCAAGGAGCCGTCCGACAGCCACCAGGCCACCAAATATCTGTCCAAGGGCCTGACCCGCTCGCGCACGGATAATCTGGTCGTCATGCGCGGCGTCGATGCCGACGCACGCGGCTCCCACAACGTCACCGCGATCGCCGGCCACGGCCCCAGCGCCCGCCTCGCAGACACCCACGAAGGCGCGGTTGCGCTGAAGCAAGAAGCGAGCCACGACCTCTCGCCGACGGAACGGCTGGAAGCCATGCAGTGGAGCAAGGCCGGCAGCGCCGCGGTGGCCGTCGCCCCAAGCAAGGCCGAACGCCGGGCGGAAGCGAAAGCAAAGGGCTACGAAGGCGAGATGTGCTCGGAGTGCGGCAACTTCACGCTGGTGCGGAACGGGACCTGCATGAAGTGCGATACGTGTGGCAGCACGACGGGGTGTAGCTAAGCTTTGACCGACAGTCATGCCCGGGCCTTTGACCCGGGCATGCACGACTAAAGGGGTGGCTAACAGCCGCCCCTTTTTCAGAGGGTTAGTGACATGGATATTCAAACGGGAGGAAAGACATTTTCCAATCTTTCTAAGATCAACGTTTTACTTGGAAAGAATGGCTCTGGAAAAAGCACACTGCTTCGAATATTCGATCAGAATAAAGACGCCCTGCCAAATGTTGGTGGAGCGCGCTACGTGAGCCCCGAGCGCGGCGGGCTGCTCGCTTACCAAGGTGGGATCGAAACTCAACTTGTCGGAAGCCCGGAATGGGGCGCAACAACACGCCGACAAAATCGGTACGATAATTTTACGATAATTTCCGGCAAATGAGCGTTACCGAATATCGTCGATTAGAAACATTAGTTCTTAGAAAGATAGAAAAGGACACGACCGCGCGTCAGGACCTGAACTTCTCATTCGACACCACACTCGCTTCAATAAATCAGCTTCTTGACCAAGTACGGATCGTTCGCGCAGACAATGCTGCATTCAGCATCCTGGCTAGATCGAATTCCGAGAAACGGGCTCCGGAAACTCTAAGTAGCGGCGAATCCGAACTCATAAGCCTTGCCATCGAAATCCTCGCATTTGCGTACAGCACTGAGATCCATCGGGGTAGAACGTCTTACCTGTTCCTGGACGAACCCGATGTACATCTACATCCAGACCTTCAGGAACGCCTCATACGCCTTCTGGTAACTGCCGTTGAGAAGCGCGACATTGTTGTCATAATCGCTACTCACAGCACAGCCATCCTCGGCGCCCTAAGCGAGTACGATTACGCACGGGTTGGATTTGTAAGCTCGACGCAGAACGAAGTGGATTTCGTTTCTATCAGCAAAGTGATGCAGAAGATTCTGCCCGTTTTCGGCGCGCATCCTCTATCGAATGTATTCAACAAGACTCCAATTCTCTTGATTGAGGGAGAGGACGACGAACGCATTTGGCAGCAGGCAGTTAGGACTTCACAAGGCAAAATCCGAATTTCGCCCTGCCCGGCGGGTGATATCCAAAGCCTCAATGAGTATGAAGACCAAGTCGAGATCGTCGCTGGCGCGGTCTACGATAACGCGAAGGCATTTTCTCTGAGGGATCGGGATGAGTCTCCGTACGAGATCGACGACAAAGCAATCGTGAAGCGTATGCGCCTATGCTGTAGGGCTGCGGAGAATCTGTTGTTGTCGGATGACGTATTGCAATTTCTCGGAACCGATTGGGAAGAAATGACGGCAGCAATTGAAGATTGGCTGTCCAAATATCGCACGCATCCCCAATTCGTTGAGATGAACGCATTTAAGACTAGCGGATACGATCGATTGCGTAGCGACCTAAAGCCTCTTTGCAACATTCTAATGATGTTAGCAGGGTCACGGAAACCTTGGGAAATTGCGGTTGGGCAGGCCATCGCAGGTCTTTTGACAAATGCTCTCGACGGCGAGCATAGCTTAACAGCCTATCTAGGGCCTAAGTTGATAGATGCGTTGAATCTTAGGCCACCCCGTACAATATTCCCACGGCGTAGCAAATACGCTCAGTAAGTACCGACCGAGCTCCAGCCGCACGTTCGCTACGGTGCCTTTTGGAAGCGCGCTCACGCGCGGCCTATTGGCTGGGAAAGGCGATCGTCCTCAAACTAATGGCGTCAAAAAACGGAGCCCGGATGAGCGAGGCGATATCCGGGCTACGCTCGCTGTGCACCGCGACGAGGTGCGGGAAGTACATCATGGGGAAGCGGAGAGCAAATAATCCGCCCTTCCCCTTTCGGGCGCCCGCCCATTGCGCTACCTTGGGTTGGGGGTGCTGATAACGATGGCGGAGCTCTTTGATTTAGTAACGACAGCTGCATCGACGGGCTTGCAGGGGATGCAAGCCGCTTGGTCGAAAATTCCAGAAATCGCAAGATCGTTGTTGTCGGCCGCAATCGGTGTTGTCTTCGGCGCGTGGGTCGCTAGTCGCGCTCAGACCAAGCGTACGATCGTCGCGGAACTTCATGCCCTCAGGGCTGCACACGCACTTTGTTTCTCAATTGCGAATAAGTCTCTGTCGTTAAAAAAGCAGTTTCTTCGGCCCCTCAAACACGCATTCGATGAGGCATTCGCCGCTCATGCCGCTTATATCCATAGCCCCCTTGGAGTGTTCGGTCTTCAAATAGATCTACGAACAATCTCAGAAACCGAATTTCCGGCGGCGGCTTTGGAGAAAATTCTCCTCGACAAATGCTTTCTGCCTGGCGAGGCCATTGCCACTATGACGGCAGTGACAGACGCGGTTCACGACCTGAAGACCTCGTTGAAACTCCGCAACGATTTAGTTGATGAGTTTCGAAAAAATCCGCCGCCCACCCACGAGCAAAAGGCCGCCCGCTATTTTGGCATAGCGGCCGGTGACCAACGAGATGAGCGATTCAAGGATAACGTCGGTGCACTTTATGTTCAGGCCGACGACTGCATCTTCTTCGCGCGCAGGCTGAGCGATCAGATCCTCTCAGTAGAGAACAAGCTCCGAAGAAGAAATCGTTGGAAGTATTGGTTGCCAGGAAGGAAACTAAAGCCCGCAATTTGGAAACGGGCGGAAGAAGACGGATTGCTCCCGCTGGATTCGGATTACGCCAACTGGACGCGGGGTTTTGCAAAGGATCCTTCCATCGTCGATCGACTTGTAAATTGGTTTTGGTCGAATACGAGGCTGAAGCGGGAAGCATGATCCCCGACAAAGGAATTACGGTGGCAGTGCACTTAATTCCGGAAAGCCGGCAGATCTTAACCTACCTGCATGCGCCGGACGGTTTGACCTCCCCCCTTCTTCCACAGCCGAAATCCGCCCTCGAACGCGTTGGTGTTGGCGCCGAGGTGGACCTTGCGCCGCAGCAAGCGTAGCCCGGATGAGCGAAGCGACATCCGGGACTACTCTAACATCGCCCCGGATATCGCTTCGCTCATCCGGGCGACGCTCGCTACCAGCCTAGCTAACGCATCCATCGAAGCAATGAGAAGGCCGCTCGAAAGAGCGGCCTTTTGATTACAGGCGAATGAGTTTAAGTTCGGCAACAACATGAGAAGCATGCTGTCCAGACTGTTCGGGGTGATGAAATTTATCGTGCCCGCTCTCTATATCGCGGGAGCAATGGGTATCTGGCTGGCTTTTTCCAGATCAAACCCTGATGGCCTCGCCAATATTTGGATTGCAATCTACACATTTCCAATGGTCATGATCGGCACCTTTCTGCTGCAAGGCGAATTCCCATATCTGCCTGGCCGCTACTATGAAGCGCACGCCCTCTACTTCTGGCCAAGTGTTGCCCTTTTGGCTCTTGCATTATTTTTCATTTTTCACGGATTGCAGCGACTAACTCGTAAGGTGGAATAGCAAGCGTAGCCCGGATGAATTAGTAGGGCGGGTTAGCGCAGCGTAATCCGCCGCTCTCTCGCGATTGGGTCGGTGGGTTGCGCTAACCCACCCTACTCACGTCATTCACTTACTTTGCCAGCCCGAGCGACTTCAGCGCCTTGCCGTTGTCCTCGTTGTCCGCCTTCATGAACTCCGCGAAGCCAGCCGAATCCAGATAGAAGATCGTCAGCGCGACGTTTGGCTATTGTGCCCTACTTGCCCCAAAAGACGCATGCCAAGAAAAAGCAAGAGCATCCCACGCCTCCGCCGCTGGCGGCGCGGTGCACGGTGGGCGCGACGGAAGCTCGCGAGAGCACCGCGGGCGGCTCGGATCGTTGGCGTCGTGGCGATCCTGCTTGTGCTCGTCGCGCTGACGAACCTTGTCTATCACGTGATCCGCAAGCCGACTGAGCTGTTTGCCTTCGTTGGCGATGCGCTCGACAAGGAGCCGGCCGAGACGTGGCGGCAATACGGGCCGCTCTTCCGCGCCTATTCCACCAGTACGATCACGCCCGAATTGCTGGCCGCGCTGGCGCAGGTCGAGAGTTCAGGCAACCCGGTGGCGCGCACCTACTGGCGCTGGCGATTAAGCCTGAATCCTTTCGCGATTTATAAGCCCGCCTCCAGCGCCGTCGGCCTCTTCCAGATGACCGATGCGGCCTACGCCGAGGCCGCGCGGTCCTGTGTCCGAGAGAATGCGGTCACGAATACCGGCTGCGGGATCACCAGCCTCACCATCCGCGCGATCCCGAGCCATGCCATTGAGCTCGCGTCCGTGTATCTGGCTCGCAATGTCGCGGCGGTTCTCGCCCGCGTCCCCGATGTGCCGGCAAGCCTGCAGCAGAAGCAGGATCTCGCCGCGTTTATCCATCTTTGCGGCGGGGGTCCCGCCACAGCCTTCGCGCGCCGCAACTTTCAAATGATGCCCGGCGAGCGGTGCGGCGATCATCTCGTCACAGCCTATATCGTCAGGGTCAATGCGATGAAGCGGCAGTTCAAGCGCCTGGCGGCCGATGGCGGGTTCCAGAATTAACCTGCAGAGGGCATATCAAGCTTAACGCGCGAGTTTGGTTGCTACACTACGCAAGCCGAATAGATTCCGATGACCGGACGGTTTCCCCAAGTCGTCCGGGTCCACGCCAGCGAAGCCGCCAGGCGAATTGCCCTCTGCCTGGCGGCTTAGTTTTCGGCTCTCGGCGGGTGTAGCTCAATGGTGGAGCGTTGGGTTCAAGCCAAAGAGGCCGGTTCGATTTCGCGCTTCCCGCTCCTCATCCCCGAATGCGTTCAATGCGATTTATTCAGTGGGAGATGCCTATGCCTAATTCGCGCAAGCCCATTAGCGAAGTCGTTCTAGAGATCACTGACATCACCTCTCGACCTGTCATGGCAGAGAAACAACAAGCCGACAGCTACGCCCTCAAAGTAAAGGCAGCGATGACACGACTGAGCGAGAGCAAACGCTAGCCCGCAAGGACGATTAGCCCAACGGGTCCGCGCAAATGCGCGGCCCGATGACAGGCTCCGGCATCATTCGATACGCCCCGCCTTGAGCAGCCGTATCGACGACAATGTCGGTCATCCCCCGGACCGAACAACAGCCAAAGCACCTATCGAAAATTCTTGTTGAACATTGTTCATTTTCAGGCTACTCATACTTGAGCACTGCTCAAGCACTGGAGAAGCCGACAATGCAACCCGCACCCGGTATGGACGTCTCGATCGGCCCGGGCCGCCCCATGGCCCCATGGATCAAGCACGCTCCGACAATCATCACCGTCGGCATGATCGTGATCCTGGCGCTGCACGGACCCATTGCGCAGCCGGCGCATTACAACGAATTCGCCGACCAGTCGGCCGCCTTCGGGATTCCTCACGCAGCCGATGTGTTGTCCAATGCAGGCTTCGCTCTGGTCGCGATCTGGGGCTGGCTGACATTGCGGCCCCGACGCGCCAGCGACCATTTGCGCGCCGGATGGTCCGGCTACAGGCTGTTCCTGATCGGACTGTTCCTGACCGCTTTCGGGTCCGCGTTCTATCATCTCGCCCCCGACAATATCAGCCTGATCTGGGACAGGCTGCCGATCGCGCTGGTTTGCGCCGGCCTGCTCGCCGGCGTCCGCGGAGACATTCAGGGCGGATCCAGGACCGGGTTCGACGTGATCGTTCTCGCCCTCTACGCCGTCGCCAGCGTCGCATGGTGGGCTATCTCAGACAGGAACGGCGCGGGTGACCTGCGACCGTATCTCCTGTTGCAAGGGCTCGCTCTCATCCTCATCCCGCTATGGCAAGCGATTTATCGCTGCCCGCGCACCGATCGCATCGCCTTCGCCACCGCGATGGTGCTGTACATCCTGGCCAAGGCGGCTGAGGTGCTCGACCACGAGATCGCGACCGCTCTCGGCTTCGTCACCGGACACACCTTGAAGCATCTGATCGCGACGGCAGCCACGGCCGCCATTGTCTGGGGATTGACCCGACGATTTTCGCATGACGGTCACGCCGCGCGTCGGGTGGATCCATCGAATCTGGTATAAGCGACGGATGCATCCCGATGCAGCCAGCCCCCTCCTGCCACTCGTCACCTTGGCCGCGGGTGTGTTTCTGCTGGTCGCGCCCCGCATCGTCAGCGTCGCGGCGGCGCTCTATCTGATCGTCACCGGCCTTCTCGGCCTGAACGCGATCTACCACTTCTTCAGATAGGTCCGGAAAGCGCGGGACCGATGCCCGCGCCTCGCTCTGGTGTCTTTAGCCTTGTGGGGCAGACGTGGTCGCCGGGGCACTCAGGACTGCGCCTCCGACCGAAACGGGTCCGACAAAGTTCGGCTGCCGGGCCATCTTGTTGCGCATGGCCCGGGATAGCCGGTTGCGCGCGCGCTTTGTTGGAATGGACGAAGTGACGTCCGAGGTCATTGCATTTTTCAACGAGTCGACCTTCGCGATCAGCGTGGAGATCTGCGCCGACATCTTCTTCACGTCTTCACGTTCATCCGTGATCTGCGCGGATATTTTCTTGACGACGACCTGCTCGTCCGCGACGCTCTGTCTGAGAGAAGCAAGCGCAATCGAATCCTGCTGAAGACGGGCGGCGTTTTGCTGCAACAGGGAGGTATTCTCCTGCAGGGCGGCAGCGTGTTGCTGCTGGGCCGACGGAACATCCTTCGATGCGGGGCCGGCCAAATCGGCCATCAGATCGGAAATTTTCTGGTGCGGAATCAGCTCGGCCAACATGCTGACATTCGGCAGGGCAAAATCGGCAGGCGTCATGGTGTAGACGGCCGCCGCACTGTTTATTCCAAGCGCGATCACCGACAGCGCCAGGATCGATTTCCGGCTCGATGGCTTGGTCGGCGCCGTGGCTGCCGCCGTAGATGCGGGTTGTTCGCTTTGGCTCTGCTCTTCCGATGTCTTGGTCACGTGCAATAACCTCAAATGACAAAAAGAAGCCGTCGCCGGATCGTCCTCGCGACGGCTCCTTTTACGCGGCACTCAACTAGAACTGCCTCAGACTATAGGCCGATCGGATTAATTCGGCGTTAGCGTCAGTCGCGCAGGCATGAGCCGCTCCAGATACAAGCGGCGTGAGTGCTGCGAACCCGGGCCTATTCTACTTTGCATGGGGTTGTTTTCGCGATTTTGTGTCTCGGCTCTTCGGTGTACTGCGGAAGCAAGCGCAGCCACTGACCTCATCCGCTCACTTCGCCAGCCCGAGCGACTTCAGCGCCTTGCCGTTGTCCTCGTTGTCCGCCTTCATGAACTCCGCGAAGCCAGCCGAATCCAGATAGATCATGTCGAAGCCGCGCCTGTTCATGAACTCCTTGAACTCCGCGCTGTCCCAGATCTTCTTGATCGCGGTCTCGTACTGCGTGGCAATCTCCTTCGGCAGGCCCTTGGGCGCCGCAAAGCCGCGCCACACGCCCTTGTGCCACTTGTGACCCGTCGCCTCCTCGGTGGTCGGCACATCAGGGAAATTCGGCGCGCGGTTGGGTGAGAAGAACACGAGGCTGCGGATACGCCCCGCCTTGATCAGCGCCTCGGCTTCCGGCATCGAGCACGCGGCGAAGTCGATGCCGCCGGCCGCCAGATCGGTCAGCGCGGTCGCAGCACCCGTGGACGGCACCCAACGGATCGAGCCGGGCGAAACGCCGTCGGCCTGCATCAGGCCGGCGAGCGCGACATGCCAGCTTCCGCCCTGCCCCGTGCCTGAGGCCACCACCTTGTTCGGGTTCGCCTTGATATGCGCGAACAGCTCCTTGACGGTCTTGAAAGGCGAGTCCGCCTTCACATGGATCGCGGCGGGGTCCTGGTTCACCAGCGCGATCGGCGTATACTTCTCCCAGGTGAGATCGGTGAGCCCCACCCAGTGCATCAGGTTGATCTCGAGCGTGATGAGACCGAACGTGTAGCCGTCAGGCGCGGCGGTGGCGATCGCCTGGTGGCCGACCACGCCCGACCCGCCCGTGCGGTTCACGACGTTCACCGGCTGCTTGAGATCGCGTTCCAGCATGTGGGCGATCTGGCGCGCGACCGCGTCGGTGCCACCGCCGGCGGCCCATGGCACGATCAGCGTGATCGGCCGCTCCGGGAAGGCTCCTTGCGCGGTTCCGGCACCGAGCAGGCTTGCGGCCGCAAGCAGCGCAAGCGCAAAATTTCGAACATGGCGAAACATTCGCAAACCCTCCCCTTTGTTTTTGATGCGCCGGGTGAGACACCGCGACGCCGCGCTTATGCGCTATTGGCCATTCGGGCGGCAGAGCGCTGACATGTCAAGGGGAAGCGCCGGCACTTCGCGAGCGCTATTGCGCTCGTCGCGGGGCACGCATTCGCGCGACCCGTTGGCTCATCCGGCCTGCGCTCGCTGTTCTTGCAGGATCGGTGAACCGAGTTCATCGAAACGGAAGAGCTGAAAGATCCGCTGGCCGTTGAAGTCAAGGATCCTCAAATCATCAGTCTCGTGCAGATTGCTTTCGACGGCTTGAAAATGTCCGCCGTAGCGCTGCCTGGCGAGCGACAATGGAACCTCAAACGCGACGAACTTGCCGATGCCTTTTTGCTTGAGCACCTCAAGAAGCTTCTGATCGGTTAAGGACTCGTGCGATGTGAGAATGAGCAGCGGACCGCTCGCCGTGAGCAGCAAAAGCGATTTCATCGGATACTCCTTCGCGGTTGGACTGGACTCACCCGTCCTGTGCAGTTTAGCGCGCAGGGCGGATTAGTGAGGTAGCCCGTCAGGCCGACAACAGTTCGTCGAGCAAAAAAAGCCCGGCTCAAGGCCGGGCTTTTTCGTTCATTAGCGCCTGTCCTGACCGGGGCCTCCGCCACCACCGCCCGGTCCGCCGCCACCGCGCGGTGCGGCCTGCGGTGCGCCGCCGCCCTGCGGCGTCGCGGGCGCTGCTGCGCGCGGGGTGGCCGGGGCCGGCATCTGCGCGCGTGCGCTCGCCGGCGGGCCACCGCCACCGCGCGCCGCATTGGGCTGCGTCACGTGGGGCGTGGCACGCTCGCTCCGCGGCGCAACGGCACGCCGTTCGTCATGACCGCGGGCCATGACCGGCGGCGTCTGCGTGCGGGCGCGGGCCGTCGGCTGCTCGCGCACGGCCGCTCTCTCGCGCACGGGCGCCCTTGCGTCCTCACGCGTCGTGCGCACGTTCTCGCGCGTCATGCGGGGCTGCACCGCCGCGCGTTCGCGCACCTCGCGCGCGCTGCGCGTAGCGATGTCTTTCTCCCGCGTCACGCGTTCGGTCACACCGGCGCGGGTCCGCTCCGTCGCCCCGGCGCGCGTCCGTTCCTCGACACCGATACGCGCATTTGCACGCGCCTTTGCCTCGGGGAGCGCAGCGTCGCGCGCGGCCGCCGCGCGGCCGATCCGGGCCGCCGAGCGGTCGATCGTCAACCGCGTCGCGAAACGCTCATGCGATTGCCAGTAGCCGCCCCAATGGGCACGGCGGTGATACCAGGGACGTCCCGCATAGTGGCTCGACCAGTACGAGGCGAGCGCGAACGGCACGATGGGAACGTCGATCTCGTCGACATAGTCGGGCAGATAGACGTAGCGGTTGCGGTGGAGATATTCGAGATATCGCGACGACACCCAGCCACGATCGTCCGACCAGCTCACATCGCACCAGGCCTTGCCTCTGAAGCATCCGTGGATGTTGACACGGGCGCCGCCTGGAATGCGGTCGACCGTCGGAAAGCCTTCACCGGGCCCTGCCTTGAGGCTGACCGTAGTAGTAACGATGCCCGGCGCCGCCAATGCGGCGGTCGGCATCAGCAGCATGGCTGCTGCGATAAACAATCCTCTCAGTTTCATGGCGCGTTCCTCCTCTTGAGTTGGAACGCCGTAGCGAAAAAGGCGTTCCCTGAAGGAGTGGTCGCGTTATCAGAAGGATGCCGGTGTCTCGCAGGCGCGAGACGCGCCGCTCTTTTTTGTCATTTGCGGGATGCGGCCCATGCGCTGACGCCGCCAGGACGGCATCCTCTATCGGCGTACGCCGGGCGTTTTGATTGCCCCCTTCTTCCACAGTCGAAATCCGCCCTCGAACGCGTTGGTGTTGGCGCCGAGGCGGACCTTGCGCGGCAGGTTGTCGATCTTGTCGGCGTTTCCGCCGCCCAGCATGACGTAATCCGGCTCCAGTGCAGCGAGCAGACGCTTCAGGACGTCATCGACGTCGCGTTGCCATTTCTTCCTGCCAACGCGCCTGAGGGCTGCGGCGCCGACGCATTGCTCGAACGTCTTGCCGTGGCGGTACGGCAGGTGAGCGAGCTCCATCGGTTCCAGAATGCCATCCACGATCATCGCGGAGCCAAGACCCGTTCCCAGCCCCAGGAACAGCATCCGGCCGCCCTGGTAGCTGCCGACCGCCTGCATCAGCGCATCGTTGACGACCTTTGTCGGGCAGCCGAAGGCCTTTTCGAAATTGAAACCGGCCCACCCGAGACCGAGATTGTGAGGCTCCGACAAGGGCCGGTTGTTGATCACGGGCCCCGGATATCCGACCGCGATGACGTCATAGGACCAGTCTTTCGTCAGCGCCTTGACCTTCCTCACCATCACTTTCGCGGAAAGGTCGGGACCGGACGCAAACGCGCGCCTGGTTCGCTCCCTGTTGGTCATGACCTTCACGCGCGAACCACCGACGTCGATCACGAGGACCGTATGCCGCGATGCCCGCTTGCCCGTTTTCTTCGCCATGACTTCGCGCCCTGCGCTGTCGGACGAGCGTAGCCCGGATGGAGCGCAGCGCAATCCGGGATCACTCTGATGGACACCGCCCCGGATTTCGCGGAGCCTGTCATCGGGCGCGCATTCGCGCGACCCGTTGGCTCCATCCGGGCTACGCTCTCCTTGATTGTTGAATTAGAAAGCCTCTCTTTACAGTTGCACTACTACCAACACGCTTTTTCGCTGTTTTGGCGCCAGGTGTGGCAGCCGGCACACACTCTCGGTGTTAAGCGCATCGGCGCTCGCGAAAGAGCCGCACTGTTCACAGACTTGCCGCAAATGCGTGTGGAACTTTCATGGGGACATTAGCCGAGTATCAATCCATGCGTTTGTCAGCTCTATCGACCGCCGTCGCCGCGCGCGCCGGCGTGCTGTGTTGTGTCTTGTTCATGGTGATAAGCGCTCAAGCGCTCGCGCAGACGTCGGCCACTGACAATCCGGGCCCGACCGCTGCGCAGCCTTCGGCGCCCGCGCAGGAAAAGCCTGTGGCCGCTGCCGAAGAGAAACCGCCTGCCTTGGACGCCAAGCCCGCCACCGTCGAGCAGAAGTCAGCGCCCGCGGAGGAGAAACCAGTAATCGCGCAGGACAAGCCCGCGGCGGTGGAGGAGAAGTCGGCTGCCACGGACGACAAGCCTGCCATCGTCGAGCAGAAGCCGGCCCCCGCGGAGGAGAAACCAGTAATCGCGCAGGACAAGCCCGCGGCGGTCGAGGAGAAGTCGGCTGCCGCGGACGACAAGCCTGTCATCGTCGAGCAGAAGCCGGCGCCCGTGGAGGAGAAGCCAGCTGTCGCGCAAGACAAGCCGGCGGCCGCGCCGGAGAAGCCGGCCGTCGCGGACGCGAAGCCTGCGGTCGTCGAGCAGAAGCCGGCTCCGGCCGTGGAAAAACCAGCGGTTGCGCACCAGAAGCCCGCCTTGAAGCAGAAGTCTGCCGCCAGGCAATCAGCAAGCGCTGTCCACAGCAAAGGGGCAGAGCACAGTAAATCAGCGCAACCGGCCAAGGCAGCCCGCAAGCCGCGCGAGCGGACCATGGTCATGCTCTGCACCCACTTCCGCACCTACAATCCGTCGTCCGGGACTTACCGGGGCTACGACGGCCAGACGCATTCCTGCCGATAGAATCATTCCATCATCGGCCGGCCGATCCAAAGTCTGTTGAGCCAGCGCACGGCAAGGTCCGGCTGCTTGTCGCCTTGCAAGCGCGCCAGCGCCTCCTGATAAGGGCCCACTGCGCGCAGGCGCATGGGAAGGCGGGGATAGATGCGCCGGATCCACGTCAGCGCCGCCTTCATGCTGCGCGCTTCGCGTTCGCCGAACTCAAATCCGAATTCCCGGGCCAGTCGCTCCGGCAGCAGATGGGCCGTCAGCGCGCGATACCATCTCGGCACGCGCAGTCCTGTGGCGGAGCCTGAAAAGATCTGCTCCGCAATGTCGCGGGCAGCGGGGCTGACCGCAAGAATATCCGAGTGCGACATCGCCTCCGTGTAGGCGGCGAACGACGTCCAGTCCGCAGGCAAATCGGCCGCTCGAAGGCCGAACAGCGCCGCGTACAGCTTCGCCTCCGCCCAGTATTGTTCGCGCTCGCTGTTGGTGAGTGCAGGCAGGACGAGGTCATGCGTCTGCAAAGCGGTCTCCACCAGCGTGGCATGAACCCAGCGCAGCGCCGAGACCTCGTTGGCGTGGTACGCCGAACCGGCTTCGAAGCGGCCTGTCGCCTGTGGCAATGTTCCGGTTATCGCAGTGTGACGCCGATACAGCCGGCGGCTTGCGGCCAACGCCTGATCGAGCGTGCCGAACACCATCGTGAACGTGATGTTGAATGTCCGGTGAAACCGGCCGACCGGATCGGCAAAGGTTTTGGAATGCTCCGATATCGCGGCGGCGACCCAGGGGTGCGCCAACTGCAGCAACAGCGCCCGCCCCGCGCCAAGGAAAATCGCCGCCTCGCGGTCGACCCGCCACGTCAGGGAATCCGGGCCAAAGACTCCCTTGATGGGTCCGGCCGCCGCCTCGCGAACGGCGTCGAGGCTGTTTTCAAAATCATCCGCGGACAACAGCAACGGCATGTCCTCAAGCGGGCCCCCTGCCCTCACCCACCCTCCGGCTTGATCCCGGCCGCCTTCATGATCGGCAGCAGCCGCGCTTCCTCGCTGTCGCGGTAGGCGCTGATCTCCTGCGGCGTGGTCGGCCAGGTGGTGGCGCCGAGGTCGGCGTAGCGCTGTTTCACCCAGGGATCGCTGAGCGCCTTCACGGTGAGCGCGTTGATTTGCGCGACGAGGTCGGCGGGCATGTTCGCAGGCGCCACCATGCCGGCCCAGGAGGTGATCTCGTAACCCGGCAGCAGTTCAGCCATCGCGGGCACGTCGGGAAGCTCCGCCAGCCGCGTCTTCGCGGTAACCGCGACCGGCCTGATCGCGCCGGAACGCACGCTCGGCAGCGAGCCTGGCAGATTGTCGAACAGGAGATCGACATTGCCGCCGAGCAGGTCGTTCAACGCCGGCGCGGCGCCCCTGTAAGGCACGTGGCGGACCTGCACGCCGGCCATGCTGTTCATCATCTCGCCGGAGAGATGCAGCGTGGTGCCGAAGCCGGCGGACGCGTAGGTGTATTTGCCCGGCTCCTTCCTGAACGCTGCGAGCAATTCCTTGATATCAGCGGAAAACAGGCCCTTTTTCGCCGTCAGGATGTTCGGCAACTGCCACATGCCGGAGATGAAGGTGAAATCCTCGCGCGGATGATACGGCAGCTTGGCGTAGCTGCCGATCGCGAGCACGTTGTTGGCGATGCCGCCGAGCCCGACCGTGTAGCCGTCCGGCGGCGATTTTGCGATCACATCCGCGCCCAGCACGCCGCCGGCGCCGGCCTTGTTCTCGACCACGAAGGTTTGCCCGGACAGTTCGCTCATCTTCTGGCAGAGCAGGCGCGAGAGCGTGTCGGTGGCGCCGCCGGCCGGAAAGCCGTTGACGTAGCGCACCTGGCGGATCGGCCAATTCTCTCCGGCGCGGCCGACCCGCGGCGCCAGCCACGGCGCGGCAACGAAAGAGCCAAGGGTCGCAAGCACGTGACGGCGGTTCACAGACGACGGCATCGGTTCCTCCCTTACAAGGCATGTGCGTTGCGTCGGCAGCTTGTCGCTGTTCTTTTCTGGCGTTCTGGGCGCGCGTTCGGTTGCCACAGCTTACGGGCTGCGCGCGATGCTGGAAAGCCCGCTCATCGCGACAAAAGCCGGCCACGATGTCTTCGCCTGCTCTTTCGCGAGCTCCCCCGGATGACGCCACCCGCACCTGCTGCTCGTTTGGCTACTGCAAGCAAGTAGCGGCCCGGAGTTCTGGTCATCCGATAGACACCACAGCTTTGTTCTTCGTCCGACTCCATTTTGTTCTCAAAGAACGAATCGGAATCGCGCAAATCAGCGCGAGCCAATTCTTAACAACGCGTTTGCTTTGCGCTCACGCCCCGATGTCATTCGGCCAGGGATCATCAACCTGCTGCCTGCGGCAACATTCCAACCGCAAGGCAACTGCGATAAGAGACCTCGTGACGCTTCATTCAACTATTCCCTTAAATCCAGCCTTGCCAACCGAGCCCGACGACATGCCCCCGCTAAAATCCCAGGCCACCTACGACGATTTCGCCCGCCTCGACATCCGGATAGGCAAGGTCGTGGACATCAAGCCGTTTCCCCGCACCCGCCATCCGTCCTACAAGGTCGGCGTCGACATCGGCGCTGACAGGATCATGTGGTCGAGCGCGCAGATCACGAATTATGAGCCGGCAGCCTTGCTCGGCTCGCTCGTCGTATGCGTGTGCAATCTGGGTGTGAAGAACATCGCGGGCTTCACGTCCGAACTGCTGATCCTCGGCGCAAAGGACGCGGCAGGCAACGTGATCGTGCTGGGCCCGCGCAGCGAGGTTGCAATCGGCGAGCCGGTCTTTTGAGCAAGCATAGCCCGGATGGAGCGCAGCGCAATCCGGGGCGGTGTTCGAGTTGTCCCCGATTGCGCTTCGCTCCATCCGGGCTACGGCCGATCACATCTACCTTTGCCTTTGCGCGAGATAGAATCCCGACAGCACCGTAACCAGTCCCGCCGCCTGCAGCGCGGTCGGGGGCTCGCCGAGCAGGAGCCAGCCGATGAGTATCGTCAGCGCCGGCACGGTCGCCGGGAAGACCGCGGCACGGGCAACACCGATGGTCTGGATCGAGAACGCGAACAGATACATCGCGGCGGGGCCGGCCAGGATGCCCTGCGCCAGAGCCTGCAGCGCATTCTCGGCAAAGCCGAGCGCCGCCACGCGGGCGAACCCGCCGGAGGCCGCATAGAGGGGCAGCAGCGAGAGCGACAGCACGCTGATGATGGTGGCCCGCCGAGAAGGCGGAGACGCGCCAATGCCGCAACAGCGTGCCGAACACCGCGAACATGAATCCGGTCAGCACGAACAGCAGATCGCCAAGCACGCCGTCAGGGCCGATATGACCGATCGACTCGGCCCCGATCACCACGAGACCGCCGACGATCGCGACCGCCCCCAACGCGCGCGAGAGCGGAACCCGCTCGCGGAGAAACACCGCGGCGAGCAGCAGGCCGCCGAGCGTCGCGCTGGAAGGCTGGATGACGCTGCCATGGCCGAGCGGCACGAACAGGAAGCCGGTATAGCTGATGAACGACATCACCGGCCCGCCCAGCACCATCAGCGCCAGTCCGCGGCCCCATCCGATGCCGCAGAGATTGCCGATGCCTGCGCGAAGCACAAGCGGCAGGAAAGCGATGCCCGACCACAGGAAGCGGTGCATCAGCAAATCCGCCGGCATGAACCCGACCTTCAGCCCGTGCCGTGTCGCCACGAAGCCGAGCGCCCAGCACAACGCCGCACCAACGCCGCACGCGACCCCAAGCAGGGCCGGTTTCGCATCGGATTTTTTGATGGAAGCATCAGCGCCGCGGGCCGGCTCGTTCATCGCGGACGCTTAACTTGGGCCGAACGGCAGTTCAACCCACGTCCATGCAGGGCTGACGAGCGCATCGGCGTATCAGTGCTGCGCATTCGCTGTTCGCGCGCGGCGTGCCGGAGGGTTACACTAGCTCATCCTACTCACGGAAAGGATCGCCATGAACGGAAATCGATATTACGGGGTTCGGGTCGAGGGCGCGAAATACGGCGTGGGTTTTGGCTCGGCGCTCGCTATCGCGATCTCCTATACCAACAACCACTCGATCCTCTGGGCGATCATCCACGGTATTCTGGGCTGGCTCTACGTGATCTACGTTGCGCTGTTTCGGTGAGCCTGCCTGCAGCATGTAGCCCGCCGCTATGACGCGGGGTACGGATGGAAGAGATAGCGACGGCGTCGGCAGAGAAACACGCAGCACCACACTTTTGTTCTCCATCCGACTCCAATTTGTTCGCAGGGAACGAATCGGAATCGCACAAATCAGCGCGGGCCAATTCTTAACAACGCGTTTGCTTCGTGCTTCCGCGCGGGGATAACGCGGAGAACTTGCGACGAAGCTGCGCCGCGCCCTTAGCGAATGGCATAACCGACGGTTTCGCTCGAGCCTTGTGCGGTCGTGATCCTGTGCCGCGGCGTCAGAACGGTCAGTTGAACGGTCGTGGCCGACGTGGTGACCGGCGCCGCTTCCTGGACGCTCTCAGCGCCCATGACCTGAAGCTGTACGGGCGAGACCGGAAAGCTCGCCTTTTCATAGGTCGGCAACTCGGCAGCGACAGCGGCGCCAGCAGCCGTCATCACGAGCACAGCAACGGCAGCGGTTAGGGAAATCTGCTTCACGTCAATTCTCCTGGAATAGCTTTGAAATACGGACCTGGTAGTCGTTTGGTGCGTTGCAATGGTTCACGGTTGCAATGAATAATCAGGTGATACAGAACGCGGAAACCATGCGTTGGTCGCACGACCAGCCGCGAAGGTTCGCTGGAATTTTTGCATGCTCCGCGGCCCGCGGATCGAAGTCGGCGCGCTTGAGGCGCTGTGCAGGACACAGGGCGGATTAGCGATAGCGTAATCCGCCGCCGCTCGCGGCGAGTCGGTGGGTTGCGCTGACGCTAACCCACCCTACTTTCCTCGTCTCGCTCACGCCGCCTTGGCGGTCTTCTCCGGCGGCGCGGTTTCCATCGCCCGCATGTAGAGATCGAGCAGGCTTTCGCGCTCGTCGCGCTCGTCCTGGTCCTGCTTTCGCAGCTTGATGATCTCCCTTAGAATCTTTACATCGAACCCTTCGCCCTTGGCCTCTGAAAACACTTCCTTCTTCTGCTCGTTCAGCTCCTGCAATTCGCTGTCGATGTTCTCGATCCGCTCGACGAAAGAACGAATCCGGCCGCCGGGAATGGTGACGTCAGACATGGTGCCTCCCTGTTTAATGAGGTTGTGAAAATGCCCGCAAACAAATAACCAATGTGTTAACCTCGGAGGGTTCCCGCCCCCGGCCAATCAGATAATCCCCAGACCAATGTCATGAACGTGATTTCGATTCAGTCGCAGGTTGCCTATGGCCATGTCGGCAACAGCGCCGCGGTCTTTCCGATGCAGATGCATGGGATCGACGTCATAGCCGTGCCGACCACGCTGTTGAGCAACCGGCCGGGCTATCCGACCATTCGGGGCCGGGTGCTCGATAGAGAGCTCGTTGCCGATCTCCTGCGCGGGATCGAGGAGCGCGGCGCGGTCGACACCGCCACGATGATCCTGTCGGGCTATCTCGGCTCGGCCGACAACGCCGCCGTGATCGCGGATTTTGTCGCGCGCGCCAAGGCCAAAAATCCCACGCTGCTCTATTGCTGCGACCCCGTGCTGGGGGATCGCGACCGCGGCCTGTTCGTCCACGCCGACATCCCGCCGCTGGTGCGCGACCTGCTGTGCCCGTTGGCCGATATCATCACGCCCAATCATTTCGAGTTCGAATGGCTCTGCGGAGCGAAGACAGCTTCGATCGATCAGGTGCTCAACGCGGCGCGCGCATTCATGGCGCGCGGAACGGTCGTCATCACCAGCGCCGAGCTTGCCGATACGCCTAAAGGCGAGATCGAGACCTTGGCTGTCGAGCGCGGAAAAGCCTTTCGCGTCCGCACGCCAAAACTGCCGATCAGCCCGAACGGCACCGGCGATCTGTTCGCCGCGCTCTTGGTCGCCGCGCGTCTGCGCGGCGCCGACACGCCGGATGCGCTGAGCCACGCTGCGTCTGCCATCTTCGCCGTGCTGGAACGCACCGCGGCCAGCGGCAGCGAGGAGATGCGCATCGTCGAGAGCGCAGAGCTGTTCGCCCGGCCGCAACGCAAATTCGAATGTATCGCGATCAGCAAGTAGCCAAGGCGGCGGATTACCGCCCCACTCGCAGGAAGAGAAAAATGAGCCGTTTCTGGAGCCGCCTGACGCACGACCTAAAACCCTATGTACCGGGCGAACAGCCCCGCATGGCGGAACTGGTCAAGCTCAACACCAATGAGAGTCCGCTTGGTCCTTCCCCACGCGCGTTGGACGCAATCCGCGGCGAGGCGGCTGATACGCTGCGTCTGTATCCGGACCCACAGGCGTCAGCGCTGCGCGCAGCCTTGGCCACCTACCACCAGGTACGACCAGAACAAGTGTTCGTCGGCAACGGCTCGGACGAGGTGCTGGCCCACGCCTTCGCCGCGCTGCTGAAGCATGATGCGCCGTTGCTCTTTCCTGATATCACCTACAGTTTCTACCCGGTCTATTGCCGCCTGTTCGGCATCGCCTACGAAACCGTCCCGCTCGATCAGGCCATGCAGATCCGCAGTTCCGACTATCGCCGGCCGGCCGGCGCACTCATCCTGCCCAATCCGAATGCGCCGACAGGAATTGCGCTGTCGCGGGCCGAGATTGCTGCCCTGCTGGAGCAACATCCTGATGCTCCCGTTGTG
Source organism: Bradyrhizobium algeriense (assembly GCF_036924595.1). NCBI lineage: Bacteria > Pseudomonadati > Pseudomonadota > Alphaproteobacteria > Hyphomicrobiales > Nitrobacteraceae > Bradyrhizobium > Bradyrhizobium algeriense. Next base: position 2,803,714 of record NZ_JAZHRV010000001.1, on the reverse strand, counting down.
ATCGACGAGGCCTATGTCGATTTCGGCGCCGAGACCGCGATACCGCTGGTCGCCTCCCACCCGAATCTTCTGGTCGTTCAAACCATGTCCAAGTCCCGGGCCCTCGCCGGCTTGCGGGTTGGCTATGCGATCGGCAACGCTGAACTGATTGAGGGGCTCACCCGGGTGAAGGACAGCTTCAACTCCTATCCCCTTGGCCGGCCCGCCCAGGCCGGCGCCATCGCCTCTTTGGAGGACGAAGCCTATTTTCAACAGAGCCGCGCGCGCGTGATCGAAGGCCGCGAGCGGCTGAACCGCGGTCTGGTCGGGCTTGGCTTCGACGTGCTGCCGTCCTCCGCCAACTTCGTCTTCGCGCGTCATCCGGCGCACGAGGGCGCGGCGCTGGCCGCCGCGCTGCGCCAACGCGCGGTGATCGTCCGCCATTTTTCCGCGCCTCGCATCTCCGACCATTTGCGGATAAGTGTGGGCACCGACGGGCAAATCGACCGGCTGTTGTCGGCCCTGTCGGACATCCTGGGCAGCCAGTAGCCGCTTTCGCTCAGGAAATCTCGTAGACCGACACCTTGTCGGCAATGCCGCTCAACGCCACGCGTCTCGGCGTGGGCTTCAGCCCGCTGGTCTCGAGCAGGGCGCGCGCATGCGCGACCACCGATTCCGTCACCACGATCGAGCGTGAGGCCGCAAGGCCCTGGACGCGCGAGGCGATATTTACCGTCTGGCCAAAATAATCCTGCTGGCCGTTGAGCGTGACCGCGAGGCACGAGCCTTCATGGATGCCCATCTTCAGCCGCAGGCTCTGGTGCTGGCGCTCGGCGCCAAGATCGCTCATTGCCTCGCGCATGCGGATCGCCGCGGCAATGGCGCGGTCGGGCGTCTCGAAGGTCGCCATCACGGCATCGCCGATGGTCTTCACGATCGCCCCCCTTTCGGACGCGATAATCTCCTGCAGCAGCCTGAAATGCTCGTTGACGAGATCGAAGGCTGTGAGATCACCGACGCGCTCATAGAGCTCGGTGGAGTCCTTGAGATCGCTGAACAGAAAAGTCAGGCTGAGGATCTTGAGGCGCTGGCCGATGGCGAGCGTGTCGGTCCGGTAGATATCGCGAAAAGTCTGATTGGTGAGGAGACGCGTTGCCGTGAGAACGGACTTGCGCCGCTTCAAAAGGTCATCCAGCGCCGGATTCGCCACCCATACAGCCGGCAATGCACGACCGTCGGTGCGGTTGTCCAGGGCGAGGCGCAGCGGCCCGGGGCGCAAGGTCACGGTATCGACCGGGACTTGGACCCTGTTGAAGATCACCGACAGGTTCTGGCGCTCGCTGGTTTCTTCGCCGCTGACCTCCAGGAATTGGGCCGCATGCGTCACGGGATCGAACATGATCAACGTGCCCTGCGGCACCTGCAAGGAAAGGATGGCCCTTTCGCCCGCCGGCAAGTCGACGATTTCGAGCGTGACCTCGTCCAGCAGCTTCTCCAGATCGTCCGGAAGATCGATCGCCGAACTCCAGAAGATCTGGCGATAATATTCGGCTGCGGACAATTCGTCGGGATTATGGGCCGCGATCTTGCGCACGCGCGGGCTTACCGTGAAGGTCACCTCGACCAGATTATCGAGCGTCGTCTCATAGCCCGCGGCGCAGAAAGCGCAATGATAATGCGCCCGATCCAGGGTCTTCAGGCTCTTGTTGGCGGAAAGCACCCCGGCGCAGCTCGGGCACATCACGTTCCAAGTCATCTCGAACATGCCGAGCCCCACCGCATTCAGGAGGGCGGCGATGACCCGATCTTCGTCGATGCCCGCCGTGCCTGCGAGATCAAGCGCGTTCATCTTGTTCAAGGCATGATCCGGGGCATCCCGGACCATACGCTCAAGCATGTCGACAACGGCTTCGTCGGACGACTGACGCAGCGCCGCAAACAACGTCCCGGTTTCGCTCATCCGACAATGCTACCTGAAAGAAGGCCGCGCGAACACCCGCTAAGCCGTCCCGTGCGTAGCCCGGATGAGCCATCACGACAAAAAGCCCGCGACAAAATCGCGGGCTTTTTGCGCAAGTGGCGATGGAGAGGCCGGTCAGCGAAAGGCGCGACCGTGGTCAGCGAATGGCGCGACCGGTGGTTGGAGCTGGCGCCGCCGTCTCGGCCGTCCGTGTCGTCCGCGGTGTCAGGACGCTCAGCTGGTGCGCGGTGGCTGTGGAGGTCAGCGCCGGCGACTGTTCCCTGACGTCAGCGGCTCCCAGCACGCGAACCTGGACCGCCGATATCGGCAAGCCTTTCGTTTCATAGGCCGGCAACTCCGCCGCAAAGCCGGCAGTGGCGCCCGCAATCGAGATCAGGGCGGCGGCTGCGATGGATAGGTAAGTCTTCTGCACTTCAATTCTCCGGGGTAGGATTCGAGGCTGCAGCGTACACGGCTTTTGTTGCGCTGCGATATAACGATATTGCATTGCAACAATGCAGTTCCCCGCACTCAACTAATGGTGAGAGCCCAACCAGTTAGCAGCAGGGCCTGCCGAACAGGAGAAACGCATGCAAATCGCAGTTGTCGGTGCCGGAGCGGTCGGATGCTATTATGGGGGACTGCTGCTGCGGGCTGGGCATGACGTGACCTTCATCGGCCGGCAGCCGCATGTCGACGCCATCAACGCCCACGGCCTGCTGCTCGACACCAAGACTTTCAACGGCCGCCTGCCCGCCATAGCCGCGACCGATGCAACCGCGCTTGCCCCGCCTGACCTCGTGCTGGTCTGCGTGAAGTCGGCCGATACCGAGCAGGCTGGCCGCGCGCTCGCCGGACGCTTGCGGCCGGAAACATCCGTTCTCAGCCTGCAGAACGGCGTCGACAATGCGCCGCGCCTTGCCACCGTCACCGGCCACGCCGTCATTCCCGTCGTCGTCTATGTCGGCAGCGAGATGGCCGGGCCCGGCCATGTCCGGCATCACGGTGGCGGCGACCTCGCCATCGGCCCCTCCGCCGCGAGCCAAGCGCTGGCGCAAACGCTTGAGGCCGCCGGCGTCCGCACCACGATCGCCGACGACATCGACAAAACGCTGTGGAGCAAGCTGATCATCAACTGCGCCTTCAACGCGCTTTCCGCCGTCGCCGGCATTTCCTACGGCCCGATACTGGAAGTCGAGGGCACAAGGAATGTCGTCACAAGCGCGGTGCAGGAAGCCGTATCCGTCGCGCGCGCCAGCGGCGTATCGATCGGCGACGATCTCCTCGCGCATATCCTGAACATCCCGGCCATCATGCCGAACCAGATGTCGTCCACCGCGCAGGATCTGGCGCGCGGCAAGCCCAGCGAGATCGACTTTCTCAACGGCTACGTGGTGCGCAAGGGCGCGGAGCTCGGCATTGCCACGCCGACCAATCATGCCATGCAGGTGATGGTGAAGCTGGCCGAACGCGGCAAGGCGATGTCCGCACGACGGACGTAGCCCGCAGGGGCGGATGAGCGAAAGCACCATCCGCGTACTTGCCTACCGACGCGGAGCAGCACGGTCTTCGCCATTGCGCCCCGCGAAGTCAGCTACGAAACATTCAAGGCACCGAGCAACCGCGGTGCCTGCCGTCGCTTCGACGTGCCTACATCGCTGAGCAGGTGACGACCGGCGATCCTTGCCCGCATCATTATCTCCTCGAAAAATTTCGTACTGTTGCGGAAAAGATGCACGGCACGCACGCTGTACGTGTATCATCCGGCTATATTTATTGTTCTATTTCGGAGTAAATTATGTTCAGGCTTTTTGCATTTTTGCTATCGACGCTTCTTGTTCTCGCGGGTTGCACCATCCGTCCGTTGCCCGAAGATGTCACAGGTGTAACGACCCCGCAGATCGTCATGCGGATCCGATGTGAAACCCGCGACGCCGTCATAGAACACCTCGTCAATTGGCTTGAGGATCTCGGCCGCGACTACCCTGGCCGGCCCGGTGTAGCCTTGGGACGAGAACTGGCCGCAAAGTACAGGGCCAACCCAAACGAGATCAGAGAGTTTCGGGCGGATCTATTCAAGGGACCCCAATACGAGCAGGTACGAAATCTGATCGAGGTCTTCTACGCGATTGGCGTTGCCTACAATTTCGATTTGACGATGACCGTGGACAACGATCTTTCCGCGGGCTCGGCCAACCTCCAACGGACCGCTGCAGGCTCGGTTTTCAAGTTAGGTCTCGGCGCGTCGATGACCCGAAGACGCAGCAACGACCGAACCTTCACGATCACCGACACGTTCAGCAGTTTGCTGACCCAATTGAACGTTCGCGTGTGGGCGGACGGTCATCGTGAATGCGACGGGCATGTGGTCCAGGAGAACCACATCTATCCTATCGTGGGCCAGATAGGCGTGACCAAGCTTGTCTACGACTATCTTGAATTGACGATATTTGGCGGGTTGGCAGGCACGAAGTCGACACCCAGCCTTCCGCCAACGATGGCGGACAAATTGACCTTTACGACCACGCTCGACGCGTCCGCCACGCCAAAGATCACTTTCACGCCAACCGGTACTGCGTTTCAACTGACGGACGCGGCCATTACGGGCGAATTGAAGCGGACGGATGTTCATGAAGTGACGATGGGACTGGCGTTGCCAACCAACGCCAGCGCCTATCTCAGCAGCTTGCGTTCATTCATATTTTCGCCTGCGCGCAACATCGCCGTTGACAATCGGAGTGCCCGTCCCGGTCGCAAGGAGACGACAACGTCGGTTGTTTTGGGCGCCCGGGTCTCCGGCGGCGGCACGCCGGCCGAGGCTATGGCGGTCTACGCCGTGGACCAACTCAAGAGCCGACAATTCCAACTCGTACCAACTCCATAACCAGGAGGATATCATGGCGACCAAGAGAGCAAAGAAGACTGCCAAGCGCAAAGCGAGCAAGAAGACGGCAAAAAAAGCGACCAGAAAAACAACCAGGAGAGCGGCTAAGGTAATAGATCCGCTCCCGGGCGGGCACGTGCCCAAACGCAGAGCGGCCAAGAAAGCGGTTGTAATGGTAGACCCGCTCCCAGGTGGGCATTGGCCCAGACGCGCGACCTGATTGGCTGCGCGAAGGAAGCGGCTCAAAAAAGCGGCGAAGACACTAAAACAGTTCCCCGCTAGCCGTGCTGACCGGGAGATCCGCCGCAACTAAAAGAGCAAAAGCCGAAGCGTAATCTGTCGCTTTCGATTCATCCAGGGCGACGGATTTGCGCCTCGAGGCTAGTCCACCACGTCGAGTTTGACCTTGGCAACGCCCTTCCCCACCATGCCCAGCGCATCCGCCGCGGAATAGGAGACGTCGACGACGCGCCCCTGCACGTAGGGACCGCGATCGTTGATCCGTACCGTCACGGACTTGCCGCTGGCGACGTTGGTTACACGCAACTTGGTGCCGAACGGTAACGTCGGATGGGCCGCGGTCATATCGAGCGTGTTGAACTTTTCGCCGCTCGCCGTCTTCGTTCCCTCGGTGTAGAAGCTGGCAACCCCATGCGCGGCGGTTTTGATGTCACCTGCATCCTTGCGCGCGGCGAACGGGGTATGTCTTCTCACGGCCGCCGCGCGCCTGACAATTGACGATGTCGTTCGATCGTTCACCGACGCCTGCCGGCTGGCGCGCAATTCGGATTTTTGGGTGACGACCGACGACTGAGCGCAGGCCGCAAGCGATGCCGCTCCGAGGGCGACAGCCAGCAGCCGCATGACCTTCCCTGCACGCGCGGCCAAAACCGGCGGCGCTTCAAGTCGAGTACGGCCAGCTCTTGCGTCGATGAACGAAGTACGGGTGCAGCCGATGGAACACATGTTGCAATCCCCAGCTCGCGCCCCAGCCCAAGCCGAAATCCAACATGCGGCGATGCCGCAGCCCAATCCGGGCGGAAGCGTGGCCGGATGCGATTATGCACCGCTGTCTCAGCGCAATTCAGTTCGAGTGTGGTGATTGTGTCACAGCCCGCAGGACGCCTGCCGCAGAGCGCACGCTCGGGTCGCGCGCATGTGCGCGACCCGCTGGCTCATCCAGGCTACGGGCGCCAGTCGCCTACGCGATCACTCGCTTCTCGAGAATCTTCCGAAAATCCGTTGCCAGGCTGCCGTAGTAGCCGGCCAGCACCTCGTAAAAGGTCTGCTCGGCCTTATCGGTTGCTGCCCGCGCCTGCTGTTCGCAGCGCGAGGCTTTCGTCTCGTACTTCTCCACCTTGGTCTTGAGCTCTGCCACCACCATCGTCGTTACTCCCCGCCACGCTCACGCCCATGATGCTAGGCCGGCAAAGGTCGAAAAGATGACAACCTTGAGGAGATTTCGCAGCGCAGCCGTGAGCAAGTCGTGGCTGATCGCGCGAGGACTACCGCGCCGGCACCGGCGCCGGCGGGCGCAATGATGTCCGCGCCGTGCTCGCAGCCTGTGGCTTCTTCGCCGCGACGCGCTTTCCGCTGTCGATGGATTCCAGATAGGACGTCAGCGCCCAGGCCGAGCTGGAGCCGCTGGAATAGTGTTTTTGCAGAAACAGATAGAGCGTGAGGTGAAAGCGGCCCTTGGCGAGCCCGCGCGGGCTGCGATGGCAGGACGCGCAACTTTCGGCGAACAGTTTTGGCGCCGGCTTGCCCTGATCGAGATTCTGCGCGGCCACCGATCCGCCCGTCGCGACGATCACGGCAAGAACAAGCAGACCGCAGCGCGCTTTGTTTGGCGACATCAATTTTTCCGGTACATGGAGCGGATGAGCCGCCTCAGGCAGCTCGGGGAAGGCGGAAGATGGCGGGCGACGCGCAATCTGCTGTCCAGGCGTGGCGAAAAGTGGGTGCGCTTCCGCCATCATTGCGGTCCAATCGGGGCGTCAAGCAGTAGCCCGGCGCCCTCTCAATACGGCGGCTTCTTCTTTTCCCGCTGCGCCCTTGCCGCCTCCATCCACCACACGAGATCATCGGCAAAGCGCGGAAACGCGTGTGACAGCGCCTTGCCGCCCTCGCCGGCCGGCTTGCCGTCTTCGGTCAGTGTCTGCGCGATCGGGCCTACCGCGATCGAACTCGAAATCACCACCATGCCCATTTCCGAAAGCGTGCCGTGCCAGACAAGCGCGGCCCGCGCGCCGGAGAAGCGGCCGGCTGAATAGCTGGCGATCGCGGCGGGGCGCCAGAACCATTCCTCGAGAAAATGATCGGTGAGGTTCTTCAGCCCCGGCTGCATGCCCCAATTATATTCGCCGGTCACGAATACAAAGCCATCAGCGGTGCGGATCTGCCCGGCCAGTTTTTCGAGCGCGTCCGGCGCGCCGCCTTTCGGATATTCCTTGTACATCCGGTCCAGCATGGGCAGGCCGATCGCCTTGGCGTCGATCAGCTCGACATCGTCGCCGCGCGCGGCAAACCCCTCGACGACGAATTGCGCGAGCCGGATGCCCACGCGGTCGGAACGGTAGGAGCCGTAAAAGACCAGGATGCGGTTGCTCATGACACTTGCCCCTCAAGACATTGGATGATGCACTCGAACCACGCGGGCTATTCCCATGCAAGGCCCAAGCCTGCCAACGCCCGCTGAACAACCGTAGCCCCGGATGAGCGCAAGCGACATCCGGGGCGGTGCTGGAAGAGTCCCGGATATCGCTGCGCTCATCCGGTCTACACACTGAGCGCCAACAAAAAAGCGGCCGCAAGGCCGCTTTGATGAGGTGACCATCCGACTCACCAATAGCCGGGGTCGTCGCCGTAATAGGCATATGAATCGGCGAACGGCGCGGCTGCGATAGCGCCCGCCGTTCCGATCACGCCCGCTGCCACACCGGCAGCCAGCCCGACCGGTCCGCCAACATAGCCGGGACCATAATAGCGGGGACCGTAATGCACGCGAGGTCCGTAGTACACGCGAGGTCCGTAATAGCTGTAGTCATAGCGGCTCGGCGTGCGCACGCCATATCCGCCGAGCAGATAGTTGGAGTTCGGGTAGCTAAACCCGATCATCCCGGGCTCCTGGGTCGCTTCCTGCGACATCGCAGGCGTCGCAAGCGCCGTCGCAACGACCGCGGCCGCGGCAAGCAGTGTCAGTTTCGTCATCGCTCGTTCTCCATCTCTATATGAGAGCGAACGGGCGAGATCAGATGCTGGTTCCCGAGACCGGTTTCACGGCGCCGTGAGTTTCAGAGACGATCGCCTGTCTGTCGCCGGCAAGAGAAAAGGCCGGCGGGCATTACGCCGCCGGCCTTCTCTTGCAACTGCCGGCTCGGGAGGTCCGGTTCCGCTGCGATTCCATGCCTAAAACTTCACCACTACAACATTAATAAAATCTTAATGACCGACTGTGAGTTGCATCACGGATGGGCAAAACCATCTGGCGCTAGCTTCGTACCAACAAGAGTAGCTTCGCTTACAGGAGGCCAACATGGCCCAGGTTTATTTCCACTGCTCGAACTCCCGGGAAGTGCGGATCGATCGATCCGGGGAAGCGGTGAGCGACCTCGCCGAGGCGCGCGACCGCGCAGCCGGCATCGTCCGCTCGCTGATCATGGGACGCGACGCGGAAGACTGGCGCGACTGGGTCGTGCATGTCAGCGACGATTTCGACGAAGAGATTTTCGTTCTGCCGTTCGCTTTCGTCCTCGGCAAACCGCACTGAGAGGTTGCCATGCTGCCGGCACGACCGCCCTTCATGCCGCTGCTCCGCCGCCTCGATGCGATCGTGGCACGCTGCCACCGCCTGATCGAGCGCGCCCGCGACCCCTATCGTCCCGAGCGCCACTACATGCGCGGCCCCGGCCCGAAATGGCACGCCAGGCATCGCGCTGACGTCGCAGGAATTGCTCTCTAGGACGCGGCCAACCCCGCGCCCGGCGCGTTCTGCGCCAGGTCCAAAAATCCCCCTATTCCGTCTGCGCTTTCCACGCCATGGGTGAGCACCATTCCAAGGTGATCTCCGGCCGTCGACAGGAAACGCAGGCCGTTGGCATCGGCGAACGCCTTGCGCCGCGCGTGCGCGGGATCGTCCTGTCCCTCCCAGATCATCACCGGGAAACCGGATTCCAGCACGGCTTTGCCGGCGCCATCGAGTTGGCCGAGCGCATCAAAGCAGGCCCGCAGGCCGGACTCCGATTCCGTCGTGACCGATCGGGTCAAATGCGGCGCGGTCAGCCGCGCGAATTTCATGAAGGCGTCGAACTGCAGCGGCCCCTGCCTGGTCGGCGGCAGACCGTTCACGACGTCCCAGCCGCCGAGCACCAGCGACGACAGCCATTCGGGATAATATTTCGCGACGCCAACGCCGAGCCAGGCCCCCATCGAATGTCCGACCAGATGGGCGCGGGCGCAGTGGAGATCATCGATCACGGCGACGATATCGCCGGCCCGCTGCTCCTGACGGTAGTGATCGGTGTCCGGCGGCTTGTCGCTCTCCCCGTGGCCGAGTGAGTCCACGCATGCCACGCGGTATCTGTCGGTCAGCGCATCGACGAATCCGCCCTGCTTCCACACGCTGGCGTCCATCAGCATGCCGTGCTGCAGCACGACCAGCGGCCCCTCGCCCTCCACCGTGTAATGAATCCTCTGTCCGCGATGAACGGCAAATGGCATGCAAAATCCCCCTCACTGGTGATACGCAGATATGGTTTTTGTAGTCCGGTTCCAGCGCCCGGAACCCACGGCCGCAACCTCTCCACAAGATCGCCTTGCTTTGGTCAAACCTCGCTGGCCGTGTGGCGGCTTGGGTAAGGGGCTTTCTGGGCAGAGGGTTTTCAACGCCGCAAAGCATGCTCGCCGCCCGATGCGGGTGACATTGGACTGAGCAAGGGACCGCCAATGCAATCCACGCCAACGCTGAAAGACACCGATCCGCACGACGTCTTTGCGATCGAATCGCTGCTGCACGCGCATGCCGAAAAGGCGCCGCCGCCGGCGCACGATCCGGCCGCCCCTTCGGTGGCGCCGCAAGTTCAAGTCGCAGCGAGGCCGCAGGCCCACGTTGCACCCCCGATTTCGGTCAGCGCGCCAATTCCCCAGGTTGAACCGGCGTTTCCCGCTCCAGATGTTCGCTATATCCGGGTCGAGAATGTCAGGCCGGGCGAGATCAAGGTGGATGGTCTCAAGCCTCCCGGCGAACAGCCGATCGGCAAATGGGCGAAGCGCCTGATCATGGCGCTGCTCGGCCTGTGCGGCGCCATCGCTGCCGCTGCGTGGCAGCATTATGGCGATCATGCCAAGGCGATGGCCGCCGAGTGGGCGCCACCCTTCGTGGTGGCTGCATTGTCCTCCGACAAGGCTGCCGTCGCCGAGCAACCAAATGCGTCTGCAGTTCAGGCTGCCGCAGCCGATCCGGCTGCTGCGCAACCGGCAGCAACGACGCCGGCCCAGCCCGAACCTGCCGCAGCTCCCGTGGCCACAGCCTCGGCGGAATCGGCCCAGTTGCAATCGATGGCGCAGGATCTCGCCACGATGGGCCAGCAGGTCGAGGAACTGAAAACCACCATCGCGCAGCTCAAGGCGAGTCAGGCCCAGATGGCGCGTGAGCTTGCCAAAGCCGAGGCCAAGGCTTCAGATACCAAGGCTTCAGATACCAAGGCTTCGGAGGCCAAAGCCGTCGAAACCAGGCCTGCCGAGCAGAACCTGCGGCCCAGGGTGTCGGCGCTGACGCCGCCTCCACCGCGGCCGGCCGCCCCGCCGCCGGTGCGCAAGCCGAAGCCGGCCTATTCCTATTCGCCCGCGCCGATTGCCGCTCCCGCAGCGCCGCTCCCGCCGGCCCAAGCCGCCGCACCGTTGCCGCCTGCACCGCCCGTGCAAACGATAGCCGATGACGGCGAGCCGGTGGTGCGCCCGCCGATGCCGCTGCGGTAGCTGCGTTCCCCGGATGCTGCGCGGCGCCGACAGCGCGTTCACGCGCGTCTTCGACGCGCTATGTTTGAGGCGAGATGCGCCGCTGATTTGAAGTTCATGCTAGAGATGGGTCGCGGCTCAACGGAGCGCTACCGGACGATGCTCCGCATCGCCTGGGCCGCACCGCATCCGGGACAAGTGACCGCGCCAATCCGCTAGCTCTGATGCGGTCCCCGCATCATCTTCATGGCGTCCTCGATATGACGCCACTCCCTGGCTTCCTCGACATCACCCTTGGTCTCGCAATCCTGTGCATTGTGCGCGGCTTGCGCGATCGCGGTGAGGCCGTGCTTCTCCATCATCTGGCGCGCAATCGTGTGGATCTGCATTTCCGACATCATGTCGCTCTCCCAGGGTTCCACCAGTCCACGCCGCAGCGTTCCGATCGTCGCGGCCTGCTCGTGAAACGGCCGAACCGAAAGTCTCGTTCCTCCCGCTGCGATAGATAATTTTCGGACAAATTCAGGGATCGCGCGGTTCCACCTGCAGTCCCCGTAATATCCCGTCCGCAATCTCCCCGAATATCAAGCCGGCCTTCCGACTGGTATTTTTCGAGCGTGAATCGCAAGCGCGGGAGTCGGACATGGCAAGAGTCTATTTCCACTACGCCAATTCCGAAGGCGTATGCATCGACCAGCGCGGTACCGCCGTCGGAAACCTCGCCGAGGTGCGCGACCACGCCGCCCGCGTCGTGCAGTCGCTGATAACGGCAGAGGGTCCGGAAGACTGGCGCGACTGGACGCTGCATGTCAGCGACGATCTCAACGATGAAATCTTCGAGCTGCCGTTTTCGTCCATGCTCGGCAAGCTGCATTGAGAGGCCGTCATGCATCCGCTGCTTCGACGCCTGACAGAGATCGTGATCCATTGCTGCAGGCTGGTCGATCTTGCCCGCAACCCCTACCGCCCCGAACTGCACTACATGCGCGGCCCCGGCCCGAAATGGCACGCGAAGCATCCGCCACATAGCGCGTAATCCGGGAACGGTCTCGCCATCGGATGGGCTGATCCCGGGTTGCGCTGCGCTCCACCCGGGCTACAGGAGATCGCCCAACTCCGGCGGTTCGAACCAGTTCGTCAGCGACAGGCCGCCGTCGACCACGATCGCGGCGCCCGTGACATAGGCCGATATCCGGTTCGACAGCACCGCCAGCGCCAGCGGCGCCAGGTCTTTGGACTCGCCGAGCCGGCCGAGCGGAATGTGTCTTGCGAGCGCGGGATCGGCGACGAAGCCGCCGGCCGCGATCGCGCCGGGCACCAGCGCGTTGACGCGAATGCCGAAGCGGCCGAACGTCTTGGCCAATTCCTTCACCAGCATCGAAAGCCCCGCCTTAGACGTCGAGTAGTGCGGCAGGTTGCGCGGGGTGCCGGCATGCAGCGAGGTCAAGAGCAGGAACGAGCCGGGTTGTTTGTCGGCGATCAGCTTTCGCGCCAGTTCGCGCGAGAGATGGAAGCCGGCCTCAAGATTCACCGCATGCATCTGCGCCCATGTCTCCGTGGTGACGCCAAGCGCATGATCGGCTTCGCGCCGCGGCGGCGAGGCGCTGTGCACGAAATGCGTCACGCGCCCCAGCGCACTGGCTGCTTCCGCCAGCAGCGCATCGCGCGTCGCAGGGTCGGCGAGATCGCCGATCCAGGGCACCGCCAGTTCCGGCCGGGCCGAGGCCTTGATGGCCGCCGTCACCGTGTCCCGGTTCACGTCGGCAAACACCGTGCGCACGCCCTCGCCGACCAGGGCTTGCGCGATCGCGCGGCCTATCCCGTTGCCCGCGCCGGTGACAAGCGCGGCATCGCGCGCAAGGTCGAATGGATGGTTGAACAGGCTCATGTCGGGTACCCCCTTCGAGGGATGTCGTCATGCCTGGGCAAAAGCGCGAAGCCGCGTCCTCGCGCCAGATATCCCGGGCATCCACCTCTTACCTCATCTCAGCCGCGGATTCATTAGCACGCAGCCAAAGGCGGATTGATGCGAGCTTGCTACCTCGCCAATCGCTCAAAGCGAACATTGCGGATCCTGGAGGTGCTGAGCAACGCACCCGCGACATGCTCCTCGGCATTACGTGTAAATCGAATGCGATTCTGCCCGCTCACGAACAGGCACAATCGCATCGGGTCTGGCCTCGCTAATCCCTTTTAGCTTGAGACAAAGTCTACACTACGCCTCACACCTTGCGCTGTATCAATTCGAGCACCACCTGCATCGCTAGGTTGCTTCCACCTCGTCCAAAATCGTCCTAACCTTGCTCCGTAACCGGCGGGCACCGCCATGCAGACCCGCGTTCGAAAAGCCGCCCATGTTCTGGAACGCCTTGGGCTTGCCATGGCCGGCGCAGCGAGCGGGTTGTTTGTGGCGGCGCTGGTCGGCACGAGCCATTCCGCGCTCACCAATCAGGCCTTCCTGCTATTGATGATGATCGGCGGTGCCGTCGGCTTTTATCTCGGTATCGATACGCCGCCCCATCCTCTCACGGCCTTGAGCGGCGGGCCCGCCGATGGAACCTGGGTCGGCAAAATCGATACGCCGGAACTGCTCAGCGCGATCGGCACCTTCCTCGCGGCGTTCTCGGCGTTCGCCTGCGTCGGCGTGATCGTGCTGCGCCACGATCCGCATTTGGTATGGATATCGATGATCATGGCCGGATGGGTTGTCGGTGTCTCCATGCAGATCGTCGCCGGCACGATCGCCCGCCTGCGCCGCTAATCGGCAGTAAGTAGCCCCGCATTCGCCGTCAGCTATCGTCCTCCAGCGTCAGCACCAGACCGGTCAACGCTGCGCCGATGCCGAACATCAACCCGTAGGTCGTGACCAGCATCAGCGTGGTCTGAACAGGTGCGCCGCTTTTGGCAACGAGGTCCCTGACATGAAAGGCATCGAACAGGCCGAGCAACAGCACCAGCGACAGCCCAAGCGTCACGCCCATCAGAAAATGGGTAAGCACCGCATTGAAGAGTGACTTTTCCGGACGCATGGACGCCCTGCCTTCGGCATGATGCCATACCAACGCACGGCCGAGGGAACTGGTTCCTCGGCGCGGGAACAGAATTCATCCAGTGCCGCGGTGCGTCAGCTGGTCCCGGGGGCGTTTGCAGAACGTTAAGCAAGCGCTGGCATACCCACGGGCATTCCCAAAAAATTTCCACAATCCCTTTTAGTAAAAAACATCTTGGTCGGCTCTTCGAGAATGGAGAATTTCCCATGCGGTTAGGACAAGCGATCTTCTTCGGTTCGGCGGCCGCCCTCCTCACCTTGGCAGCGCCGACGCTCGCCAGAAATTCCAGCGCGCATTCGCATACGGCGAAAGCAACCGAGGCGCCCGCGGCCTCCTCCTGCCAGGCCTACCAGCAGCAGGCGGCCGACGGTTCGTGGACGGAACGGCCCTGTCAGGAGACGGGCTCCAAGGCGCCAGCCCAGCCTCGCTCCGCCACAAAGGGCGTGACCGAAGAAACGCAGTGATGCGGCGCAGGGTGGGCAAAGGCGCGTTAGCGACGTGCCCACCATTCATCACCGATCGCGCATCTTGATGGTGGGCACGCTGTCGCTTTGCCATTTTCGAGCCGATAAGGCCCGTACCGCCGATGATAATGGTCTTCATTTCCTCGCGCCTCTCACTGAAGCCGCGGCAACCCCGCGCTGCATCAAGGACGCACGGCAAGGCGCCGGCGTGACGGGCCCCCTGTAAACGCCGGATTAATTAGCACCACCTATACTGGTGGCCCGCATGCCCTGACCCGCGCAAATGGCCTAAATCCCATGAAAATCGGCACCCTCCTGACCGCTGCCATCGTCTCGCTTTCCGCCGTCGGCGGCGGGCTCGCCGTCTATGTGGCGGTTTCGAAATACCAGACCATGGATCAGGTCTCGGTCGCGCAGAGCCGGCTGGAGCTGGTGCGCGCGGTCGGCGACATCCCGCGCTACATGAATCCCGAGCGTGGCTTTGCCACCAACATCATGTTCGGACCTCCCGCCGTGGATCCGAAGCTGATCGCCGAACTCGACAAATATCGCAAGAACACCGATGGGGCGCGCGACAAGATGAACCGGGTCAAAGCGACCCTGCCCGGCGCGATCGATGACAGTGCCGCCGTCGGCAGCAGCATCGATGCCCTGAATACCCAGTTCGCCGGACTACGCGCGGCCATCGACAAGGCCCTCACCGGCCCGGCGGAAGCTCGCCGCGATGCGGCCAAGAAAATCGTCTCCGACAACTCGGTCTTCAACAAGGCGATCACGACGCTGCTCGACGAGCAGGTGCGCAAGATCGCGATGCTCGACGGCACGGCCTACCGGCAAGCAAGCTACGCCAATATCGCCTGGACGCTACGCGACGTCGGTGGTCTCAACTCCAGCCTGCACAAGAATCTCATCGGCGCCAACCGGGTAGCTACCGAAGCCGAGAAGATGGATATCAGCCGCTCGCAGGGGCGAAACGATCAAATTCTGATGTCGCTGCAGGAATTGCGTGGCAATCCCGCTACGCCGGCCAATGTGGCCGCAGCGCTGGACAAGATGAACGCGGCCTATGTCGAACGCTTCGGCAAAGAGCTGAAGCTCGTCAAGGATGGCGCCATCAGCGGCAAATACGAACACGATATGGAGACCTACTACGCGGAGACGCAACTCGGTCTTGCGTCCATCATTACGGTCCGCGATGCCTTCTACGACAACGCCGAACAGGTGCTCGGCGAAGCCTACTCCTCCGCGCGTCTCAGCTTTCTGATCGCGCTCGCGGGTCTCATCGCAGTCGTCGCCGCCAGCGCCGTGCTGATCATGATGGTTCGCCGCCGCGTCTGCAAACCGATCGTCGATCTCACGGCGCGGATGTCGCGGCTGGCCAGCGGTGACCTTGCGAGCGAAATATCGGGCAGCGAACGCAATGATGAGATCGGCGCGATGGCTGCTGCCGTTGGCGTCTTCAAGGACAGCATGATTGAGGCGGAACGGCTCGCCGCCGAGAAGGCCGCCGAGAGCGACGGCAAGATGCGCCGCGCCCAGGTGCTCGACGAACTCACCCGTGTGTTCGAAGCCAAGGTCATCGAACTCGTCGGCGGGTTGTCGTCGGCGTCATCCATCATGGAAGACACCGCACAGTCGATGTCATCGACCGCCACGCTTACCAACCGTCAGGCGGCCATCGTCGCCGCCGCTTCCGATCAGACTTCGGCCAACGTGCAGACGGTTGCGAGTGCCACCGAGGAACTGGCCTCCTCGATCTCGGAAATCGGCCGCCAGGTCGCGCAATCGACCGAAATCGCCGCCCGCGCGGTCGACAATGCCCGGCGCACCGGCGACACCGCCCGCTCGCTCGCCGACGGCGCGCAGAAGATCGGCGACGTCGTGACGCTGATCCAGAGCATTGCCGCGCAGACCAACCTCTTGGCGCTGAACGCGACCATCGAAGCCGCGCGCGCCGGCGATGCCGGCCGCGGCTTTGCCGTCGTCGCCTCCGAAGTCAAATCGCTGGCCGGCCAGACCGCCAAGGCCACCACCGAAATCTCCGAACAGATCGCCGCTATACAGGCGGCGAGCGACCAGACCGTAACGGCGATCCAGAACGTCGCCAACGTGATCGCCGAGATCGACCAGATCGGCACCGCGATTGCGGCCGCGATCGAGGAACAGGGCTCCGCGACCAAGGAAATCTCCCGCAGCGTGCAGGAAGCCGCGCGCGGCACCCAGGAGGTCAATTCCAACATCACGGGCGTCCAGAAGGCCGCCGACGACACCGGCGCCGCCGCCAATCAGGTGCTTGGCGCAGCCGAGCAATTGTCCTCGCAGTCAAAGGATCTCGCCGGACAGGTCAACCGCTTCCTCTCGGAGGTGCGTGCGGCTTGATCCGAATATCGGAACGGCCGGAGAAGCCTAGAGCCTTTTCCGTTCCGATAGAATCGGAACGGGGCTCTAGATTTTTGTTTTGACGCGTTTTCTTAACGCGAACCGGTTTCCACTTCGCTGGAAAACGCTCTAGCCGATCCGCTCGAGCATTTTAGCCGCGCAGCCCGAGCACGCGGCGCGCGATCGACTGGCGGTGGACCTCGCTCGGTCCCTCGTACATCCGCATCAGGCGCGCCTTCTGCCAGAGCGCGTTGAGCGGCAGTTCCAGCGTCATGCCGAGCGCACCGAGTGTCTGCATGGCATGATCGCAGGCCTCATAGGCCATCTCGGTCGCGAACACCTTGATCATCGAGGCTTCGTGGCGGACGTCCTCGCCGCGGTCGGTCTTGTCGGCGGCATCGCGCACCATCAGCCGGCAGGCATGCATGCGCGTCGAGATATCGGCGATCCACCACTGGATCGCCTGGCGATCGGCGAGCTTGACGCCGAACGTCTCGCGCTGCCTGGCGTGTTCGCACAGCATGTCGAGTGCCCGCCTGGCGATGCCGATGCAGGTCGACCCCATCTCAAGCCGCCGCGTGCGCAGCCGGAGCTGCATCGGCGCATAGCCCTTGCCGATTTCGCCGAGCACGGAGTCGGCCGGGATACGGCAATCCTCGAACACGATTTCATAGGTCGAGCCGCCGCCGAGCATCAGGATTTCACGCTCGATGACGAAGCCGGGCGTGTCCTTCTCGACAATGAAGGAGGTGATGCCACCCTGCCGCGCATCGCTGCCGACGCGGGCCATGACGATGATGAAATCGGCGGCGCGCGCATTGCTGATCCAGATCTTGCGGCCGTTGAGCACCCATTGATCGCCGTCGCGCACTGCCCGCGTCTTCATCGCGGCCGGATCGCCGCCGGCCCCCGGTTCGGAAATTGCGATCGCCGACACCATGCGTCCCTCTATATAGGGCTGCATGTATTTCCGCTTCTGCGCCTCGGTGCCGGCTGCCTGCAGCATGCGCAGGTTCGGCGAGTCCGGCGGCAACACGAAAGGCACGCAGGTACGGCCGAGTTCCTCGTGGACCGCTGCCATGGTGCGGGTCGGCAGATCGTGGCCGCCAAGATCTTCGGGGGCATCGAGACCCCACAATCCCAGCTCCTTCGAGACCGTCCGCAGCCGATGCTTCTGCTCGGCGGTCAGTTCCGGATGATCGGAGCCCGGCAACTTGGACTTCAAGTAATGCGGCTCGAGCGGAATCAGTTCGCGGTCGACGAATTTCGCGACCGTCTCGCGGATCAAGGCGGTCTCCTCATCGGTACTCATCGTCAAAACCCTCAGTCCGCGAAGCCAACATAACGCACGAAATCGCCATTGGGCTCGCGATCCGACCGCACCGCATTGGCGGGAAAGCTGTGGTCGGGATAGCCCATCGCGACGCAGGTCATGATGACCTCGTCCTCCGGGATATTCGCGACCTCGCGCACGATGTCCGAGCGCATGACGCCCTGCCCGTTGATGACGCTGCCAAGGCCGCGGTCCCAGGCAGCAAGCACGATGCCGTAGCAGAGCGCGCCGAGGTCGAAGTGGCACACCGCGCCGGGATCGAGAACCTTGTCATAGGTCAGGACCAGCGAGACCGGCGCGTCGAACTGCCGGAAGCCGCGCAGCACCCAGTCCTGCCGCATCGGCTTGTCGTCGCGCGCGATCCCCATCACGGCGAACAGCTTTTTCGCGATATCGACCTGCCGACCGCGATGCACGCCCTGATATTCGCCGTGACTGATAATGTCGCGCTTGGGGCTGGCACCCGCGATCATCTCCTCCATGTTGCGACGGCGCACCTCCTCCAGCGGCTCGCCGGTCAGAACGTGGATATGCCAGGGCTGGGTGTTCATCGACGACGGCGCGCGCTTGGCGACCTCGATGATGTCCTCGATAACGGCGCGGGAAACCGGCTCCCTGGTGAACCCGCGGACGCTCTTGCGGGTATGAACCAGCGTCTCGAAATCCATCCGTTGCATTCCGTCGGTCCGTTGCATTCCCATTGGTCAATCCCTTTTGAAACGATAATCGAAGCGGTCGCCATCCGCGGTAATCAGCCCGGCGGTGGGCGCGGGGAAATGGACGGGCAAGATCAGCGTGTCGGTGCCGGCGACGGACGCAAAGAATTTCCGCCGCGAGATCGCGGACTGCCTCGCGTCCCAATCCGGCTTTGCCGACCATTCCGGCTCGCGGCACTGGATGACGTGATGCATGAGGTCGCCGGCCACCACCGCGCGCTTGCCCTTCGAGAGGATGTTGACGCAGCAGTGACAGGGCGAATGCCCAGGCGTCGGCGTCAGTGTAACGGTATCGTCGAGCGCGTAATCGTCGTCAACCAGGACCGCCTGCCCGGCCTCGACGATCGGCAGGCAATTGTCGCGAAAGACCGTCCCGGGCGGGTTGGCTCCCTTGGCATTTTCCGCCTCCCACGCGGCATATTCCCGCTTATGGAATATGTACTTCGCATTGGGAAACGTCGGTACCCAGCGTCCGTCGCGCAGCGTGGTATTCCAGCCGGTATGGTCGATGTGCAGATGGGTGCAGAACACGTAGTCGACCTGTTCGTAGGATATGCCGAGCGCAAACAGCTCGTTGCGCCAGCGCTCCTTGCCGGGAAAATCGAACGGCGGCGGATGGCCCTTGTCCTCGCCGGTGCAGGTGTCGACCAGGATGATGTGGCGCGGCGTGCGGACCACAAACGTCTGGTAGGTGATCACCATCATGCCCAGGCCTGCGTCGAACACCTCGGGCTCCATGCCGGTGAGGTGATGCTTGAAGACGGCATCGTCATAAGCCGGAAAGAAATCCTGCGGCCGACGCCACGGCCCCTCGCGCTCAATGACAGCGTCGATGGTGATATCGCCGATCCTGAGCTGTTTCATCCCGTCTCGCTCCCCGTTATGCGGCAGCGTAACGGGCGAGTTCCACACCGACAAGCCGCCCGCAAGTTGTAGCGCCATGCGTTTCGGCTTTCCCTGTCCTCCGCCGCAAATCGAACAGAAATGCTGCCTAGCGAATGCGTCCTCTACGCGGGGGCAAGCTTGAACAAGAAACTCAAATATTCCGCGGCGGCGATCGTCTTCGCCGCAGCCATCTACATCAACAACACCAATCACCTCGCCGCCCATCGGGAGGGCAACCCCGTCCTGCTCGCGCATCGCGGCATTGCCCAGCGCTTTGACGAACGCGAGTTGAAGAACGACACTTGCACCGCGGCGCGCATGCTGCCGTCTAGTCACGAGTATCTGGAGAATACGATAAGTTCGATGCGAGCCGGCTTTGCGGCCGGCGCCGATGTCGTCGAGCTCGACGTTCATCCGACCACCGACGGCGAATTCGCGGTGTTTCACGACTGGACGCTGGATTGCCGCACCGACGGAAGCGGCGTCACGCGCGAACACTCCATGGCCTATTTGAAAAAGCTCGACATTGGCCATGGCTATACCGCCGATGGCGGCAAGACCTTTCCGTTTCGCGGCAAGGGCATCGGCCTGATGCCGACGCTCGACGAGGTGCTGGCAACCTTTCCGCAAGCGCGGCTATTGATCAATGTGAAGAGCCGAGACCCGTCCGAGGGCGAGAAGCTCGCAGCCGTGCTGAACAAGCTTCCCGCCGAACGCCGGGCGCAGATCATGGTCTATGGTGGCGACGAGCCGGTGGAGATCGTGCGCCAGCGCGCGAGCGATATCAGGACGATCTCGCGTGGCGCGATCAAGCGCTGCCTGCTCGGCTACATCGGCTACGGCTGGAGCGGCATTGTGCCGGGAGCCTGCCGCAACGCGATGCTACTGGTTCCGGTCAATGCGGCGCCTTGGCTATGGGGCTGGCCCGACCGTTTCCTCAACCGCATGAAATCCGCCAACAGCGAGGTCTTCGTGCTCGGCCCGTACCGCGGCGGCGAGTTCTCGACCGGAATAGATTCGCCTGAACAGTTTGCGCGGCTGCCGCAAAACTATTCCGGCGGCATCTGGACCAATGAGATCGAGGTGATCGCGCCGCTCACACGCAAATAGTGTTCGTAGCCCGGATTGCGCTTCGCTCCATCCGGGCTACGGCTTCAGCTCCGCAATCCCGGCGCTTCCTGTCCGGTGCGTGCGACATATTCGGTGTAACCGCCGCCAAACTGGTGGATGCCCTCCGGCGTCAGTTCCAGCAAGCGATTGGAGAGCGCGGCCAGGAAATGCCGGTCGTGGGAGACGAACAGCATGGTGCCCTCGAACTCCGAGAGCGCGTTGATCAGCATTTCCTTGGTCGCGAGGTCCAGATGGTTGGTCGGCTCGTCCAGCACCAGGAAATTCGGCGGGTCATAGAGCATTTTTGCCATCACCAGCCGCGCCTTCTCGCCGCCTGAAAGCACGCGGCACCTCTTCTCGACATCGTCGCCGGAAAAGCCGAAGCAGCCTGCAAGCGCGCGGAGCGAGCCCTGGCCCGCCTGCGGGAAGGAATCCTCCAGCGACTGAAACACCGTGCGCTCGCCGTCGAGCAGATCCATGGCGTGCTGGGCGAAGTAGCCCATCTTGACGCTGCCGCCGACGGCGACCGTGCCGTCGTCGGGCTCGGTCGAGCCTGCCACCAGCTTCAACAGCGTCGACTTGCCCGCGCCGTTGACGCCCATCACGCACCACCGCTCCTTGCGGCGGATCATGAAATCGAGCCCCTGATAGATGGTGCGGCTGCCATAGCCCTTGTGGACGTTCTTCAGGCTGACGACGTCCTCGCCCGAGCGCGGCGCCGGCAGGAATTCGAACGCGACCGTCTGGCGGCGCTTCGGCGGCTCGACGCGCTCGATCTTGTCGAGCTTTTTCACCCGGCTCTGCACCTGCGCGGCGTGGGAAGCGCGCGCCTTGAAGCGTTCGATGAACTTGATTTCCTTGGCCAGCATCGCCTGCTGGCGCTCGAACTGGGCTTGCTGCTGCTTTTCGTTCAGCGCGCGCTGCTGCTCGTAGAATTCGTAATTGCCGGAATAGGTCGAAAGCGTGCCGCCATCGATCTCGACCACCTTGTTGATGATGCGGTTGATGAACTCGCGGTCATGCGAGGTCATCAATAGTGCGCCTTCGTATCCCTTCAAAAACTGTTCCAGCCAGATCAGGCTCTCGAGATCGAGATGGTTGCTGGGCTCGTCCAGCAGCATCACGTCAGGCCGCATCAGCAGAATGCGCGCCAGCGCCACCCGCATCTTCCAGCCGCCCGAAAGCGCGCCGACGTCGCCCTCCATCATCTCCTGGCTGAAGCCCAAGCCCGACAACGCCTCGCGGGCCCGGCCGTCAAGCGCATAGCCGTCGAGCTCTTCGAAGCGGTGCTGCACCTCGCCGTAGCGCGCGATGATATCTTCCATCTCGTCGGCGCGATCCGGATCGGCCATCGCGGCCTCGAGCTCCCTGAGCTCGTTTGCCACGACGCTGACAGGCCCGGCGCCGTCCATCACCTCGGCCACGGCGCTGCGGCCCGACATCTCGCCGACGTCCTGGCTGAAATAGCCGATGGTAATCCCCCGATCGAGCGAGACCTGGCCCTCGTCGGGCAGCTCCTGGCCCGAGATCATCCGGAAAAGCGTGGTCTTGCCCGCGCCGTTCGGGCCGACCAGGCCGATCTTCTCGCCCTTCTGAAGGGCCGCGGAGGCTTCGATGAAGAGGATCTGGTGGCCGACTTGCTTGCTGACGTTATCGAGACGGATCATTGGGCCCTGAGGGAGGAAATCGTTTCGGCCGCTGCTTAGGACATCTGGAGGGCTGGTGGAAGCGGTTGCGAACCACCCTCCGGAAAGTAATCACGCAACCCTTAGGCGTTGATCAAGATGCCGGCAACCGCCTTCCCCCTGCACGCACGGCCGCAATCCTATCTGCACCTGTTGATCGAAGTCACACGGCCGCGGCAAAACCTGCAAGCGTTGCGAACCGATCCGTGCAAGCCTCGTTATTCCGTCATGTCCAATTGAACGACGGATCAGTTCCATGAGTGCAACAGGTCTCGAAGTGTTCGACAGAACCCTGCAAATCACCAACACCTGGTTGGACGAAATGATGGCAACGTTACCGCGCGATCGGAAGCTGGCATGGCATGTACTGGGCGCAGTGCTGCGAACCATTCGCGACCGGGTTCCGGTTAATCTCGCCGCACATCTTGGCGCGCAGCTCCCGCTGTTGGTGCGCGGCACCTACTATGACCAATGGCGCCCCAGTGAAACGCCGAAAGCATGGCGATCGGCAGACGAATTTCTCTCCATCGTTTCGGCTGAACTGAGTTCCGTGAAACCCGTCGGCGCCGATGATGCAGTGCGCGCGGTGTTTCGGGTGCTGAATCATCATGTCGATCCTCATCAGGTCGAAAAGGTCCGACACGCACTTCCTGAAGAGGTCCAGAGGTTGTGGCCCGCCGATAATCAGGTTTCCTCGGCTGCCTGATGCGGCATGTGATCGCGGTTCCGCAAATCGAGAAGAACCCTGGCGTTCACCGCGCGTTGTTTCTCAAAAGCAACAACGGAGACAGCCATGACCAAGCCTCCGCCTGTGCCGCCGGACAATCAAAGCCACAAGGGTACTGGTGATCCTAAAACCGGCAATGCGCATCAGGTCAAGAAAAGCCGCGGCCACATCGAAAATCCCCGAGAGCAGGGACAGCCCGGTAATACCGCGCAGAACACCACGCATCAGGGCTATCAGCAGGATCGCTAGTCAGGGAGCGGGGCCATGTCGACTTCAACAAAGACGCCGGCGAGCATTCGCCAGGGCGGCCCGGGCGCTTCCCACGAGAACGCCAGGGAGCCACTTCACATCAACAAACCGCCGGCCGATGATCCACAGCGCCGGCACAGCAAAGTGTCCGGCGGCGGCGGTGAACACGACACTCATCATACCCATCATCCGGACCGAAAAGGCGGCCAACGCCGGCACGGCGGTGGCAGCCATCCAGCTTCGAAGAGCGCGTCATGAGCACCAAGCATGTGAAACTGAACAGGCCGACCAACGTAGACCTCGCTCGCAACCCGCTGATCGGCGGGTCGAAGGGCGTGACGATGGCGGGAGTCTCGCCGGACGAGTTGGAGGAGTTCGAAGGCGCCAACACCTTCGAGGGCGATATCGAGAACGACACCAATCCGCAGGGCGGCATCAATAAGGCAGAAGTTCGCGACCGACGCCGCGGACCGCCGCAAAACGATCGGGACAGCGGCCCGCGGAAAATGGCGCTGCAGGGAAGGAAGACGCATGAGCAACAACTGCGCATCCTTGAAAGCAAGCCTGATGTTCCCGATGCGAGACAGATCGAGGAGGAGACTATACGCACGCAGCACGACGGTCCCGCAAAAATCGCCAAACGCGGTGGACGCCAATCGGAATTTCCGGTGAGCCGCGCCGGCCTCAATCAGGAAAGCCAGCACAACAAACACAATCATCCGGGGCAGCCGGGCCACAAGCCCCAAAAACCACAGGGATAAAAAACATGACACGTGGAGCACACGGAGACGGCAAGCATCTCGGGCCTGGAGCGAAGGGTAAAGGCGCAGGTACCGGCGCCATGACCGAAGCACAGGATAAGCTGATCGGCGAAAACATGGTGCTCTCAAACCGCGACAAGACCGAGCATTCGCGTGATCGAGGCCAGGACAGCAAGTGGATCCAAACCGAACAGTTGAAGGATCACGCTGCCAACAAGGGCCGCGGATAAGGCGAGATGCGGCTGGCGGGCGCGGCGTTACAAGTTGATCACGCCGCGTCGCGCGGCGTGCGCCACAGCGTCGGTGCGGCCGGTGGCGTCGAGCTTGTCGAGCAGTGATCCGACGTGGAATTTGGCCGTGTGAACGGATATTCCAAGTTGTCTCGCAATAGCCTTGTTCGAAGCGCCTTCGGCCATCAGCACCAGCACGTCGCGTTCGCGCGGCGTAAGTTCGATGTCAGCCGGCTCACGCGCGGTGTGCGCCTCACGTGACACGAGCGCGACCGCGGCTGCCTCCCCCGCTGTCGCCAGGCGGATGCCGCTAACGCCGCCGAGCAGCGACGCCAGCCGGTCCGCCAGCGCGGGATCGGAAATCTCGATGGCGACCACGACAACTTGTGAAGCCTCCTCGCTCACGCGTCCGCCCTTTCGCCGATCGTGAGCTTGACCCGCACCGGTTCGCCGCCGCGCCGAATCTCGACGTCAACGACCGAGCCGACGCTGTCCGGCCCGAGCGCTCTTAACAACGAACGCACACCGGAGATCTTCTCGCCGTTCCAGCCGACGATAATATCGCCTTGCCGGATGCCGGCGGCGGCCGACGGACCTGATTGATCGACACTCATCACCATCGCGCCGATACCATCATCGAGCTTGACGGGCTGCAGCCCAACTCCGAGATAGCCCCGCGCGATCCGGCCATGGGTTTCAAGCCTGCCCGCGACGCGGCCGATCGTCGCGCTCGGAATGACAAGAACACGCCGCACCCCCTGAACAGCCATGCCAATCGCGTCGCCGGAGGCAGTGAGCGCGAGGCCCCCCTCGTGGTTGTGTCGCAGCCGCACGCCGAGTTCGATCCGGGCGTCAATCTCGCCGCCGCGAAGGCTTCGCCAGCTTCCGCCAACCAGCGATACCGTGCCCAGCGCCGCGGTGGGAACGCCGTGCTCAGCGGCGACCACGACCGACAGCGAGCCGAGCTCCGGAACGACGGGTGAAAGCGCGACCGGGGCAGCATTCCCGGTATCGAACCGCAGCAGCGCGATGTCGGTGGTGTGATCGCGCCCCGCGATGCTGGCCGGCCCCACCGTTCCATCGGCAAGCTTGACCGAGACTTCGCCTTCGTCGGCCAATGCCTCGTCGGCCGTCACGATCAAACCGGGTTTCCAGATGAAGCCGGAGGCTCGCGAGCGGTGCGAGTGCACCGAGACGATCGCGGATTTTGTCCGGGCAACGATATCGGCAAGGGCGGCGGATAATGCGGGAAGGATGGCTGCGGTCGGGTCGGGCATGGCATGAACTCCTGGATCGGTTGAATCCAATCTGGGAGTTCTGATCGCGTTCGGGAACTAGCCTGATGGGGAGGCGGGAACCGATTATTGCCTATTGCTGTGTGGCCTCTGGGCCGTGCGTCAAACGGCATTGGCCAAATAAAGACCCCGCCGGTCAATCGCAATAACCGACGGGGCATTTTGAGCTGACGCCTTTGGTTGGTGTTTTCCTTCCTCAGCTATCAACTCAAATTATCAATGCCCGAGCAGAACGCTCGTTCCGAAATCCCGCAGCATTTTTTAAAACGAATTTTGCCCGCCATGGAGGAACCGACATTTCCGCATCAAAGGGACCAAGTTCACAAGCACCGCGCGTCGATACCGTAGAGAACAATCCATCGTACGCATTCCTGGAAACTTTCTAAGAGTGACTCTAAGAACCTTTCCATTAGAGGAATCAACGTCCCTCGCGTTATGCGTCCCACTGGGGTTGCGCTGCCAAGTTTTCCTGAAAGCGCGACAAGTGCTCGCAGGTTTGGGGTGACGCTTTGAAGTCTCGTGATTTTTTGGGGGTCGCCGCGTCGGCGACCGCGTCCGTATTGGTGTTGTGGCCGCAGGCGACATTCGCGCAGTCGAGTTCGGGCACCGCGTCGCAATCTCTCCCGTCAGTCGTTGTCACCTCGCCAGAGAAGCGCACCGCGGCCACGACGACGCAGCGCAGCCGGCGCCCGGCGCAAAGTGCGGCCGCTTCGCGAAGGCCCCAACCGAAACGCGAGGCACCGGCGGCCACCGTCGTCGAGAACCCGCGCGGCGCGGTCCAGGGTTACGTCGCCGGCCGCTCGATGGCGGGCACCAAAACCAACACGCCGATCATGGAGACGCCGCAGTCGCTCTCGGTCATCGGCAGCGAGCAAATTCGCGACCAGAAACCCGGCAAGTTTGACGAGATCCTGCGCTACACGCCGGGCGTTGTCGCCGGAACATTCGGCGCGGACAACCGCAACGATTGGTTCCTAATCCGCGGATTCAAGTCGGACGATGTCGGCCTGTTTCTCGATGGCCTGCAGCTCTTCTATACGTCCTATGCAAGCTGGAAGCTGCAGCCGTTCAACCTCGCCCGCGTCGAAGTGCTGCGCGGTCCCTCCGCCGTACTGTATGGCGGCTCCAGCCCCAGCGGCATCGTCAACGCGGTCAGCAAGACGCCCCCGGCGGAGCCGATCCGCTACCTTGAGACCGGCGTCAATAATTTCGGCAATGCCTATCTGGGATTTGATTTCGGCGGCCCCGTCGCAACCGCGCCTGAAAACGGCAAGCTGTTCTACCGTGTGGTCGGCCAGATCCAAAACGGCGGCACCCAGGTCGATTTCACGCCCAACAATAACTACTTCATCGCGCCGTCGCTGACCTGGAAGCCCGATGCCGATACGACATTCACCGTGCTGGCGTCGGCTTCGAAGTTAGAGACTCGCAGCGAGAACTTCCTGCCGTATATCGGCACCGTGGTTAACGCGCCTTTCGGCCGGATACCTACCAAGCTATTCGCCAGCGATCCCGGCGTCGATCGGTTCACGCGCGAGCAGGAAATGCTGGGCTACCAGTTCGAGCGCCACGTATCCGACGACGTGACCTTCCGGCAAAACGCCCGCTTCGCTCATGTCGACGTCACCCTCTCGACGCTGTTTGGTCTGGGTTACGACGGTGGGATGCCCGCTACAGCGTCTCTGTCGCGCGGCTACTTCCTCACCCATGGCATCGCCAATCAGGCCAATCTCGACAGTCAGCTCGAATACCGCTTCAACACCGGCATTCTGCGCCACACCGCGCTATTCGGCCTCGACCTCAAGCATTACAAGATCGACGACTGGCAGGGGTTTGGCGGTGCTCCCTCACTTAATCTGTTGAATCCGGTTTACGGCTTCAATGCGCCCTTCAGCGGCTCCACACTTACGGACGCGACGGTGACCCAGAAACAACTGGGTTTCTATTTGCAGGATCAGATCAAACTTGATCGCTTTACCCTGGTGCTGAGCGGCCGCAACGACTGGGTTGCAACCAACAACGACAACCACATTGGGACCGGCCAGAGCCGCGAAGACAGCCAGTTCAGTGGGCGTGCCGGACTGATCTACAATTTCGATTCTGGCCTTGCGCCCTACGTCTCCTACGCCACCAGCTACAATCCGGTCATCGGCCTCAATTCCGGTCAGCTACTGCTGCCGGAGACCGGCCAACAAACTGAAGTAGGCCTCAAATTCCAGCCAAACGGCTTCAATGGTCACTTTGGCTTTGCGTGGTTTGATTTGAAACGACAGAATGCACTGACGACCGATCCGAACAACGTGTTGCTACCGACCCAGAACGGCGAAGTCACGTCGCGCGGCTTCGAGCTCGAGGCCGTCGCCAATCCGATGCCTGGACTCAAGCTGGTGGGCGCGTTCACGACCTACGATATGTTCGTCAGCAAGGATCTGAATCCGGCGCTGATCGGCAAAGTCCCGACCGCCACGCCCCGGACACTCACCTCGGGCTGGGTTGACTACACCTTCCAGAGCGGTCCATTGACCGGGTTCGGCCTCGGTGGCGGCGTGCGCTATATCGGCGGTTCCTTTGCCGACAACATCAACACGATGCCGGTTCCCTCCGTCGTGCTCGGCGACATCACCGTCCACTACGAATGGCAGAAAAACTGGCGCGCGGCGCTCAATGTCATCAACGTCGCCGATACGATCTATGTGGCGAACTGTTCTTCGGCGAACGCCTGCTTCTATGGCGACCGGCGCCGGGCGACGGCGAGCCTGTCGTACAAATGGTAGCGCGGGCATAGTCGGCAGGAGGCAACACTGAAAGCCAGAACCGTTCGCATCTGGTCGGTGGTCCATACCTGGAGCAGCCTGATATCGACGCTGTTCCTGCTGCTGTTGTGCGTCACCGGCCTGCCGCTGATCTTCCATCATGAGATCGATGAACTGCTCGGCTACGATCCAAAGCCCGAGATCGCCCAGCCGGGCGCAGTGAAGCGGAGCATCGACGAGATCGCCCGCACGGCGCTGGCGAACGATCCCGGCCGCGTGCTGCAGTACATTTTGTGGGACAAGGACGAACCGAATACGGTGATCGCCTTCACCAACAACAAGGTCGATGGCGATCCGGATGCGGCGACGCTGCGGGCGTACGACGCCCACACCGCCAAGCCGCTCGGCTCGGTCGGCGGCGGCCCGATGCTGATCTTCTTAAAACTCCACGTCGATATGTTTGCGGGCCAGCCCGGCAAGCTGTTCCTCGGCGCGATGGGATTCCTGTTCCTGGTCGCGATCATCTCCGGCGTCGTACTGTACTGGCCGTTCACGCGCCGCCTGAGCTTTGGCACGCTGAGGGACAAGTCGCGCCGCATTGCCTGGTTCGACTGGCACAATCTCTTGGGCGCCATAACCATCGCCTGGGCGCTGGTGGTCGGCGCCACCGGCGTCATCAATACACTGGCCGAGGTAATGCTCGGCCAGTGGAAAGCCAATGAACTCGCAGACATGGTCAAGCCCTATGCCGGCAAGCCGCCGCCGGTACATCTCGCTTCGCTTGATGCAACGCTCGAGAAAGCACGCAAAGCCGCGCCCGACATGAATGTCTCGTTCGTCGCCTTTCCAGGCACGCCCTTTACGAGTTCGCATCACTTCGCTGTCTTCATGCGCGGCGACACGCCGCTGACGTCGCGGCTGCTCAAGCCGGTGCTGCTGGATGGCGAAACCGGAGAAGTATCCGATGCGCGCGACCTTCCCGTCTATCTCAAGGCGCTATTGGTTTCGCAGCCGCTGCATTTCGGCGACTATGGCGGCATGCCGCTGAAGATCATCTGGGCGCTGCTCGATATCATGACGATCGTCGTGATCGGCAGCGGGCTCTATCTGTGGATCGTCAAGCGCCGCAAGCATCGCAGCCACGCCATCGCGGGGCAGCCTTTGTTGCAGCCGTCCAAATGACTGCTGCACGCAAATCCCGATCGAGCGGCAATTGGTGGACCGTGTATGGTGGCCCGCTCCTGCTCGGCGTGCTCTCGATTGCGGGGCTATTGACGGCGCTGCTCTCCGAAGGCGCCGGCCGCTATTTTTCCTGGATCGCCGTTGGCGCACCCGTCGCCATTGCCGCGTGGTTTTTCGCGCGGCGAAAGCGCGCCTGAAATCTGCGCGCACGGCGTCAGCTTCCATCCCTTTTTCATCGGGACCATCTCTGGGCGTGCAACCGTTAGCCGCAACAAGCTCTGAGGGAGTTCCCAATGAACTGGAAAGGCAAGTGGCGCAATCAATACGGTTCAACCGTCGATATTACCGACGATGCCAACCACCGGATTGCCGGCACGTTCAAGACGGCGCTCAGGGACAGCGGCTTCTACGGGCAGGAAATCCCGGTCGTCGGTATTCACCAGGGCGATTGCATCAGCTTCGTCGCGGGCGGCAAGACGCCTGCGGGCGATGCCGCGGTCTCCTATACCGGACTCGTGCGAGACGGAAAAATGGAGACAATGTGGTTCGTGGTCGCGGATGCCGCGATCAAGGCGGCGGAGGAAGGCGCGCCCGGCAGAATCGAAAAGCTGAACTGGTGGCGCTCGATCATCACCAGTGCCGACACGTTCGAGCGTGTGGTACGATGACTTTTTTCGTGTCGTGATCCGCGCCGCTTCTCTCGCAGCCATCCTGGGCCTGGAAGATGCGCTACGCCGGCCGCATCAGTTTCAGCGTGGCGGCCAGCCGCAGGCTGCGCTTGCCTGCGAGTGCAATGGCTTCGAGTTCAGCACCCGCCTCGTTGCAGGTGCCGGTAAAGCCGATGCCGACCTCATGGCCGCCGAACACGGGGTTTTCGCCTTTCGCCGGCGTGTGCTCCTGGTTGAGGATCTCGCCCTTCCAGCGGCCGTCGGCCGAGGAATAGGCGCCGAGGTAATAGAAAAAAGCGTCGCCGCCGAGGATGCGGCCGTTCAGCAGCAGCATGACGCCCGACAAGCCGGCTTTGACTCCGTCGAGCGCGCGAAACTGGATGGAATAGAGCCCGTTGATAATGCCGCCCTGCCCGACCGCGCCGACCGGCGGCAGCGCCTCGTCGTCGAGCCGCGTCAGTTCGGCCCAGAACAAGGCGCCGGGCCGCGGCGCGGCGCTGCCTTCAAAACGAATCTTGTTGCCTTGCAGCCTGCCCCGCACGCTGATGGCGGCGACGTCGGTGTCCATCAGCGGCTTGTAGTAGGGATCGTCATTGTGGCGCTGGGTGATGACTTCGCCGACAATCTCCCCGCCGCTCTCCTGATAGGTGCCGAGATGGGCAAAGGCCGAATTGCCGCCCAGCAGCTTGCCATTGTGCATGCACATGATGCTGCGGCCGAACGCGTCGTTCACGCCATACTCGACCTTGTAGAGCCCGTTCAGCAACGAAGATGTCCCGCACTATGGAATTGTCTCGCGGGGCGGCATAGCACCGCCGGAAGCCCGGAACCAGCCGCGTTTTAACGCAGGTTCAATGCCGCTTGAAATACTGCACGGCGCGTTCGTGCTTTTCCGCCGCCGCGCGGGATTTGAAGGTTCCAAGGTTACGGCGCCTGCCCGTTTTCGGGTTTATTTTGCGGGAATAGAGCCGGTATTCGCCCGATTGCAGTTTTCGGATCATCGGATTCGTCCACTTGTTGACGAGCCCCTCCTGCCATAATTGGGCAGCACGCCCACTTGTTCCGGTCCGACTATTCGCGTTGTCTCTGACCTTGCGATGCCGGATCGCTCTGCCGGCGCAGAATGGATGGGGGCCCCGGTGCAACATTTCTTCCTCTATCTCCTCGCGCTCGGCGCGGGTGTCAGCGTCGTCACCCAACAGGCGCTCAACGGCAGCCTGCGCACGGCGCTGGGTTCGCCAGCCTGGGCGGGATTGGTCAGCTATGCTGGCGGCCTCATCACCATGATCGTTGCCGTGATCGCGCTCGGTGAACGCGTGCCCTCCTGGAAAACAATGGCCGATGCGCCCTGGTACGCTTGGTCCGGCGGCGTGTTCGGCGGCGCCTTCATCCTGCTGGCAATCCTGCTGCTACCCTCGCTCGGCGCGGCGACGCTGTTTGCGCTTGTCATCGCCGGCCAGGTGCTCGCCGCGGTTACGCTGGATCATTTCGGCGCGTTCGGCTTGACGCCGCATCCGATCGGCGCCGCGCGGCTGGCAGGCGCCGTGCTGCTGATTGCCGGCGTCGTCCTGATCAGGGATTGATCGTCGGGCGTCTCAGAAGCACAAATTCGTCACCACGTTGCCGCGCTTGTCCTTGATCGTGTAGGGACAGCGAAGCCGCTCGAGCGCTTTCTTCGCATCCTCATCGCCAAGGGCGGCGGCGCGCTGATAGTAGGCTTTGGCGGCGTCGGAATCCTTTGGTCCACCGCGGCCTTCCTGCGCGAACGCGCCCATCCGCTCCAGCGCGCCGGGATGATTTTGCCCCGCCGCTTTCTCGAACAGCGCGCGGGCCGCCGTGTCGTCCCTGGCCCCGCCATTGCCTTCGGCCAGCATCATGCCGAGTTGATACTGCGCCTCGGCATTGGTCTCGGCGGCCTTCGACAGCAGTTCGCGCCCACGCGCCGGATCGGAGGCTGCTCCGCCGCCGAGGGCAGCGAGGTTACTGACGCCGCGCGGATTGCCGGCCCGGGCCGCGCGTTCGAACAGTTTGCGCGCCTGCGCCTCGTCGCGCGTGACGCCCGCGCCGGTCCCATAGAGCACGCCGAGTTCGACCATGGCCGAGGTCGAGCCCTTGTCGGCCGCCTTGCGCCAGGCCGCCAGCGCTTCCGGCATCTGGCGATTGGCAGCATAGGCCCGCCCGAGTTGGTACATCGCCCGGCGCGACGAACTCGCCGCGCTCTTGCAGAACTTGATGGCGGTGGCGATGTCGGAGGCCGCGACATCGGCCACGCCCTTCGCGTCGGCCGGTTTGTCGGGGTCGGCGGGATCGGCCGCAACACGGTCGCACAGCACGAGATCGGCCGACTGCGCATGGGCCGGGCCCTGCGCCAGGGCCGCAGCGACGACGACGATCAGCAGGCCTTGGAGCGCCCTCTTCATAAAGCGCAGGTTGCGTCGAGACGCCCTGAAATTCAAGGTTCCAGCCCGCTCTCGCGCAACGCCGGCGCGGCCTCGGGCGAGGCGAGAAACCGCAGCAACCGGTCTGTCTCGGCCGGCCTGTGCGTCGCCGCCATTCGCCCCGCGGAGAATACCGCAGGCGTTTGCAGTTCGTATGGAATAGGCCCAACCACCTCGATCCCCCCAACCTGCTTCAACTCGCTGATCTGCTGGACCGCGAGATCGGCCTCGCCGCTGGCGAGCCGCTCGGCGGTAAATCCCTGTTGGATGATCTGCGCCTTTGCATTGATGTCGGCGGCAATGCCGAGGCGCTCGATCAGCTTTGCGAACAGAATGCCGCTGGCGCCGAGCCGCGAATAGGCCACGGAGCGGGCACCAAGCAGTGCCGCACACAACGCCGCCTCGGTTGAGATATCCGGATGGGTCGCGCCGACTCTCACGGCGATGCCAACCCAGGAGCGGGCCAGATCCACGCAACTTTCAGCGACCACCCGCCCGTCGCGGACGACCTCGTCCAACCCCTCGCGGGTCAGGATCACGACGTCGGCCGCCTCTCCGGTGCGCAACCGCTCCAACAGCGCCAATGTCGGAGCGAAATCGGCATCGATACGCGCGCCGCCGGCCGTTTGATACCGGCCAGCCAGGCCGTGCACGGCGCCCTTCAAAGCCAGCGTCGAGAGCACGCGCACGGTATCGCTCATCGTCGCTACACTTGGTGCATCAGCTTCAGCACCGCGGTCATGCGAAGGCTGCGCTTGCCGGCGAGCGCGGTCGCCTCAAGCATCGCGCCCTCCTTGTCGCAGGTGCCGGAAAAGCCGATGCCAACTTCGTGGCCGCCGAAGATGGGGTTATCTCCCATGGCCGGCGTGTGCTCCTGATTGAGGATCTGGCCCTTCCAGCGGCCATTCTCCGAGGTGTAGGTGCCGAGATAATAGAACGAGGCATCGCCGCCCAGGATGCGGCCTGCATTAAGCAACATGACGCCGGTCAGGCCGCCCTCGACACCGTCAAGCATGCGGGTGTGAATGGAATAGAGGCCGTTGACGATGCCATCCTTGCCGACGCCGCCGGCGATCGGTACGGCGTCCTGCTCGATCGGCGTCATCACCGAGTGAAACGCCACGCCGGGCAATTCCTTCAGGCCCCCTTCGAAACGATAGAGGTCTCCGTCAGCCCTGCCCTTCGCCAGCAGGGTGGCATCGTCGGTGCCGGCCATCGCGCGGTAATTCGGGTCCGGGTTGTGGCGGACGGTCTGGATCACGATGTCGACGCCATCGTCCCGCTTTTCGTACGTGCCAATATGAGCGAAGGCCGAATTGCCGCCCAGCATCCTGCCGTCGCGCGCATACATGACGCTGCGGCCGACCGCAGCGCCAAGCTGAAACCTGACTTTGTAAAATCCCTCAAACAATGCCGCATCCCCGGCAGGCCACGCCGCTGTCTAGCGCGCTTCACAACGCAGGGAAACGGTCTTGAATCGGCGTATTTGAATCAATCTCATCAAGACCCCGTGTCATCAAAACGCAATGATCCGCCAAGGCGGTTTCGCCTTGGCGGATCAGCTTTGCAGCCCGGGCACCCCGGGGGTCATATCGTGGATCGCTTAGGCCGCGGCTGCCTTGGCGTCGGTCGGGACTTCCGCGATGGTCTTCAGGATCTGGGACGCGATCTGGTAGGGGTCGCCCTGCGAATTCGGACGGCGGTCTTCCAGATAGCCCTTGTATCCGTTGTTGGCGAAGGAGTGCGGAACGCGGATCGAGGCGCCGCGGTCGGCAATGCCGTAGCTGAACTTGTTCCAGGGGGCGGTCTCGTGCTTGCCGGTCAGGCGCTTGTCGTTGTCCGGCCCGTAGACGGCAATGTGGTCCATGAGATTCTTGTCAAAGGCCGCCATCAGCTTCTCGAAGTACTCCTTGCCGCCGACTTCGCGCATATACTTGGTCGAGAAGTTGGCGTGCATGCCGGAGCCGTTCCAGTCGGTGTCGCCGAGCGGCTTGCAGTGGAATTCGATGTCGATGCCGTAAGCTTCGGTGAGGCGCAGCATCAGGTAGCGCGCCATCCACATTTCGTCAGCGGCCTTCTTGGAGCCCTTGCCGAAAATCTGGAATTCCCACTGGCCCTTCGCCACTTCGGCGTTGATGCCCTCGTGGTTGATGCCGGCGGCGAGACAGAGGTTGAGGTGCTCTTCCACGATCTTGCGCGCGACGCTGCCGACGTTCGAGTAACCGACGCCGGTGTAGTACGGGCCTTGCGGCGCAGGATAGCCATCCGACGGAAAACCGAGCGGACGGCCGTCCTTGTAGAAGAAATACTCCTGCTCGAAGCCGAACCAGGCGCCTTCGTCGTCGAGGATGGTCGCGCGCTTGTTCGAGGGGTGCGGGGTCTTGCCATCGGGCATCATGACTTCGCACATCACCAGCGCGCCGTTTTCCCGCGCAGCGTCCGGATAGACAGCGACCGGCTTCAGCACGCAATCGGAGCTGTGGCCTTCGGCCTGCATGGTCGACGAGCCGTCAAAGCCCCACAGCGGAAGCTGTTCCAGCGTCGGGAACTTGTCGAATTCCTTGATCTGCGTTTTGCCGCGCAGATTCGGCGTCGGCGTATAGCCGTCGAGCCAAATATACTCGAGCTTGTACTTGGTCATTGAGCCTCTCTTGAGTTGCTAGTGGAATGCGGAAGACCGAAGCCTTGAAATCTGGATTTTGACGCCCAGCCCCCTGGAGGTCTCCGCATACGTGTACCCGGCCACGTCAGGCCACGCCTTACTAAGCATTTAACGTGCCAGTCGCTGCACTGCGGCAAGACCTGTCCACAGGAGGCCGGGCACGCCAGCTCAAATAAAAGGTGCGACATAGAAGCGCGGCAGGCCTGCAAAACGAGCGGCTGAGCGACAGGTTTGAAGTTCGAAATCAGCTCATTTCTCCGGCATTTCCGCTTCCGGACCGTTCCGCGATTAAAGCTGCGGCACCCTTCCGAGGCACCCGCCCGGCACACAAGCCTCCCCGGGCAACCGTCCCGTCGGCTCATGCGTTGATCGTCCACGCGCTGCCTTGCAGGAAGCAGCGCCGGGAATGCCTACGAATTAGACACGATGTGACGCTCTCTTGGTCAGCTTGCATCCATCGAGGGCACGACCGATATCGCCCTTTGTAACCACTAGAGAACGAGTCGGGCGCACCATGGAGGCTAGCGCTTCGACAGAAGGAGAGACTGACATGATGAATACGGGTTTGAGTCAGGGGTCTGCCAAGATCTACCAATTCCCAGCCGGGGGCCGCGCGGCTCTCGGGGGACGTCGCTATGGCGAGACCAAGACGGCCGAGATGACCGCCCAGCCGGTCAACCTCGCGGACTGCAGCGGTAGCTGGTACCACGCCGCCGCCATCGCGGACGCCACCAACGAGCGTGATCACTGATGCCTGGAAGGTGTTTGGCAGAAGCGCGCCCAAGTGAGGCGCGGACGGTGAACTAAAAAAGGGTCGGAACAACGCCGTTTCGGCCCTTTTTCATGTCTGCTGCTCGCATGTGGTGGTCGGCCGCCTGGCATGCTTGAGCGTCGTGACCCCGGCCTTGGTGATCCTCAGGGTCACGCCCTTCGCCTGATAACGCGACCCCGACAGCGTCACGCGCTTGGGTAGAGTCAGCGCCTTGCCGTCGAGCTGCAGATGGGCGCGGGAATCGTACTGAAAGAACCCGACAATGAATTGCGCCCCGTCGGCGCAGCGATAGTTCCGGAAACTCGACTGCGCGAACGCGGCTGACGGTGCGCTTGCCACCGCCGCGGCGCATAGCGCAGCCCCAAAAATCGTATTCCTGCGACAATTCATATTTCGCCCCTTGCAGAGTTCAGTATAGACGAGACGGGAGCGGACGACATGCCCTTCCGTCGTTTGTCCAGGTGACGGACCCTACCGGCTCCAGAATGCGGGCGTCGCTTTGAACCGCCGCCATCTCTTGCGCAGCGTTCTTGCCGCAGCAATCTGATCGTGGGCTTGCCAACCGGCCACTGCGCCGATGGCGAGATGAAGCGCAGGCTGGTCTTCCTGCCTGATGGTGTCGAGCAGAACGCGGGTGCTTGCGATGTCGCGCACGCGTCCGAGACTGGTCTGGAGCCTGGCGAGCCGCCTCGCGTAACGCCTGGCGGGCGCCTGCGTGGCATAAAGCGGCAGAAAGAACTCCGCCGCATAACGCAGCTTCTTGAGGTCGATCCTGAGATCGTGCTGCGCATCGACGTTGAGCTGCCGGAAATGCGCGCCACGCCTGAGCGCCTTGCGATGCAGGCGCGCCAAAATCTTGTTCGCGAGCGTCGGCATCGGTAACGACAGCGCCGCCAGCGCTTCGCTGTCGATCTCGTTGCGCCAGCCGCGGCGTTCGACCAGCTGCCCCAGCGAGAGCAGGAAACGGCTGCAGCGGGGATCGGCGAGAACGGTCTGCAAGGCGGCGTAGCTCGATTTGCGTTGCCGTTCGACCGCCTCACGCAGGCCGCCGAAATCGACATCCGGAGCCGCCGCGACCAGGCGAGTAACGGTCGTCTCGGCGAAGACATCCCACTCCCGCGCCGGGCCGAGCTGCTGCATCAGCCACCGCGCTTCGCTGTTGACCGTCTGGAATGCAGGCGACGGAATATCGCGCCGGAACAGCGCACATATCGTGCGCAAGCGGCGCAAGGCGACGCGCATCTGATGCACGCCTTCAGGGTCCGATCCCGCCTCCGCCACGGCCTGATTTTTCAGAAGATGATGCCAGCAGGTCCCCAACAGGAGCGCGATGACGTCGTCGACCACCTGCTCTGCAGTGATGCTGAATGGCTCGGCTTTCGCCGCCGGCTGCACGACGTCGAACGCGAGCGCATAGCCGCGCTCCGCCTTGCTGCGCGTGCCGACCTGTAGCGGCGCAGCGTCGAGCAACTGCGTTCCGAGATCGAACAGGATGCCGGCATTGCCGCTCTTCAATTCAAGTTCGATTTCGGACAGGACTTCCTGGCGCCCGCCGGCCTCGATCATCCCCTCGTCGAATGCGATTTCAACGAAAGCATCGGGCAGATCGAGCTGCCGCGCGTGCCGGCGAATTCTCGTCGCGAAAACCGGCACCAGTCCGTCGTTGGTGAGCGTCGTCACGGGATCGCCGACCTCGTCGGCGGGAAGCCGCGCCAGATCGGGAGCGACGTTGTCAACCGGTGCTTCCCACTGCCGTCGGGTCAGAGGTTGTCCGGCATTGGGTAGAAGCTTGAGTGCCTGAATGAAGTGCTTGCCGCTGCGTCGCACGCGCAGCGACATGCCATGCCGGAACAGCAGGCGCTCCGGCGTATCGTAATACACCGTTTCCAGCCGGCGAAACGCGCCGCGGTTGCGTGCATGCTGCACGATGACAGGTATCTCGCGCAGTTGCTCGAGGGCGCCTTGCGGCGCGAGCAGCTTAAGTTCGATTTCCGCCTGTTCGGGCCGTCGCACAGCAATCGCCGCGCCGGAATCGCTCACGACTGGCTGCGGCGCGTTCAACGATGTCTCCATTGGGGCGGTGTATGAATGTTTTATGACAATGAAAAGGCGTATCCAAGTTATCCAGGGGAATGAGCCTACGAATTGAAGCGAGGATTACATAATAGGGTTTGCGCGACGCAGGCTTGCGCGTAGCGCGCAGCGCCGCAAGGCGGGGAACGCCTCTCTCAAACCAAGAGCAGGTTCAGCCTGATTCGCCGTGCCGGGTGAGGCTAGGGGTGGTTGACCCCGGGCACAGCAGTGCGGAACCGGGCTTGTTATTGGGCTTCAAACCAAGGCCGCCCTCGGGGTGGCGGCCCCGGCCTTTCGCAAGTTGTATGGTCACCGCCCTGCAAGGGTGATAATCTCTACTTCAAATCAACTAGCCGGAGGAGGTCCCGCCATGCTTGCGGAGAAATTCTTCCTGGTGCTGGAAACACTCAGGAGTTTTGCTTCGGACGGAAGCGCCAAGGTGGTTAGCACCACGCCACATATCCCGGTCAAGGTGCCGCCGCCACAGAAATAGCCCAGAGGCCGCCTCAGTAGGCGGCTTCTTCGCTTTCGGGTTTTCGCTTCCTTATCCCCTTCACGAACGCCAAGCGCCAAAAATCATAATCGTCCGACAATTGATGTTTCGCCCCATGACGGCTTCAGTGTAGACGAGACGGGGGCGAGCAGCGTGCCCTCCGTCGTTTGTCCGTAAGCCACGAGATCGTTCAAACCGCCGATGTCAGAATCCCCTGCCTCCCCCGCCCGCCATCTCAATCTCTCCGGCGCCAGCAATTTCCGCGATCTCGGCGGCTATCCCACCAGCGACGGCCGGACCGTGCGCTGGCGGCAGATCTTCCGTTCCAACCATCTCGGCCATCTCACCGACGACGATGCCTCCGTGCTGCGGGAGCTCGGCGTCCGCAGCGCGTTCGACTTTCGCGGCACCGAGGAACGCGCTGCCGCCCTGTGCGGCATGCCTGAAATCACCGTCCATTCGCTGCCGGTCGAACCCACCGTCGTCGCGGCGCTGCGCGCCATCGCGGCCGCCGGCACGCCGCTGTCGACGGACCACGCCGTTGAGGTGATGCGCGACTCCTACCGCAGCTATGTGCAGAAAAACACGCAGCACTTCCGCACGCTGTTTGCACATCTGCTGGAAGATCGCGCGCCGCTGGTGATCCACTGCACCGCCGGCAAGGACCGCACCGGTTTTGCGTGCGCGCTGATCCTGCATACGCTCGGCGTTGCCGACGACATCATCTCGGAAGACTATCTCCTGACCAATCGCTTCTACCGCAGGGATCCCAACTCAAGCATCGACCTGCCCGAGGAGGTCAAGCAGGTGCTCGGCTCGGTGCAGCAATCGTTTCTTGCCGCCGCGTTCGATGCCATCGACGCCGACTACGGCGATCTCGAAACCTATCTTCGCGATGGCCTCGGGCTCGGTATCGCCGAGCGCGCCAGCCTCGAAGCGCGCTACCTGCAAGGCTGATCCACAAGACTGACCTAATCCGACTTCACCCGCCGCACCGACACGACCAGCGCGGACGGCTTGTCGCCTGTCGTCCTGATATTGACCTGCACTTTATAGTCGTTGCTGGTTTCGCCCTTGGGCACATAGAGCATCGCGGTAAAGCGCAGGCGGCCGCGCGCATCGAGCGTCACCGGCAGATCCTCTCGCACACGAAAGGAATTTCCCTGTCGATTTCGCGGCGGCAGCCTGGCCGTCATGACAGGCTCGACCAGCGCGCGCAGATCGAGCCTGGTCGCCGTTGCACCGTCAATCCGATAATAGGCAAAGGAATCGCTGTCCCAGCGGCTGTTCGCGACCTCGATGACCGCCCGGCTATCCGGCGACCAGACCGCGAGCAAATCGTAGCGGTTCGCCCGCATTTCGCTGGTCGCCCAATACTCACCACCGAGCTTGGCGAGCACGGCGCCGTCAGCGATGCGGATCAGGAGATTTTCGACGCCGGCTGGCGGCCGATCGCGGCCGGATGGCAGGCCCTGCTTGCTGCGCCAGGCGAACGCGTAATTCTTCGATGGAGAAGTGGTGTCGGCGACGACACGCATGGCGGCCTTCCCTTCGCCGCACACGAGGCCGCCTTTTTGATCGGCAACACAGGCCTGCGCATGCGCAATAGCCGCTTGCTGCACGTAGAGCGCGGTAAGAACGAGTGGAAGAGCCAGAGCTCGGCGCATGCCGCGATCCTATCCGGCGCACGCAAACCGTAAAGTAGGCCGCAAACCAAACCTTGGACGGTTCGGAGGGCAGCGCGATATCGGCTCAGGCCGCCGCTTCCATTTCCATTTCGGCATCGAGATCGGCGATGACGTCCTCGAACGCTGAGATCGCCTGCTGGATCGCAGCGATCTGCATCAATTCCCAGCTCGAGACCGGACCGCTGCGATTCTGCAGCGCTACGACCAGGTCGCGCCGCTGCTCCTTAAGCTGAACAAGCGGTAAACCGTGATCCGGCAAACCCATGACAAATCCCCCTGCCTTTTTGTTGGTATCCGGTTGTACCGAACGGATTCTGAAAACGGCTTACAGAACTCCGGCAAATTTTATCGATTCCGCCCCATCCCGTAGTCCCACGTAATTCGCTTCCTCCGGATGGGCGCGGCTCGCGGCAATTTGGGCGCGTGAGATAGATCGTTCCAATGCAGAATTCGCCGCATCCCAGTGAAAAACTCCTGATATGGTGCGCTCCCGTTTCCCGGCAGCCGGAGGCCCTTCATGGACGGAAAAGTCATTGTCGTGACCGGCGCGCTGGGTGGGCTCGGCCGGGTGGTGGTGGACGAAGCGCTGGCGCGGGGCGCCCGGATTGCAAGCGTCGATCATGCGCCGACGCAAGTGCCGGCCACGGCTGATCTGTTCGAGCTCGGCGGTGTCGACCTCACCGATGCAGCCCAGGCCGGCAAGGCGATCGCGGCCGCTGCGGCGCATTTCGGCAAGCTCGACGCGCTGATCAATATCGCCGGCGGCTTCGCATTCGAGACAGTCACCGACGGCGATCCCAAAACGTGGCAGCGGATGTACGCGCTCAACGTCATGACCGCGCTGAACGCATCGCGCGCGGCAATCCCGCATCTCATCGCGTCGGGCGCCGGGCGCATCGTCAATATCGGCGCGATGGGCGCGCTGCAGGCCGGCAGTGGCATGGGCGCCTACGCCGCCTCCAAGGCCGGCGTGCACCGCCTCACCGAGGCGCTTGCCGCCGAACTCAAGGGCAAGATCACGGTCAACGCCGTGCTGCCGTCGATCATCGACACCGCGGCCAACCGCGCCAGCATGCCCAAAGCCGATTTCGCCAAATGGGTGACGCCGCAGGAATTGGCCGACGTGATCCTGTTCCTCGCCAGCGACGCCGCCAGCGCCGTCACCGGCGCGCTGCTGCCGGTGAACGGGAGAGTTTAGCCTTCAATCTCCACCAGCTTTCGCAGCACCGCCTTGAAGCGGATGCTGCGCTTGCCGGCGAGCGCGGTGGCTTCGCCTTCGGCGCCATCGGCGTCGTAGGTGCCGGAAAAACCGATGCCGACCTCATGGCCGCCAAACACCGGCCGCTCGCCCTTTGCCGCCGTATGCTCGCGGTTGACGAGTTCGCCCTTCCATCTCCCGCTCGCCGCCGTGTAGGCCCCGGTATAGTCGAAGAACGCATCGCCGCCCCTGATGCGTCCGTCATGCAGCATCATGACACCGGTGTTGCCGGCGTCGATGCCGTCGAGCATCCGGATGTGGATGGAGTAGAGCCCGTTGCCGATCCCGTCGGGGCCGACCGCACCGGGCGGCGGCGCGTCGGAATCGTTGATCGGGGTCAGCACGGTCGTGAACCGGACTCCCGGCAAGGCCGCGCTGCCGCCCTCGAAATGAACTTCCTCCCCGCGGCGCACGCCGGTGAAATGCATCGCGATAATCGGGACATATCCGGGATCGTGGTAGTGGCGCGACATCACGCATTCGGCGGAGACGACGCCGTCGGCCTCGACAAAATGGCCGACGAAGGAAGAGCCGGAATCGCCGCCATAGAGCCGGCCGCCCGCGGTGGCGAACATCACGCCGGAACCTTCGCCGCGCTCCGTCGTGAAACGGAATTTGTACAACCCCTTCAGCACGCCCTGCTCACTCCGAAAATCGGCAAAGGTCTATGCCCCGCGAACGATCGATCGCGGGGTTCCCTCAATTGCCGTTGGCCTTGTCCCCGGCCCCAGATTAGCCGCTGAGATGCTGCCCGATCAAACGCTTTGCCGGAATTCGGCTAGAGTCCGGACGTTGAGTCGCGGCCCACGCGCCGCCGGAGCAAATCTTGGAAACCGCGCTTTATCTTCCCGTCAAACGCTTCCTGGAAAAGCTCGGCTTCACCGTCAAGGGCGAGGTCGGGGGCTGCGATCTGGTGGCGTTGAGCGGCGACGATCCGCCGGTCGTGGTGATCGGCGAACTGAAGCTTTCCTTCAACCTGGAACTGATCCTGCAGGCGGTGGATCGCGCGGGCGCTGCCGACGAGGTCTGGCTCGCGGCCAAATTATCGGCCCGCGGCAAGGGCCGCGAGAGCGACGCCCGCTATCGCAATCTCTGCCGCCGCTTGGGCTTCGGCATGCTGGCGGTCACCAACACGGGCGATGTCGAGGTGATCGTCCAGCCTGCGACGGCAGCCCCTCGCCGCAACCCAAAAAAGCGGTCACGGCTGGTCGCCGAGCATCAGAAGCGCAAGGGCGATCCTGCCATGGGCGGTTCGACGCGCGCGCCGATCATGACGGCCTATCGCCAGCAGGCGCTGGCCTGCGCCTCGGCGCTGTCAGGCGGGCCGCGGCGTGTGAAGGATTTGCGAATCGAAATTCCCGACGCCGGAAAAATCCTGTTGCATAACGTCTATGGCTGGTTCGATCGCGCCGAGCGCGGCATCTATGTGTTGACCGATGCCGGACATGCCGCGCTGAAGCGCTGGCCGCAGCAGCCGCTGGACCTGAGCGCCGCCGGCGATTCCGCGCCGTGAGAGCTGCGACAAAAACGGGAGGACAACATGATCGTGGTGACCGGCAGCGTGACCGCGCGCGCGGACAGCTTTGACGAGGTGCGCAAATTGAGTCTCAAACACGTCCGTCGCTCGCGCACCGAGCCCGGCTGCATCTCCCACGCCGTCCATGTCGACTGCGAGAATCCGCTGCGGCTGGTGTTTTTCGAGCAATGGGCCGATCGCGCCGTTCTATTGGCCCATTTTGCGGTCCCCGCCTCGCGCGATTTCGTCCGCGCACTGCAATCGCTCGCGGATCAGGCCACCAGCATCGAACTGTATGAGGCTACCAGACTTGAGAGATTGTAGACGCATGGCTGTA
Organism: Bradyrhizobium algeriense; assembly: GCF_036924595.1. Lineage (NCBI taxonomy): Bacteria > Pseudomonadati > Pseudomonadota > Alphaproteobacteria > Hyphomicrobiales > Nitrobacteraceae > Bradyrhizobium > Bradyrhizobium algeriense. Next base: position 2,760,212 of record NZ_JAZHRV010000001.1, on the reverse strand, counting down.
TTGCCATGCGAAATTGATATTGCAATGCAACATGCGGGCACCTAGGTATCTCCGCAATCAGATTGCGAGGCCCCGATGAGCGAAGACTGGAACACGAAATACGGCACACGGCGCGTGCGGCGGGATCCGCCGACGCTGGAGGAGGCAATCTTCGCCGCGGTAGGGATCACCGACGATCAGCAGCAGCAGGCGGAAATCGCCGCCGCGCTGATGGGCCTGCCCTACGAGGAAGTGCTGGCTGAAGTGAAAAAGACCGGCCGCGCGGTAGCGCGATCGGCCACCCGCATCATCGCGGGCGAGCAAGGCGCCCAGCGCGCCGTCGTGGTCGAGCGCCGTGTCATCAGGCGATTCGGCAACGACAAGCGGACCGGTACCTGAAGCCCATAGCGTTTTTGAAAAGACCAGAGCCCGGTTCTGATTCAATCAGAACCGGGCTCTAAAAGTTCTGGGCAATTCGCTGGATCCAACATCAGCGAATTGCCCTGATTGAACGCGCCGCTCAGGCGGCGCGGCCCCAGCCATACATCCGCAGCAGCATCCGCCAATAGGCGCGGTTGAAATTCGCGACCGTGCGCACGGCGTTCAGCGTGCTGTCCGCCCAGGTGGTCGCAAGCTCTGTGTGATCCTGTTTCGTCAGGTCGATGGTGCCGGTGGATTCGCCGTGGCGGAACACCAGTTGCGCGCCGAACTTGTTGGCGAGCGCCCGCATCGGCTCGTTCTGCGCGCCGGTGGTGATCCGCAGGCTCTTGTAGCCCTTGGCGCGCGCCACCGTGATCAGCTTGCGGAACAGGATGCTGCCGACGCCCCGCCGACGCACCGACGCTTCGACGCTGAACGCGATCTCGGGCAGCGAATCCGGTGATTGGTCCGGCGGATGCAGCTCCGCTGCGCCCCGAACCACGCCGTTTTCAAAGAAGGCGATGATGGTCGTGCCGTCATTGGCGCATTTCTCGGCGTAGCGCTCGATGAAGCTGTCGTCCATGAAGCCATGGAAACGGTCGCGGCGGCTGGTGCGGTCGAGCCGCAGCAGGTGATCGCGCAACAGCGGCAATTCTTCCTGCTGGCTCAGCGTGCGCACGCTGCTATTGGCAAGCGCGGCCGCGATGTGGGTGAGGTACATATCTTAAACTCCTCTGAGAGAAGCCCTCGAGGAGGCGTCGAATCCCTAGACCAACTATATTGTGCATCGCAGCATGAAATTCAAGCCCGGATTGTCCGTATACTGCCTTAAATAATGGCAATCATTCCAGCGGCTTAGGGACATCACTATTAACCAATTGTGAAGGCTGGGCACCCGGCGCAGACTGGGCACGGGGATTGCTTATTTCTGAACGCTGCAGGCTTTAAACAACACCCGGATGGTTCGTGGGGGTCCGTCGTGGCTGTCGTGCTCGACACGAGTTCGTGCCTTCCGGAGCGCCGGCTCGCGGTGTGGCAGGACATCGTCTGCGACACCTTCGTCGGCCTCGACTGCAAATCGGACATGCGCGGCGCGTTCTGGGGCGCGGTGTCGCAATGCAGAATCGGACCGGTCGCGCTTACGCAGGTCGATTCCACCGCCCAGCGGGTATTCCGTACGCCGTCGCGAATAGCCCGCGCCAGCGAAGATTACGTGCTGATGGCGCTGGGCAACAATGGCGTGAACGGCGTCTTCCAGGACGGCCGCGAGGCGATCGTTTCCGCGGGACAATTCGCCATTTACGACACCACCCGCCCCTACGAGCTGCGCTTCGACGACAGTTTTTCGCAGACCATCTTCCAGATGCCGCGCAAGCTGCTGCAACAGCGCGTCGGCTCGTTCGATGGTTTGACCGCGACCACGTTCGCCGGCGATCGTCCGCTCGAACGGCTGACCTATGATTTCGCGCGCAATGTGAGCCGGACGATCGAGCAGGTCGATGCCGCGGCCGCAAGCCGCCTGCTCGACCAGACGCTCGACCTGCTCGCGATGACGCTTGCCGACAGGCTGCACGCGCGCCTGCCGGACCAGTCGGTCCACCGGTCAGCGCTGCTCTATCGCCTCAAGAATCATATCCTGACGCATCTCGCCGATCCCGAACTATCGCTGCCGCGCGCCGCGGCGACGACAGGAATCTCGCCGCGTTACGCCAGCGATCTGATGGCCGCCGAACAGACCTCGTTCCGCGGCTACGTGCAGACGCAGCGGCTGGAGCGCTGCAAGCGCGACCTCGCCGATCCTGCGTATCAGGCCCGGCACATCGGCGAGATCGCCTTCGCATGGGGCTTTAACGACCTCGCCCATTTCAGCCGCACCTTCAAGCAGCGGTTCGGCGTCTCGCCGCGCGAATGGCGCGAGCAGCTGCGCCATTGACCGCGCCGCATCCTCCTTCCTGCCACGCCACAGCCATCCGGCGTCCATCTGCCGGTTAAGACAAGTTTTCGTGCCGCTGCGGACAAGCGGCGTGCGTCGCCATGGCTGTAGGCTTGCGACCCAGCGAATATCGGTCGCGAATGCGAAAGGATGGTGCGATGGGTCTGGTTCATCAGAAATACAAGGTGGCGGTGGTTCAGGCGGCGCCGGTTTTTCTCGATCTCGATGCCACCGTCGACAAGACCATTACGCTGATCGAGGAAGCTGCCGCGCAAGGCGCCAAGCTGATCGCGTTTCCCGAGACCTTCATTCCCGGATATCCGTGGCAGATCTGGCTCGGCGCGCCCGCCTGGGCGATCGGCCGCGGCTTTGTGCAGCGCTACTTCGACAATTCTCTCGCCTTCAACAGCCCGCAGGCGGAAAAAATCCGCAACGCCGTGAAGCGCGCCAAGCTGACCGCGGTGCTCGGACTATCCGAGCGCGACGGCGGCAGTCTCTATATCGCGCAATGGCTGATCGGCCCCGACGGCGAGACCATCGCCAAGCGCCGAAAGCTGCGTCCTACCCATGCCGAACGCACCGTGTTCGGCGAAGGCGACGGCAGCGACCTCGCGGTCCACGATCGCGCCGACGTCGGACGGCTCGGCGCGCTGTGCTGCTGGGAGCATCTGCAGCCATTGTCGAAATACGCGATGTACGCCCAGAACGAACAGGTGCATGTCGGCGCCTGGCCGAGTTTTTCGCTGTACGATCCGTTCGCGCATGCGCTCGGCCATGAGGTCAACAACGCCGCCAGCAAGGTCTATGCGGTCGAAGGGTCGTGCTTCTTCCTCGGCCCCTGCGCTGTGGTCTCGCAGGCGATGATCGACGAGCTCTGCGACAGCCCCGAGAAACACGCCTTCCTGCATACCGGCGGCGGCCACGCCGTGATCTACGGACCGGACGGCAGTTCGCTGGCCGAGAAACTGCCGCCCGACCAGGAAGGCATTTTGTATGCCGATATCGATCTCGGCATGATTGGGGTAGCGAAGAACGCCGCCGATCCGGCCGGGCATTATTCGCGGCCCGACGTCACGCGGCTGTTGCTCAACACCACGCGTGCCAACCGCGTCGAGCATTTCTCGCTACCTGTCGATGCCGAGGTCATGAGCGAAATCAGGCTGCAGGCCTGAGACGCTTCAATTCCGACAAGGAGCAGGCCGATGGAATCCGCGATCCCCGAGCATCTGCAAACTGCACGTACGCGCCACCGCCGGGTCGGCGACGATTATGCGCCGCCCTACCCGTCCTTCGTGGCACGGCACAAGCCAAGTGTGACGCGGGTGGTGATGGCCTATTTCGGCCTCCAGTCCCGCGGCGCGCCGCCGGCCGCCGCCGAGCAGGCGTTGGCCCGGCTCGCGTCGGATTTCGCAACGGCCGATGGCCCATCGCATTGGGACCGCGCGAGCTATGTCGACGAGGCCGGCTTCACCAACGTCGTCACAGTGGCGTACTGGGACGACCGGCAAATATTCGATCGCTGGTTTCCGGCCGCGCGCGAGCGCTGGACCGGCGAGCAGCGGACCAACAACGGGTTCGGTACCTTCATCGAAGCGCTTTATCCCTCCGTGGAGGGCTATGAGACGCTGTTGTCCTCCCTTGGAAGGCCCGAAGGCGTCGCCGTTCTCGCCGACGGCATGAGCGGCGAGGTTTTGGAGCACGCTTATTGGGGCGGTATGCGCGACCGCATCCCGTTGTCGCAAACCAGCGAGATGGCGCCGTCAGGCGCGCCCCGCGCGATCCGCGACGGCGCGCGCATCCGGATCGTCCCGCATGACAACCTCTGCCTGATCCGATCGGGTCAGGATTGGGGCGACACCGAAGCCGCCGAACGCAAGATGTATCTCGGCGATGTCGAGCCGGTGCTGCGGGAAGGCATGGATTTCTTGCGCGACCAGGGACGTTCGATCGGCTGCTACGCCAACCGTTACATGGCCGTCGTCGGCCGCGACGGCACAACGACCGAAAAATCCTACGGCATGAGCTGGTGGAAAAGCCTGTCGGCGCTGGAACGCTGGGCTGAATCGCACCCGACCCATGTCAGGATTTTCGGCGCCGCCATGAAATATCTGTCGACGCTGGGACCGGCCGCAAAACTGCGGCTCTACCACGAAGTCACCGTCGCCCGCGCCGACGAACAGCTTTTCGAATATGTGGATTGTCATCCGCAAACCGGAATGCTCAACGCCGTGCAGACGGTGGAGGCGGCCTGAAGCTACAGCACCATCTGCGTTTGCGTGACGACCGCTACCAGCTTGCCGTCCTCGGTCTCCAGCCGGGTCTGCCAGACCTGCGTGCGGCGCCCCCGATGCACCGGGGTTGCAGTGGCGATCACCGTCTGCCCCTCCTTGGCGCCGCCGATGAAGTTGGTCTTGCTCTCGATCGTCGTGGTGCCCTTGGCGTCCTCAGGCAGGTTGATGACGGTCGCCGCAGCGCCAACCGAATCCGCGAACGCCATCACCGCGCCGCCGTGAATCGTGTTGCGCAGCGTACAGAGATCGGGCCGCACCAGCATACGCGCGACCACGCGATCCTTTTCGACTTCAGTGAATTTCACGCCCTTCAGCTCCGCGAACGGCATCTTCATCGCATTGACTTTGTCGAGCAGCGACATGTTCCGGCAGTCCTCCCGTTTCTTGCAAGGTACTTCTGATACGCGGGATCGAGTGCCCGATCCATCGATCCCGATCGAAGCATGGACGGCGCACGTAAGCCAGGCAATGACTTCCCAGGTAATGGCTGCCGTGACAATGCCCTGTTAATTCGGCATATCGTCCGTATGCGCCAGTTCCCACCCCGCCGGATCGTTTGCCTCACCGAAGAGACCGTCGAGACGCTGTACCTGCTCGGCGAGCAGGACCGCATCGTCGGCGTCTCCGGCTATGCGGTGAGGCCGCCGGGAGTGCGCCGCGAAAAGCCGCGGGTTTCCGCCTTCATCTCCGCGGACATTCCGAAGATTCTGGCGCTGGAGCCGGATCTCGTGCTGGCCTTCTCCGACCTGCAGGCGAATATCGTTGCCGACCTGGTGCGCGCGGGCGTCGCCATCCACGTCTTCAACCAGCGCGACATCGCGGGCATTTTCGCGATGATCCGCACGCTTGGCGCCATTGTCGGGGCAGCGGAACGTGCCGATCAACTTGCTAGTGATCTTGAACAGCGTCTTGCGCGGATCGCCGCGACGCCCCGGCCATCGCCCAAGCCAAAAGTCTATTTCGAGGAGTGGGACGATCCGCTGATCTCCGGCATCGGCTGGGTATCCGAACTGATTGAGATCGCCGGCGGCGAGGACGCGTTGCCAAAACTGCGGTTTCAGCAGGCGGCCAAGGACCGGATCATTGCGCCTGATGTGGTGCGCGAGGCCGCACCCGATGTGATCCTCGCCTCCTGGTGCGGCAAGAAGGTCGTGCCGGATCGCATCCGGCAGCGTCCGGGCTGGGGAGATATCCCGGCGGTGAAGAACAACCGCATCGTCGAGATAAAGTCGACGATCATCCTGCAGCCGGGGCCAGCGGCGCTGACGGACGGGCTGGATGCGATCGTGAAGGCGTTGTGGCCGGAAGCTTCGTAGGGTGGGCAAAGGCGCGTAGCGACGTGCCCACCATTCTTTAATCCGGCGTAAGCGATGGTGGGCACGCTTTGCTTTGCCCACCCTACGGCAGCGCGGCTGCTACACCCTTTCCACCCCGCACCATTCCGCGATGAACAGCGCGGTCGCCTTCGTCGATTTCCGCAGCGACTCCAGTTCGACATATTCGTTGAAGCCGTGCATCGCCGCACCCGTCGCGCCGAAGCACAGGCTCGGGATGTTGTAGTTCAACCCGTAGAACCGGGTATCGGTCAGCGCGGTGAAGGCACGGTCCGGCACCGTGCCGCCGTAGACGGTGCCAAACGCTTTTGCGAATGCGGCTTCCGGCGCGGCGGAATTCGTCAGTTCATAGCCCTCCGACAGGAAGCCCGACCATTCCACCTGCGGCGGATTGTTGGACAAGAAGCGATGGTCCCTCGCCGCCGCCGACACGCAGGCCAAAATCTCCTTCTGGCATTCCGCAATCGACCAACCCGGCAGCACCGCGATCCGGCAATCGACGTCGCACCAGGCGGGCACGCTGGAGGCCCAGTCGCCCCCCTTGATGATGCCGGGGTTGAAGTTGAGCGGATGGGCGACCGCCTTGAAGTGATGATCCTTCTTGGCGCGCTCGTTCCACTCTTCTTCGAGCTTCTGCAGCGAATGAATCAGATGATACGCCGCCATGATGGCGTTGGCGCCCGCGCCGGCCTCGAACACATGCACGGGAAAACCGCGCACTTTCAGGCGAAACCAGATCACGCCGACCTGCGAGCGCACCATGGTCTCGCCGGTCGGCTCCGGGATGAAGCAGGCGTCCGCGCGGTAGCCGCGCTGCAAGGTCGAGAGCGCGCCGACGCCGGTGGACTCTTCTTCGATCACGGACTGGAAGTGAACGCGCCCGGTCGGCTTCAGCCCTGCGGCCTTGATCGCATCCAGCGCATAGAGCGCGCCGATGGTGCCGGATTTCATGTCGCAGGCGCCGCGGCCGTACATCCGGCCGTCCTTGATGACCGGCGAGAACGGTGGCGTCTCCCACATGTCGAGGGGGCCTGTCGGAACGACGTCGCAGTGGCCCTGCAGGATCAGCGATTTGCCGACATTGTTCGCCGGCCGGTAGGTGCCGACAACCGAGCGCGCCCTGGAGAAATCATGCTCGATCGGACCGAAGCCGCGCAGATCCTTCAAATCCCCGACGTCGATATGCCAGTCGTCGACCTCATAGCCGCGCTGGCGCAGGAGATCGCCGATCATGTCCTGGCACGGCCCTTCGGCGCCGCGGGTCGAGGGGATAGCAACGAAATCCCTTGTCGTCGCCAGTTGCGCATCAAAGCCGGCGTCAACGGCGTCGAGGATTTTTTGTTGCGTATCGGTCGTCATGCGGCGGCTCCAGTCGAGAATTCAAGGAGATCGGGAGCGCGCACCCTACCCCGATCTCAGCCGCCGGCGTAATGCGCAAAATGCGCATCCCGCAATGCATCTTCGAGCAGGCGGCCCTCCGAATAGCCGCGCAGCGACGCCGGGCGCTCGACGCCGTCGAGCAGCCGCGGGCACGGTTCGGGCGCGCCCAGCACGGTACGCACCGGAATGCGCTCGGCATAGATCGGCAGCTCGTAGTCCTCGTCGTCGTCGGCGACGCCCTTCGACCTGATCTTGGCCGACGCCTGCTCGATTTCCATCGCTATCACCGACGTCGCCTTGATCTCCTGCACCGTGCTTTGTCTTAAGGTCGCGGTCCGATCGGGGAAGAAGCGGTCGACCATCGCGACCAGCGCACGCTCCTTCTCGGCCGCATCGGTGACGAGGTAGGCAGTGCCGAACGCCATCACCGCACGGTAATCCGCCGAATGATTGAAGCCGCATCTGGCCAGCACCAGGCTGTCGAGATGGGCGACGGTGAGACACGCCCTCTGGCCGTCGGACTGGTTCCGCAACATGCGGCTGGCGCTGCTGCCGTGCCAGTACAGATTGTTTTCCTCCCGCCAGAAGAATGTTGGCGTGCAGTAGGGTTGGCCGTCGACCACGTAGGAAACGTGGCAGAGCATCGAGGCATCGAGCAGGCCGTGAATTGTCGCTTTGTCGTAAGAGCCGCGCTCGTGCAGGCGCTTGACCCGGTTGCGTGGTGACAACGGGTAGGAAGTGGTGGTCTCGCCTTCGGTTATCACGTCAGCTCCTCTCGGGATTGGCCCAGTCGAAGAAGTTGTACCGGCCAATTTGGTCTGCGATAGTGCCAATTCCATGCGAAAAATTCCGACCAATTCTCCGGCGACCCGGCGCAAGGCCGAGCTTCCGCTCGACCTTGACGGGCCCCATGTAACGCAAGACGCCTCCTCGCAGCACCGGCTCTACCAGGCGCTCTGCCACGCCATCACAGGCGGGATCGCCAAACCGGGAGAGCCGCTGCCGCCGCAGCGAACGCTGGCAAAGCAGACCGGCTTTCGCCGCAACGCCGTCACGTCGACCTATGAGCGGCTGATCGCGGACGGCTTTGCGGTAGCCACCACAGGCTCCGGCACGTTCGTCGCCGCCCGCATTCCCGCCCGCGTCAACGACGCACGCAAGACCAGGATCGCGGTCGAGGCGCCGCAGCAAGGCGCGCTCGCGCTCGGCTGCACGCATATCGATGAAAGGGCGCTGCAGCGCTTCAGGTCGTTTGCCGGTCGGCGCATGCGCGCCTTCGGCAACGAGCACCTGCAGTACGGCGACCCCAGGGGCAGCCGCGAACTGCGCGCCGCGATTGCCGATCATTTGTTGGCGGCGCGAGGGCTGCGCTGCGATCCGGACCAGATCATGTTGGCGTCGGGAACGCAGCACGCCTTGCGGATCGTGCTGGGCGCAATCCTCAAGCCCGGCGATCAAATCTGGTGCGAGGATCCCGGCTATCCCGCCGCGCGAAGAGCGATCGGGCATTGCGGCCTGCGCCCCGTCGCTGTCCCAGTCGATGCATCAGGCATGATCGTGGCCAAAGGCCGGGCGCTGGCGCCATCGGCGGGCGCGGCCTATGTGACGCCGTCGCACCAGTTTCCGCTCGGCGTGCAGATGTCGATGCCGCGGCGGCTGGAACTGCTCGACTGGGCAAGGGAGACGAGCGCCTTCGTGATCGAGGACGATTACGACAGCGAGTTTCGATACGACGGTGCGCCATTGCTGTCGCTCGCCGGCATCGATCATCTCTCGCGCGTCATCTATATGGGCACGTTTGCAAAGACGCTGTTTCCCGGATTGCGCATCGGCTACTGCGCGCTGCCGGAGCGGCTGGTTGGGCCGGTGACGACGGCCCGCGCCGCGCTCGACCGCTTTCCGGGCACGCTGCTGGAGGGCGCGGTGGCGGATATGCTCAATTCCGGCGCGTTCGCGGCAAATCTGCGCAAGGTGCGCGGGATCTATCGCGAAGCGCGTGACGTCCTGGCTTCAACCTTGTCGGCGGCATCGGACGGGCTTCTCACGGTGCCGGTGCCCTCGCAGGGCCTGCATCTGGTCGCGCGGTTCGATCCATCGACCGATCCGCTGGTGGCCGCCAAGGCCAAGGCGGAGGCCGGCGTCGCGGGCTGGCTGCTGGCGGAAACCTATTTTCGTGCGCGTCCCCTTCCAGGTTTCGTCCTCGGCTTTGCCGGCCATCCCCTGCCGCAATTGATCGCGTCGGCCGAACGGCTGGCGAAGTCATCGCTCGCTGCCTTTCAAATAAGTCGCAAGCCGAACAAGGGTGGAACCGGCAAGGTCAACCGGAAGGCCGCGATCTGACGCGCAGGCGTCGGCCGTCGCCCTATCAGAATCGCCGCCGCGTCACTAAGCTCGACGCCTGATTCAATATCACGGCGGAAACACCGGATGCCCGGCAATCGCAACGTTCTGTATCTCGTCATCGGCGTGTTGATCGTCGCGGTCGGCGTGCTCAGCTACAATCTCTACAAAGCCAAGCAGGAACCCGAAGGCCTGCAGATCAATGTCGGGCCCGATGGGCTGAAGATCAAGACCAAGTGAGCGAGGCCGGAATGATGACGACAAAAGCTGCCCGATCGCTTGCTCTCCCCGCGGGCGTCGCGCTGTGGCTCCTTGCGAGTCCCGCCGTCGCGCAGGTAGCCTCGCGCGAGCAGGACATTATCGACCTGCGGCTCGGTCAGCGCGTCCTCGTCGACGACGGATCGTGCCCGGCAGGACAAATCAAGGAAGTCCAGGGCTCGCAGATGACGACTTCAGGCGTGCTACGCACCCGCAAATGCATTCAGCGGCTGGGAACGAAGAAGCGATAGCGGCAATCTTGTAGCGCTAGAACATGCCGTTGCTATTGGCGGCCTTCTCCGGGATCTCCTGCACGACGTCCCAGTGCTCGACGATCTTGCCGTTCTCGAGCCTGAAAATGTCAACGATGGCGCGGCCGCGCGTGCCCTTCTCGCGCACGCTGTGAACGTGCAGGATCACGTAGTCGCCGTCGGCGAAGGCGCGCTTGATCTCGCTCCGGGAGTCCGGAAATTTTTCGCGCAGGAAGCCGAGGAAGGCCTTGAAGCCTTCGATGCCATCCGGGGCCGTCGGGTTGTGCTGGATGTAGTGTGGTCCGAAGAACTTCGCGGCGGCGTCGAAATCCTTGCGGTTGAGTGCCGCATCGTAGAATTCGAGCACGGCTTTCTTGTTGGCTTCCTGTGTCGCTGCGTCAGCGGCGAAGGCCGGAGATACCGAGAACGACAACGCGCCGACGAGGGCGATAACAAGCGATCGCATGGCAGCTCCTTTATGCGGCCTGTCCCGAGGCCGAACCTATCCTACCAGCTTCCGTATCGGCCGACGACTCGCGCCACAGCGCGTCGCGCAGATCGTCAGCCGGTCCATTGCTTACAATGGCCGTGACCGGTGTGTCAGGCCTGTGGGGACGTGGAGCCAAGCCGCGCCAGCCTTACTGGTTCGTTGCCGGCTCGAACATGCATTGCAATGTCGGCTTGGCGATCTTGGTGAAGGTCGGGCCGATTTCGGACTGCTTCGACACCGGCACCCACGCGGTCTCGATCGTCGGCACCCCGGTCTCGCTGATGCCGCGCAGCAGCGCTTCGCGCAGGTCGGCATCTTCCACGGTCGCGGCGGCATAGTCGTGCAGGCAGCCGCAAACGCTTTCGGGATGCGCCCAGCGTCCGACCATATGCGGCGCGCAAAGCCGCACGAACTCGCCGCGCGGATCGGGCACCTTGAACAGGGAGCGGAACGAAGTCTGTGGCGGCTGAAACTGGAGCTGGACTTGAGCTTGCGCCGAGCCGCTGAGAAGGAGGAACGACAGAGTTACAGCGGAGCAGATGCGTACGAACATGTAGGGCCTTTACCGGCGATCTTTTTTGCTATCGGCGACCTTTTGCAAAAGGACTGCTTTTGCAAAAGTTCCGCCACGCTCAGTTGGCGGCCACGACCATCGGTTGGGACGCAGGCGTCGCAACCGGCGAGCCATGATAGGCGAAGGTACCGACACCCGGCAGTTGCTGGTCGGAAGAACCAGCCATCGAGGGACCAGCCAGAATGAAGGCGAAGGCGAGGATGAAGCTGGTGGTCCGCATCTGACTGTCTCCGGTAGTCGGTGGCCGGCAGTGCCCGCCGTCTCGTTGGCCACGTGATAATCATCGGCTGTTTCCGGACATCTGCGCCAAAAACGGAAAATGGTTTCGTCGCACAGGAGAATTGTTTCGTCGGCTCGATCGGACGAAACAATAGCCGGAAAAATTCAATGAATTCAGCCGCGACGCTCGCACTTGAGAGGATCAGGCTGAACACTGGAAGCCCGCCATCGAAGCCGCTTTGGCCCTCCTCGCATGGATGAGGACGGCCTCGTTCACCGGCCGATCGGATGAACCCAAGCCCCAGTCCGGCCGACTCAACGCCGTGCAACTTTCCGTGTGCTTGTGCGTTGTGACCCCTTCCTCAACAAAGGATAGCCGTCGTGGGTAATGGCAACATCGATGTTGGCAGTGCAACCCCGACCCGCAAACCCGGCCAGCCGGTGGAGCGCCAGGGAAAGAACTCGGAAGGAAAAACCTCAGAGCATCCTGTGAGCCTTTGTGGCGCGATGTCGCAGCAAGGCGGCGAATTTCGCGGCAATGTTTCGGCGCCGCAAAAACTCGTGCAGCTGGTCGGTTGTCGCGACCGCAAGGCCGGGCCCGGCCCGGGGGCCCGCCAATATTCCAATCCGGTCAAACGGTAAGCCCGAAGCCCTCATGCCGGATCCGTTCTCGGACCCGGGATCTTGGCTGGCATCAGACTTACTGGATGAATTCACCGCATTTCTGAACCGCGGCGTCGGCGGCCCCCCAGGGCATGATCGGCACCGAGGACGTCGAGTTTTTGGGGGAACCCTCGATCAGTCTGTCCGAATAGACCATATAGACCAGCACGTTGCGCTTGGCGTCGCAGCCGCGAACGATCTGCATCTTCTTGAAGAACAGCGAGCGGCGCTGCCGGAACATGTCGTCGCCCTGCTCAAGCTTGTGCTTGAAGTGGATCGGGGCGATCTGGCGGCACGCCAGCGAAATGTCCGAGACCTCCTCGGCAAGGCCGAGCCAGCCCTTGAAGCCGCCCTTTTCCGGCACCGTGAAGTGACAGGCTACGCCATCGACCTCGGGGTCGTCGACCGCGTAGGTCGCGAGCTTGTCGTTCGGGCTCAGCCACTTGAACACGGTCGAGCGGCGAAAAATCAGGTCGGGCTCGTCGGCGGCCGACGCTGGGCCAGCCTGCCAAAGCAACAGCGCCAACACCCCCAAGGCCAGACTTCTCCACTTCTTGTTCCACTTAACGATGGCCTTGGATGTCATTGATATCTCCGCTGAAGGGCTCGCCGCCTATGTAGTGGCCGGAAAGCCGCACAGGAAGGCCGCCGCCCGGAGGTGCCCAACCGACCGCCGTTTAACGGATTGTGAGGCTTTTTTGCTACGATCGGGGCGAAAATCGCTGAAATTAGAAGGCCTACGCTGGTGAACGCGTTTTGCCTCTGCAACAACAAATAATTATCGGAAGAGTGGATTCGAGTAACCGGATTTGAGGATCAAGCGCGTGAGCGGGCATCGAGTTTTCAGTGCGGGTATTGCGGGCGCAGCTAATTCAAAACGGCGATTTTGCAGACGGCGATTTTGGCAACTGGCGATGTTGACGGCGGCCGGCACCTTGGTTGCCGTTCACCAGGCAGATGCTGCTGCCCTGTTCTACTGGCAGGACTCCGATCCCAACTACTACCGACCGGCGCCGGTGGCGCAGCCGCGCAAGCCGAAGGCCCGCCGCCCCTCCGCCAAGACCGAGGCGGCGATCAAGGAAACCAACGCCAAGCCGCAGGGGCCGCTGATCATTGCGGTGTCGATCGAGCAGCAGAAGGTCCGCGTCTACGACGCCAACGGCCTGTTCGCCGAAAGCCCGGTCTCGACGGGCATGAAGGGTCATTCGACCCCGATGGGCGTGTTCAGCGTCATCCAGAAGCACAGGATGCACCGCTCCAACATCTACAGCGGCGCGCCGATGCCTTACATGCAGCGCATCACCTGGTCGGGCGTTGCGATGCATGCCGGCGTATTGCCCGGCTATCCGGCGTCGCACGGCTGCATCCGCATGCCGACGGCCTTTGCCGTGAAGATGTGGAACTGGACCAGGATGGGCGCGCGCGTCATCATCACGCCGGGCCAGATCACGCCTGCCAGTTTCTCGCATCCATTGCTGGTGGCGCAGAAGGTCGTGCCGCAGCCCCTCATCGCCAACGATCCGGCGAACGACGCGCCCGCGGTGAAGAGCGACAAGGGCGCGGATGCTGGCCATGCGAACAAGCTGGCGAATTCGGAGGCGGGCCTGGATCTCCGATCGACCGTCGGTCACGCGGCACCGTTGCGCGAACAGACCCACACGGCGGATGCCCGCGGCGCGATGCCGGCAATCAATGTCATCGTATCAGATGCAACCTCGTCTGCAGCCGGAGTCCAGCCTGCCAGCGATACGTCGAACGCGGAGGCCAAAGCGGACCCACAGAAATCCGAGCCGGCAGCCAACGCGGCCGATACCAGCGCGCTCACAAAGACCGAAGTCTCCGCAAGCGAGAGCGTGAAGCCCGAGGACGAGCCCAGCGAGGCGAAAGCCGAAGTCAGTTCGGAAACAAAAATCGAGGCTCCCACGGCAGCGGTTGCGAATACGGAGCCCACCAGGACTGAAACGCCGAAGGTCGAGGCAGCCGAAAGGCCCGCCGAGCCCGTCAAGTCGGTCGCCGATACGCCGGCGGTTGCACCCGACGTGAAGAAGGATACGGCGCGGCCGCCCGGCGCGGCTGCCAAGGCCGAGCCGCCCAGGCGTCCCGGCCAGATCGCGGTATTCGTGAGCCGCAAGGATTCCAAGCTGTACGTCCGCGAGAACTTCAAGCCGCAGTTCGACGTTCCGATCACCATCGCGCCGAGCGACCGGCCGCTGGGTACGCATGTCTTCACCGCCGAGGCCGACAAAAAGGATCCCAACCTGTTGCGCTGGTCGGTGGTCTCGCTGCCGGTCACGGCCCGCAATGCGGCCCGGACCGACGAGGACGACCGCGCGGCACGGCGCCGCAAGGTGGTCGGCGGATCGCTTGCCGAGGCCAGGCCGCTGCCGATGCCGAACAGCCCCGCCGAGGCGCTGGACCGCATCACCGTTGCTCCCGAAGCCATGGCGCGGATCGCCGAGGTGCTGACCACCGGCAGCTCGATCGTGGTGTCCGATCACGGCATCAACCAGGGCGGCGAAACCGGCGAAGGCACCGACTTCATCGTCCCGCTGCGCTAATCTCTTCTTCTGACGCGTTTTCTTTACGCGAACCGGTACCCACTTCGCTCGAAAACGCTATGGTTTCCCATAACGGCTTGTTGAGCGGCAGCGTCCCGCGCGTTGCGCTATCCTTCGTCAGTTGAACCGCTGTCGAGGCTTTCCATGATGGACCGCAGGAGCGTGATATCAGCGGCGCTGGCCGCGATCGCAGCCGTCAGTTCGAACAGGCAATCCCTGGCGCAGGCCGGCATGAGCCGGATCACGGCTTACGCGTTTTCATTTCCGGGATTGGCCGGCGGCGATATCAGGCTTTCCGAATTTGCCGGCCGGCCGATCCTGATCGTCAACACCGCTTCGCTCTGTGGCTTCACCCCGCAATATGGCGGGCTGCAGGAATTGTGGACCGAGTTTGGCGACCGCGGCCTGATGATTGTCGGCGTCCCCTCCAACGATTTCGGCGGCCAGGAACCGGGCGGCGCGGCCGAAATCACCGCGACCGCGCAGAGCCACCACGTCGCTTTTCCGATCGCCGCGAAGGCCGTCGTCAGGGGACCGAGCGCGCATCCGTTCTATAAATGGGCGGCGGAGGCGCGACCGAAGGATGTTCCACGTTGGAACTTCCACAAATACCTGATCGGCCGCGACGGCTACATCGCCGACGTTTTTCCGGAGTCTGTCAACCCCGTGGATACACGGGTGAAGACCGCCATCGCTCGGGCCCTGGCCGCTTCCTGAATTAACCTGTCCGCTGACAAATCGGCTGGGCGTAACCGCAGCGGTTGCGTTGGCGCGGCTGCCCCAACTAGGCTACTATGTGCTTCGGGGAATGGAGGCAGACCGGACGACGGCAGCGCGGCGACCGGGTGCGGGATTCAAATTTAGGGAAAACAAGATGCGTATTGCGGCAGGGACGATCTTTGCAGGCGCGGTTTCGCTATTGGCATCAAGCGCGGCGTGGGCACAGACGCCGTCCGCTAAGGGCGCTCCCACTGCCCCGCAGGCAGCCGCCGCCCCTGCTCCGGCGGCAGCGCCTGTCTCGACCCGTCCGCCCTGCAACAATCCCAACGCGCTCGGCATCGGCCGCACCGTCGAGATCGACACCACGGGCGGGCCCGGTTTCGGCTTCGAGCATTTCAAGGAGCTCGACTTCCTGCGCGACAAGGAAGTTGTTCTGACGTTTGACGATGGTCCGTGGCCGGTGAACACGCCTGCGGTCCTGAAGGCGCTGGCGGAGGAATGCACCACCGGCATCTTCTTCCCGATCGGCAAGCACGCCACCTATTATCCCGAAATCCTCAAGCAGGTGATGGCGGCCGGCCATTCCATCGGGTCGCACACCTGGTCGCATGCCGCCCTCGTCAACAAGAAGCTGAACGAACAGCAGCGCAAGGATGAAATCGAAAAAGGCTTCAGCGCCGTGAAATGGGCGCTCGGCGGCAAGGCGCCGGCGCCGTTTTTCCGTTTCCCTGCACTGCAACACCCGCCGGAGATGGTGACCTATCTCGGCGCCCGCAACATCGGCATCTTCTCCTGCGACCTCGATTCCTTCGACTTCAAGGCGAGCAAGGCGCAAACCATCATCGACAACGTGATGCGCAAGGTCGAAAAGAACGGCAAGGGCATCATCCTGATGCATGACTTCCAGAAGCATACCGCGGAAGCCCTGCCCGAGCTCCTGAAGAAGCTGAAGGCCGGCGGCTACAAGGTGGTTGCGATGCGCGCCAAGACGCCGGTGCAGACCATCGCCCAATATGACGAAGACATCGTCAAGGACCTGAAGCTGCCGACCGTGAGCTCGCGTCCGGTGTCCAGCGTCGTGCAGACGATCTCGGAATAACGCTAAGCGACACGCCCCTGTGCCGGCGCTGCGTATCGAAGGCTATGTCATCGTCTCGGCGGACGGCATGCTCGCCGACGCGCGCAATGTCATGCCCGACGAATTGAAGTTCGAGGGCGACAAGGCGTTTTTCACCGCCGCCCTCGACCGCGCCGACCTGATCCTGCACGGCCGTAACTCCTACGAGGACCAGCCGAACTCGCCGCGGCGCAGGCGCGTCATCCTGACGCGGACGGTCGAGGCGATTGCGCCCGATCCGTCCAATCCGAACGCCACGCTGTGGAATCCCGCGGGTGCGACCTTCGAAGCTGCCTGCGCGCAGGCAGGCGTGCGTGACGGCACTGTTGCGATCATCGGCGGTCCCGGCGTGTTCGGCATGTTCATGGACCGCTACGACGTGTTCTGGCTCTCGGTCGCGCCGCATGTTCGCCTGCCCGGCGGCGAGCCTTGCTTTCCCGGCGTCCCTGCCCGTACGCCGCAGCAAATCCTCGCCGCGCATGGGCTACGTGCCGGTGACGTGCGGACGCTTGATGCAGTGCATGATGTCACCGTCACGCCGTGGCGGCGCAGCGCTTAGAGCGTCATCCTTTCGTACAATCAGCCTCGCCGAAGCCAGCCGCGGTCAGAGATCGCTTGACAGTACGCAGGCGCGGTTCCACCCTGAAAAGAAAAAACATACATATCATCATCGGGAGGGACCACAACATGTTGAGGTACGCTTCAACTATGCTTGCAGCGGTGACTCTTGGAATCGTCACCATCTTTGCTCAGCCGGTTCACGCTCAAACCACTGAAAAGCCGTTAGTGCTGAAGGGTCAGTCGACCCACCCCGCATCCTCGAACTTCCATCTCATCTTCAAGCTGTGGGCGGAGACCGTCGAAAAGATGACGGCCGGACGCCTCAAGATCGAGACGCTTCCGGCGGGAGCGATCGTGCCGCCGTTCGAGGTGTTCGACGCCACCTCCAAGAACGTTCTCGATGTCGGCATGGGACCGTTCGGCTACATCCTCGGCCGCAACACCGCGACGATACCGATGTCGCATGGCCCGCTGTACGGCATGGACGGCTCGGACTACTGGGCCTGGTACTATGACGGCGGCGGCATGAAGCTGCTGGATGAGTTCTACCGCGACGTCCTCAAGCTGAACGTCGTCGGCTTCCCGATCCCAACGGACTACCCGCAGGGCATGGGCTGGTTCAAGAAAGAGATCAACAGCCTCGCCGATCTCAAGGGCATGAAGTACCGGATCTACGGCATCGGTGCGGAAACCTACGGCCGGCTCGGCGTGTCGGTCGTCACCATTCCCGGTGGCGAGATCGTGCCGGCGATGGAGCGCGGCGTGATCGAGGGCGCCGAGTGGATCAACTGCGAGGAAGACAAGAAACTCGGTCTGCACCAGGTTGCCAAGCACTACTACACGCCGGGCATGCACGAGCCGGTCACCGGTGGCCAGTTGATGATCAATGGTGACGTCTGGAAGAAGCTCACGCCGGACCTGCAGGAGATCATCAAGGTGGCGAGCGTTTACGCCACGACGCAGCGCAACTTCGCCTTCAACCGCGAGACGGCGCACGCTTGCCAGGAACTGATCAAGATGGGCGTGCAGATGCATCGTACGCCCGACGAGATCCTGAAAAACTTCCTCGACGAGTGGGAGAAGATCCAGACCGAGCACGCGGCCAAGAACCCCTTCTACAGGAAAGTCATCGACAGCCAGAAGGCCTACGCCGAACAGATCGTGCCGTTCAAGCTCTCCTGGTTCCCGCCGTACAACTTTGCCGGCGAGTACTACTGGAAGAACAAGATCTATCTGACCAAGAAGTGATCTCTCTGTAACGGAGCTGCTGGCGTCCGAACCGCCGGACGCCAGCACTGCCTGAAGAGGAGCGATCATGTCCGCGGACCCCAGCAGTGCTTCGGTCGCCAGCAATCCGGGCGGCGAATTCCCGCGCGCTTTTTACTCGATCATACGGGCGATCGACCGCTTCACTGATGTGACCGGCAAACTCATCGCCCTGTCGATGTTGTTTCTGGTGGTGACGATCTCCTACGAGGTCGTCATGCGTTACGGGTTCGGCGCGCCAACCGTTTGGGTCTACGAATCCAGCTTCATGGTCAACGGCGCGGCCTTCATGCTTGGATCGGGATACGCGCTGTTGAAGGGCGCGCATGTTCGCACCGACATCTATTGGGAGAATTACTCGGAGCGGAAGAAGGGTATCGTCGACCTGATTTCCTATCTGTTGTTCTTCTATCCGGCCATGATCACGTTCATGCTGATCAGCTATGACGATGCGTTGCACTCCTATGACACCGGTGAACGGTCGCAGGAAAGCGTGTGGCGCGCGATCATGTGGCCCTTCCGGGCAACGGTCCCGCTGGCTGCCCTTCTTCTCATGATCCAGGGCGTGTCCGAGGTCCTGAAGTGCTGGTACCAGGTCCAGTTCGGGCGCGAGTTCGAGCACAAGGAAAAGATCGAGATATGATGGGCCTCGAACTCCTCGGACTTGTCATGCTCCTCGTGATGCTGGGGGCGATCTTCATCGGCCTGCCGATTAGCTTCACGCTGCTGTTCCTGGCGCTGTCGTTCGGCTACGTCGGCATGGGCGAGCGCGTCTTCAACCTCGCCTACCTGCAGACCATCGGCCTGATGAAGCAGGACGAACTCGTCGCGGTGCCGATGTTCATCCTGATGGGGTTCATCTGCGACCAGGCCGGACTCATGGAGCGGCTGTTCAGGGCGTTCCGCGACCTGTTTGCGCCAATCAATGGCGCGCTCTACGTGGTCGTCATTCTCACCGCGACCTTGTTCGGCATAGCTGCTGGAACCGTCGGCGCAACCGTCGCGCTGCTCGGCATCATGGCCGGTCCGATGATGATACGCTCGGGCTATGATGTGCGGATGTCTGCCGGCTCCATCGCCGCGGGAGGCACGCTCGGCATCCTGATCCCGCCGTCCGTGATGCTGGTGGTGATGGCGCCGGTGCTCGATATCTCGATCATCGATCTCTATGCGGCAGCCTTCGGCCCGGGCTTCCTGCTGTCCGCGATGTTCATCGCCTACACCCTGATCCGCTGCCACTTCAATCCCAAGCTCGGCCCGCCGGTGCCGATCGAGGAGCGGCCCGATTCGATGCGGATCGTGCTGTGGGAATGCCTGGTCGGCCTCGTGCCGGTGACCGTGCTGACGATCGTGACACTCGGCGCCATCCTCGCCGGAATCACGACGGCCGCGGAGGCGGCGGCGTTCGGCGCCTTGGGGGCGATCCTCCTTGTCATTGCCTACGGCCGGTTCTCATGGAAAGGCCTGCTGGACGCCTGCTACTCCACGCTGGCAACGACCAGCATGGTGCTGCTCCTCGCGGTGGCCTCCAACGTGTTCGGCGCCGTGTTCGCATGGCTCGGCACGGCGACCTGGATGACCAACGCCCTGCTCGCTTCGCCGCTGCCGCCCTGGGGCACGATGTCCTTGCTCCTGACCCTGATCTTCCTGCTCGGCTGGCCATTCGAATGGCCGGCCATCGTCTTCATCTTCCTGCCGATGCTGGCGCCCGTGGCCAAGGGCCTCGGCTATGACATGGTCTGGTTCGGCTGCATCGTCGCGGTCGTGCTGCAAACCGCCTTCCTGTCTCCGCCAGTCGCCATGTCGGCCTACTATCTCAAGCAGGTCGTCAAGGAATGGAACCTGAGGCTGATCTATCGCGGCATGGCCGACTTCATGGTGTTGCAGGTCGCTTGCGTGGCGCTGGTGCTGATCTTCCCGGCCATCGCTATGTGGTTCCCGCAATGGCTGCAGGCGCGCAGGGTGGCGGCGCGCACCGCGCAGATCGAACAGATCGTGCCGACGCAGAACGTCGTCGTGACCCCCGATGGTCCACGCGTGGCAATCCGGAATTTCTGACTTGGTCTGGAGCCGCCACTACCGGCTTCAGACGTCCCCGTAGGCCGGTTCATTCGGCCGCGGCCCGCGGCCGTAGCCCGCGATCATGAACAACGCGCCGATGATCGACAGGTTCTTCAGGGCCTCGATCAGCGTCTTGGCATTTTCAGGCGCCGGCTGGTTCCAGAAATCGTGGAAGTAGAAGGTCGTCGCGATGACGAAGATGATCAGCAGGAACGCGAAGAAGCGCGCACCGAAATTCACCGCGATCATCAGGCCGGCCAGGATCTCGAAGCCGCCGACGCCGACCGCCAGCAATTGAGGCATCGGCATGCCCGCCATGGTTTCGAGCTGCGAGGTATAGGGCGCAAGCATCGCGGGAATGGTCACCTTGGTCGCGATGAAGTCTGCCGTCGGCTGAATCGCGAAGAGCTTGGTCGCCCCCGTGTACATGAAGAGGACGGCGAACAGGACTCGCCCGAAGGTAACTAACGCTGGCATGGGATCGGCCTCACTAATGGCATGCAAAGGGTGCAGGCGGCGCGAAACGATTATGGGCGTTTCGTCACCGCTTTTCAAACGCTCAAATCGAAACCATCCGCGCAGGAGCCTGCGCGGGCTATAAACAAACCTTTTGATAGAAGCAGAACCAAGGCCCTTTTTTGGCCATGGCGTTTTCGAGACACATTCCGCGCAGAGAAAACGCGTCAAAACAAAATACTAGAGCGGGATGACGTTTCTTCGAATCGCCATCCCACTCCATCTCTTTGGCTTGAGCATGATCTCCGCGCAAACGCGTTCCGCGTTTGTCGCGAGGGAAAACCGGTGTCCACTTTTCCGGATCATGCTCTAAGCGGGGGTTCTGTTTCCATCAGAACCCTCTATCCAAACAACGTCGGCTGCTGGCGGCCGGCACGCTCCTGGGCTTCGACGGCGGCAACCGCGGTCATGTTGAGCACGCCGCGCGCCGTCACCCCCGGAGTGAGGATATGCGCCGGACGCGCCGGCCCGATCAGGATCGGCCCGACCGGCAGCGCATCCGCCAGCGTCTTGATCATCTGGTAGGCGACGTTGGCGGTGTCGAGGTTCGGCATGATCAGGATGTTGGCATCGCCTTCCAGGTTGGAATGCGGCAGCACCAGCTTGCGCGCCGCGGCCGAGAGCGCGGTATCGCCCTGCATTTCGCCATCGGCCTCGATCTCCGGATGCTTTTCCTTCAGCAGCGCGGTGGCGCGGCGCATCTTGCGCGAGGAGTCGGTGTCATAGCTGCCGAAGTCGGAATGTGACACGAAGGCGACGCGCGGCTTCATGTTGAACCGCTGCACATGGCTTGCCGCCAGCGACGCCACCTCCGCGAGTTCCTCGGCGCTCGGGTTCGGCCGCACCTGGGTGTCGGCGATGAAATAGGAACCCTTGCTGGTGATCATCATCGACAGCGCCGCGAAATCGCTGACACCGGGCAGGAACCCGACGATCTCCCGGACATGGCGCAGATGGCTCATGTAGCGGCCTTCGACGCCGCAGATCATGGCATCGGCCTCGCCGCGGACCACGGCAAGTGCTGCGATCACGGTGTTGTTGGTGCGGACCACGGTACGTGCGGCTTCGGGCGTGACACCGCGCCGGCCGGCGACGTCGATATAGGTCTGCACATAGGAGCGATAGCGCGGATCGTCCTCGGGATTGACGAGATCGAAATCCTGCCCGGCCTTGATCGAGAGGCCGAACCGCTTGAGCCTTGCCTCGACGACGGAGGGGCGGCCGACCAGGATCGGCCGCGCCAGTTTTTCCTCAAGCACGACCTGCGTGGCGCGCAGCACGCGCTCGTCCTCGCCCTCGGCATAGATCACGCGGACCGGCTGCGTCTTGGCCTTGGCAAACACCGGCTTCATGACGAGGCCGGAGCGGAAGGCAAACCGCTCCAGCAGCGCGGTATATTCGTCGAAATTCTTGATCGGGCGCGTCGCAACGCCGGATTCCATCGCGGCCTTCGCCACCGCCGGTGCGATGCGCAGGATCAGCCGCGGATCGAACGGGCTCGGAATCAGCGAGCCCGGACCGAAGCCTTGCGTCTCGCCGCTGTCGAAGCCGCGGGCCACCGCGTCCGACGGCGGATCGCGCGCGAGCTGCGCGATCGCCTCAACGGCGGCATGCTTCATTTCCTCGTTGATCCCGGTGGCGCCGACGTCGAGCGCGCCGCGGAAGATGAACGGGAAACATAGGACGTTGTTGACCTGGTTCGGGAAGTCGGAACGCCCGGTGCAGATCATCGCGTCGGGGCGGGCCTTGCGCGCCTCGTCCGGCATGATTTCCGGGTTCGGATTGGCCAGCGCCATCACCAGCGGCTGGTCCGCCATCGACTGGACCATCTCGGCCTTCAGCACGTTGGGCGCGGACACCCCTAAGAAAATATCCGCGCCGCCGATCACATCCGCCAGCACGCGCGCGTTGGTCTTCTGCGCATAGACCGCCTTCCAGCGGTCCATCAGCGTGTTGCGGCCCTCATGCACGACGCCATCGATGTCGCAGACCCAGATGTTCTTGCGCTGCGCACCGAGCGAGACCAGAAGATTCAGGCACGCGATTGCGGCCGCGCCTGCACCTGAGCACACGATCTTGACGTCGGCCAGCTTCTTGCCGTTCAGCAGCAGCGCGTTGGTGATCGCGGCCCCGACGATGATGGCGGTGCCATGTTGGTCGTCGTGGAACACCGGGATCTTCATGCGCTCCTTGAGCTGCGCCTCGATCTCAAAACACTCCGGTCCCTTGATGTCCTCGAGATTGATGCCGCCGAAGGTCGGTTCCAGCGCCGCCACTGTCTCGACCACGCGCTCGATGGTGTCGGCCGCGATTTCGATGTCGAAGACGTCGATCCCGGCGAATTTCTTGAACAGGACCGCCTTGCCTTCCATGACGGGCTTGGAGGCCAGGGGGCCGATATTGCCGAGCCCCAACACCGCGGTACCGTTGGAGACCACGGCGACCAGGTTGGCCCGGGAGGTCAGCGACGCCGCTTCGGCCGGATTGTTGGCGATTTCGGTGCAGGCTGCGGCGACACCCGGCGAATAGGCCAGCGCGAGGTCGCGCTGGTTGGCGAGCGGCTTGGTCGCCTGGATCTCAAGTTTACCCGGGCGCGGCAGCCGGTGATACGCAAGCGCCGCGGAGCGGAGATCTTCAGAATAGGACGACATACACTCCCCCACGGGCTTTCTCGACCCCGAATTACGTGCCGAGGCCGGTCTTCATTCGAACCGTTAGCTTTGCGGCAGATTTAGCCGGATGTGAAGCACGGGCCGCCACCTGGATGCAACATTCGAAAGCGCCGCCGTCAACAGGGGCTGATCGACGGGAAACGACAAATCCGGTAGCATATTCGCCTCCCTACCCCATCCCCTTGACCGACAATATGGCAAATTTGCCTCCCGCAATGTCGGCGTCCGGAGCACAACTAATGGTAAAGATACTGATGGGCCTGGCCGCTGCGGTCGTGATCGCGGTGGGTGGCTTCCTTGGCTTCGAGTTTTATACGCAGCACCGGATCGCCAGCGAAGTAGAGACAGCGTTCGAGCAGATTCGCGCGGGCGGCGGCAAGGTAAGCCACGGCAAGGTGTCGTTCGACCTGCGCAGCCGCACGGTCAGGATCGCCGATATTGCCGGCGAATCGGCGACGCAGCCCCCTGTGAACATCAAGATTGCCGGCCTGACGGCTTCCGGCGTCGGCCAACCCGACGCGGCGAAATTCTCGGCTGACAATATCGAAGGGACTGACCTGGAAGTCAGCGTTGGTATCGCAGGCCCGACAGGCGGGCGCGTCACCTACAAGGCGCCGCAAATCTTCATGAAAGACTATTCGGGCCCCGCCAGCCTGCCGGTACGGCCCGCTTCAGCCTCCATCGCCGAGGCGTATCGGTCCGCGCTGGAGCAGTTTGCTGCCGTCTCCGCATCTTCAATTACGGTGCCCACCATGGTGGGCACCATCAATAACTTCGGCACGGTTACGTCGGCTGATTTCACCTATACGGGCATAGGGCTGCGGGAGATCAGGAACGGCAAGATCGGGTCCATGCAGATCGAGCGCAACGCTTTCACCGCCAGTACCCAACAACCGGCGGGCAAGACCGACAAATTGAGCGGCGAAATCGTCAATTTCGCTTCGCGTGATTTCGATGCCGCCGCCATTGCCGCCATCCTCGATCCACAAAAGGCGAACGACGACAAATACTACCGCGTCTACGGTCAAACGACGGCTGGGCCCTACACCATTACGTCGGGGCAAGGCTTGCGCATGCGCATCGACGGGATGACCGTCGACGATATCAGCGTGCGGCCATCGCGCCTGCAACTCCCGGCGCTGCTCGCGCTGATACCGGCGGCCGGCGCAACTCCGACGCCGGCACAGGCGCGCGAGATGATGGACAAGATGGCGAATATCTATGAGGGCATGCGGGTCGGAACAGCCGAGATGCGCGGCCTCTCGGCGGACACGCCAGAGGGCCCGTTCAAGCTCGCCGCGGTCAGGTTCAATCTGGAAAACGGCAAGGTCGGTGAATTCGCGGTCGAAGGACTCGATGGACGCTCTCCGAAGGGGCCCGTCAAGGTCGGACGCTTCGCGCTCAAATCCCTCGATATTGCGGGTCTGCTGCGAATCGCGGCGCAATTCTCGAACCCGGGACAACAGCCGTCACCCGACCAGTTTCTCGCAATGTTTCCGCTGCTAGCAGGCATTGATGTGAAAGGCGTCGCGGTGCCGTTCAAGAACACCGGCAAGCCGCTCAATGTCGATCTCGTCAACCTGGACTGGGGCCAGTTCGTCGGACCAATCCCGAGCAAGGTGCGGCTGGTTGCGAAGTTCTCCGGTCCCCTCGACGGGACCCATCCCGGACAGCAAATGCTTTTCGCCGCCGGCATGGACAAGATGGCGATCGACTTCGATCTTGGTACGGCCTGGGACGAGGCGTCGCGCTCGCTCATGCTGGAGCCAGGCGCGTTCGAAGTCGGCGGCCTCGTAAAACTGTCCGCGCGCGTTTCGCTTGCCAACGTGCCGCGGCAGATATTTTCCTTCAACCCGCAGCAGGCAGCCACCATGGCGGCGCAAGTCGAGGCCGGCGCAATCGAACTCACGCTACGCGATCTCGGCGTCATCGATGTCGCGGTCGCCGAATATGCCCGCACCCAGAATGTCAGTCGCGACGCTGCCCGGCAGGCCGTCATCCAGGACATCAGGAACAACGCGACAACGGCGGCCAACAGTCCCGACGCGCTGGCGGCCGTGGAGGCGCTGGTCCGCTTTGTCGAAACTCCGCGGACCACGCTAACGCTGAAACTTACGCCACTCGGGAAGGTGCCGGCGGTGCAGCTCTTCCGGTTGCTTCAGAGCGACCCTCTGGCCGTCTTGGCGCAATTCCGAATCGAGGCTTCGACGGGGCTGTGAGCTATCCCGAGCCTAGGTCTTGTCCGGCAGGTTAAGCCGGATGTGAAGCTCGCGGAGCTGCTTGGTCGTGACTTCCGATGGCGCACCCATCAGCAGGTCCACGGCCTGCTGGTTCATCGGGAACAGCGAGATTTCACGCAGGTTCGTGGTGCCGCATAGCAGCATCACGATGCGGTCGACGCCGGCCGCCATGCCGCCATGCGGCGGCGCGCCATACTGGAACGCGCGGTACATGCCGCCAAAACGCTCGACGACATCCTTCTCGCCATAGCCCGCGATCTCGAACGCCTTCACCATCGCCTCGGGGCGGTGGTTGCGGATGCCGCCGGAGGCGATCTCGTAGCCGTTGCAGGTGATGTCGTACTGGAACGCCTTGATGGTCAGCGGGTCCTGCGTCTGCAACGCATCGAGGCCGCCCTGCGGCATCGAGAACGGGTTGTGCGAGAAATCGACCTTCTTGTCTTCCTCGTTGTACTCGTACATCGGGAAGTCGACGATCCAGGCGAGTTCGAACCGGTCCTTGTCGATCAGGTTCAGTTCCTCAGCCACCTTGGTGCGGGCGAGGCCTGAAAACTTCCAGAATTTCTCCGGGTCGCCGGCGACGAAGAAGGCAGCATCGCCCTCCTTCAAACCGAGTTGCGCACGGATCGCGGCCGTCCGTTCCGCGCCGATGTTGTTGGCGAGCGGACCCGCGCCCTCGCCGCCCTCGCGCCACATGATGTAGCCGAGGCCGGGCTGGCCTTCGCCCTGCGCCCACGAGTTCATGCGGTCGCAGAACGCGCGAGAGCCGCCGCCCGTGCCGGGGATCGCCCAGACCTGGTTCTTGGGGTCTTCCAGCATCCGCGCAAACACTTTGAAGCCGGAGCCACGGAAGTGCTCGGAGACGTCCTGCATCTCGATCGGGTTGCGCAGGTCCGGTTTGTCGGTGCCGTATTTGCGCAAGGACTCCGCAAAAGGAATCCGCCGCCAGCCCTTGGTCACGGGCTTGCCCTTGGCGAAATCCTCGAACACGCCTGTGATGACTGGCTCCATCGCCGCAAAAACATCTTCTTGCGTGACAAAGCTCATCTCGACGTCGAGCTGATAAAACTCGCCCGGCAGGCGGTCGGCGCGGGGATCCTCGTCGCGGAAGCATGGCGCGATCTGGAAGTAGCGATCGAAACCAGACATCATCAAGAGCTGCTTGTACTGCTGCGGCGCCTGCGGCAGCGCGTAGAATTTTCCGGGGTGAATGCGTGACGGCACCAGAAAATCCCGCGCGCCTTCCGGCGAGGACGCCGTCAGGATCGGGGTCTGGAACTCGAAGAAGCCCTGCTCCTTCATCCGCTTGCGCATCGAATCCACGATGGCGCCGCGGGTCATGATGTTCTGGTGCAGCTTCTCGCGACGAAGGTCGAGGAAGCGGTACTTAAGCCTGATGTCTTCAGGATATTCCTGCTCGCCGAACACTGGCAGCGGCAGCTCGGCCGCAGGCCCGAGCACCTCGATCTCGCTGACATAGACTTCGACCATGCCGGTCGGCAGTTCCGGATTGTCGGTGCCGTCGGGACGGCGGCGAAGCTTGCCGTCGATCCGCACCACCCATTCCGAGCGGAACTTTTCCACTTCCTTGAACGCCGGCGAGTCCGGGTCGGCCACGCATTGGGTCAGCCCGTAATGATCGCGCAGATCGATGAACAGCACGCCGCCATGGTCGCGGATACGATGGCACCAGCCGGAAAGGCGGACGGTTTGGCCGATGTCGCTCTCGCGGAGCGCGCCGCATGTGTGTGACCGGTAGCGATGCATGGAATTCCCAAAATCAGATGTCGGAGGTCAGAATCGGGGGCCAAAGGCCGCGCGAATTGCGGGAGGGTTTACCCGACACCGCGCAGGGCGGCAACCAAAGGCGGGGCTTGTTTTGGGCCCGAAACGCGAGATTTCCGCCTGCACCAGCCCGAAGCGTTTGCCTATTCCGTGCCCGCGCCTATCTTTAGGTCATGACCGTCCATTTCCCGTTCCAAAACACCTATTCGGCGCTGCCGGCGAACTTTTTCGCCCGCGTGGCCCCGACGCCAGTCGCCGCCCCCCGGCTGATCAAGCTGAACCGGACCCTGGCCGTCCATCTCGGCCTCGATCCTGACGTGCTGGACAGCCCGGAAGGGGCCGAAATCCTCGCCGGAAAGCGCCTGCCCGACGGCGCCGACCCGATCGCGATGGCCTATGCCGGCCACCAGTTCGGCCAGTTCGTGCCCCAGCTCGGCGACGGCCGGGCCATCCTGCTCGGCGAAGTCATCGACAAGGACGGCGTCCGCCGCGACATCCAGCTCAAGGGAAGCGGTCCTACGCCATTCTCGCGCCGGGGCGACGGCCGCGCCGCGCTCGGCCCGGTCCTGCGCGAATACATCGTCAGCGAGGCGATGTTCGCCTTGGGCATCCCCACCACCCGCTCGCTCGCCGCCGTGACCTCGGGCGAGAGCGTGATGCGCGAGACCATGCTGCCCGGCGCGGTGCTGACCCGCGTGGCCGCAAGCCACATCCGCGTCGGCACCTTCCAGTTCTTCGCCGCGCGCGGCGACACCGATGGCGTGCGCCAGCTCGCCGACCATGTCATCGCGAGGCACTACCCCGACGTGGCAAAAGCCGAGCGGCCCTATCACGCGCTGCTCGAAGGCGTCGTAGCCCGCCAGGCCGATCTGCTCGCGCGGTGGCTTTTGGTCGGCTTCATCCACGGCGTCATGAACACCGACAACACGTCGATCTCGGGCGAGACCATCGACTACGGCCCCTGCGCGTTCATGGACGAATACAACCCGGCGCAGGTGTTCTCCTCGATCGACGAGATGGGCCGCTACGCCTACGCCAACCAGCCGCGCATCGCGCTGTGGAATTTGACGCGGCTCGCCGAGTGCCTGCTGACGCTGTTCTCCGACGAACAGGACAAGGCGATCGAACAAGCGCAGTTCATCCTCGGCGAATTCGCCGACAAGTTCACCGCCGCCTATCAGGCCGGACTGCGCAGAAAGATTGGCCTGTTCACGTCACGCGACGGCGACGAAGCGCTGGTGCAGGATCTGCTCGACGCGATGGCCAAGAACCAGGCCGACTTCACCCTCACCTTCCGCCGCCTGAGCGATGCCGCTGGAGACGCTGACAACGACAGCGTCAGGGCCCAGTTCACCGATCCCACAGCCTTCGACGAATGGGCGGCGCGATGGCGCGAGCGCCTCGCGGACGAGCCGCAATCCGCCGCCGAGCGGCAAGCCGCAATGCGCGCGGTCAATCCGGCCTTCATCCCCCGCAACCACCGCGTCGAAGCCGTGATCGCGGCGGCCGTGAACAACGACTACGCGCCGTTCGAGGAATTGCTGACGGTGCTGTCAAAGCCGTTCGAGGATCAGCCGACGTTCGCGGCCTATACAGAGCCGCCGCTGCCCGAGCAGCGCGTGCTGCAGACGTTCTGCGGGACGTGAGGCGGAGTCTTTCACCACGCCCATCCTGTACCCTTTTGAGCGTTCGGCACTAGTCTGGAGATGTAGACTGGTCGCACGGGCCGATCCGCCGGGAGCCGCCTGACCCATCTGTGCCATGAGCACCTGCGTAGGACCCGCGCCCCGGTGGAGCGGCTGCGATCGAGATCCACTAGGAGGTTTGCGCCAAGAGCGCCAGTACAGGGATCGATCGGGATCGCAGTGGCCCGCTTCGCAAGCGAGGAGGTCGAGCAATGGTCGAGGATGTGCATTGGTTTGTCGGGATCGACTGGGCAACGCAGAACCATCGCGTTTGCCTGTTGGATGCCGAAGGAAGACGCGTGGGCGAGCGGGAGTTCGTCCATGGCGGAGCCGGCTTGACGGAGCTGCGAGACTGGCTGCTTGAGAAGACCAAGGCCGCGCCGGGGCGGATCGCCGTCGCGATCGAGATGCCGCACGGTCCCGTGGTGGAGATGCTGCTCGAGCACGGGTTTACGGTCTTTGCCATCAATCCCAAGCAACTCGATCGCTTCCGTGATCGCTTCACGGTCGCAGGCGCCAAGGATGACAGCCGTGACGCTCTTGTCCTCGGCGACTCGTTGCGCACCGATCGGAAAGCCTTCCGGCAGCTTGCCACCGACGATCCGACGGTGATCGAACTGCGCGAGTGGTCGCGCCTTATGGATGAACTGCTGCAGGAACGGACGCGTCTGGCCAATCGCCTGCGCCAGCAGCTATGGCGTTATTATCCGCAAGCGGCCGAACTGACCGACGATGTCGCAGATGATTGGTTCCTGGCGCTGTGGCAGAAGGTGCCGACCCCCGCTGCGGCCGCCAAGGTATCGGAGAAGGCGATTGCGCGCATCCTCAAGGAGCATCGCATCCGCCGTCTCGACGCCACCACCGTGCTGCAGACCTTGCGCAAGGCGGCCTTGTTCGTCGCACCAGGTACCAGGGAGGCCGCGTGCGTCCATATCCGCAGTCTTGTGGCGCGCATGCACCTGATCAATCAGCAGATCAAGGAAGCCGGCGCCGCCCTGGACGGCCTTTGCGACAGCCTCGCAGCACAGGATGAGGAGAACTCGTCGGGGCAGAGCCATGAGCAGTGTGACGTGGCAATCCTGCGCTCCTGGCCGGGAATCGGCAGGATTGTTCTCGCCACACTGCTCACCGAAGCAGCGCAACCGCTGCAGGCACGAGATTATCACGCCTTGCGTGCTCTGGCAGGGGTTGCTCCGGTAACACGGCAAAGCGGCAAGCAACGCTTCGTGATCCGGCGCCTCGCCTGCAACAAGCGGCTGCAGACTGCGGTCCATCACTGGTCACGCGTCGCCATCCAGCGCGACGCAGCCGCTCGGCGACGCTACGACGCCTTGCGGCAGCGCGGCCATGGCCATGCGCGTGCTTTGCGTGGTGTGGCTGATCGCTTGCTTTCCGCCCTGTGCGCGACGCTCACCCACCGGACCCTGTATGAGGCAGACCAGAGGAGTGCTCAGACCGTCGCCACGCCGTAAAGCCTCATTCCTTTGTTCGGCCGCTTGCGACCATTCCTTCGTCCCGACCTGCCGAACCCAACAGCGCCGCGCACAGCCGCTGTCCAGGATGCCATCGGCACCGGCGTAGCCGGCGCGAAGCGTCCTGGACGGCGGCGAGCACGGCGCTACGCTTGTCACCCAAAGAACGAAAGCCCCTTGACCAAGCCCTAGGAGGTCCTACGCACTGTGAGGCAGGCTACCCGCGTTAACCGCAATCCTTAAGCGCGCGTCCACCATCCGCGCATGCGCGCCTCCCCCAGTTCCACGAATTAAGAAACGGTCAACGCGCTCCCCGCAATTCTATTGGCTTACTCGTGGAGAATTGCCGTGGACGCCTTTGCCTTCGAATTCATGGGAATGGTGATGATTGGGCTCTGTCTCATCGTGCTCGCGATCCCGTCGGGCCGTCGACGGTCGCGGCGCGTCCGGTACGAGTAGCGTCTGGAATTTCCCTGACTTCGAATATTCCCTCGGCTGGCCGATTCGCCGTGGCGATATAGATTTGCTTTGTGGCCCTCAGATATATGTATTATACGTATTAATTGAAATCCTAGGTTTCAATGAGGGATATCGCAATGGTCAAGACCACTGCCCTGGAGTTCCAGCGCAAGTTCGGTGAATTCCAGCATCAGGCCCAGCGTGAGCCCGTGGAGATCACCCGGCACGGCCGGCGCGAATTCGTGCTGATGTCGGCCGAACAGTATGATTGGCTTACGGCCGCCGCCAAGCACACGCATCGGACAACTGACGCAACGTCGGTGGTGATCGACGCCGTGGAGCGGGCCGAGATGGATGTCGAACACACCGCGCTCGACGAACTGCTGAAGTAAAAACAGACCGTGGCGTTTCCCGATCCGAAGCCCGGACTCATCGTCCGCTATGATTATCTGTGGTCTCATGAGGCTGCAGAGGGCCGCGATCAGGGAAAGGACCGGCCGACTTGCCTCGTGGCCGCAAGCGATAGCCTGGCGCAGTCACAGTATGTCGTGCTGCTGCCGATCACGCATTCGCCGCCGAATGCGGGCACGGAGGGCGTCGAAATACCGGCGAAGGTCAAGCAGGCCTTGGGATTGGACGACGCGCCGAGTTGGGTCATCGTTTCAGAGCACAACGTCGACGAATGGCCGAACGCCGGCGTGTCGCCTATCCCCGGCAGGCCAGGCGTATTCAGCTATGGGTTCATCCCACCGGGCCTGTTCGCGCAGATCAAAGCCCGATTTCTCGAACTGGCTCGACAGCGCAAAAGCCGCAGCGTGCGGCGCTGATCAAATTCCGGGGCGGAACGATAACGTCCTATCATCCGGCCCCCAAGCCGACGCAAAAAAGCCGTGCTCAGGCTCAAATGCAGGGCTCAAATCCTGCCCAACACCCTTGACATATCAGCGTTTTCGGCAGAACGCCTGTCGGAAGCGTCATGGATAGTTCATGGATCTGATTACCACCACTTCCGACCTCGCCGCCGCCTGCTCCCGGCTCGCCCAGCACAAGGTCATCACCGTCGACACCGAGTTCCTGCGGGAGACGACCTACTATCCCTTGCTCTGCGTCGTGCAGATGGCGAGCGCGGACGAGGCCGTCGTGATCGACACGCTGGCCCCCGGCATCGACCTCAAGCCGTTTTTCGAACTGATGGGGAACGAGGCGGTGCTGAAGGTGTTTCACGCCGCCCGCCAGGACATCGAAATCGTCTGGCACCAGTCCGGCACCATTCCGCACCCGATCTTCGATACGCAGGTCGCGGCCATGGTGCTGGGTTATGGCGACAGCATCGCCTATGACCAGCTCGTCGAGCGCGTCACCGGCCACCGGCCGGACAAGACCCACCGCTTCACCGATTGGTCGCGCCGGCCGCTGACGCCCGAGCAGATGCATTATGCGGTCTCCGACGTCACCCATTTGCGCGACGTCTTCGCAGCGCTTGATGCCGACTTGAAGAAGCGCGCCCGCAGCGACTGGGTCAGCGAGGAGATGGAAGTCCTGACCTCGCCCAGGACCTACGATTTCCACCCCGAGCGCGCCTGGGAGCGGCTCAAGACGCGGGTGCGCAAGCCGAAGGAACTGGCGGTGCTGATGGAAGTCGCGGCCTGGCGCGAGCAGGAGGCGCAAAGCCGCGACGTGCCGCGTTCGCGCGTGCTGAAGGACGATGCGGTCGGCGACATTGCCACTCACGCCCCGACCTCACTGGAGCGCCTCGCCAGCCTGCGCTCGCTGCCGAAAGGTTTTGACCGCTCCAAATGGGGCACCGATATCATCGCCGCCGTGCAGCGCGGCCTCGCCCGCGATCCCCACACGCTGCCGAAGATCGAAAAGCCGCGCGGCAATTCCAATGGGGCTGCGACCGTCGAGCTCCTGAAGGTGCTGCTGCGGATGACGTCGGAACGCCACGCCGTCGCCAGCAAGGTCATTGCCACCGTCGACGATCTCGACCAGATCGCCGCCGACGACCAAGCTGACGTCGCCGCGCTCCATGGCTGGCGGCGCGAATTGTTCGGCGAAGCGGCGCTGGCGCTGAAACACGGCAGGCTGGCGCTGGCGATCGAAAAAGGCCGCGTCGTCAGGGTCGACCGGGCGTAAGCTTCGCTCGCTTACCTCTCCCCGCAAGCGCGGGGCAAGGGAGCAAACCAAACTACCACTTCAACTCCAGCCCGAGCGTGCCCTGATGCGACTGCATCGCGGCGCGTAATTTTGCGTCGTAATTGACGTAGAGCCGCGCGGTGTTGGTCAGGCTCAGCGATGCCGAGGCGCCGGCATCGGCGCCATACCGGCTTTCGCCGATACCCTGGAACGTAATGCTCTGCACACCCTGGCTGACGGTGATGTCGGAGAAATTCTGCACGACATTGTCGACGAACTTGCCGTAGCCCGACAGGTCGAAAATCTTGCCGTCGAATATCCAGGAGTGACCGATCTCCGCACCGATCAATAGCCGCCCGCGCTGCACGGTGGCGCCGGTCGCCATCACCGGATCAAGGCCGCCGATCTCCTGCAGCGGGCCGGTCTGGGCGCGGACATATTCGAACGCGGCCTTGGGCACGATGCGGCCCTGGTCCCTGGTCCAGTAGTAGCTGATCTCGCTCAGGACGCCGTCGAGCTTCGCATGGTATCCGGCGGTCGCAATCCCGATGCCGGTGTCGCGGCGCGAATTGATGTGGCCAAAACCGTGGACCACCGCGCTGGCCCAGGTCCATGGCCCGCTGTCGACGGAAGCCGTAAAACCGATCTGGGTCAGGTCGATCGTCGCCGATTGCAGCGCCAGCGGAATGTCGATCGCGGAGCGGCTCTGGTCGATCGACAATCCGATATTGATGCCCGGCGCCACCCGCGCGCCGATTCCCGCCACCCCGCCCCAGGTCTTTCTGGTGTCGCCGACGAAATCGCCGATCGCGCCGTTCTTCGTGTAGTTCCCGTAGCCTTCGAACCAGGTCCGGTAGCGCGGCGCTTCCGCGCTCTCGGAGGCACCGCCGCCGCCGGGATTGGTCCGCTGCAGGCGGTTGAAGCCGTTGCTCGACTGATTGGCCAGCCGTTCCAGAAAATTGCTGCCGAGATTGGTCACCGCCGCACCCGACGACACCGTCGAATTGATCACCGTCGGCGTCGGACTGGGTGTCGGTGAGGGCGTAGGGGTTGGGGTTGGAGTCGGCGTCGGTGTTGGCGATTGCGCATAGGCGAACGACAGCGTGCCGGTCGCGAGGATGAACACAATCGCCAGTCGCATGAGCGCGCGACCGGTCCCGATTTTTCGTGCCCGCGAAAGCCGCGATGAGCAGCGCATGCAATCCATTCCCAAAGGCAAAAGCGCCGGCACGAAAAATGCGCAAAACCCAATCAACCGGAGCGATTTGCCCCCAATTCGCCGGAAGGGTCAATCGGTTAGCCCCCAGGCCGGCCGCCGAATACGCATCATTGTTGTTCGGCTGCCACAGCTCGCGCGGCACGGCGACGACGTCTCCGGCAGTCGCCAAACCTTGCGAACGCCCTGCCCCAGCATTCAGGCTGCGGCCTGGCAGCCCGCGATCTCCTGGAGTTCTGGATAGAATCGCGCGGTCATCCGGCCGACATACCGCCGCAAATTGGCATGGCTTGCGGCCGCCCGCTGCAAATCCGATTCGAACAGCGGACAAATCGCGCTGACCGCGAAGGCAAACATCGTCGCGTCGATGCCGGCAGGCTCACTGCCCATGAAGAACGGCTTGTCGCCGAGATAGGCCGCCATCGCATCGATCGAGCGGATTCCGATCGCGGTAATCTCGTCGGCGGAGTGACGGCCGATTCCCTGGCCGTGCAACGTCTTGCGCAGGCGGCGGCGGATCATCGAGGCGACAACGGGCCGGACCGGCGCAGGCACGCCCTTGAAGAAATTGACCGGCCCCTTGCGGAAATTGTCATCGATCATCCAGCGGAAATAGACGCTGGCCCAATATAGATTGTCCTCCGCCATTTTCTCGAACGCCCAGGCGATGGCAAGCTGCTCGGCGCTGAGGCCCTGGTCGAAATCGATCCCGTATTTCTTTTCGAGGTGCCAGCGGATCAGCGTGGAGTCGCCGAGCAACTGGCCGTCGTCCTCGATGTAGGGGATCTTGCCCTTGGGCGCCTTCGTAAAGCTCATCAGCGCCTTTTCGAACGGGAGTTTCGACATCCGTAACAAGGTCTCGGCCTTGGTCACGAACGGGCTTGCGTCGGGAAGGCCGAAATTGGGCCCGGAGCCATAGAGCGTGATCATGGAACCTCGATGATTTGCAGAGCGCGGTTTTACGGCGCGCACCGGCAGATAATATCAGATCGTCCGCGGCGAAATCAGGGTGCCGTCGCGGTCGGCGCTGTCGGCGAACCTGCAAATATCGCCTTCGAGGCGAAGCTTGCCGCTCGCGAGCAAGCGCAGCGCCTCCGGATAGATCCGATGCTCGATGCCGAGAATGCGCTGCGACAAAGTCTCCGCCGTGTCGTCATCGGCCACCGTCACCGCACCCTGCATCACGATCGGGCCGGCGTCGGTTTCGGGGATCACGAAGTGCACGGTCGCGCCCGAGATCTTGACCCCGGCCCGTAACGCTTGGCCGTGCGGATCGAGACCGGGGAACGACGGCAGCAACGCGGGATGGATGTTGAGCATCCTGCCGTACCAGCGCTGCACGAATTCGGCGGTGAACAGCCGCATGAACCCGCCGAGGCAGATCAGCTCGACCTTCTTTTCTTCCAACGCCGGCTGCAGGACGGCTTCGAAGCCCGCGCGATCCTTGCCGAACGGCTTGCTCTCAATGACGATCGTCGGGATGCCACTTGCGGCTGCCCGCTCGAGCCCCAAGGCGTCGCTCCGGTTGGAAATGACGGCAACGATCTCGGCCGGAAAATCCGCAGCCTTGGCCGCATCGATCAGCGCGGCCATGTTCGAGCCGCGCCCGGAAATCAGGATGGCGACACGGCGCTTCATTGCGAAAGATCGAGGTGACCGTTGTAGACCACGCGATGTTCGCCCGTAGCCGGGATCACTTCGCCGAGCAAGGCGACGGTCTCGCCGCTTGCGGTCAAAATTTCCGTCACCTTCTCGATCGCATCCGGCCTGACGATGGCGATCATGCCGATGCCGCAGTTGAAGGTGCGCAGCAATTCGAGTTCGGCGATGCCGCCCTGCTCCGCCAGCCATTTGAACACCGGCAGCACCGGCAGCCGCGCCAGATCGATGCCGACGCCGAGATGCTTCGGCAGCACGCGCGGAATGTTGTCAGTGAAGCCGCCGCCGGTGATGTGGGCGAGCCCCTTGATCGCGCCGGTCTCGCGAATCGCACGCAGGCAGGATTTCACATAGAGCCGCGTCGGCGCCAGTAGCGCGCCGCCGAGCGTCATGACCGGCGAGAACGGCGCCGGCGCGTCGAAAGCCACGCGGGATTGCTCGACGATCTTGCGGACCAGCGAAAAGCCGTTGGAGTGCACCCCCGACGAGGCCAATCCGATCACCGCGTCGCCCACGGCGATATCCCCGCTGGGCAGCAGCGTGCCGCGCTCGGCGGCTCCCACCGCAAAGCCCGCGAGATCGTAATCGCCGTCCTTGTAGAGCCCAGGCATCTCAGCGGTCTCGCCGCCGATCAGGGCGCAGCCGGATTCCCGACACCCCTCGGCGACGCCGGCCACGATGGCTGCGGCCGCCTCGGGGTCGAGCTTGCCGCAGGCAAAATAGTCGAGGAAGAACAGCGGTTCCGCGCCCTGCACCACGAGGTCGTTGACCGACATCGCCACCAGGTCGATGCCGATGCCGCCATGCAGGCCGGTCTCGATCGCGATCTTGACCTTGGTGCCCACGCCGTCGGTCGCCGCCACCAGGACGGGATCCTTGAAACCCGCCGCCTTGAGGTCGAACAGGCCGCCGAATCCGCCGATTTCGGCGTCCGCGCCCGCCCGCGCGGTGGCGCGGACCATCGGCTTGATGAGATCGACCAGGCGGTTCCCCGCATCGATATCAACGCCCGAATCGGCGTAAGTGAGCCCGTTTTTGCGGTCGATCATGCCCAAATTCCAGTATGATGACGGCTGGTTACGAGGAATTCCGCGATCCTGCAATGGCTCGCAAGCGCTTGACGCATATACTATGTAGATAAGAACCGGCAGAACCCGCCAGGGGCCGGATTTAGGCCGGGAGCCGGGAAGCGACCGAGTTGAGTATTCCGAATATCATTACGCTGGGCCGCATCATTCTGGTGCCGGTCATCGTCTGGGCGATCGTTTCCAGCCAGATGGAGATTGCGTTCGCAATCTTCGTCATTGCCGGCGTCAGCGACGCCGTCGACGGCTTTCTCGCCAAGCGGTTCAACATGCAGAGCGAACTGGGCGCCCTGCTCGATCCGCTCGCCGACAAGGCGCTGCTGGTGTCGATCTATGTCGCGCTCGGCATCTGGGGCGCGGTTCCGCGCTGGATCGTCATCCTCGTGGTGTCACGGGACATCATGATCGTCACGGCCGTGATCGTGTCGTGGCTGTTCGACAAGCCGATCCCGATGAAACCGCTGATGGTGTCGAAGCTCAACACGGTGGCGCAGGTGGCGTTCGCGGCACTGGTGCTGGCGTCGCTCGGTTTCAATTTCAAACCGGCGCCTTATGACGTGATCCTGATGGGTTTTGTTACGGTCTTTACTTTGGTTTCGGTCTCGCTCTATCTCGTCGAGTGGGTGCGGCACATGAGCACGATCGAAGCGCGGTAACCGTCCTTTTTGTTTTGACGCGCTTTCTTCACGCGAACCGGTGCCCACTTCGCTAGAAAACGCTATGAAGGCCGTAAGATCCCGGCCTGGAGACTTGCGTGGCAGTCCGCGTTCAACCTCGTCAGCTAGCCCTTGCGCTGCCGCATGCGGAGAGCCTGACCCGCGACAATTTCCTCGAAGGGCCGGCCAACGAAGCCGCTCTCGCGCTGATCGAAAGCTGGCCGGACTGGCCGAACCGCATCATGCTGCTGGTGGGACCGGAGGGCTCCGGCAAAAGCCATCTCGCCGCGATCTGGGCCGAACAGGCCGGCGCGCGCGCGATATCGGCGCACGCGCTTAACCCCGCCGCCGTCCCCGGCGCACTCGCCACAGGCGCCCTGGTGGTCGACGACCTCAAGCCCGGCGATTTCGACGAACGCGCGATGTTTCACCTTCTGAACCTCGCGCGCGAGGACGAGGCCTTTGTCCTGATCACGGGGCGCGTCCCGCCTGTCGCATTCGAGGTCGAACTGCGCGATCTCAGGTCGCGGCTGCGCGCCGCGCCCGTCGTGTCGCTTTTGCCGCCCGACGACCTGCTGTTTCGCGGCCTGATCGTCAAATTCTGCGCGGACCGCCAATTGAGCATCGACGAGACGGTCGTGAGCTACCTCGTCACCCGGATCGAGCGCTCCTATGCCGCCGCCCGCCAGGCGGTCGACCTGCTGGATACCGAGGCGCTGCGGCTCGGCCGGCCGGTGACCCGGGCACTGGCTGTGGAACTGCTGCGCAACGCCTGATTGGCAAGGCGCATGCTGCGTCCTGCCGCCTTGACGGCGGCTGTCGGCGGAACATCAATGTCATTGAAACGTCATCGGCGTATCACATGCTGTGAGCTGCATTCCCCTTAAACTAGCCCTACGCCTCTCCCGAGATGGATCAAAGCCTTATGGAATCGGCGCAAGTTATTGAAATAAAAGAAAAAGAACCAGTTGTCGAGGCTCCACCCTCTATTGCCACGAGCCCGGAACGATTCATCAATCGGGAACTATCCTGGCTGCATTTCAACCGCCGGGTGCTCGAGGAATCGGTCAATCCCGGCCATCCCGTGCTGGAACGGGTCCGGTTCCTGTCGATTTCCGCCAATAACCTTGATGAGTTCTTCATGGTCCGCGTCGCCGGCATCAAGGCGCAGGTCCGTGAAGGCATTGCCGAGCGCAGCCCCGACGGCCTGACGCCGTTGGAGCAGCTCGTACTCATCAACAAGAACGTTTCGGAACTCGCCTCCGACCAGCAGGCCATCTGGCGCGATCT
Organism: Bradyrhizobium algeriense; assembly: GCF_036924595.1. Taxonomy (NCBI): domain Bacteria; kingdom Pseudomonadati; phylum Pseudomonadota; class Alphaproteobacteria; order Hyphomicrobiales; family Nitrobacteraceae; genus Bradyrhizobium; species Bradyrhizobium algeriense. The sequence goes on along the minus strand of NZ_JAZHRV010000001.1, from coordinate 2,720,926 downwards.
GCGCACCACCCTGTCGGAGGCCAGCATCGTGCTCGTCGACGGCCACGACTTCACCAAGGCGGAGCGAAGCTGGCTCGAGGATCACTTCCTCCGCAACATCTTCCCGCTGCTGACGCCGCTTGCCATCGATCCGGCGCACCCGTTCCCGTTCATCCCGAGCCTCGGCTTCACCATCGCGCTGCAGTTGTCGCGGGTATCCGACGGCAAGGCGATGAATGCGCTGATCCGCATGCCCGGCAAGATCGACCGGTTCATCCGCATGCCCGCCGGCAAGGATGGCGCGGTGCACCTGATCCCGCTGGAGCAGGCCACGGGCCTGTTCATCGGCCGTCTGTTCCCCGGCTACACCGTCAAGGGCCAGGGCGCCTTCCGCATCATCCGGGACTCCGAACTCGAAATCGAGGAAGAGGCCGAAGATCTGGTCCGCCTGTTTGAGAGTGCGCTGAAGCGACGGCGCCGGGGATCGGTGATCCGCCTCGAGATGGAAGCCAAGATGCCGGAAGCGCTGCGGGGCTTCGTGCAGCAGGCGCTTGCCGCCGACGACGATGAGGTATTTCTGGTCGACGGCGTGCTGGCGATGAACGAACTCTCGCAGCTCACGCGGCTCGACCGGCCCGACCTCGAATTCATGCCCTACGTGCCGCGCCATCCCGAGCGGGTGCGCGACCATGGTGGCGACATCTTCGCCGCGATCCGGCAGAAGGACCTGATCGTCCATCACCCTTACGAATCCTTCGACGTCGTCGTGCAGTTCCTGCAACAGGCGGCACGCGACCCCGACGTGGTCGCCATCAAGCAGACGCTCTACCGCACTTCGAACAATTCGCCGATCGTGCGCGCGCTCGCCGAGGCTGCGGAAGCCGGCAAATCGGTAACCGCCCTGATCGAGTTGAAGGCGCGGTTCGACGAGGAAGCCAATATCCGCTGGGCGCGCGACCTCGAACGCGCCGGCGTGCAAGTGGTGTACGGCTTTCTCGAACTGAAGACCCACGCCAAGCTGTCGATGGTGGTGCGGCGCGAGGGCGGCAACCTGACGACCTACGTCCATACCGGCACCGGCAACTACCATCCGGTGACGGCGCGCATCTATACCGATCTTTCCTACTTCACTTCGGACCCGATCATCGGCCGCGATGCGGCACGCGTGTTCAACTACATCACCGGCTATGCCGAGCCGAGCGACATCGAGCGGATGGCGGTGTCGCCGCTGACGCTACGCAAGCGCATCATCGAACATATCAAGGGCGAGGCCAATCACGCCAGGCACGGCAAGCCGGGCGTGATCTGGATGAAGATGAACTCGCTGGTCGACCCTGATGTCATCGACGCGCTGTACGAGGCCTCGCAAGCGGGCGTGTCGATCGAACTGGTGGTGCGCGGCATCTGCTGTCTGCGGCCGGGCATTCCAGGACTTTCCGAGAACATCCGGGTCAAATCCATCATCGGCCGATTCCTGGAGCATGGCCGAATCTACTGCTTTGGTATGGGGCAAGGCCTGCCCGGCCCGAAGGCGGCTGTGTATATCTCGTCCGCCGACATGATGCCGCGGAACCTCGACCGCCGCGTTGAAATCCTCTGTCCATTGCAAAATCCCACGGTGCATCAGCAGGTTCTCGAACAGATCATGGTCGCGAACCTGAAGGATACCGAGCAGAGCTGGCAGTTGTTGCCGGACGGGTCGTCAACGCGTATGAAGGCCGCGAAAGGCGAAGAGCCGTTCAATCTACACAACTATTTCATGACGAATCCGAGTCTGTCAGGCCGTGGAAAGTCTCTCAAGGAATCTTCGCCGCGCCGCCTTACGCGCCGTAACGAACGCCAGCAATCCCCATAAGGAGTTCCGGCTGTGAAGCGACCGCGCAAGCGCGCTTCCAGCGTCGCCGTCATCGACATCGGTTCGAACTCGGTTCGTCTCGTCGTCTATGAGACGATGGCGCGCAGCCTCGTCACCATCTTCAACGAAAAGGCGCTGTGCGGGCTCGGCCGCGAGGTGCAGAGCACCGGCCTTTTGGCCGAGGACGCGGTTGCCAAGGCGCTGACGGCGCTGCGGCGATTCCGGGCGCTGTGCCGCATCCAGCAGGTGGGACGCGTCTTCGCCATCGCCACTGCGGCCTGCCGCGACGCCAAGAACGGTCCCGACTTCATCGCCAAGGCCGAGCGCATCTGCGGCGCCAGCATTGAAATCCTGTCGGGGCCGCGCGAGGCAAAACTTTCCGCACTCGGCGTCGTCTCCGGCATCCACAATCCCGACGGCATCGTCGGCGATCTCGGCGGCGGCTCGCTCGAACTGATCGACGTGCAGAAAAACCGCGTCCACAGCGGCGTCACGCTGCCGCTGGGAAGCCTGGCGCTGCAGGACCTGTCGGACAAATCGCTGAAGCGCGCCGAACGCATTGTCAGCAGCAATCTGTCCGACGTGGCCCAGCTCAAGGCCGGCAGTGGCCGCACCTTCTACGCCGTCGGCGGCACCTGGCGCGCGCTGGCGCGCATCCACATCGTCCAGAGCGGCTATCCGCTGCGGGTGATGCACGGCTATGAGTTGCCGGCCGCCGACGCGCTGGATTTCGCGCGGCGCCTGCGCCGGCTCGCGGCGGCCAACATGCTCGCCGATATCGAAGTGGTCGCCGACGCCCGGCGTCCGCTCCTCACCTATGCGGCGCTGGTGCTCGAATACATCATCCGCGTCGGCAAGCCGAAGACAATCGTGTTTTCGACCTTCGGCGTGCGCGAAGGCCTGCTCTACGAGATGCTGCCGCCGCAGGAGCGTGCCAAGGACGGATTCATCTGCGCCGCGCAAACCCTCAACGGGCTACTTTCGCGCTCCGCGCGCCACGCCGAGGAACTGGTGGCCTGGACCGACCGGCTGGTGCGAGTCGTGAAGTTGCGGGAGACCGAGGAAGACCGCCGCCTGCGCCACGCCGCCTGCCTGCTCTCCGACATCGGATGGCGGGTGCATCCCGACCATCGCGGCGAGGAAACGCTGAGCCTGATCACCAACGGCAATTTCGGCTCGATCAGCCACCAGGGCCGCGCCTTTGTCGCGCTGTCGGTGTTTTATCGCTACGCCGGCTTGAGCGAGGAAAACGAGCCGCCGACCCAGGTCCGCGAACTGGTGCCGCCCGCCATGAACGAGCGCGCGCGCGTGCTCGGCGCGGCGTTCCGCGTCGCCCATCTGATCTCGGCGGCGCGCACCGGCGTGCTGCCGGCGACGCATTTCCGCAGCGGCAGCCGCAAGCTGATGCTGGTGTTCGAGCATCGCATGGTCGATCTCGTCGCCGACCGCGTCGGCAGCCGCTTCAAGCAACTGGCGCGGCTGGTCGGCCGCACCGGCTCGATCGTGCGGAACTGACGGGCTGAACGGCGCCGGCTAGGTAAGTCGAGATTGATTGATGTGGCTTACTCGACGTCCGCCATGCCCCGACAGCGACCAAATTCTGCATCGCCGGCACCATTGGACCGCCTCATCCAGAAGATTGGCGCTCCAGAAGACACACCCGTCCCTCACCAAGGGATGTAGGCCCCAAGGTCCTCGTGCTCGGTCTAGCGGCTGGATGGCCGTCCGCGCTCCTGGGGCGGCTGCGACGGCTATCCAGCCGCTGGCGCCGAGATCGCCGCTAAAGTAACATTCCACCGGATCGCTCGACGGGGACTGATTGGTCGCACTGGTTGGTGCGGCCCGTTTTCACGGGGTCCACGACGGGGCTGCCTCTGAGGGTCAGCTGATGGCCACTGCAATGACCAGCGTCTCGTCTCCGCCAAGGCCGACGCCGCCCCGGGCGTATTTGGCCGTTATCCGCACCATCGACAAGTTCACGGAGTGGACCGGCCACCTCTTCGTGCTTCTGCTGATTCCCCTGATCTTCGCAAACGTGATCGAAGTTTTTGCCCGATACGTGCTCAGCGACCCAACGATCTGGGCCCTCGATATAACGACGATGTCGTACGCGGCCCTCTTCATGTTGGGGTCCGCATTGGCGCTCCTGAAGGGCGCTCACGTCCGCACCGACATGTTGTGGGCAGCGTTCTCGGACCGAACCAAGGGCATGATCGACAGCCTGGCGTTTCTGCTGTTCTTCCTGCCGACGATGGCCGTGTTGTTCGTCATCTCGATTGACGACTTCCTGTACTCGGTTTCGATCGACGAGCGCTCGAGCTCCGGTGCGTGGACGCCGATCTTGTGGCCGCTGCGCGGCATTATTCCGCTGGCTGCCTTCATGCTGCTCTTGCAGGGCATCTCGGAGCTCATGAAGAGCCTCTGGGCCTGGCGAACCGGCGAGTTCTTGACCAGGCACGAGAAGATCGAGGTGTGAAGCATGAGCTTTACCGAGACCCTCGGACTCATCATGCTCGTCGGCATGGTCGCGGTCATCTTCATCGGTTTCCCGATCTCCTTCACGCTGCTATTTCTCGCCCTCGTCTTCGGTGGGCTCGGGCTGGGGTGGGAGCAGACGTTCAATCTGGCCTATCTGCAGATCTGGGGCACGATGAAGGACGAGATCTTTCCTGCCGTGCCGCTGTTCATCTTCATGGGCTATATGACCGAGCAGGCCGGGCTCATGGAGCGGCTCTTCGGAGCGCTGCGCAGCCTTCTCGCGTCGGTGCGCGGCTCGCTTTATCTGGCGGTGATCCTGACGGCGACGATCTTCGCCATGGCGACAGGCATCGTCGGCGCCGCCGTGACCGTGCTCGGCGTCATGGCCGCCCCGATGATGATCAAGGCCGGCTATGATGCCCGACTATCGTCCGGTGCTATCGCCGCCGGAGGTACGCTTGGCATTCTGATCCCGCCCAGCGTGATGTTGGTGGTAATGGGCCCGACCATGGGCGTGCCCGTCAATCTGCTCTATTCGGCAGCGTTCGGTCCCGGCTTCCTGCTCGCCGGCTGTTATGTTGCCTACACGCTCACCCGTAGTTTCATCAATCCGAAGCTCGGTCCACCAATGACGATGGAGGAACGCCGATCCGCTCACGACCAGATGACCACGGAAAAGGTCGGCGCGCCTGTGGTGGGATTGGGTCTCGTCTGCTTGGTGGCGATCACCTATTTGCTCCTGGACTGGATGCTGGGTCGAGCAGATGCCCCGCGTCTTCGCGTCAGCATTGGTCCATCGGGTGTTTCGGCCGTGGCATTGGTACTGGCGTTGTTGACGACGTTTCCCTATGTCCGAAGCGCCTATTTCCGCGCCATCGTCCTCGGTATAGCGCCGCTGAGTGCGCTGATCGGCTTTACCTTGGGAACCATCGTCGGTGGCTTGGCGACGCCGACCGAGGCCGCCTCGTGTGGCGCCTTCGGTGCCGCCTTGCTGGCGCTGCTCTACGGTCGACTCAGCATGAGGTCGATCATCAACGCGGGTACTAACACCATGGTGACCTCGGCCATGGTGCTGTTTCTGGCCGTGGCCTCGACGGTGTTCGGCGCCGTCTTCACGAAGCTTGGCTCGGCGAATTTGATCACAAACTCGCTATTGGCCATTCCTCTGGGAGACGGGTGGAAGCTGGCGCTGATCATGTTCATCTTTTTCGTGCTGGGATGGCCATTCGAGTGGCCTGTAATCATCCTGGTCTTTATGCCGATCGTTCTGCCGGTGGTGGAAAAGCTCCAGTTCGGCCTGAACAAGCTCGACTTGCTGCTCTGGTTCGGGGCCCTGACCGCCGTGAACATTCAGACTGCGTTCTTGAGCCCGCCTGTTGCCATGTCAGCCTACTACCTGCGCAATGTCGTTCCGCAGTGGAGTCTGGCGACGATCTACAAGGGCATGGCCGACTACATGGTAATCCAGGTAATCGTCCTGATCCTGCTGCTGTTGTTCCCGCAGATCGCTCTGTGGCCGCCGAGCCTGTTGAGGTAGGATCTGCTTTTCCTCGCTCAGGGCCCCGCGGCGAGGAGCTGGAAGGCTTGCTTGTAGGTTTGGTCGAGCGTCGGCGATGACCCCCAACACAAATCGGGAAGCCACACTGGCTCGTGTTGGGGGCACGCTTCGCTTGACCGAACCTCCGGAGCAAGAAGGGCGGCTAAGGCCGCCATTCCATCTATCCTCTTGTCCCGAAATATCCGTCAACGCCATATCATTGCGTTTTCGCGGGCCAATAGTGGTCGGCCTGCAATGCGTAGGGCGGAAACATGAAGCGCTTGGCCGGCACCACCTTTGAGGCATAGGCCCGCTGGGACTCGTAGACCTTCTTGAAGAACGGATTCTTCGCGGATTCCGCCGCCGCGAACTCGTCCCAGGTTTTCAGGAACGCCGTGTTGACCTCCGGCGGCGTCGTCAGGAGCTTCACGCCGTGCTTGGTCGTAAACTCCGCAATGGCCTCCGCGTTCATCCTCTGAAACGTCGCCCACCAGCGCAGGAAGGTCTCCGATGAGGCCGACTTGATCGCTTCCTTGTTCTGATCCGGCAGGCTGTCCCAGACATCTTTGTTGATCGCGAGTTCGGCGACCGAGGCGCTCTCGTGCATGCCGGGCGTGTAATGGTACTTCCAAACCGTATGCAAGCCGAGGCGCAGGTCCTCGACTCCACCAACCCATTCCGCACAATCGATAGTGCCACGCTCGGCAGCAGGCAGAATCTCACCCCCCGGCATATTGACGACAGCCATGCCCATCTTGGCATAGAGCTGGGAGACGATACCGGTCTGGCGGCACTTCATGCCCTTGAAGTCGGGGAGGTCCTTGATTGGCCGCTTGAACCAGCCGAGCGCCTGCGGACTGGGCGGGATGCTCGGGAATGCGACCAGATTGAGCTTCAGCTCCTTCTGATAGAACTCGTTCCACAGCTCGAGGCCGCCCCCGTCGTAGACCCAGCCGATGAAGTCGATTGCATCCATGCCGGCAATGCCGGCCGGAGTGTTCGCGAACAGCGTTGCGGCATTGTTCTTGCCGACCCACCAGTAGGAGATGCCGTAAGCACCATCGATCACCTTCTTGTGCGTGGCATCCAGGATCTCGAAAGGCGGCACGACCGCGCCGCCTGGCAGCGCGTCGATCTTGAGGTTGCCGCCGGTCAGCTTGTCGACCCGCTCGGCGAAGAACTTCAACGCGTCCTGCGTGGTGGTCGACGCGGGCACCGCCGACTGGATCTTGAGGATTCGAGGCTGCTGGGCATGCGCCGTGACGGCGGACGCCAATGTGGCAGAGACTGCCGCGACCAGAGCCGTCCTCGTAAGCGAACTGATTTTCATTGGTTTTACCTCCCTCCGTTCTTCGTTGTACCTCCCTTTAACAGCGTGCAGGCGAGCCATCGGGTTTCCGCCCGCGAACAATCCTACCGCGGATGAGGTGCTTCAGCCAGAGCGACCCGCCGGAGCGGGCTTACTTGCCAATGAGACGAATTTCCCTGCGAAATGCCTGCCGGGCGACCGGGCCGTTAGGGTCATTCGCGACCGGGTCAAGCCAGCAGCAAGTCGGGCCATGTCCGCTATGCCGCTAGTTTGGTCGCGCGCTGCCCTCGTACATGAACGTCATCGCCTTGGGTCCGGGCATATAGCCGGTCTCCACCCGATCAATCCTGAAGCCCGCACTTTCGATCATCGTGCTGATGGGTCGATTGAGATGACAGCCGCCACTGATGCGTTTCCAGGCAGGCGTCAGCCAGTCCTGCCATCGCCGCACATTCCTGTCCGGCGCCATGCCATGCTCCACGAACAAGAGCTTGCCACTCGGCCGAAGCACGCGCCGCATTTCGGTGAGCGCCATGGCGGCATCTGGAATGCTGCACAAGGTCCAGGTGGTCACGACGGTATCGACGCTTTGATCGTCGAGTGGAATGGCTTCTGCCGACGCTTCGATGAAGCGGACCGGCATGCCCGGATGCAGAGCACCACGGGCCATCGCCGTGAGCTGGGGAGATGGCTCCAGCGCCAGTACCTCCTTCACCGGGGACCGATAGAGAGGCAAATTCCGACCCGAGCCGACCCCGATCTCGATGACCAGCCCTTCCGCCGCGCCGATCACCCGCTCGCGATAGGGACGAAGTTGAGCGTTGCGCATCGCGAGATCGCAAACCCTTGGAAGGATAATGTCGTTGTAGAAGCCCATGGCTCATTTCCTTCGGGCGCAACCTTGTCACTTTTCGAGCCGAGCGGCAACGACGGTAACAAAGTCCACCGCGGCCTCCCCGCATTTGCCGCTCACATCAGCGACATCACGCGCGCCACGAGCGCCGGCTCGCGCAGCGCGGCCTGCGGCTTGAGCAGTTGCGAGACTTCCACGGTCAACCGGTGAACCTCGGGATCCGCAGCGGCGAGCCTGGTCAAGGCCATACCGTATTGCAAGCGCTGCGCGAGGTCGGCGGGCCGAACGCCGCGCGTGGCGGGGTAGACGAAATCGGAGACGGCAACGCCCCACGGCGTTGCGATGGTGTCCTGGATGGCAGCAAAGAAGTCTCGCGCCAGCCGCTCCTTGGGAACACCTTCCGCCAGCAACTGCTCCAGGATCACGGCCTCCTGTGCCGCCACACTCATGCCCTGGCCGAACACTGGATTAAAGCGGCAGAGGGCATCGCCGATCACGAGCAGCCCTGCCGGGAACGCCTCAAGGCGCTCGAAATGCCGCCGCGTGCTGCAAGGCAGCTGGTAGCGGACGATATCAGTCAGCGGCCGCGCATCCCTGACCGCGTCATAGATGGTCGGGGTGCGCAGGCTCCTGACGAAATCCATGAATCCTGCGCGGTCGCCCGGAGGCGCATCGCCATGATTGGCTCCGACGGAAAGCAGCCACCGCTGCTTCTCGATCGGAAACAGGAACGCTCCGCGGCTGCTGGCGGGTGCTGACGGCAGGATGATATTGCCGAGCCAGTCAGCATTGTGATCGATTGGCCGCTCGACAATGGTGCTCGCGTAAGCCTGATCAATGCCGATCTCGGTTTCTTCGGGCTTCGGCAGAGAAAGCTCTTCGAGCAGCTTCAGCGTCAGGCCGCAGCGGCCGGAAGCTTCGACAACCAGGTCGGCTCCCAAGGTAACGGCAGGCCCATCTTCGCTATCGTAACGGACCGCCTCGATCCGCGTTGCGTCACGGGACGGGACGAGCCCCGTCACGCGAGAGCGCACGCAAATGTTGATGTTGGCCGTCTGCTGAACGCGTCGTCGCGTAACGGCTTCGAGCAGCGGGCGCGACATGCAGAAAGTGTCGATGCCGAGATCGCGAATCGGGAAAGGATCAAACCCGGGACGCTCAAACCTTATATCCTTACCCGTGCGGATCTTCACGGCGCCCGCTTCCGCCAGATCGTTCTCAAATCCCGGAAACAGGGTCTGCAGCGCCTTCAGCCCGCCTGCGAGCAGTATATGGGCATGCTGGGCCTGCGGCGTGCCGTTTCGGGGCGCGGCCCCGGCGGGAAGCATGTCCCGCTCGATGATCGTGACTTTCCCGAAATGCCCTGAGATCGCCTGAGCGGCCGTAAGGCCAGCCATGCCGGCGCCAATGACCACGGCATGACTTCTTGCAAGATCTGGCATCGTCTTCCTCCTGGAAAGGAGTGTGTCAAACAGGATCGAAAATGGATCAACGGACACGTACGCCCGACGCAGCAGCTCCAGGTAACCCAAGCTTATCTGATCCTTTTCGGGGCGATGGTGAACGGCGTCACAAGTTTTGGTTCGGAGCCCACGCTCTTCCGATCCCCGCGGCCGCGAGCTGATGCTGGTGTTCCAGCACCGCATGGTCTCTCGTCGCCGATCGCGTCGGCAGCCGCTTCGAGCAACTGGCGCGGCTGATCGGCCGCGCCAGCTCGATCGTGCGAAGCTGAGATGATTGCCCCCACGCCCATGCCAGCGATCTCGTCTGCGTCTGCAACTTTAGGGACGCGGCCTGTCCGAACAAATATCAGAAAATGTCGAAAGGGCTTTGAAAACAGAACCTTGGCACTACAGCTTGGCGCCACGGTTAGCGGGTTGGTAACGGCCGGCTGGTAGTAGCGAAGAGGCCGTGATCAGGGGCCCGCCACCGGAAGGTATTCCCCATGCATTCGAAGCGCGAGGCCCGTTCGGGCGCCCTCACCGTCAAGACCACCCTCGCCCTCATCGTCGGAGTGCTCGCGGCACTGGTCCTGATCTCCTGCGCCATTGCCGGCACAGACGCCTGGCGCAGCTACGCTGCCGCCGTCCGCGTTGCCGAGGTGAATGCAAACGCCGATCAACTGCTCAAGGGACTGGAGAACATTCAGCTCGAACGCGGCCAGACCAATACCGCCCTGCAGGCCCCTGCCCCGACAAGCGCGGAGACGCGCGAGTTGATCCAGAAGCGCCGTTCGCAGGGCGATGCCGTGCTGGCTCCGGCGCTCCGGCAGATTGCCGCCACCGCGACGCCGGAAGGCAAGAAGCTGATTGCCGAACTCGAACAGGCCTATGAGCGCGTAAAGCAGCTCCGCCGCAGCGCGGATTCCGCCCTTCAGTCTCCGAAGGAGCAGCGCGATGCCGAACTGCTGAAATCGTGGTACCCGGCGGTCTCGGATCTCCTGACGCGGGTTCAATCGCTCTGGACCACAGCCTCGCGCGAGATCAGCAAGGAAGACGCCATCGTCGGCGAGCTGACGATGATCAAGCAGGGCGCGTTCCTGATGCGCGAATATGCCGGCCGCGAACGCGCCGTTCATGCCGGCAACATCTCGGCGAGCCGCGCGCTATCGACCGAGCAGCAGCGCGACATCGCCGGCTGGCGGGGGCATGTGCAATCGAACTGGCAGACGATACGCGATCTAACCGCCGGTGCGGCGCCGCCGCTGACATCCGCGGTTGCCGCCGCCGAGCAAAACTTCCTCGGCAATTTCAAAGTGCAAACCGATACGATCTACAAGGCCGGCGCGGCCGGCGGCAGCTATCCGATGACGGTTCAGCAATGGTACGACGCGTCGAACCCTGCGCTGGAATTCATCGTTCGTATCAAGGATGCCGCGGTCGAAGTCACCAACGTCCACGCGGCGGCCAAGGCTGCAGCGGCACGGGCGCAGCTCGTTCTGGTCGCCCTCGTCATGTTGCTCGGTATCGGTGTCAGCATGGCGTCGATCTGGATTCTGTCTCGCCGCGTCATCCGCCCCGTGACGGCCATGACGGCTGCCATGCAACGCCTCGCCGGCGGCGACATGTCGATCGACATTCCGGCGCTCGCGCGGGCCGACGAGGTCGGCGAGATGGCGCGGTCAGTCGCGGTTTTTCGCGACAACGCCATCAGAGCGAACGATCTCGCTGTCGAACAGCAAGCGGAACAGCAGAAGAAGGAGCATCGCCAGCAGATGATGGAGACGCTGACGCAGGGCTTCGACCAGAATGCCACCCACGTGCTCGATGCCGTCGCCACATCGATTGTCGAGATGCGCGCCACCGCCGAAAAGATGGCGGCCGTCGCGACCGAGAATACCAACAAGGCGTCCGCCGTGGCGTCGGGCGCGCAGGAAACGTCGAGTAACGTCCAGACCGTGGCGACCGCCACGGAAGAATTGTCCGCATCCGTCACCGAGATCAGCCGGCAGGTCACCCAATCGGCGGCGATCGCGGCAAAGGCCGTGCAGGAAGCGCAGGGGACCAACACCGAGATTCAGGGTCTCGCAGCCATGGCCCAGCGGATCGGCGATATCGTCAAGCTGATCAACAACATCGCTTCGCAGACCAACCTGCTGGCGCTCAACGCAACCATCGAAGCAGCGCGTGCCGGCGACAGCGGCAGGGGCTTTGCCGTGGTCGCGGCCGAGGTGAAGAACCTGGCCGAGCAGACGTCGAAGGCCACCGAGGAAATAGCCTCCCAGATCACCGCGATTCAGGGCGCCACGCAGAAATCCGTCGTCTCGATCGAGGCGATCGGCAAAACCATCGGCGAAATCAGCGAGATCGCAACGACTATTGCGTCCGCCATCGAGCAGCAGGGCGCAGCGACGCAGGAGATTGCGCGCAATGTGCAGCAGGCCGCGGCCGGCACCCAGGAAGTATCCGCCAATGTCGGCGGCGTGACCGAGGGCGCCGCAGCTACCGGCATCGCGGCAAACCAGGTCGAGACCGCCGCAAGCAATCTGTCGCGGCAATCGCAGCAATTGCGCGAGCAGGTCGACGCGTTTCTCAGTCAGGTGCGCGCGGCGTAGCGCAAGGGCCCGAACGGAAACTTAGCCGGCCGGCTAGCCTGGCCGCGCGCCTAGCGCCGAACGATCTGCAGTTCCAGCAATGCCAACCTTTGCAGGATTTGCGGGTCGCGCTCGCCCTTGTCGGCTGCGCGCAGGATCGCCTCGGCGATACATTGAACGTGCGTGGAATGGACGGGCTCGGGAAGCGAAGCCACCGCCGCATCAAGCGCCTCCTCCATCACCGAGATCACCTCGGGCGGGAAGGACGCGTTGGCGAAATTCTTCATGGCGGTGGCGACAAACAACGGCTGCCAATGAGCCTTACGGGCGGGACCGCATCGGCAGCCGCTTGAGTTTAATGTGTCCATCCCTTGGACAATTGCATAATTTTCCCGAGAAAGAATCGTTCCACGGGATCGACAAATTCGCGCACATCGCCATTGATCCACGCGCAGTCGGCGGCCGGCACCCTCAAACCTTTCCAAGGTTTCCGCTCGAGACGCGGCTTCAGAGCGTTGGACTTTGATGAAGATAACGGTCGTCGAACTGCGCCAATTGCGCAAGTTTCGCTTCGTTCAGCACCACCACGCGCCCCCGGCTGATATCGACGATTTTCGCCTCGCGCAGTTGCCTGATGACGCGATTGGCGTGGACCGGCGTGATCCCCAGCGCCTCTGCAATCTGTTCCTGCGTAAGCGGCATTTCAAATGTTTCACCCGCCGTACGGTCGACGACGGCAAGGCGGTAGCGAAGCTCCATAACGACGTGAGCGAGCCGGCTATCCGCTGGCCGCTGGCCGACATTGACGATCCATTGCCGGAATATCGCCGCATCGATCAGCGTGTCGCGCCAGAACTTTTCGGCGACGTTCGGCCGGGTGCGCGTCAAGGCACGCAACGAGGCGTGACTGATCATGCCAAGCGTGGACGGGACCACCGGGATGAGATCGTGATCCATCCTGTGTAGATGCAGACTCTGGAGATCCGGGATATCACCGGGGATATGAATTGAAAGAATTTGCCGCTGACCGCTGAAGGTCGTCTTGGCGCGCACGCAGAATCCCTCGATCACGAGACTGCATTCCGTCGGACGATCGCCGTCGGATACGACGGGACGTCCAGCCTCCCATTGCCGCACGATGATCGGCAACGCGCGGATGGCAGCAATGTCCGCCTCATCCAATCCTGTAACGGTGTTGAGCCGCCGCAACATAGCCGCCAACACCAGCTCCCGCTCCAAAGCCGCGTCCCCTTCCGTTCGATGACTTGTTGACCTGAATGAAACACGCGGACCCGAGGCCTGTTCCCAACAAAGGTTAAGGATGCGCCTGCCGCAAAATGAAAGGATCAGGCCAGCAAGGAGGTCCACTATGAAGAAAAAGCGCAATCGCAGCCGCCCGGCGCTTCCGCTCCAGGAACGGCTCAACCAAATTGCCGTTCACGCCCGCGAAAAGGCAGCTCGCCTGCCGCCGGGCCGCGAGCGAGAGCGTCTCATGGAGGTGGCGGTTGCAAACGAAGCCGCGGCCGTCATTGACCGCTGGCTCTCATCGCCGGCTTTGCGTACCCCCAAATAGGCCGACGAACCGTCTACCGGTCCCGGCCCGGCCTTGTGGCCGGGACCGCGGCTTTATCTGACCCGGTCGGCGACGATGTGGACGACGTAGAGCGGATTTGCGAATTCGTCAGTTACTTCCAGCCGCCAGTCCTGGCCCGGGCGCAACCTGCCGTCGAGGTCCTGGATGATCTGCCCTGCGGTTACCGTAGCTTCACGCCACGCAGCAGTCCGGCCATGATACGCAGGTCGCGGGGATAGCGCACGTTTACGCTAACGCGCTGGTGGCTCCTTGCTCCCGGTGCGAAGGTACTTGATCAGTGCCGCGGCCGCGAGGATCAAGACGATCACGACCAACAACCAGACAAACCCCATACCCCACATCATTCCTGGCATCATATTGTCCATCATTGGCTCACTCCGTCGCCCCGCGGATCAACTGCCACCTGAGGCTGCCTGCAACTCACTCGCTTCATGCACATGAGCATCATGAACGTGCACGGCAGCGACGCCATGATGCGAAATATCTCGGCGCCTGTTAGCCAATTCCAATTCCAGACGACACTCAAGGAAACCGCCGCTGCAAAGACAAGATACAGCGCCATCCGATAGCGGACGAAATAACTGCCCAAAGTGGTGATCAGTGAGGTCCCGCCCATAGGGGTGTCGTTGTCCCGACTTAAGGTCATTGGAACGCCTCTGCTGCGATGAAAGGGAATGTGACGGGTTGCGGGAGTAGACGATCTACCGCAACCCCTCTTGCTCCAGATCGCGCGGCCCATGCATCTCGGCCGACGACCTTCGACTGCGATATAGCGCCCGTGAGTATCAACGCCCCTTCGGCCCGCCCTGGTAGCGGAACCCCGATCCGCCGCCGGCGGTGGCGGGCGCCAAACGTGATGCCGCTCGATCATAGGCGAACGCTGAATACGGACCAGTTTGCGAGACAGCACCGATCGGCGTGCTCCGCCTGGCCTCATTCGGCCAATAGCTCTTGTCGGTAATGGTCGAGCCCGCCTGTGCAGTCGCGGAGACCGCCACGAGCGGCAACAAGAGGGACATCGTGAGAAGATGTTTGGTTGACATGTTCCGGCTCCATGATTGGAAGCGCCGTCATGTGCGCCTCTAATCATGAGTTCGGAGCTAAATGCCAGTCGGTTACAAGCTCACGCCGACGTGAAAACCGCCATCGCCGCAACAAGTCTTGGGCTCAATGCTGCGCCCGCGAAGGTGCGAAACACAATTGCGCAATCTGGCCCACTCCCGAAGTCAACCGAACGATCAATGCACGTCGTTGATGGCCTTCTTCCATCCTCGGAAGCGGTAACCATGGCCCGTCACGGTTTCGATGGAAGCTGCGAAGGGGCCGAGCTTCTTCCGCAGTGATCCGACTACGGCGTCCACCTTGTTCGAGCCCGCGAAGGGGGTGTTCCAGATTTCGGCAAGCATCTCGTCTCGGGTGATGACGCGTCCACTTGCCTGGATCAGGGTGAGTATCACAGCGTACTCCAGCCGCGTCGTTGGGCGACGTTGACCGTCCAGGACGATCTCACGATTGGCCTCGTCGAGCCGGCATCCAGATAACGGTGCTGAGGCAGCCGCGCGTACCTCATCGCCGGCAAGGAACGAATGGACCGCGTCGGCAATCGCGTCGCCATCGATCCATGGCAGGTGTATGTCGCCGTCCAGTGTTATGAGCCGCGCGCGAGGTAATTCGGCAGCGAGCTTTTGGCCAGCTTCAAGGGGGATCGCGCGGTCCTTGCGCCGGTGTATGACCAGCGCCTCGGCCTGGACGCGTGAAAGGACATCTGCCGCGACATTCATCTCACAGCTCAGGCGCAGCAATTGCGCTGCCTGCGGTGCATTCGCCCAGTCCTGCTGGTTTCGGGAGAAATTTTCCGAATCCTGTATCGAGGCGCCGGGAAGGAATAGCGCTGTAAGCGCGACCGATCCAAGGCCCCAATGCGCACTCACAAGATCGGTGATCGCGTCCCGCAGATCCGGCGTCGCGATATCGGCCCCCCTCGCATACGAGCCATAGAAACACAAGCGGCGGACGCGTTCCTGGTGCGCAGCCGCATACGTGAGCGCAACCGGTCCCGCGCAAGACACCGCGAACAATGAGAACTGGCGGTCGCCGAGTTCATCGGCGAGTGTTGCGAGCAGTTGCACTTCGTCCGCTTGCGTTCGCGGTGGAACGTCGCGATCGCTCAGACCGGTGCCCGGTCGGTCGTAGCGGACGACGCGAAAGCCCTCCGCCAGGCGACCGAAGAAGCGCCGAAATCCCGGATGCTCCCAATCCCGCTCGACGTGACTGACCCACCACGCGGGGCAGAGGATGAGCCGGCCTTCGCCGACCGTGGCATAGGCGATCCGGGCTCCGTTTGCGTCCCGAATGAATCGAATGACCTGCACCGCCGGTATCGATCCTCCCAAGGCTCTCATTCGATTCTCACAACAATTTCATCGCCTTTTCAAGCCCTGTCCCGCCGCCGCCCGATAGATTCAATAGAGTCGCGGCCGCTTCATCCTGGCTATCCTTCGCTATCTTCGATTTGCAGATGTTGGAGACAATTCATGACCATGGACATGACCACGATGGGCTCCGGCGCGTTGGTGGCAATGGGGGTTTATCACCTCGCCATTTTCGTCTTCGCCTTGCTTGGGATCGCGGCGTCGATCAAATATCTGCGCTCCTGATTTGTCAGGCGGCCTTGACGTTCGGGCACTCATCGCGCCGGGGGGTGAACGACATGTTCGCGATTGACGCCGCACGACGCATTGCCGCTGTCGCGATCACCGCCGTTCAGACGCTGTCGAGCAAGCGAGTCTCGTCCGGCACGTTCCTTCTGGGTCTGCTGGCCGGTGCGGGACTGACCGCGCAAGTACACAAATGGTGGACCTCGTCCTTCGGACTCTGCTTGTCCTCCTCCGCTGGACTTGATCAAATCAACGACACGCAACCCGATTTGGTGCTTGCGTTTACGTTGTATCCGGTCACTACGTCGGCCGGACAACTCGCAGTGCTCACTGTCGCGGTTGCCGTGCTCATTGGGTTTCTGCTTTGGACCAAGCGAGCGACCTCGGCTTCCTTCTTCTTGGGCGTGCTCGCGGGCACCGGCTTCGTCTTGAGCTTCGATATCGTCTGGGTCCACTGGATCTTTGGCCTCCATCACCTGACGAATACACAAATGGACCTCGTCCTTGAGCCCCTGTTCGTCCTCCTCGGACTCGCTTTCTTGTGGTTTGCGATCACGCGAGAGCGCCGCCAAGCTACTTAACTGCTCATCGTGGAGTACCGGCTTGCCTGAGGCGCTCCGGCGCACTGTCCCGGCCGCTACCACGAGAGTTGACCATGCACGTCAGTCTCGGAGGCGACAATGATGGATCTACCGAATTCCTATGCTGCATTAGCAATCGAGAGCATTGTGGTGGGCAGCATTGCGACACTAGTGGCGGACCTCTGGCTTCGCCTGCTCCAGGCCGTTGTTGGCATCCCGCCGGCAAATTGGGGATTGGTCGGACGCTGGGTGGCCGGATTCTCGCGCGGGGCATTCGTTCATCGCCCGATCACAGCAACACCGGCGGTTCGCGGCGAACTCGCGATCGGCTGGACATTCCACTATGCGGTCGGGATCGCCTATGCGGCGCTCTACCTTGTGAGCTTGAGATCGATCTTCGGCTCGGAACCAAGTCTCCTTTCGGCTGTGGCGTTCGGATTGATCGTTCTCGTTGCGCCCTGGTTTGTCATGCAGCCGGCGCTCGGTCTCGGCTTCATGGCGGCGCATACGCCGAAGCCCACAGCCGTTCGCACCCTCAATATTTCTGTACACACGTGGTTCGGCGTCGGGCTCTATCTCGGTGCCACGGCTTGGCTAATGGGCATGAGGTCAATCACAAACGCGATCTGAACTGCGACGGTCACCAGCGTAGAAGGCGCGGCCCGAGCAAGGCGCCTGCTAGAGTGCACAGCACAATCGTTCCGCCGTACCAGACGGCAATAAACGGCAGCGAATCGTCCGTACAATGGAGTGCATAAGCCATTGCGCTGACGCCTCCCGCGATGAGGCCTGCGAACGCGCCGGCTCGCGAAAGATTGGTGGGAGCACCTTTTCGCACGGCCCAAATTGAAACGGCGAAGGGGACAATCGCAATGATCGGAATAGAGAGAAGGCATTCCAACCATTCATCGCCGACGATCATGCTTTCCCAATGCGACCGGGGTGCGGATCCAAGGCTGATGGCGGCAAGAACCATAATGATGAGAAACGGCACAGCGACAAGCAAGGCGGAGGAGATTTTCCGCTCCCCACCCGGCCGTGCCAGTCTCGACAGGTAAAGCAGCGCGAGGCCGACGATCCCGATTGCAAAGGCAAGCTTTATGGCGAGAAACATCAGTGCACGGGCTGTCATCAGGTCGGCCCGGAAGCCTAAGCCAACAACGGCGACGCCGAACGCCACAATAGACCCCGCAGCAATTGCCACATAAAGCGTGCGCACGACCGAATTGCGGTCGACCGGCTCAAGGTTAGTACTCAGGAGCGCAACGAGTTCATCCGTCTTCATGTTCGCGTTTCCCGGGCAATCAGTGCAGACAGCGCCTTGAGCCCACGGTGGACATTTACCTTTACGCCCGACTCGGAAAGACCGCATCTTCTCGCGGCTTCGGCTACGCTCAGTCCGTCAAGCTTCACAGCCTGGATCGAACATTGCATGCCTTCCGGCAGCCGTTCCATCAGTCGCCTGATATCATATGTGCTTTCGGCGCCCGTATGGTCGTCATCCGCCATGACCTCATCGGCTTCGTCGATCGGCACGTCGGCGAGCGAAGCGCGGTTGCGACGCAGAAAATCGATCAATTTGTAGCGCGCGATGGCGTGCACCCAAGGCGTCAATGGCTCTCCCGGGTCGTAGGTATGCCGCTTGATATGGATTGCCAATACAGCTTCTTGAACCAGATCTTCAGCCTCCGATGTACCTCTGCCGAGCGCTGCGAACTTAGTCTTGTAATAAGCGCGCAAGCGGCGGCTCAACTGATCGAGCAACGAGCGGTACGACGCCGCGTTACCGTCCAGGCTCGCAAGCATCAGGGCCTTGAGTTCGATTTCCAGGGTCGTCATGCCTGCTATCTCGTGAGTTCGCTGGCCCGACTGGTTTGGTTACAGTCTACTGCCACGACGACGAAAAAAATCGAGGATGGCATGGCGAGCATCCGGACCCGACCCACGTCTGCGCGAACTGCCATGGTGCCGCTCCCTTCAGCATCGCGCCTCGATCGCCTTGCTGATTTCTTCCGGCGCGGCAAAAATCACGTCTGCCCGGTCACCCATCATTCCCGCGGGCACGAGGGCTGGTGCGCCGCTTTGCGGACCATCCTTTCCGGAATCGGTCTTCAGGCGCAGATTGCGCTCCCAAAAGGCGCGCGTCTTGCCATCAGTCGTGGTCACCCGATAGGTGTCGTGACAGTAGGTGATCGTCTTCACCTGCATGTTCGATTCCAGACTTTTCAGGTTGGGAACGCGGCCGCCGCCCATCATCCCGCCCATGCCTTCCATCGGTCCTTGAGCGCGCATTTGCGGCGCGGCTCCAGGCTTGGTTGCTTCCTTCAGAAAGGCAAGCAGGTCTGCGCGGTGCTGCGGGTCCCTGATGCCGTTAAACGGCATTTCATTGTCCGGTACCATGCGATCGGGATCGGTCAACCAGGCGTCCAGCGAACGGTCGTCCCATATGATGCCGGACGATTTGAGAGCATCGGAGTAGCGTTCGAAGCTCGGTAACGATCCGGCCCTCCGTTCCCACAGACCGGCAAGACTGGGCCCCGTCATGTTTCGGTCCGCCTCAAGCGAATGGCATGGCGCGCAAATGCGGAAACCCCGCAGGCCCCGCGCGGCGTCGCCCGGCTCGGCAACAGCGGAAGACAACCATGCGACCATCGAAAGCGCGATCACAAAGAATCTGTTCATTGCCAACCTCCTCGCTTCCATCTGCTCCGAAAAATTCCCGTGCTCCTCATTGGACCGGCTCCAGAATGCCTTTCTTCCGCCGGCTGGAGGGCGCCGTCGAATGCGGAGCCCCTGCAGCGGAATCGTCGTCGGTCTTCAGCCCAAATCCCTTCACCAGGCCGAAGATCGCCGGGATCACGATCAGCGTCAGCAAGGTCGAGGAAATCATGCCGCCTATCATCGGCACGGCGATGCGCTGCATGATCTCGGAGCCGGTGCCGCTGCTCCACATGATCGGGAGCAGCCCGGCCATGATGGCCACCACCGTCATCATCTTCGGCCGCACGCGCTCCACCGCGCCCTCCATGATGGCGTCGTAGAGATCGCGCTTCGTCAGCGGCCGGTTTTCGGCGTCGCGGCGGGCCCTGATCTCGGCGAGCGCCTGGTTCAGGTAGATCAGCATTACCACGCCGGTCTCGGCAGCAACGCCCGCGAGCGCGATGAAGCCGACCGCGACCGCAACCGAAAGATTGAAGCCGAGCCACCACATCAGCCAGAGCCCGCCGACCAGTGCGAACGGCAGCGACAGCATCACGATCATCGTTTCGGTGACGGACCGGAAGTTGAGATACAACAGCAGGAAGATGATCAGCAGTGTTGCGGGAACGACGATTCTGAGCCTCGCGGTGGCGCGCTCGAGGTATTCGTACTGGCCGCTCCACATCACGTAATATCCAGGCGGAAACTGGATGCTGGCTTGCACGGCGCGCTGCGCCTCGGCGACATAGCCGCCGAGGTCGCGGTCGCGGATGTCGACATAGATGTAGGTCGCCAACTGGCCGTTCTCGGTGCGGATCGAGGACGGCCCGCGCGCGGGAGCGATCTTTGCGACTTCGCCGAGCGGAACAGCGCCGCCGGCCGGCATCGGCACCAGCACGTCGCTTGCAATCGCCTTTGGATTGTCGCGCAAATCCCGGGGGTAGCGCATGTTGACGGAGAAGCGCTGGCGTCCCTCGACTGTCGTCGTGACCGTCTGCCCGCCAAGCGCCGTTGCAATGGTATCCTGGACGTCCTGGACCATGATGCCGTAGCGCGCCATCGCTTCGCGGTCCGGCGTGATCTCCAGATAATAGCCGCCGATGCCGCGCTCGGCGTAGGCGGACGAGGTGCCCGGGACCGCCTTCAGAACCTGCTCGATTTGCTTGGCGAGCTTGTCGATCTCGACCAGATCGGTGCCGATCACCTTGACCCCGACCGGGGTGCGGATGCCGGTCGACAGCATGTCGATGCGAGCCTTGATCGGCATGGTCCAGGCGTTGGAGACGCCGGGAAACTGTAGCGCCTTGTCCATCTCCGCGATCAGGCTGTCGATCGTCACGCCGGCCCGCCACTCCTGCTTTGGCTTGAGATTGACGACGGTCTCGTACATTTCCGACGGCGCCGGATCGGTTGCCGTCGCGGCGCGGCCTGCCTTGCCGTAGACGGATTCGACTTCCGGAAAAGACCGGATGATCCGATCCTGTGTCTGCATCAGTTCAGCGGACTTGGTGACAGAGATGCCCGGCAATGTTGTCGGCATGTAGAGCAGCGTGCCCTCGTTCAAATTGGGCATGAACTCGGTGCCGAGCTGCCGAGCTGGCCACACCGTCACGGCCAGAACGGCGAGCGCGATCAGGATCACCAATATTTTGGCGCGCATCACCGCCTTGATGACCGGCCGGTAGATCCAGATCAGGAAACGGTTGATCGGGTTCTTGTGCTCCGGAACGATCTTTCCACGCACGAACACAACCATCAGTGCCGGCACCAGCGTGACGGACAACAGCGCCGCCGCCGCCATCGCGAACGTCTTGGTGAAGGCGAGCGGGCTAAATAGCCGGCCCTCCTGCCCCTCCAGCGTGAAGATCGGCATGAACGATACGGTGATGATCAACAGGCTGAAGAACAGTGCCGGGCCGACCTGGGCTGCCGCCTCGATCAGAATCGCGATCCGCGACTGTCCAGGCTCCGCCCGTTCGAGATGCTTGTGGGCATTCTCGATCATGACGATCGCCGCATCCACCATCGCGCCGATCGCGATTGCAATCCCGCCGAGGCTCATGATGTTGGAGCCTATGCCGAGCAGCTTCATCGCGCCGAACGCCATCAGCACGCCGACCGGCAGCATCAGGATGGCGACCAGCGCGCTGCGGACGTGCAGCAGGAACACGATGCACACCAGCGCAACCACGACACTCTCCTCGAACAGCGTGTGCTTGAGCGTGTCGATGGCCGCGTAGATCAGGTTCGAGCGGTCGTAGACCGGCACGATCTCGACCGATTTCGGCAGGCTGCTGGCAATTTCCTTGAAACGCTTCTTGACGTTCTCGATGACGTCGAGCGCGTTGACGCCAAAGCGCTGCAGCACGATGCCGCTCGCGACCTCGCCCTCCCCGTTCAGTTCGGTGATGCCGCGCCGCTCGTCGGGGCCGAGCTCGACCCGGGCGACGTCGCGCAGCAGTACGGGCGTGCCATTGCTCACCTTCAGAACGACGTTGCCGAGGTCGTTGATGCCCTTCAGGTAGCCCTTGCCGCGGATCACGTATTCGAATTCGGATAGTTCTACGGTGCGGCCGCCGACGTCGGCGTTGCTGGCACGGATCGCCTCGCGCATCTTCTGCATGGTGATGCCGCGGTCGCGCATGCGCTGCGGATCGAGGATCACGTTGTACTGCTTGACGAAGCCGCCGACGCTCGCCACTTCCGCGACACCTTCGGCCTTGGCGAGCGCGAACTTCAGATTCCAGTCCTGGATGGCGCGCGTGTCGGAAAGGTTCAGCTCTTTCGACATGATAGCGTATTGGTAAACCCAGCCGACGCCGGTCGCATCCGGGCCGATGGTCGGCGTCACGCCGGCGGGAATACGCGAGGTCGCGGCGTTCAGGAATTCGAGCACGCGCGAGCGCGCCCAATAAATGTCGGTACCGTCCTCGAAGATGACGTAGACGAACGAGACGCCGAAGAACGAGAAACCGCGAACGACTTTCGATTTCGGTACCGTCAGCATCGCCGTCGTCAAGGGATAGGTGACCTGGTCCTCGATGACCTGCGGCGCCTGACCGGGATACTCCGTGTAAACGATGACCTGCGTGTCGGAGAGATCGGGAATGGCGTCCAGGGGCAGATGGATGAGTGCATAGAGGCCAGCCGCGGCAGCGAAGCCGGTGCCGAACAGCACCAGCAGCAGGTTACGGGCCGACCAAGCGATCAAGCGGGCAATCATTGCTGCGCTCCCTCGGCAAAGCCCTTGAGAGCCGCCTTCAGGTTACTCTCCGCATCAATCAGAAAATTGGCGGCAACGACGACGGGCTCTCCGTCCTTCACCCCGCTGCGGATTTCGATTAGTCCGCCGCCCCGGCGGCCGATCTTGACGTCACGGGGTTCGAACCGGCCCTCGCCCTTATCGACCAGAACGACCTGCCGAGAGCCCGTATCGAGCACCGAACTGTCGGGAACCGCCAGAACGGGCTCCGAGCCGCCAATCTCGATGTCGGCATCGACGTACATGTCCGGCAGTAACGCCAGATCTGAATTGTCGAGTTCGATCCGAACGCGGGCTGTCCGTGTCTCGCGGTTGACCTGGGGGTAGACGACCGCGATTTTTCCGGAGAAGTCCCGCGCCGGGAAGCTGCGCGCCCGGACGGTTACGGGCTGTCCGACCGCAAGCGAGCCGAGGTCGCGCTCGGCCACGTCGATCAATGCCCAGACAACCGAGGTGTCGGCGACGCGGAAGAGCACGTCGCCCGGTTGAGCTCTCATGCCCTGGACCGCGTTGCGTTCCAGTACGATGCCATCGCGCGGGGCCGACCACTCGACGGTCACGGGAACGACCCGCGTCCGTTCGATCGCGGTGATCACCGCGTCGGGCACGTCGAGGTTCATCAACCGCTGCCGCGAGCCGCGTCCGTAGGAGGGCTCGCCCGCGGTAGTCCTGGACGTTATTGTCGTCACATACTCGGCGGCCGCACTGGAAACTGCAGGACTGTAGACCTGCATCAAAGCCTGTCCCTTCTTGACGAAGGTGCCGGTCGTGACGTCGGCGACCGATTGCAGGTAGGTTTCCGCGCGCATCGCGATGACTGAGACTCGGCGCTCGTCTAGCTGAATCGTGCCTGGTGCGCGCACCACCGTCCGGATCGGTCGGAGGGCGGCCGGCTCGGATTTGACGCCGGTGCGCTGGATCTTTCCGGGCGAGACCTTGACCGATCCGTCGTCGCTGTCGTCGCCCTCGTAGACGGGGATGTAATCCATCCCCATCGAGTCCTTCTTCGGCGTCGGCGAAACATCCGGCAGGCCCATCGGGTTGCGGTAGTATTTGATCTTGCGGTCGGCAGGCGGCGCAGCCGCCACTTCCGCCGGATCGTCGAAACTGATGTCGGCGCCCGCGGGGACGGCGCGGTAGTCACGGCCGTCAGGTGTCTTTTTCGGCGTCAGCGAATAGAGGGGCTTGCCGTCCGGATCCTGGTAGTAGATCGCAGCGGAAGCCGGTTCGGCTTGCGCGATGACATGGGCGTGCTTGGTATCTCCACTCGACAAGACGAACGGACGCGAGATGATGACGGCCACCGTCGCAGCCCCAATGGCAGCGGCTGCCACGACTAGCAGGATCGACCGTTTCATTGGTCGGCCTGGATGACGAGTTTGTTTTCGACCGTGCCGGTTTCACCCTGCACCTTCGCGCCGAGCGACAATTGCCACCGGCCAGCCATGCCAAAGGTGGCCTTGAATCGGTAGGTGCCCGGCTCCGATCCCGGGAGCGGGGTGACCTTGGTGACCATCTCCTGCATGGCATCCGGAGCCATGTCGAGGCGCGTGGCGAAGATGACCGCGTCCGGAACAGGCTTGCCCGTCGCGTTGTCGGAGAGCTTCACGGTGATGGTCTTGTCGGGGCCGGCCTTCACGGTCGGTTCGACAAGCCTGAACTCGTAGTTCTTGATGTCGGCAAGCGCGACGGAGGCGGCGCAGGTCATGACAGCGCCGGTCAGCGCAACCCAAAGGGTGCGCGAAAACTGATTGGCCTTCATAGTGATAATCCTCAGGTCTCGTGGTCAGCCGCGATGGCGGCATGGGCGCGGACGCCGCAAGAGCGCCGCGTACTCCGGCGAGCTACGCCGAAAGGACCAGGGACCGGGGAGGTTTTGGAGGGGGTGAGTATCCAATGCTTTCCACGTCGGGATCGCTGCCGGGAAGCAGCATCCGAAGCGTAACGGGCTGGATTTCAGCGACACCAGCCGGCAGCGGCGCCTGCAACGTCGTCGACACGCAGAGCGCCATCAACGGGCACTGGTCGCAATCCACAGGCGACGATTTGTCCGGGCAGCACGGCATATCGTCGGATATGGCGGTCATGTCATCGGACATCGACGTCATCGCCATCGATGCCGTCGCGCCCGCATTCGCCCGCGCCGTGAGCGGGGCGATGACGAGGCCGACGATCACAAGGACCGCCAGCAGCCGGCAAAGGTGGATCGAGCGTTTCACGGGGCCAGTTTCGCACAACCCGACCCATGATGGGAAGCAAAGTTCCATCACGAAATCGCGGGTTTCGTTAACATATCCCGGTCGAGAATGATCGCATTGCGACGAATCAAATCCATCCGCACCCGGCAGGGCCAGGTTCGTATTGCCGGAGAGCCAGAACATTTTTCTGGGCCGCGACTTAAGGTAACAGCCGCCCGGTGGCGGTCTGCCCTCCAGCCAGGAGCACCACCATGCACGCCCGCGAAATGATCGGCACCCACCCGGCCGTCCAGGGCCAGATCAACGACACTCTGATCCGCTGCATCGAGGAATGTTATTCCTGCGCCCAGACCTGCACCTCCTGTGGCGACGCCTGCCTGTCAGAGCGCATGGTGCAGGAGCTGACCCAGTGCATCTGCCTGGATCTGGATTGCGCCGACATCTGCAACATCACCGGCCGCATCATGACCCGCAGGACAGGTTCCGATGACGAAGTGATGCGCCGCATGCTCAGCGTCTGCGCCGCCGCCTGCCGGCTTTGCGCGGAGGAGTGCCAGAAGCACGCTTCCATGCATGAGCATTGCCGCATCTGCGCGGAAAGCTGCCGCCGCTGCATGGAGGCCTGCCAGGAATTGGCACGCGGCATGGCGCACTAGCTAGGTTGGATCGACATTCAGGATTCTCAAACCTCGCCGTTGCGATGATCTGGCTGCGTTGAATGTCATCAAACCTAGTCCAACCCGATCTTGCCCTGCGCCCAATAGGCCTTGGTCTTCACCCGCGATGATACGACGCCGACTGCTTTCAGGGCCCGGCTTACGCGCTGGATCGACGATGCCTTGCCCGTAAGAACGAAATGCGCGCCGCTAGCGGCAAGGCGCAACACCTTGGCTTCGGCTGCGGCGAGATGGGCGTCGTCGGCGAGGCGCTCGATCAAGATCGCTTGGCCGAGGCCGATCGCCTCCAGCACCGGCCGCGACTCCACGACATCCGAGACCTCGAACACATGGGAGACCTCGAACACATGGGTTGCGCTTGCACCCTGCGGACTATCGCGGAGTGCCGCCGCCAGGCCGAACGAGGTTTCATCGCCGAACAGAACCACCGGCGATTCAAGGCCGGATAGATCGAGCGAGCGGCGCGGACCGAAGAACTGGCAAGTGTCGCCTTCGCGCAGGCCGCTTGCCCATCGGCTGCCGGGACCGTCGCCATGCGCGAAGGTGAGCATTCGTGTCCTGCCGCTTTCGGCGTCCCACGATATCGGTGTATAGGTCCGCGCGCTAAGGCCCGAGCCGATCGAAACCTGGACCTTTTGGCCAGCCGTCCAGGCGACGTTCCTGAGCGCTTCGCCTTCCAGGTCGGCCAGCCGGAAGCGGGGCGAGAGCGTCTCGACTGCCGCGACGCGCGCGGGACGCATGAACCATCGCAGCAACGTCCGTGTGACTCGACCCGGCGGAGTGAGCAGCGGCGCAGAATTTTGCGGTTCGTCGGCGCGTTGGGTCAAAGGTTCGCTCGCTCCTCACTGACATTTCGACGTCGTGGCCCATGCGGATCACCTCGTCTTGACCGTGAATTCGTTGCCGCGCCCCGGATCGAACGACAGCGGCAGTGAGAGATAACCGTTCTGCGGATCGCGGACATACTCGATGTAGCCGCCCGCCTCCGTGAACGCATTCTCGCCGATGATTATCGCGCCGGGCTTCAGATGGGGCTCCAGCAGCGTGAGGATGGGAAGATAGAGGGTGAAGGCTCCATCGAGCATCGCCATGTCGATGTCGCCGCCGACGCCGGCTTTGAGGGTTTCCCGCGCATCGCCGATCCGAAACTCGACAAGATCGGCCAGCCCGGCGGCCCTGAGGTTCGCCTGCGCCCGCTCGGCCTTGCTGGATTCAATCTCGGTGCCGATCAGGACGCCGCCGCCCATGTCACGCAGCGCCGCCGCCATATAGATGGCGGAAATCCCCATCGAAGAGCCGAACTCGACGATGCGCTTAGCCTTGCAGCTACGGGCGCACATGTAGAGAAAGCGCCCAAACTCCGGGGAGACGCTCAGGAAATTATCGGCGTAACCGTGATACAGTCCCGTCAAATCCTTGTTCTCGGCCTCGACAACTTGTTTCATCGCCTGCTCGACATTGGTTATCTCGCTCGCGTAGGCCTGCATCAGCGGTGCATCGGCCGCATCCGCTTCCTGATGAAGGCGTTGGAGAACGTCCGCGACGAGACCGCTGCTGACTGAATCCATGTTTTCCGGCTCCTTGGGACGCGCCAGTGCGTAAGCGTCAGAGCCAGAAATACGAGATCGGCCGCCTGACCACATTCCGCAAATACGACAATATATTGCGATTTCTGGTCAGCATCCGCGAAGGAGCATGTCCGAAGACGGACGGAGGTCACGCGGCGATGCGACGTTCCGCCAGATACCGGGCGGGGGGCTTGCCCAGCGCCTTACGGAACATGGTGACGAAGGCGCTCGCGCCCTCATAGCCGAGATCGAGCGCCACCGTCTGGACTGACGCTCCTTGCGCGAGACGCTGCAACGCTATGAGGATATGGAGCTGCTGGCGCCAGCGGCCGAAGCTCATGCCGGTCTCGCGTTTCAGGGCGCGGGTCAAGGTCCGCGGGGCAACGGCCATGCGCCGGCCCCACTCGTCTATCGTCGCGCGGTCGGCGGGATCGGCCATCATCGCGATGGCGATCTTGCGCAGCTTGGCGTCGACCGGCATCGGGAAGTTCAGCTTCTCGACGGGCGCCAGAGACAGTTGGTCGAGCAGCACCGTGGCGACCCGGCCGTCGGCGCCATCGACATCGTACAGGACCGGCATCTGGGCGACGTGCAGCAGCAAACGCTCCAGCAACGGCGAGATCGACAGTGTGCAGCATTGACTGGGCAGCGCCGGCGCCGCATCCGGTTCGACGAACAGGAGATAGACCTCGACATTTCCGGCGGCGGTCACGCTGTGGGGAAGATTGCCGGGAATCCACACCGCACAGCGCGGCGGCACAATCCAGACGCTTTGGTCGGCTTCGCACCTGACGACGCCACGCAAGGTCAGGATAAGCTGGGCCTTCCGATGCTCGTGAATAGGTATCTCCACGCCCTTGGTGAACATGTCGATTCCGACGGCGGCGATGGCGCGGGGCACGTCCGCGGGATCGAAATCATCATCAGGCCGAAGATCGTCTTCGTTGGGTCGGTAGAAGGGCATGGCGAGCGTCAATCTATCCGAATGCGATTGACTAGATAAGACAATATTAGTCCGCGATTGCGATTTTCAACACAGGAGGGGCCGTGTCAGCGGACGGCTGCTCCACCGCTCACGCATTCACAATGAATATAGAATGTCGATCAGTTCTGGCGCGCGCGGCGGGCGCGAGTTAGTCCTCGCGCCTGAATACGCTGAACTGGAAGATCTGCCGGGAGTCCCACGGGGTCACGTGTTCGTGGCGCTGCGTATGCACCAGCTTGAACATGCTGCCGAGCGTCTGCCCGAGACTTGCGCTGTCATAGCGGGCGACCGGCAAGCCGCTGCATTTTTCGGGGCCGTCGAGCGCGAAGGTGGCAATGATGGCGTGCCCACCGACTTTCAGGCCACGTTCGAGGCGGGCGATGTAGGCGGCGCGATCGCTCGCGTCGGTGAGAAAGTGAAACGCCGCCCGGTCGTGCCAGATATCGTAGGGCCTGGCCGGCTCCCAGGTTGTCGCGTCCGCGACGATCCAGCGAACCCGATTGGCACTAGCGCCAAGGCGGCTCTCAAGGCGGCTCTCAAGGCGGCTTTTGGCGGCAGCCAGCGCCGCGCCTGACAGATCGAGCACGGTGACATCCTCAAACCCCTGCTCGATGAGATTGTCGACCAGCCGCGAAGCGCCGCCGCCAATGTCGATGATGGCCGAATTGCTGACAGCGCCTGCCTGCACGATCAAGTCGAGCGAAGGCGCCGGGCTTTGCTGAAACCAGCTGACCTCGTTCTCGCGCTTCGTCGTGTAGACGTTTTCCCAATGAGCCTGACGGCCGGCATCTTCCATGAGCCTCACCTCCCTGTCCGTACATGGTCATGCGGCCCGTCTTCGACAACGAGCCAACGACCAGGCTCTGCTGCGCGGATGGCATCCGGAAATGCATAACCAACGGGATATATTAAGCTCAGGAGCCAGCGGTTCCCTTAATGAGGCCTGCCGTTGCGCTTCGAATTCCCACTTGACCAGCCCATATCTCCGCGGTTATGCATCAATCAATAACCCATAGGTTATCGATCCCAGATGCTGAACGCCCACGACGTGCTCTTCCGAACTCTAGCCGATCCTTCCCGTCGGGCGATCTTCGAGCGGCTGTGCCGCGAAGGAGAGCAGACGGTGGGAGCCCTGACGGCGCGGGCCGGGATCTCGCAACCGGCGGTCTCGAAACATCTCGGCGTTCTCAAGCAGGCCGGGCTGGTGCGCGACCGCCATCAAGGTCGGCAGACGCACTACAGCGCGCATCTCGGCGCCCTGGCCCCGCTGATCGACTGGACGAGCGAGATGGCGGGGTTCTGGCAGAGGAAATTCGACGATCTCGAAGATCTGCTCAAACGGATGGACCAATGACCAACACCACGACCGAAACCCGCTCCGTCGTCGTCGAACGCGAGATGCCGCATGCCCCGGAAAAGCTCTGGCGTGCGCTTACGCAACCGCACCTGATGGAGGAATGGCTGATGAAGAACGACTTCAAGCCAGCCGTGGGCCACCGTTTCAATCTTCGCGGCGACTGGGGCGGCGTGCTGGACTGCGAGGTCCTCGCCATCGAGCCGAACAAGGCGCTGTCCTACACCTGGAATTTCAAGCACGAGGATGCGGCCTTCAATCTGCAGAGCGTGGTGACGTTTACGCTCACGCCGACGCGCACGGGGACCTTGCTGCGCATGGAGCAGACGGGCTTCCGGCCGGATCAGAAGCAGGCCTACGGCGGCGCCCACGCCGGATGGAAGCAGTTCTTCGCGAAACTGGAAGAGGTCGTGGCGCGAACGGACTGAAACCGCCGCGTTGCGCTTCGGCTCGTCTTCAAAGGGAGGCCTCATTGAACTGGAATATTTCTATTCGGCAAATCCACCGCTGGTTGTCCATTGCCTTCACGGTGGCCGTCATCGTCAACGTCATCGCCATGGTGCAGGAGAAGCAAGCCGTCTGGGTCGGCCTGCTCGCGCTGTTCCCGCTCGTCCTGCTCTTGCTCACCGGCCTCTACATGTTCGCGCTGCCCTATGCCGCCAAATGGCGCGGCGCGCGAGGCATCAGCGGATAGGAGTGAACAATGGCCGGCAAGACGTCCGCGAAGTCGGCGAAGGTCACAAAGGAGGCCGCCGCAAAAAAGCCTGTCCTGCTCTCAGGCGGCAATCCTCAGATCGCGAAGGGGGACGGCGACGCCCCCGTCCAAGCCTACATCGCGGCCATGCCGGGCTGGAAACGCGACGTCGGGCGCCACCTCGATGCGCTCATCGTGCGCACCGTCCCCGGTGTGCGAAAGGCCGTCAAATGGAACACGCCCTTCTATGGCGTCGAGGATCAGGGCGGCTGGTTCATCGCCTTTCACTGTTTCACGAAGTACGTCAAAGTGACGTTCTTCCGCGGCACGTCCCTGCGCCCTGTCCCGCCCGGCGAGTCCAAGCACAAGGAAGTGCGCTACCTCGACATTCGCGAGGACGAGCAGCCCGACGAAGCTCAGCTTGTCGCCTGGGTGAAGCAAGCCAGCCAATTGCCCGGCGAACGAATGTGAGCGGCGGTTGCGAGGTGCATGCGTGGCGGGAGCGGACATCGAGACGATGCCAGGCTAACATGTTCGTCAATGATCGGGACCGAAGATGACTGAGACCGTCAGCGTGCGTCTGGTGGGCGGTTCGGACGGTGAGCGTGCGACCTTCGAGGTCAGCGATGAGGAAAATCGTTGCCTTCTGACCTGCCGATACCGTGACAAGACAATCTCTTCCGAGGCCGCAGACTTCTTCGACGCGCTGGTTTCAATTCGCCGGCAGCTTCAACATGATGGTCTGATTCCCTACTGCTACGGTGCAAGCCTGAACGTGTTTCCCTCAACGATGGCCCGAGACATGGGGCGAGGCTTGAAAGCCTACAAACTGGCCCCCGGCAAGCATTCCAATCGCGCCGATTTGGTCGGCATATTCGATGAAGGCACCGATGTCGTTCCCGCCGATGTCGATGCACAAGAACAATTCTTCCGAGATTGGATCGAATCGCCGCGCAGCTAGAGGATGCCGACAACAACCATGAAGAAAGCGACAGCAACCATGAAGAGCAAGAGCGGCTCAAAGGAAGCAAAAGCAGGAGACTCTCCCTCCCGGCACATCGATGCAAGAATCAAGGAGCTGGGCGATTGGCGCGGCGAGACGCTCGCGCGGGTCCGCAGCATCATCAAGCAGGCCGTCCCCGAAGTGGTCGAGGAGTGGAAGTGGCGGGGCGTTCCGGTGTGGGAGCATGACGGCATCATCTGCACCGGCGAGACCTACAAGGCTGTCGTGAAGATGACCTTCGCCAAGGGCGCCGCGCTGGACGACCCGTCAGGCCTCTTCAACTCCAGCCTCGAAGGCAACGTCAGGCGCGCCATCGATATCCGCGAGGGCGACAAGATCAATGAAAAGGCATTGAAGGCGCTCATTCGCGCGGCCGCGGAACTGAACACGTCAGCGCGAGCTGCCCGCTCCCGGAAGAAAAAGAGCGCTTGAGGCGACGGCCGGAGGAGCAAGCGCGCCACCACCTAGCGCCTCCGATCAGAGCCGGCCTTAGTATGGCATCCGGCGACACTTAACCAGGCGGCATGCGCTCGAATTTCTGCAGCGAGGAATCCATCGTATCCCAGGCATGGCCGCGGATCCCGTATGTGACCAGTTGCGGATTGAACCGGCTGGGGTCGTCAAGGCTGGTCGCGTGGACCGCTATCAGTTCCGGCATGGCGACGAATGTCACGTAGACCGGCGTTCCGCAGGTCGGGCAGAAGGCGTGGAGCTTTTCGTTCCCGCTGTCGCCCGCTACCCGCCAGTCTTTCGCTTCACCCGCGATGGTCACGTCGGCTCGCCGGGAGAAGACCAGATAGGATCCATGCCCCGTGCCGCTTCGCTTCTGGCAATCGCGGCATTGGCAGTGGGTCTCGACGACGGGTTTGCTGCTCGTCTCATAATGGATCGCGCCGCACGCACATCCGCCGGTATATTTCGTCATGGTCATTCTCCCGCTTCTGATTGATACGGCGGCGATCAAGCCGATTTCGGCTTGGCGAAAACGTCGAGGCCCTGGCCGGTTTCCAGCAAGGATTTCAGGCTGGCGAGGACGACCGGCCACCCCTTCTTGATGCCGTTCGCCATCGCGCTGCCGGCGGCGAGTTCGTCATGGGTGACGGTCAGCCGGACCATGTCCTCGTATTCCTCGATCTCGAACGTCACCCGGCTGGAGGCGGAAGGATCGGAGGCCTGCGACGGATTCGCCCAGGTGATGACGAGACGGGTCGGCGGCGAGACCTCGATGACCTTGCCGACGATTTGGACGGTCCGCTCTTCATTGGCGCGGACGTGCTCCCATTTCGATCCCGGTTTCCAGTCAGAGACGTTCTCGTGGCCCCAGTAACGCCTTGCGATCTCCGGTTTCGTGATCGCCGCGAACACCTTGTCCGGCGTCGAGCGAATATAGGTCACGTAGACAAAACTGGTCGTCTCTTTGGTCATCGTCATTCTCCTTCGAGTTCTTTCTTCAGATCGTGCAGCAGGCTGAGCCGCTGCCGTTCGAATTTCCGCACCCACCGTTCGTAGACCTCGTGAAGCGGCACGGGGTTGATGAAATGCAGCTTTTCCCGGCCACGCCGGACCGAGCTCACGAGATTGGCCGCCTCCAGGATTTCGAGGTGCTGCGTGGCCGATTGCCGGGCCATGTCCAGGTTTTCGCAAAGCTGGCCGAGCGTCTGCCCGTTCTTCTCACAAAGAAGGTCAAGCAGCTTTCTGCGTGTCGGGTCGCCCAGCGCTTTGAAAACCTTGTCGGCCTGCATCGGTCTCGCTCTTAATCGAGAACATAATATGCAGGTAAATACCTGCATGTCAAGCAACAGCAATCAAGCTCGCGATCAGGTGATCGTCACCTTTCGGATCAGGACTGACGATTGGGATTGGCGACGGGTCACGTCCGGATGCGGCTATTGGCCCACGCCTTGATGGGCGCCTCGCAACAACCGTCGTCGGCTGGCAGTGGCTTTCAGGCCTGGCTGGGTATCCGTCGTTGGGACTATTGAGCGGCGGACGTCGTGTCGGCGCGCTGACGCGGTCGCGCATCTGCCGCCCGGATCGCATGCCAGATGCGGGCGGGCGTTGCGGGCATGTCGAGATGCCGCACGCCGAGCGGCGTCAGCGCGTTCATCACGGCGTTCATGATGGTGCCTGGGGCTGCGATAGCGCCGGCCTGACCGCTTCCCTTCACACCGAGCCGGTTGGCGCGGCTTGGAAAGTCTGATGTCAAACTGCCCTCGAACGCCGGGAGATCGTTGGCGCGCGGTAGTGCATAATCCATCAGCGAGCCCGAGAGGATCTGGCCGGTGTCGGCATCGAACAGCGCCTGCTCGAACAACGCCTGCCCGATGCCCTGCGCGACGCCGCCATGCACTTGCCCCAGCGTCAGGCGAGGATCGAGCAGCCGGCCGTAGTCGTCAAAGATGACGTAGCGGTCGAGCCTGACCTCACCGGTCTCGGGATCGATCTCGACTTCGGCGACATGGCATCCGTTGGGAAAGGTGTAGCGGTCGCACAGGTGCGTCGCCTTGTGCGCCAAACCAGGCGCGACATCGTCGCCGGGCGTCTGATGGGAGGCGCGCGCCACCTCCTCGAGGCTGATCTCCTGCCCGGTCGCGGCCACGCGCAGCATGCCGGCTTCGTAGTGAACCGCATCCATACTGGCTTGCAGCAGGCGCGCGGCAAGCCGCCTCGCATTCTCGATCACACCTTCGGCCGCCATCAGCAGTGCGGTGCCGCCCTGATGCATCGAGCGCGCCCCACCATGCCCGCCGCCGGCGTCGAGATCATCTGTATCGCCCTGCCGAAACCGGAAGCGCTCGAGCGCCAGGCCGAACGCATCGGCCGCGATCTGGGCAAACGTCGTCTCATGGCCCTGGCCGTTGGAATGCGTGCCGACCATCAGATCGATCCGGCCGTCGTCACCGACGCGCACTTTCGCCACTTCATTGGGCTGGCCGCGCGACGTTTCGAGAAAGCAGGCGTAGCCCAGGCCACGCAGCCTGCCCCGCCTGCGCGAACTTCGCCGGCGCGCATCGAATCCCGCGGCGGCCTTGACCGCGTGATCGATCGCGTGGGCAAAGCTGCCCTGCTCGACCGTAAGCCCCATCGCGCTTGCATGGGGAAAGCGGCGAAAGATGTTCTTGCGCCGCAGCTTCAGCGCATCCATCCCGAGTTCGGCGGCAGCAATATCGATGCAGCGCTCGATCAGATAGTTCGCCTCGGGCTTGCCGGCGCCGCGATAGGCATCGACCGGCGTCGTGTTGGTGAACACACCGCGGGTTTGAAAGGCGATCAGCGGAATGTCGTAGACGCCGCCCATGGCGCTCGCCATCGCCATGGTCGGCACGGCCGGCGCCACCGTCGAGACATGGGCGCCCAGATTGGCGAAGACTTTTGTGTCGAGCGCGAGGAAGCGGCCATCGCGGTCGAGCGCCAGGCGAGCCCGGATCAGGCTGTCGCGGCCATGGGCGGAGCCGGTGAAATCCTCGCTGCGATCCCCGATCCACGTGACCGGGCGACCGAGGCGGCGCGCCGCCCACAGCACCAGCACCCATTCCGGATAGAGCACGTTCTTCATCCCGAAGCCGCCGCCGACGTCGGGAATGCTGACGCGAAGCTTTTCCCTGCCGATGCGAAACACACCGTCGGCGAGCAGGTCACGGATCGCGTGTGCGCCGGCGGCCGAGGCGGTCAGGTGCAGACGACCGCTCGCGGCATCGAACTCCCCCAGCGCACCGCGCGTCTCCATCGGAGCGGCGACGACGCGGTTGTTGACCAGCTCGCATTCCACGACATGGGCGGCGTCGCGGATCACAGCTTCCACCGGGCCGATCTCGCCCCGGTTGAACTGGAACGCGATGTTGCCCCGCGCCTCCGGCCAGATCGACGGAGCGTCCGGCAGAATGGCATCCGCGATCGAGACCACCGGCGGCAGCGGCGCATAGTCGACGATGACGGCCTCGGCGGCATCGCGCGCGGCCTCAGTGCTTTCCGCAACCACGAACGCGACCGGCTCGCCGACATAACGAACGACGTCGCGCGCCAGTGCGTGACAGGGCGGCACCACGAGCGGCGTGGTCATCGGGATACTGGTCACCGCGCACGGCAGCGGGCCAATATTGTCGGCGGCCAATTCGGCTCCCGTGAGCACGGCCGCAACGCCGGGCATCTGGCGTGCCGCATCGACGCTGATCGCTGTGATGCGCGCATGCGCATGCGGCGAGCGAACGACGACGCCATGAAGTGCGTTTGGCGCCACGAGATCAGCGATGTAGCGCCCGCGTCCCCGCACGAAGCGCTCGTCTTCGAGGCGATCGATGCTGCGCCCCAATTGCGGCTCGGTCATGTGAAGCTGTATGGAACCGGAGGGCTTCGAACGCAAGTAGCACCACAGTCAAGGCCGGACGGACGTACGACCGCAGGTCGGCTCACCATATCGGCCTCTGACTACAGACGCCCCGCAAATGTGGAGCTTCCGCTAGCCACCTTCCGTCGGGCCGGCAGTTTTAATCGCTACGCCGTGGCGGAATGCTCGACGCCCTGCAGCTTGCGCTTTCGCCAGATCGCCCCAGCGACGAGCACGATGATGATGCCGATGATTCCAAGGATCACCTCGCCGCCATGCCCGCCATTGGCGAACTGCGGCGCCATGCCGAGCGACTTGAGGACACCATCGAGGCCGACACCGACCGGACCGTTGAAGAACGCATGCAACGGCGGCTGCACCACGGGATCCGTCGCCATCACCTCGCCGGCGATCCAGCCGAGCAAGCCCGCACCGGCCCACACCAGCGCCGGCAGGCGCGTCAGCAACGCCATGATCAGCGCGGCACCAGCGACGATCAGGGGAACGCTGATGGCGAGCCCGATAACAAGCAGGGGAATGCTGCCATTGGCGGCCGCGGCAACTGCAATGACGTTGTCGAGGCTCATCACGATGTCGGCGATCGCGACGATCTGCACGGCTGCCCACAGATGCGCAGCCGCGTCCACGCCGCCCTCGTCCTCGTGTTCAGGCACCAGGAGCTTCGCTGCGATGAAGAGCAACGCAAGACCGCCGACCAGCTTGAGGAATGGCAGCCCCATCAAGGTCACGACGATGCCGGTGAAGATGATGCGCAGCAGAACGGCGACGCCGGCGCCAAGGACCATGCCCCAGAACCGCTGGCGTGGCGGCAGCCCGCGGCACGCCATCGCGATGACAAGCGCGTTGTCACCTGACAGCAGGATGTTGATCCACATGATCTTGCCGAGCGCTACCCAGAATGCCGGCTGCTGCATCTCGGCCTGAAACTGGGTGAAGAACGCCGAGATCGTCGCAGGATCTAAAATTTGCCACAGCCAGTTCACAGCGTCTCCCCCTCGGCTCTTTCAGCCGTTGCGCGCGGCGACTATTGCCGCTGTCCTAATAAATCAGCCGACGATTTCGTTGCCCGAAAAGAACTGCGCGATTTCGATCGCGGCGGTCTCCGGTGCATCCGAACCGTGCACCGAGTTCTCGCCGATCGACTTCGCGTGGACCTGACGGATCGTGCCGTCCGCCGCCTTCGACGGATCGGTGGCGCCCATCACGTCGCGATATTTCAGTACGGCGCCCTCGCCTTCCAGCACCTGCACCACGACCGGCCCCGAGGTCATGAAGTCGACCAGTTCGCCGAAGAACGGACGCGCCTTGTGAACGGCGTAGAAGGTTTCCGCCTGTTCGCGGGTCATGCGAATGCGCTTCTGGGCCACGATACGGAGCCCGGCCTTCTCGATCAGCGCGTTGACGGCGCCAGTCAGATTGCGCTCGGTCGCGTCCGGTTTGATGATCGAGAAAGTGCGTTCAATCGCCATTGTTTACGTCCTTGCAAAACGCTGATTGGAGAGTTGCGGGGCTTATATCGGCGCCATCTCACGACGGCAAGCGACCGTGTGACGCGCCTGCCACCCCTTTTTGGCGTGTTTTCGTGCCGCGCACGCGCCTGAGGGGGCAAAGATTACAGCAATTTCACGGAGGTGAACCCTGTCTGAAGCCGCCGTGCCGTCTTCATTCAGCTTCGCGTCCGTAGACTTACGGATGATCGAACGCAGGGCACGCGCATCCGCCGGGTCCTAAGGCGTCACGGGACCCGATCTCACTGGTGGTGCCAGCTGGCACCGAAACTTTGAGGAGACGATTATGTTACGCAAACTCTCGCTCGTTGCAGTGGCGGCAGCTTCGCTGGGTGCGGCCGCGCTGGCGCCGACAGCGGCCTCGGCCGGCGGCTGGCACCATGGCGGCTGGCACCGCCATCATCATCATGGCTGGGGCGGCCCGCGCGTCTTCATCGGCGGCCCGGCCTATTACAGCGGCGGATATGGCGGCTGTTACGCGCGGCGCCTGGTTCCGACCCCTTGGGGTCCGCGCTGGCGGCTGGTGAACCGCTGCTACTGACCTGATTGAGCTTCCCCCTGACTGAGCCCCGGCCGCCGCGCCGGGGCTTTTTTTGTGCCGTGGAACCGGATGCCGAACGTGCTTCGACCACTTGCAGGCGAACGTATATCGCCTTGCACGGAAACCAATTTCGCCGCTGTGACTTGACCCATCAATAATAATCAAAGCCTCGCGATTGCTGCTAGGTGGAACTCGTAGAGACCGCTCATGGATGGCCGAACCAACAACGATTTCGAACAGATGGATCACAAGACATGCGTGTCGATCTGCGACGCCATCGGCGAACGGCTGCAGCGTAGCCTGTGCCCCGAAACCGAGCTGTCCCCGCGTTTGCGCGAGCTCCTCGATGAGCTGCGCCGCCGCGACAACGAGTTGCATTGAGCGCCACCGGATGTCGGCTTCTGCTGATAGGTTTTGCCGATACGCCGATAGATTTTACCAATAATGAGTTGCGTTTGGGGTTGCGTTTGCCGGGCACTCCGGTGACAACGCCGCATGCTCTCAATAACGGATATTTCGGTCCGCATCGCCGGGCGGCTTTTGATCGACAGCAGCACGGTGCAGATCGTGCCCGGCGCACGCGTCGGCTTCGTCGGCCGCAACGGCGTCGGCAAGTCGACGCTGTTTCATGCGATCCGCGGCGACCTGCCGACCGAATCCGGCAGCATCACGCTGCCGCCCCGCTGGCGCATCGGTAGCCTGGCGCAGGAAGCGCCCGATGGGCCGGAAAGCCTGATCAACGTCGTGCTCAAGGCCGACCTGGAGCGCGACGCGCTGCTCCATGAAGCCGAAACCGCCGACGATCCGCACCGGATCGCCGAAATCCAGACCCGGCTGGTCGACATCGATGCGCATTCCGCGCCGGCGCGTGCGGCGGCGATCTTAAGCGGCCTCGGATTTTCCACCGCCGACCAGGCGCGGCCGTGTTCGGAATTCTCCGGCGGCTGGCGCATGCGGGTGGCGCTGGCGGCGACGCTGTTCTCTGCGCCGGACCTTCTGCTGCTGGACGAACCGACCAACTATCTCGATCTCGAAGGCACGCTGTGGCTGGAAGACCATCTGGCCAACTATCCGCGCACCGTGATCGTCATCAGCCACGACCGCGATCTGCTCGACACCTCGGTCGACCAGATCCTGCACCTCGATCGCGGCAAGCTGACGCTCTACAAGGGCAGCTATTCCTCGTTCGAGGAACAGCGCGCCACGCGCGAGATGCTGGACGCCAAGCACGCCAAGCGCCAGGCCGACGAGCGCAAGCGGCTGCAGGCCTTCGTCGATCGCTTCAAGGCCAAGGCTTCCAAGGCCCGCCAGGCGCAGTCCCGCGTGAAAATGCTGGAGCGGATGAAGCCGGTCACCGCGCTGGTGACGCAGGATGTGCGTGAAATCACGTTCCCGACGCCGGAGAAGATGCTGTCGCCGCCGATCATCGCCGTCGATGACGTCTCGGTCGGCTACGATCCGAAAAAGCCGGTGCTCAATCGCGTCACGCTGCGCATCGACACCGAGGACCGCATCGCCCTGCTCGGCTCCAACGGCAACGGCAAATCGACGCTGGTCAAGCTATTGGCCAACAAGCTGGCGCCTTTCTCCGGCCGGATCACACGGGCGGAAAAACTCTCGGTCGGCTATTTCGCGCAGCATCAGGTCGACGAACTCAATCTCGACGGCTCGCCCTACGACCACGTCCGCCGGCTGATGCCCGATGCGCCGGAAACCAAGGTGCGCGGCCGCACCGGCGCGATCGGGTTTTCCGGCAAGGCCGGCGATACCCTGGTCAAGAGCCTGTCCGGCGGCGAGAAGGCGCGGCTGTTGCTCGGGCTCGCCACATTCTTCGGCCCGAACATGATCATCCTCGACGAGCCGACCAACCATCTGGACATCGACAGCCGTGCGGCGCTGGCCGAAGCGATCAACGATTTTCCCGGCGCCGTCATCATGGTCTCGCACGACCGCTACTTGATCGAAGCCTGCGCCGATCAATTGTGGGTCGTCGCCAATCAGACGGTGACGACCTACGACGGTGACCTCGACGACTACAGGCGCATGGTGTTGTCGATCGGCGACGCACGCAGCGGTTCGCGCGAGCGGTCCAAAGAGACTGCAAGGCCGGAGCGCGGGAAGAGCGAAAGGCGATCGCCGCTCAAGCAGCGGATCGCCGTGGCCGAGGCCGAAATCGAGCGCATCAACGGCATCATCGCCAAGATCGACACCGCGCTTGCCTTGCCGGATCTGTTCACGCGCGATCCCAAGCAGGCCGCCCAGCTCAGCAAGGCGCGCGCCGGTGCTGAAAGCGCGCTACGGCGTGCCGAGGAAGTCTGGCTTGAGGCCAGTTCGGAATTTGACGAAGCGACAGGCTGAAACTGATCGCCGTTGCCGGGTCTATGCAGCCGGCTTCTTCTTCGGCTTTGCGCCCTTTGCCGGCGCCGCCTCCGGTGCCCGCTCGATCGACGTCAGGCGTCCCGCGGTAAAAGTGTAGATGCCGGCACGCTGGCCACGTGAATAGTTGACGACCGCCACGCGGTCGCCGCGGGCATTGTTGGAAAAATTGACGTTGTCGGGTGCACCAATGCCACGCACAACGTCGCATTCGGTGTGCCCAAGCGCCACCCTTCCCGTCGTCGAGGGAGGCGGGCTGCCTGCAGCGCCGTCCGCCAGCGCGTTTGCACCAGCCCCCGGCGCCGCCATTCCGGGACAGCCGCCATCGGCGCTGACGAGTTCATCCGGCGTCACAGGCTTGTCCGGACTGAGCGGAGGCGTTTCGATCGACACGTTTCGGATGAACACGCGGCCGGTGCGCGAAAACCAGTCCGCATCCTTCGACATAAGGTCGGTCGCGCCGGAACAGCCTGCAAGCGCAGGCCCGAGCAGCAACAACGTCAGCAGTGGTTTTCGATCGATTGTTCCGCGTCGCACGCTAGACCCCGGCTCCCCAGCCTTACTGTAACCATTTGTCCGACCATCACTTTGCGGCACGACCATGGCTGCCCGCAAGGTCCGGCTCAGAATCCGCAGATTATCATTAATTCCTATAGATTCGCTATTGCCGCCGCTGCCACCGGCCCCGCTCATCGGCCTGCCAATAAGTCAGTTCGAACCCCCGCGCCTTGCAATCGGCCCAAGCCCCGCGCGCCGCGGTCAGCGCGTCATCATCGTCGCCGTTGAAGACCAGCACCACCCTTTCGTAGCTGTCGCAATCGGCCGGCAACGCCGCATTGTCGATCAGGAACCTGACATTGGCCCGGTTCGGGTTGCCGTCCTCGATCGAGAGAATGATGGGCTGGTCCTGCGCATCGCCGGCGCGCCATGTCGCGTGCGGCAGGAACGAATCGTCGCTGTAGGTCCACAAATGCGCATCGAGCGCCTCGGTGCGCTCCGGCGAAGTCGATTGCACGACCACGCGCCAGCCGCGCTCGAGCGATTTTTCCAGGAGCGGCGGCAATACGCTTTCGAGCGACATGCCCTGCAAATGATAGAACAGGATTTCCGTCATCCACCTGCAACCGAACTACTTCGTGGCTTCGTAATATTCCGCGACCAATCGGTCCAAAAGACGAACGCCGTAACCCGAACCCCAACTGTGGTTGATGTCGGTCTTCGGCGCACCCATCGCGGTTCCCGCGACGTCGAGATGCGCCCACGGCGTGTCGTCGACGAAACGCTGCAGGAACTGCGCGGCGGTGATCGAACCGCCATGGCGCCCGCCGGTATTCTTCATGTCGGCAAACTGCGAATCGATCTGCTTGTCGTATTCGGGACCAAGCGGCATGCGCCAGACGCGTTCGCCGGTTTCGGTTCCGATCTTGCTCAGCCGTTCCGCCAGCTCGTCGTTATTGGAGAACATGCCGGCATATTCGGTTCCGAGCGCGACCATAATCGCGCCGGTGAGTGTCGCAAGATCGACCATGAATTTAGGTTTGAACTTCTTCGCCACATACCAGAGCACATCGGCCAGCACGAGCCGGCCTTCGGCGTCGGTGTTGATGATTTCGATGGTCTGCCCCGACATCGAGGTGACGATATCGCCGGGACGCTGGGCGTTGCCGTCGGGCATGTTCTCGACCAGGCCGATGGCGCCGACCGCGTTGACCTTTGCCTTGCGCGCCGCCAGCGCATGCATCAACCCGACCACGCAGGCCGCGCCGCCCATGTCGCCTTTCATGTCTTCCATGCTGGCGGCGCCCTTGATGGAGATACCGCCGGTATCGAAGCAAACGCCTTTGCCAATGAAAGCAACGGGTTGATCGCCCTTCTTGCCACCATTCCAGCGCATGATCACGGTGCGGCCGGGCTGCGTCGAGCCCTGCGCGACGCCGAGCAAGGCGCCCATGCCGAGCTTCTTCATCGCCTTGACGTCGAGCACTTCGACTTCGACGCCGAGCTTCTTGAGCTGGCTCGCGCGGCGCGCGAATTCCACGGGATAGAGAACGTTCGGCGGCTCGTTGACGAGTTCGCGTGCGATGATCACGCCGTCTACGATATGGGATGCGGGCGCAAGCGCCTTGCGCGCGGCGGCGACATCCGAAACGGCGATCGAAATGTCAGCGCGAAGCGCGCCGTTCTCGCCGTCTTTCTTCTTGGTCTTGTAGCGGTCGAATTTGTACGCGCGCAGCCGGATGCCCGACGCGATGGCAGCGGCGGCATCGCCCTGCATCGCCGCCTCGGGCAGTTCGGCGATCACGGTGACCGATTCGCTGGCGGCGTTGAGCTTGCCCGCCGTCACGCCGCCGAATTTGAGAAAATCCTTCTCCTTGATATCGGCCGTCTTGCCGACACCGACCACGATCAGGCGCTCCGCCTTGATTCCGTCCGGCGCCGGGATATCGAGCGTCGACCCGCTCTTGCCCTTGAACTGGTTGGCGGCCGCCGCCCGCTTGACGGTATCGGCCGCCTTCCCCAGCGCCTTGCGCGTCGCCTCGCCGAACTTCAATGCGTCATCGCAAAACACCACGAGAACGCCACGAGGCGCGGCGGAAAAAGTGACAAAGCCGACCTTGACGGCGTCGGACATGGGTAAATCCTCCAGAATTCAGGGCTGTCTTGCGGGTCCGGAATCGGCCCGTACTATGGAATATTCTCTTCGGTAACGGCCCAAATGGCTCCGGACCTGATGCTTTCGGCACTATGACCCGTTAGCCGCCGCACTGCCAAGGGCCGCAGTGACCGGAAGGCCACATAAGTGAATTATTGGTCATATTGGAAGCGCGCCACGGCTCGGCCATTTTGTTGACGGATCAAAGGGATGGTAGTGGGAATGCAGACGGCTGACGATTGGCGGCCCGACCAAAGGGGACCCTCAAACAGGGGTTGGTCGGAAGCCGCTCTTTGGGCGTGCAAGGTGGGATCGTACGGTAACGATGGGGTCGATCGACAGGTACATTTTCCGCACGACGCTCGCGTCGTTTGCGCTGGTCCTGGTCAGCCTCACCGGCGTGATCTGGATTACGCAGGCGTTGCGCGGCATCGACCTGATGACGAGCCAGGGCCAGACCATCATCACCTTTCTCGGCATCACCAGCCTGGTGATTCCGGCGCTGGTTTTGATCATCGCGCCGATCGCGCTGATGATCGCGATCTCCCACACGCTGAACAAGCTCGCCACCGATTCCGAAATCATCGTGATGAATGCCGCCGGCTTTTCCCCGTACCGGCTGTTCCGTCCGTTTTTCTTCGCCACGTGTGTCGTGGCGATGCTGGTCACCTTCATCGGCGCCTATCTCGCTCCCGACGGCCTGCGCCGGATCAAGCAATGGGACGCCGAGATCACGGCCGACGTGCTGACCAACATCCTGCAGCCCGGACGTTTCGCTCAGCTCGACCAGAACCTGACGATTCGCATCCGGGAACGGCAGCCGGGTGGCGTGCTCGCCGGCATCTTCGTCGACGACCGCCGCGATCCCAAGGAGCGCGTCACCATCATTGCCGACCATGGCACGGTGCTGAAGAACGAGAGCGGCTCTTATCTGGTGCTGGAGGACGGTAACCTCGAACGTTTCGAGGCAGGAAAGCGCGATCCGGCGCTGGTGGCCTTCGCCCGCTATGCCTTCGACATGTCGAAATTCTCCAATCGCGGCCGCGACGTCGCGCTGGGAATTCGCGAACGCTATCTCTGGGAACTGGTTTCGCCCCCGGAGGACGATCCGATCTTCAAGCAACTGTCCGGGCAGTTTCTCGCCGAGCTGCATGACCGCTTCATGTCGCCGATTTATCCATTCGCGTTCGCGGTCCTGACCTTTGCCTTCCTCGGCACGCCGCGCACAACGCGCCAGAGCCGCAATTTTTCGATCGGCGGATCGATCTTTGCGGTGTTTGGGCTGCGCATGGCGGGATTCGCCTGTTCGGTGATGACGGTGAAGACGCCGGGCATGGCGCTCGTTCAATACGCGATGCTGTTCGCATCAATCGGCATCGGGCTGTGGATGATCATCGCCGGCATCGTGGTGGAGCCGCCGGCCGCGCTGATGGAAGCCATCAACAGGTCGAATGCGCGCCTTGCGCGGCTCTTTGGACGGCCCGCCACAGCATGAGCATGATGACCAATACGCTCGGGCGATATTTTGCCGGCCGCTTCCTGGTCGCGGCGGTGGGCGTGTTTGCGAGCATTTTCGTCCTGCTCGTGCTGGTCGACTACATCGAAATGGTCCGCAAGACTTCCGGGCTGGCGTCGGCATCCGCGATCACGGTGGCTCAGACGTCGCTTTACCGGGTGCCGCAACTGCTCGAAAAGCTGATGCCGTTCTGCGTCCTGATCGGCGCCATGACCTGCTATCTCGCGCTGTCGCGGCGGCTCGAACTGGTGGTCGCACGTGCGGCCGGCGTATCCGCCTGGCAGTTCATCTCGCCGGCGCTGGCAAGTGCGATCATCCTCGGCACCGTGGCAACCGTTGCCTACAACCCGATGTCGGCGAACTTACGCGAACTCTCCAAGCGG
Source organism: Bradyrhizobium algeriense (assembly GCF_036924595.1). NCBI lineage: Bacteria > Pseudomonadati > Pseudomonadota > Alphaproteobacteria > Hyphomicrobiales > Nitrobacteraceae > Bradyrhizobium > Bradyrhizobium algeriense. Next base: position 2,676,287 of record NZ_JAZHRV010000001.1, on the reverse strand, counting down.
ATGGAGGCCGAACTGTTCGGCTCGGCCCCAGGCGGCGGCATCCAGGATGCATCCGGCTTCTGGCTCAATCAGATCAACAGCGACGGCCAGTCGATCATCAATGCGGCGCGCAGCGAGCAGCAGGGTGTCCGGTTGACCGGACTGACCGTGTTCCGGTTCGATCCTGATCTGCAGTTCAAGGAGCGAATCGAAGCGCGCGAAGCCGCCCTCGAAGAAGGCCGCTGGGCCTTCAAATCGGTACGACGATACTCCCTGGATAAACCTCCGGTTGATCAGGAGAACTATTACCTCTCGACCACCCTCACCCCGGCCCAGGTTCGCAACAGTTTCTCCACCCCCGAAACCGTGTCCTTTTGGCAACTGCCCGGCTATATCCGCTCTTCGGAAAGCTCGGGCTTCGCGACCGCAGGCTATCGTCTGCAGTACCATAAGCTCATCGCACAGCCATTTTTGCTGGCTGCAATGGTGATGTTGGCGGCTTCCGTCAGCCTTCGCTTCTTCCGGATGGGCGGCGTGCAAAAGATGGTTTTGAGTGGCGTGGGCGCAGGCTTTCTGCTCTACGTTCTATCGAAAGTTACTGAGGATTTGAGCAAGGCTGAGTTGATGCATCCGATCGCTGCGGCGTGGTTGCCCGTCTGTGTGGGTGGCCTCACCGGCTTTTTGGCCTTGTTGTACCAGGAGGACGGGTAGTGGCCGTTGTCGCCGCCCGCCAATTGAGGTCGCCTGCGTTCAGGCGGCGCACCGATGTGCACCGCTATCGAACTCGCATGGCTGCCTTTGGCGTTTCTATGTTTGCCCTGCTCGCCGGATTCGTTTTCGCGGGCTCGATCGAGCTTGCCCTGACGGTGCCGGCCTCGGCGCAAAGCTTCACCTACAATCCGCGGCCGCCCAAGCCGCCGCCACGGCCTGCCAACAACGACGGCAAGATGCTCGTGCAAGCGGTCGAGGTGGACTACGATTACAACAACCAGCGCGTGTCGGCGGTCGGCAACGTGCAGATGTTCTACAACGGCACCAGCGTAGAGGCCGACAAGGTCGTCTATGACCAGAAGACCAAGCGGCTGCATGCGGAAGGCAACATCCGCCTGACCGACGCGGAAGGCAAAGTCACCTACGCCAATATCATGGACCTGAGCGACGACTACCGTGACGGATTCGTCGATTCGCTGCGCGTCGACACCGAGGACGCGACGCGGATGGCGGCGACGCGCGCCGACCGTTCTGCCGGCAATTACACCGTGTTCGAAAACGGCGTGTATACCGCCTGCGCGCCCTGCAAGGACAATCCGAAGAAGCCGCCGCTGTGGCAGGTCAAGGGTGCGCGCATCATCCACGACCAGACCGACAAGATGCTCTACTTCGAAAACGCGCAGCTCGAGTTCTTCGGCGTGCCGATGGCGTATCTGCCGTATTTCTCGACGCCCGATCCGACCGTCAAGCGCAAGACCGGCTTCCTGATGCCGGCCTACTCGACGGTTACCGGCTATGGCTACGGCGTGGAAACCCCGTTCTACTGGGCGATCGCGCCGGACTATGACGCGACCTTCAATCCGCGCTTCACCACGCGGCAAGGCGTGCTGTTCCAGGGCGAATTCCGCCAGCGCCTGATCAACGGCTCCTACCAGATCCGCGCCTACGGCATTGATCAGCTCGACCAGGGCGCCTACGCCGGCCAGCCCGGCGACCGCCAGTTCCGCGGCGGCCTCGACACCAAGGGCCAGTTCGCGCTCAACGACAAATGGGTTTGGGGCTGGGACGGCGTTCTGCTGTCGGATTACTACTTCTTCTCGGACTACCGGCTTGCCCAGTACAAGGACCCGCTGGGCTCGTTCCTGAGCCTGCCGACGGAAGCGATCTCGCAGCTCTACCTGACCGGCGTCGGCAACCGCAGCTTCTTCGATGCGCGCACGATCTACTACCTCTCGTTCTCCGGCAACCAGAATCAGGTTCCGGTGATCTATCCAGTTATCGACTACAACAACGTGATCAACAGCCCGATCTTTGGCGGCGAAGTCAGCTACAGGACCAACTTCACCAACCTCTCGCGTGACACGGCGGCCTTCGACCCGATCACGACATTGGCCAACACCGCCAGCCTGTGCACAACGACGTCCGCCGATCCACTGGCGCGGACGCCGTCGCAATGCCTGTTGCGCGGCTTCCCCGGCACTTACACGCGCCTGACGGCCGAAGCGCAATGGCGGAAGTCGTACACCGATCCGTTCGGTCAAATCTGGACGCCGTTTGCGATTCTGCGCGCCGACGCCATCAATTCCTCGGTTTCGAACCAGCCGGGTGTTTCGAATTTCCTTCCTGTCGGCGACACCCAGGCACTGCGCCCGATGCCGGCCGTCGGCCTCGAATATCGCTACCCCTTCATCAACGTTCAGCCGTGGGGCACCACCACGATCGAGCCGATTGCGCAGATCATTGCTCGTCCCAACGAGACCTTTGCCGGCAGGCTGCCCAACGAAGACGCCCAGAGCATGGTGTTCGACGCCAGCAACCTGTTCGCAGTCGACAAGTTCTCGGGCTACGACCGCGTCGAAGGCGGCGGCCGCGCCAATGTCGGCGTCCAGGCGACCACGCAGTTCGACCGCGGCGGCAGCGTCAACGTGCTGTTCGGACAATCTTACCAGTTGTTCGGCCTGAACTCGTACGCCGTGGCCGACGCGACCAATACCGGGCTCGAATCCGGCCTGCAGAACACCCGGTCCGACTACGTCGCCCGCGTCAACTATTCGCCGAACCGCACATATACGTTCAGCGTGCGCTCGCGCATTGATGAGGCAACGACGAACGTCAATCGCTTCGAGGCCGAGGGACGCGCCGCGTTCGATCGCTGGTCGGTCAGCATGATGTACGGCAATTATGCCGCGCAGCCGGAACTCGGCTATCTGACCCGGCGCGAGGGCCTGCTCGGCACCGCATCGATCAAGTTAGCATCGAACTGGGTCGTGTCGGGCTCGGCGCGGTGGGACCTTGAAGCCAACAAGCTGAACCAGTACATCGTCGGTGCCGGTTATGTGGATGACTGCTTCGTGCTGGCGGCCAATTACGTTACGTCCTACAGCTACTCCGCGGGGGCGACACCGCCGGTGCTCAGCCACGCGTTCATGCTGCAGATCGGCCTGCGGACCATTGCGAACTCGTCCTCATCCGCCGGCAGCACCGGCATTCAGTAGCGTGAGGCCTGACCTTGCCGGAGAGTACCCAGCACAACGCGGTACGAGTTGGTTGATACGGCTGACATGACCATGACGACCATCAAGCTCCTTTCCCGCCGGCCTTGGACTCGGTCACTTGCCGCCGGCTCCGCCGTCGCGCTTGTGATGCTGGCCGGCAGCGCTTCACCGTTGCCGGCGCAGTCTGTTGCCTGCATGGTCGGCGGCGAGCCCATCACCAGTCTCGATATCGAGCAGCGTACCAAGCTCATCTTCCTGACCACGCGCAAACCGGCGCCCAAGCAGGAAGTGATCGATGAGCTGATCAACGAAAAGGTGAAGATCAAGGAAGCCAAGAGGTTCGGTGTCGATCCTACCGCGAGCGATATCGACCAGGCCTATTCGGGAATGAGCCAGCGGATGCGGCTGACGCCCGATCAACTCACCAAGTCCCTGGAGAGCCAGGGTGTCCGGCCGGAAACGCTCAAAGCCCGCCTCAGGGCCGACATGGTCTGGGGCAGCCTGGTGCGCGGCCGCTTCAAGGAGAGCCTCCAGGTCGGAGAAAAAGACGTTGACGCCGCCGCCCAGCAAGGCGGCGAAGCGACCCAGACCGAAGCATTCGAATACAAGCTGCAGCCGATCGTGCTGATCGTGCCGCGCGGCTCGGCGCAAAGTGCAATCGACCTGCGGCGCAAGGAGGCGGAATCCCTGCGCGAGCGCGTCCAGACTTGCGAGCAGGCCAACTCATACTTCAAGTCGATGCAGAACGCTGCGATCCGCGACACGGTCACCAAGACCTCGGCCGACATCCCCGGCCCGCTTCGTGAGCTCCTGAACAAGACGCCGATCGGTCACTTGACCCCGCCCGAGATCACCAAGCAGGGCGTGGAGATGGTGGCGTTGTGCGAGCGGAAGCCGACCAAGGTCGACACGCCGAAGAAGCGGGAAATCCGGGAAAAGATGTACGCCCAGAAATACGAGGCGAAGTCGAAAGCCTATCTGGCCGACATCCGCAAAGCCGCGATGATCGAATGTCGTTGATGGCCAAGGATCCGACGTCCAAGGATCTGATGTCCAAGGCTCTGATGTCCAAGCCTCCAAAAATCAAGGCACTCGCGCTGACATCCGGCGAACCCGCGGGCATCGGCCCCGACATCGCCCTCGCCGCCTGGCTGCGGCGCAAAGAGCTGGACCTGCCGCCGTTCTATCTGCTCGGCGATCGCGCCTTCTTCGCTGGTCGGGCGAAACTCCTGGGCTTGCAGGTCGAGCTCGCCGATGCTGTCCCTGAGGAAGCGAGCGCGGCATTTGCGAAAGCATTGCCCGTGGTGGCGACGGGCGAAATCGCCACCGCGCGCCCCGGACAACCCGACGATACCAGCGCGACCGCCGCGCTGGCCTCCATCCGCCAGGCGGTCGACCATGTCAGGCGAGGACGAGCCGGCGCCGTCGTCACCAACCCGATCGCCAAGAGCGTGCTGTACCGCGCCGGATTCCGCCATCCCGGCCACACCGAGTTTCTCGCCGAGCTTGCCGCCAATGGCGGGCGTTCACCGCAGCCGGTGATGATGTTGTGGTCGCCGGCGCTCGCCGTCGTTCCCGTCACCATCCATCTTTCGCTGCGTGAGGCGCTGGAGCAGCTCACGAGCGAGCTGATCGTGACGACGGCCCGCATTGCGGTCGCGGATCTGAAAGCGCATTTCGGGCTGGCCCGTCCGCGCCTTGCGGTGTCGGGCCTCAATCCGCATGCCGGCGAAGACGGCTCGCTCGGCAGCGAAGACGTCGACATCGTCGCACCCGCTATCGAAACGCTGCGCACTGAGGGCATCGACGCCAGGGGCCCGTTGCCGGCGGACACCATGTTCCACGCCGCGGCGCGCCACAGCTACGACTGCGCCATCTGCATGTATCACGACCAGGCGCTGATCCCGATCAAGACGATTGCGTTCGAGGATGCCGTCAACGTGACGCTGGGATTGCCGTTCATCCGCACCTCGCCGGACCACGGCACCGCCTTCGACATCGCCGGCACCGGCAAGGCCAATCCTTCGAGTCTCGCCGCAGCGTTGCGTCTTGCCGCGCGCATGGCGACGACCAAGCCTTCATGAGCGCGATCGACGATCTGCCGCCACTGCGCGACGTCATTCGCGAACATTCCCTGTCGGCGCGCAAATCGCTCGGCCAGAATTTCCTGCTCGACCTCAACCTCACCGCGCGGATTGCGCGCGCCGCGGGTCCGCTCGAAGGCGCCACCATCATCGAGGTCGGCCCCGGCCCCGGCGGGCTGACGCGCGCGCTGCTGGCGCTGGGCGCAAAGCGCGTCATCGCTGTCGAACGCGACGAGCGCGCACTGGCCCCGCTCGACTACATCGCCAGGCGCTATCCCGGCCGGCTCGAGATCGTGCACGCTGACGCGCAGCGCTTCGATCCCCGCCCGATGCTCGGCGGCGAGCCGGCAAAGATCGTCGCCAACCTGCCCTACAATATCGCGACCGCGCTCTTGGTGGACTGGCTCTCGATCGAGCCATGGCCGCCCTGGTACGACATGATGGTGCTGATGTTTCAGCGCGAGGTCGCCGAGCGCATCGTCGCCAAAGAGAATGACGAGGCCTATGGCCGGCTCGCGGTGCTCGCCAACTGGCGCGCCGAGACCAAGATCCTGTTCGACATTTCCCCGGCCGCCTTCGTGCCGCAGCCCAAGGTGACCTCCTCGGTGGTGCGGCTGGTGCCGCGCGTGGCACCCGAGCCGTGCGACCGTCGCGCCCTCGAACAGGTGGCGGCCGCAGCCTTCGGCCAGCGCCGGAAAATGCTGCGGCAGAGCCTTAAATCGCTGTCGGTCGATCCGGCCCGGCTGGCCGAGGCCGCCTCGGTCGATGCGACCCGGCGGGCCGAAACAATCCCCGTATCCGGCTTTGTTGCCATGGCCCGTGAATTGACCGATATACGAAGCACAAAAGCTCAAACGCTCTGAAGAAACTTCTGCTCAAGGGAGATATTGCCATGGCGCTGATGCGTCGCCAGTCGCTGGTCAAGTTCGATGCGCCATTGTGCGAAACCATTGTCGACACGCCGAAGCCGCAAGGTCGCGAAGTCCTCGTTCGCATCGAGCGCTGTGGTCTCTGCCATTCCGACCTGCACATCCAGGACGGCTATGCTGATTTGGGCGGCGGCAAGCGGCTCGACACCACGCGCGGCATGACGCTGCCGTTCACGCTAGGCCACGAGATCGCCGGCGTGGTCGATGAGGTCGGTCCCGATACCTCGAAGGAGCTGATCGGAAAGAAGCAGGCGGTATTCCCCTGGATCGGCTGCGGCCAGTGCCGCGACTGCGCCAATGGCGACGAGAACCTCTGCGTCAAGCAGCGCTTCCTCGGCGTCTCCATCGATGGCGGTTTTGCTACCCATGTGCTGGTGCCCGACGCAAAGTACCTGCTCGATTACGATCCGCTGCCGGTCAACCAGGCGGCGACGCTGATGTGCTCGGGCGTCACCGCCTATGGCGCGTTGAAGCGGCTGGTCGACCGTCCGCGGCAGCGCAATCTCCTGCTGATCGGGCTCGGTGGCGTCGGCATGATGGGGCTTTCATTCGCGCAAGCCATGTTCAAGCAGAACATCACGGTGGCCGATCTCAGCCCCGCCGCGCGCGAGACCGCGCTGAAGAACGGCGCCGCGGCCGCCTACGATCCGTCCGAGCCCGAAATCATCAGGCGCATCCTGAAAGAAACCGAGGGCGGCTTCGACGGCGTTGTCGATTTTGCCGGCAACGAGAAATCGATGGCGTTCGCGGTTGCGACGGTGGCGCGCGGCGGCAAGGTCGTGGTCTCCGGCCTGATGGGCGGCAATTTCAGCCTGCCGATGGTGCAATGGGTCTACAAGCGCATGACCATCGAAGGCTTCATGGTCGGCACTCTCGCCGAGGCGAAGGAGCTGATGGCGCTCGCCCGCGCCGGCAAGATCAAGCCGACGCCGATGAAGGAAGAGCCGATGGCCGACGTCCAGAAATGGATCGATGAGCTGCGGGCGGGCAAGGTCGTGGGGCGGATCGTGCTGAAGAACTGAGGTGGCGCGTTCGCGTCGTTGCCATGAATTTGCGGCGGCAGCGACGCTGAGGTTCCCGATGCTAAGCGTAGACGAAGAGATCTTGCTGAATCAGTTGGCGCAGGGGATCGTTAGTGATTCAGAGGGCGACGCATGGTTCCAGGCGCAGAACGAAGACGGCAAACGCAGGCTGCTGCTTGGTTTAAATGGTTTCATCTTGCAGGCTAGTCCGCGACAGGAAGACGCCGCCGTTGCGATTTCCGAAGCGGGGCTAAAGCCGACGCTCACCCCGAGCGTATTGATCACAAAGCCAGACCTCAAGGTTCAGTTAGCGAAGCTTGTGCGACTTCCGGAGTCTGAGCTACCCCGAGTTTTTAAACTCCTCATCAAGTTACTGGCAGTCGCAGACAATCGGCGGCGCAGGGAAAAGCCGTTGGATCTCGTGAACCATTGGTGGCACCGAGACTTGAGGGACCCAGAGGTCGTGAACGACATCAAGCGAACTAAAGCTTGAGAGATAGGGATACGCAGGGACAGTGCACTTAACTGCATGCGATGCTCGACGCGTCTGGAGCGCTTTATCATCTGGCGTTGGATCGCTCAAATGCAAAGCGGTGATCTAGATCAAGACGACTGACGTTGGCGCGAGTCGAAGGCGTTGCCTTTGCCGACCAATTCATTGAAGCGGCCGAGCGCCATTACATTGATCGTTTGTCGGTGAACGTCATTGAAATGCGGCTGCACCCTGCAGAAAAGCGGTAACGCGAATTGCGACAGCACGTAGGGTGGAGCGACCGGGACTGACCGCTAAGGGCCGGGCGGGCGGCGAGCGCATAAGGGCATTGCAACTACCGCCGATCACATTTGGATCGCGCGAAATCGCGGGAAGTTCATTCTGATCACCCGCGTCGATTGGACGCAGCCGGTGTTGTTCAGGTGGTCCGACAATGATGCCGGATTGCAAAGCAAAAAGGGAAGAACAATGCTCAGGAAGGTGCTAGGTGCAGCCGCAATAGCTGCAACGGCCTATGCTTTTGTGCCCGCCGCACATGCCAGGCACATCCATCACACCGCGCATGTCGGTGTCGGATGTAGCGGCGACCACTTCGCTAAAGCTGAAGGCGAGGTCGAGGCTATGGCCGACGGCCCCGCCAAGTTCATGGCGGAAAGGGAGATTGCTCAGGCGCAGGACGCGATGCTCAGCGGAAAGATGAGTGGATGCGCAATGCATCTTGGCCGAGCGTTGCGCGCTGAAAGCGTGGCCCAAACCCCTTATCCGGGGACGATGGCCCCCGCTCCGCTCGCAAGTACAGCCGCGCGAGCCCCGGCCGAAACCACACAAGAAGCGCTGCCGCAGCCGCATTGGAATTGGGCCCCGCTGCAAGGCGCGTATTAAGCCTCAGTAGAAGGGCCTGACCGCGCAGCGATCGGCCCAGCTAAACACACTCTCAGAGCGGCGCTCCTCGTTGCAAGCTTGTGGGCATCGTCCCAAGACAAGCGTCGCGCGCCGCTCCTTCTAGATCTGTGCATGGCAACCGCACTGTCACGGAAGTCAGCGTGTCTCATTCCAAGGGTGCAGTCCAGCACTGTCACCGAAATTCTTCACCGTAATTCTTCATGGTCGGGACCCTCGCCGAGGCGAAGGAATTGATGGCCCTCGCCCGCGCCGGCAAGATCAAGCCGACGCCGATGAAGAAAGAGCCGATGACCGGCGTCCAGGAATGGATCGACGAGTTGCGCGCCGGGAAGTCGTCGGGCGGATTGTGCTGAAAAACTGAGGTGGTGCGCTCGCGTCACTGCAACGATGGAGCCTTCGGCCCGCTCCGTCCTTTTGATTCCGATAGCTTCCCGTCGAGCTGCTTTCGTCGAAATGGCCTGAGAGGTGGGCACGGCGCGAAGTGCCGTGCCCACGCTTGAAACTACCTGCTGTACACCACGGGCGCGCGGCGGAACGCCACGCGCGGCGGCGGGCCGATATCGCGCTGCCAGACGCGGCCATCATCGAACTGAATGCGCATGCCGTCGGGCGAATAGACGGCGCCCTCGTCGCGCGCATCGATCCAGATTCGGCTGAAGGGCGCCGGTCCAGTCGGGCCAGGCCCGGTAGGATTCACCCGTTTCCGTCGTGAGGTTCACGGCGTCCCCGTTCTGCGTGACGAAGGTGGGAGCGCCGACCATGCCGTTCCGGCACATTTGGATGCACCGGTAGGTGCCGGTCAGGTTGACCGTTTCGGCTGACGCGGCAGTGGCGGCGCATGCAGCCAGGAGGCCCAGGGCCAGCGGCAATCGTCTCATAAGGATTACTCCATTGCTTGTATGAAGATGAGCCCGACCAAGCGGACAAGGAACAAGCGCTGATGAAAGCAGCTCGTTCCCCCTGTTCCCTGCAGTTCCAACACCTCTGCGTGAGATGGAACGAGAGGCGCCGCGGGTCAATTCACGAGGAACAGTGCACTTAACTTCATGATGATCGCAGGCGCGACGCGTCGATTTCCAGCACTATCACAGTAATGACGGAAACCACACGACATAGCGCGGCGCCCTTCCTCGACAGGTCAGCCCTCAGCGTCTGCCTGAGCGAAGGGTGCGCCCGGGTGCGGAAGGCGAAGTCGTCTTATCAATTGCCGCCGAGTCTGAGCGGCCGTCATGATCCTCGGCCATGTCGCTGGGCGCAGGCTCCAGTGAGCTCAACGCCGCATCGACCTTCTCCATAAGGCGTTCCAGTTCGGCGCGCTCATTGGGCCCCGGGTCCTCCTCCAACCTGCCCAGCAGTTGTTGCTTTTGAGTGAGAAGTTTCGCAAGTGAAGTCATGGTGTCCTCGTCCGAGTACGGAGCGGGAGGGCGCGGAGAACAAATCGATCAACCATTCAGAACGGCGTCAGGTTCCTCCGCTCGCAACCACGTGCGTGAAACCTGCGTCGAGTACGACAATAGCAGCGGGGTTCTGCCGGTACCGCAACGAGCGTTCGGAGATCGAAACCGAGACGGTTCGCTGCAATGTTCTTTGGCGGAACCTAAGATGACGGCGCCATCAAAATCTCCGCCAGGCGGAACGAATGCCTTTCGAAGCCTTTGATTCTGGTCGACAAGAGGAGGTATCTATGAAGCTATCTGCCTTGACGATTGCGACACTGCTTACGGTCGGAACCATCGCTTCGGCCAACGCTGTTGAGTTTGGCGTCGGTCCGGGCGGCGTCTACGTTGGTCCCGGCTATGATCGCCACTACTACCGCGATCGTGATTACAGAGATGACTGCCGGATCGTAATCCGCGAACGCACCAACCGCTTTGGTGAACGTGTCAGGATTCGCGAGCGCATCTGCGACTAAACACGCGCTCGACGGTAGCGACGATCAGCTCAGGGTCCGGCGGGGATGCTGGACCGATCGGTAGGTCAGGAATTGCAGGTGAGTGCACTTAACTTCATGATGATCGCAGGCGCGACGCGTCTGTTGGATACACACTGTAATTCCGAGGCGGATCATTCTCATCCGATCACGCGAGCGCCGGGCCCGGATCTCCAACCTTGCGAAACCGCGCAACCTTGATCTTCCCGGCACGGCGACGCGCCTGCGCAATGTCGTAGCTATTTTGCATGCGCATCAACGTATCCATGGATATGCCGAACGCCTTCTCGATGCGCAGCGCCATTTCAGACGATAGTGCCGCGCGCTCATTGAGCAGCGCCGAGAGCGCGGGACGGGTCACACCCAGCGCCTTGGCGGCGTCGGTCACGACATGTGTATGATCAGGGATGACTTGGAATTGCGGTGACGGTCTGGACTGCCGCTTGGGAGCATCTTCCTGGCTAGCGTTGGATCAACGCCCGCCCGATCGGCTTTGACGGCTCACTGCGCAGCACCAGCGACGTCGTGACCGAGCCGTGCCGCGCGACTGCATCCACGATCGTTTCAAGCTCCTGTGGCGACGGCACGAAAACCTTGAGAATGAAACAATCCTCGCCGGTCAGTCGCAGCACCTCCATGACGTGAGGCATTTCGGAAAATTGCTTCAGGCAGGACTGAATATATTCGTGGGTCGTGCGCAGGCGGATGACGGCCATCATCCTCAACCCGAGCGCGGTCGGATTGATCTTCGCGGTATAGCCCGTAATGATTCCGCGCTCCTCCAGTCGCTTGACCCGCTCCGAGGTCGCTGGCTGTGAGAGTCCGACCCGGCGGCCAAGTTCGGATATCGCGATACGCCCATCCTCCTGCAGGACTTCGATGATCGCGACATCAGTCGGGTCCGGCGCTGGGATGGAGCTTTCTCGAAATGACATGAAGACCTTGAATCCATCGGTAAGAGGACGTCTTTTCCGATGATTGCCCATTCCAGATCGCAGCGGAAGACGTCAATTTCGTCCGGTTACAAAATCAACGGAGCTGATATGACCGACATCGTTATTCTGCCGGGGATCGGAGGATCGGGTGAGTTGCACTGGCAAACCCGATGGGAAAGGAGCAACCCTCGCTATCGGCGCTTCCAGCCTGCCGACTGGAATCGACCTGAACTCAAGGACTGGATCTCAGCGCTGGATCGCGCAGTCGGCGCCGCTTCGAAGCCGCCGCTCCTCCTCGCTCATAGCCTGGCATGTCTTCTGGTTGCGCACTGGCAGCAGGTTTCCGCGGCGCCGGTCGCCGGCGCATTCCTCGTTGCCGTTCCGAATCCGGAAGCCCAGGCCTTCCCCGTCGAGGCCGCCAGTTTCGCCAATCCGCCACTCGGCCGGTTCAGGTTTCCCTCACTCATCATCGCAAGCGCGAACGATCCCTATGGCACGATCGAGCATGCCCGCGGGAGAGCGAGTCAGTGGAGAAGCGGCATTGTAGAAGTGGGAGAGCTTGGCCACATCAATGAGGCAAGCGGGCTGGAGGACTGGCCGCAGGGAAAGGCATTGCTCACGGCTTTTGCAGCCGGAGTCGCGAATTGACAGCCAGTCCGTGGAATGGAGTTCCGGTCAGGTCAGCCCAAATGGCTCCTTGAGGGGACACGGATCCGCCGGGGGTGTGAGCTGGACCAGTTCGGGCCGCATGTCGGCCCACAGCGGCTCCGGTTCATTCGTGCGATCCGACGGCTGTACCGGACGCTGGACCGCCCCCAGACAGTAGAAAAAACGCCGGTTTTCCACAGGTTTAGCCCGCCTCAATTGAGGCAGCGCGCAAGCCCCAATTAAACCCCATCCGCTCCGAAATTGCGGCTCATTGCCACCCAAGTCTCTGACCAGATTGGGGGCATTAAGCGTCGTGTTGCGTGCGTTGCCGGGGATACAGAATGTCGAACCGTTCCGTGAAATTCGTCCCGGCTCTCCTTGCCGGTGTGGTGGCAGGCGCCAGTCTGGCCGCCACGACGGATCTCCGGGCCCAGGTATTAACAACAGCCGCGGAAGCCGCCCCATCACAAGCGACCCAGGCCGCCGCGGACAGTTGCCTGTCCGCGCCGAAGGGCGCGAACCCCTCGGGCAGCCACTGGTACTATCGCATCGATCGCGTCACCAAACGCCAGTGCTGGTATCTCCGGGAGGAAAGCGACACGGCTGACGACAAGTTCGCACGCGCCGCGCCGCCAGCTTCAGCCCCTTCGGCAGCAGAGGAGCCGACGCAGCAACGAACGATCACGCGCAAGTCGATCTCCGACGCGCGTGCCGAATGGGTTTCCCAGCAACCCCGCGCCGAGCCAAATTCGCCCGCCAAAGTCGAGCGAACGGTTGCGGCAGCTCCCGCACCGGCCGTGCAGAATAGCCCGCGCGCAACCATGCCGAATGTGCTGGCGCCAGCGCCACTGTCGTCGGTGCGATGGAATGACGCTCCCACCACAAGATCTTTGACCACGCCAACCAATCTCCAGACGGCGGCAGCCGCGCCCGCAGCCCAGCCGCCACAGGCCGAGGAAGTGCAGCAGCCCGCGGCGGCGGATCAGGTTGCGCCCACGGCTGCGGACGCGGCGACGGCAAAGCCGACCGCATCGCTGCAGAAACTGCTTCTGGTGATGGCCGCCGCGCTTGCGCTGGCCGGCCTCACGGTAAGCGCGATCGTCAGGATCGGCCGCATGCGGGCGCGCCGCGCCATGCGCCGCAAGCGGCGCGCGATGTGGGATTCCGCAAAGACAAGGCGGCGTTCGCCGCAACCGATGTTCCATGACGAGGACGCCGGGCTGCGGCGCACCGGCGGCGTGCACAATCCGCGGATGCCCCAGGACCGGACACGCGTACCCCAGGAGCGAACGCGCGTACCCCAGGAGCGAACAACGCGCATGCCACAGGAGCGGCCACGCCCGCCGCAGGAACGACGACACGTGCCCCAGGGACACGCGCCCCAGGATCGGGAGCGGGAGCGGCAGGTTACGGAAATGCTGTCCCGGCTCGCCCGCAGCGCGCAGACCTGACCGAAATGGAAGCGGCGGCTATTTCTCCAGCTGGCGCTGTAGCTTGCGAACGAACTCGGTCAGGCCGGTGCGGCGCTCACGCTTGAGCCGCTCGGCCTTGAGAATCGACTGCACCTCGGCGAACGCGTCATCGACGTTGTGGTTGACGACGATATAGTCGTATTCCGCCCAGTGACTGAGTTCATGGGTGGCGCGGCTCATGCGCCCGCGAATAACCTCGTCGGAATCCTGCGCACGCGTGTGCAGCCGTTTCTCCAGATCGGCGGCCGATGGCGGCAGGATGAATACCCGAACGACATCGACGCTCGCCTTCTGATGCAGCTGTTGGGTGCCCTGCCAGTCGATGTCGAACAAGACATCCTGTCCCGCCGACAATGCCGCTTCGACCGGCGCACGCGGCGTACCGTAGAGATTGTCGAATACGGTCGCCCATTCGAGCAGTTCGCCCTGCTCCACCATCGTCTCGAACTTCTGCTTGTCGACGAAGAAATAATCGCGTCCCTCGACCTCGCCCGGTCGCATCGAGCGCGTCGTTGCTGAAACGGACATCTTCAGGCCCGGCTCGCGCTCAAGCAGCATGCGCGACAGCGTGGTCTTGCCCGCGCCCGAGGGCGACGACAGCACGAACATCAACCCTCGCCGTTCAACCCCGTCGAAACCTCCAGCCGTCATCGGTTACTCCAGGTTCTGGACCTGCTCGCGGAATTGCTCGACCACGTTCTTCATCTCGAGCCCGGTCTGGGTCAATTCCAGATCATTCGATTTGGAGCAGCAGGTGTTGACCTCGCGGTTGAATTCCTGGGCGAGGAAGTCGAGCCGCCGGCCGACCGGTCCGCCCTTGCCGATCATCTCGCGGGCCTGCGCGACGTGCGAGGCGATGCGGTCGAGCTCTTCGCGGATGTCGGCCTTGGTCGCGATCATGATCGCTTCCTGATTGAGCCTGTCAGCGTCGAAGCGTTCGGAAGTTTCCAAGAGTGCCGCCACCTGCTCGGCCAGGCGCGCCCTGATCGCCTCCGGCTTGCGGCCGGGCGCAGCCTCGGCCTTCTTCGCCAGCCTCTCGATCTCATCCATGCGCTGGATCAGAATTTGTCCCAGCGTCACGCCCTCGCGGCGGCGCATCTCGACGAGTTGGGCGAGCGCGTGCTCGAAGGCTGTGGCCGCGGCATCCCTCGCCGCCTTGTCTTCCGCCTCGTCGCTTTCGGGTTCGACGACCTCGATGACGCCCTTGATGCCAAGCAGACCGTCGATGCTGGGCGCCACGGCGTCGATCCGGCCGGCGAGTTCGCCCGCGACCTTCACGATCGAGGCGAGCACGTCTTCATTGATGCGCACGGTGGAGACCGCGTTGGCGCGCTTGACGCTGAGGTTGGCGTAGACCGTGCCCCGCGACAGCACCTCGCCGGCGCGTTTCTTGGCCAAGGCCTCCAGTTCGTCCCAGCCCGGCGGCAGGCGCAAGCGCAGGTCAAACCCCTTGGCGTTGACCGACTTCAGTTCCCATTCGAACGTATAGGGACCGCTGGCGCCGTGACTCCGGGCAAAACCGGTCATGCTCGATAGCGCCATCGCGTAACACTCTCCGAAAAACAGGGATTTCAAGACTCGAAAGGGACGGCGCGACCTTAAGCCGATTTCCGCCAAAGTGGAATTGCGTTCCGGCCGTAGCGGAAATGCCGACTTAACCGGCCGGGCGTCAGCGCTGAACCACCGGCGGCGTCGTGGTCGACTGCGCGGCGCCCTGGCGGGCAGGCGCCGTCGCAGGCGCCGCAGGACGGGCGGGCGGCTTCTTCGGCCCCGCCGGCCGCGGAGTGGTCGCGGTTGGATTGGTATCGGCCGGCCCTCCGGCCGACGTTGGCGGCGGCGCATCCTCTGATGGTTCGACGGTGTCGTTCTGAATCTGTTTTTCGAGCGCCCGCAGCTTGGCGACGTTCTTCTGGTGCTGGTCGTAGGTCTCGGTAAAGGCGTGCCCGCCGGTCCCGTCGGCCACGAAGAACAGGTCGCGTGTGCGCGCCGGGTTGGCGGCGGCTTCGAGCGAGGCGCGGCCCGGATTGGCGATCGGTCCGGGCGGCAGGCCTTCGATCACGTAGGTGTTGTAGGGCGAAGGCTGTGTAATCTCGGAGCGCTTGATCGGCCGGCCCAGCGTTCCCTTGCCGCCGACCAGGCCGTAGATGATGGTCGGATCGGACTGCAGCTTGATCCTCTGCCGCAGGCGATTGGTGAATACGGCAGCCACGCGGCTGCGCTCGTCGGCCCGGCCGGTTTCCTTCTCGATGATCGAGGCCAGCGTGATGAGCTGCTCCGGCGACTTGACCAGAACATCCGGATTGCGGCGTTCCCAGATCTCCGCGAGCACCCGCTTCTGGCTCTGTTGCAAGCGGTGGATCACCTGCTCGCGCGTGGTGCCACGCGGGAATTTGTAGGTTTCCGGCAGCAGCGTGCCTTCGCGCGGCATTTCCCGCACGCTCCCAGCGAAGATGTCGTTGTCGATGAGCCGCGCCACGATCTGTTCGGACGTCAGGCCCTCAGGGATAGTGACGGCGTGCTGCACCACCTTGCCCTCGACGATGGTGGCGATGACATCGCGCAGGCTGGCATTTTTCTGGAAGGAATATTCGCCCGGCTTGAGGTCGGAACTCGCCTTGAGCGCAAACACGCCGCCGATGAATACCCAGGGATTGACGTTGATCACGCCCTCACGCAGCAGCGCGTCGGCGATGTCGCGCTTGCCGGCACGTGAGGGAATGTTGACGATCTTGTCTTCCCGCAGCGGGCCCGGCGTCTCCAGCATTTGTCTGCCGTAGTAGTACACCGTTCCCGCCCCGATCATCAGAATGATCAGGATGGTGATGATGGCATTGCCGACTACCACGAAGGGATTGCGGGCGCGCTCCGACCGCTTCGGCGGCGGCGGCACCTGCTCGGGCTCCAGCGCAGCGCGCGGGCTTCGTGGTGAAATGGGCGGCCTCTCACTCATCGATGCAACCTGAATCCTGTCGGTTCAATCGCGGCCGGGCAATCCTATGCCCAGCCGATAGCATACGCCCACATGTAGAAGTCATCGCCGAATGCGGCAAAACGGTGGAGTAGTTATAAACACTTGCTAGTCAGCCACGCGCCGCACGATCACGGAAGCATTGGTGCCCCCGAAACCGAAGGAATTCGACAGCGCGACGTTAATCTCGCGCTTGCGCGCCGTCTGCGGCACCAGATCGATCGCGGTTTCCACCGACGGATTTTCCAAATTGATGGTGGGCGGAGCAATATTGTCGCGAATCGCAAGGATACTAAAAATGGCCTCGATCGCACCGGCAGCACCGAGCAGGTGACCGGTCGACGATTTCGTCGACGACATCGACACCTTGGAGGCGGCGTTGCCGAGTAGCCGCTCCACCGCGCCGAGTTCGATCTCGTCGCCGATCTGCGTCGAAGTTCCGTGGGCGTTGATGTAGTCGATATCGGCTACCGCAATGCCGGCGCGCTTGATCGCCGCGGTCATGCTGCGGAAGCCGCCATCGCCATCCGGCGACGGCGAGGTGATGTGATAGGCGTCGCCCGACAGGCCGTAGCCCACCACTTCGGCATAGATTCGCGCACCGCGCTTTTTCGCGTGCTCATATTCCTCAAGCACGACGACGCCGGCGCCCTCGCCCATCACGAATCCATCGCGGTCCTTGTCGTAGGGCCGCGAGGCCCTGTGCGGCGTCTCGTTGAAGCCGGTCGAGAGCGCGCGCGCCGCGCAGAATCCCGCCATCGCCAGCCGGCAGATCGGCGATTCGGTGCCGCCCGCCACCATGACGTCGGCGTCGCCGAGCGCAATCAGCCTGGCACCATCGCCGATTGCATGCGCACCGGTCGAACACGCGGTCACCACGGAATGGTTGGGGCCCTTGAGGCCGTGCTCGATCGAGACATAGCCGGAAGCGAGATTGATCAGCCGCCCCGGGATGAAGAACGGCGATACCCTGCGCGGCCCGCGTTCCTTCAGCAGCAACGCCGTATCGGCGATGCCGGACAGTCCGCCGATTCCCGAACCGATCAGGGTGCCGGTGGCGCATTTGTCTTCTTCGGTCGAGGGATGCCAGTCGGCGTCGTCGAGCGCCTGGCGCGCCGCGGCCATCGCAAAGATGATGAAGTCGTCGACCTTGCGCTGTTCCTTTGGCTCCATCCAGTGGTCGGGATTGAACGTGCCGTCACTGCCGTCGCCGCGTGGAATCACGCAGGCGATCTGGCTCGCCAGATCGGCAACTTCGAATGTATCGATCTTTTTGGCGCCGCTCTGACCGTTGAGGATACGCGCCCACGTTGTGTCAACGCCGCAGCCGAGCGGCGTAACCATGCCCAGCCCCGTGACGACAACCCGCCTCATGTCAAAAACTCCAACCCGAAACCAGTGGCGCAAAACAAGAAACCGGGGGACCGTTCGACAACGGCCCGTCCGGCTCTGTCTCTACCCGCCCGGGACGTCGACGTCAGCTTTTCGCGTTCTTCTCGAGAAACTTCGTGGCGTCGCCGACTGTCAAAATCGTCTCGGCGGCGTCATCGGGAATTTCGCAGCCGAACTCTTCTTCAAATGCCATCACAAGCTCGACGGTGTCGAGACTGTCGGCGCCGAGGTCGTCGATGAAACTTGCGTTGTCGACAACCTTATCGGGTTCAACACCGAGGTGTTCGACCACAATCTTCTTAACCCGCTCGCCAATCTCACTCATCGTTCAACCTCGTGCTTGTTCCATTGGACCCGACCCCAAGACGCTATAGAGACGCTACGAGCTATCGTGGTCGTTAAACTTCCTTCGCTATCGCGCATAGTCTTGATTCGGCCCGGTGGTAGCCGACAAAGCCCCGGCGAACGGCAGGCGTCGCCACGCCAATATACAGGGTTTCAAAATCCTGCAATGGCCTTGTTTGCCCATCCGTCGGGGGTTCGGTTACCATACTTCCCAAGTCCTGACTACAACCTCCACCACCCCGGCGAAACGGCCTTTGGCCGCATCGATCGGGGCAATAACTCGCTCAAAACATGGCCATTCCGCCGTTGACGTGAATCGTCTGGCCGGTGACGTAGGCGGCCTCGTTCGAGGCTAGATAGACAGCCGCCGCGGCGATGTCCTCCGGCGTCCCCAGCCGCGCCGCAGGAACCTTCGTCAGGATGGTTTCGCGCTGCTTGTCGTTGAGCGCGTCCGTCATCGGCGTCTTGATGAACCCCGGCGCGATGCAATTGGCGGTCACGTTGCGCTTGGCATATTCCGCACCCAGCGTCTTGATCAGGCCGATAATTCCGGCCTTCGACGCGGTGTAGTTGGCCTGGCCGGGGTTGCCGGTCACTCCGACAATCGAGGTGATCGCAATGATCCGGCCGAAGCGCTTGCGCATCATCAGCTTGGTTGCGGCGCGGGCGAGACGGAAGGTCGCGGTCAGATTGACCTGGATGACGTCGTCCCAATCCTCGTCACGCAACTGCACAAAAAGGTTGTCGCGCGTGATGCCGGCATTGGCGATCAGGATGTCGACCTGCCCCATCGCAGCTTCCGCCGCGGGCACCAGCGCCTCGACATCAGCGCTATCGGAAAGGTTGCACGGCAGCACGTGGACGCGATCGCCTAGCTTGCCGGCAAACGAATCCAACACCTCGCGGCGCGTTCCGGAAATAGCCACGGTCGCGCCCTGGCCATGCAACGCCTGCGCGATCGCCCCGCCAATGCCGCCGGTCGCACCGGTCACCAGCGCCGTCCTGCCCGTCAAATCGAACATCAATCTCTCCTTCCGGGAGCTTTAGGCCGAAGCCGCCAATGCGTCCTTGGCCGCGGCAATATCGTTGGGTCCCCCGATCGACACGCCGACGGCGCCGTCGGCGATGCGCTTGACCAGACCGCTCAGCACCTTGCCGGCGCCGATTTCGAAGAACCGCGTGGCGCCGTGCGCGGCCATGTAAGCCACCGACTCGCGCCAGCGCACGGTGCCGGTGACCTGCTCGATCAGGCGGCGGCGAATCTCGTCGGGATCGGTGATCGGCGCCGCCAGCACGTTCGACACCAGCGGCGAAGCCGGCGTCCTGATCGTCACGCCGGCCAGTGCCTCCGCCATCGCATCGGCCGCGGGCTGCATCAGCTTGCAATGGAACGGCGCGGACACCGGCAGCAGCATCGCGCGCTTGGCGCCCTTGGCCCTGGCGATTTCGAGCGCGCGCTCGACCGCGGCCTTGTCGCCGGACACCACCACCTGCCCGCCGCCATTGTCGTTGGCCGCCTGGCAGACCTGACCCTGCGCGGCTTCGCCGGCGACGGCCATCGCGGCCTCATAATCAAGCCCGAGCAGTGCCGCCATGGCCCCGGCGCCGACCGGCACCGCTTTTTGCATCGCAAGGCCACGGGTACGCAGCAGGCGCGCGGTATCGCTGACGCTGAGGCTGCCGGCCGCAGCCAGCGCGGAATATTCGCCGAGCGAATGGCCGGCGACGAAGGCCGCATCCCGCCCCACGGAAAAGCCCGCCTCGGTCTCCAGAACGCGCAGCGTGGCAATCGAGACCGCCATCAGGGCCGGCTGGGCATTTTCGGTGAGCTGGAGGGTTTCGGCCGGGCCGTCCCAGATGATCGCGGTCAGCTTCTCACCGAGCGCCGAATCGACCTCGTCGAATACCGCCCGCGCGGCCGGAAAGGCTTCCGCCAGGGCTTTGCCCATACCGACCGCCTGGGAACCCTGCCCCGGAAAAGTAAATGCAGCCGTCATCGGCGCTCCCTTATTTGATTGGGGCCGTAAGACACTGACCGAGGCCGGGATGTCAAGCCGCGGTGGGGGATGACGCATTCCGCAGGGAAGGCCGGGAATTGGGCGGACAGGCTCAGCGTTCCTGCAGCGCCAACCGGACGCCCAGAGCGCAATAGATGCCGCCAACCGCCTTGCCCTGCCACTTCAGCACGGTGGGATTTCGACGGAGAAAATTGCCCAATCCTCCCGCGCAGACCGCAAAAACCACCGTACTGACGAGCCCCAACAGCACAAAAAGGATCCCCAGGATCGTCAATTGAAGCACGACCGATCCGTTTTCGGGCACCACGAACTGGGGGAGGAACGCGAGAAAAAAGAGTGCGGTTTTCGGGTTCAGCACCTCGGCCAAAACAGCTTGCCTGAATGCTTTGCCGGCCGAGATTGGTAGTCCGCCGGGCGTCAGATTTGCCGGTGTTCTCTCAAGGATTGCGCGAATGCCGAGGTAAACGAGATACGCGGCGCCAATGTATTTGATGATGCTGAACAGCAGCGCCGAAGTGGCAATGATCGCTGAGATGCCGACGATCGCCATAAAGGTATGAATCATGTCGCCGGCCGCGATCCCGACGCCGGTCGCGATTCCCACCCTGGTGCCCGAACTCGTTGCCCGTGCAACGGTGAGGAGCGTGGCGGGACCCGGAATGAATACAAAGCCGAGCACAACCGCCGCATAAGCAGCCAAGGTGGTCAGATCGATCATACGCTCGCTCCTTCGCGGCTATTGTCGCCCAGGGAAGTTACCCTATGAGCGAAAGGGGATGTCCACCTCTAGCTAGAAGCCACCTGCGGCCTGATCACCGCCAACCTCCTTCCCGGCCCGGGCGCGGCGTGCGCTGCTCACGACGTTACCAGGCCGGTCCTCGTGGTCCGGCCTGGCAGTCGCGAGCCGCAGCACGGCGGCGTAATTCGGCTGCACCTCCATTCGGTCCGCATACCGGCTCGCGGAGAGAATGCGGTGGACACGCGGCAGGTTGTAGCAGGGCACGTAAAACAGCAGGTGATGCTCAAGGTGGTAGTTCACGTAATACGGCGCGATGAACAGCCGCTCAAGGAAATTGGTGTGCGTGGTGCGCGTATTGCGCAGGGGATCGTTCGAGTCGGGGACCACCGCATGCTCGGCGATGTTGCGGATGCGGGTGATGACCATCTGCCAGGTGAGCAGCGGCAGCAGCCACAACAGCGGATAGGCCCACCACACGCCGGCGGCGGCAAGGCCTGCGAACAGCACGGCATTGACGGCACACTGCGGACCGAGCTTTTCCCAAAAATGCGCGGCGCGCCGCGCGAGCGGCCATTCCTTGGGCCCAAGTGCATTTAGCAATTGCGCTTTGCGCTGCTGATAGCCGGTCTGCCCGGTGATATCGCGCACGAACTTGCGGCGGTAGCTCATCCCCGTGATCGGAAACGGCGCTGATAGCACCAGATCCGGATCGTCTTCCTGCTGCGTGCGCGCATGGTGCTGCAGGTGATAGCGGCGATAGGCGCGGGTCTCGGCGAAGATCGGATAGGCGCAGAACCACTGGCTCAGCGTCAGGTTGACCTTCTCGTCCGCCGACAGACATCCATGTGCGCCGTCATGCATCAGGATCGCGAGCCCGAGCTGGCGCGAGCCGATGATGCCGACCGCGAGCAAAAAGGTCAGCGGGTTGGGCCACCAGGCGGCCAGCGCGATCGATCCCAGGATCAGCGCCCATGCATGTGCGATCAGGGCGATGCCTTTCCACGTCACGCGCTGGCGCACGGCGATCAATTGGTCCTCGTTCAGAAAGTCACGGGCACGCATGCGTAGCGCGGTCATGATGAGGTCTCCCTGTCGGGCTTGTCGCTGTCGTCAACCACGCGCAGTCTGGCGCTGTCGACGCCAGGCGGTGTCGTGGCCTGATCGCCCAGCACGCGCAGCATCTCGTGGCACAAATCCTCTGCCGATCGTCCCATCGCATGACCCTCGACCATGACGCCGATCGCGACTGCCCAGAACCGGCGCGAGCTTTCCTCGGGCGCTCGGAGTGAGCGCCAGCCGTGCCGCTCGACCTGGCTCGCATAAGCGCGGGCGCCTTCGCTGTGCAGACGTTCGATGGTGCGTTCAACCAACGGAGCGAGATCCTGACGGCGTCTGGTCAGGGTCAAAGCCTCGGCAAAGAAGGCCACCGAATCCGTCGCCGTCACCGTCTCCGCCAGCGCGTGCGTATATTCCCGCGGCGTGTGCGCCCGAAGCGCCGCCTGCTCGGTCGCGCGCGCCAGATAGAGCATCTCGCGGCAGGCGGCCTCGACGAACAGCGCCTCCTTGGTGCGGAAGTAATAGGTGATCTGGCTCGGAAAGGCGTCCGCGGCCGCCGCAATGTCCGAAATCGAGGTTCCGGCGAGGCCCCGCTCCCTGAACAGGCGGCTGGCGCCGTCGAGGAGGCGCGAGCGCATCTGGCGTCCGGCTGTACGCGTGGCGCGGGCGGCATGCTTGGGATCGCCGGCTGGAGCTTCGGGAGCTGTCTGGACGAACTTGGGAGCCATTTTGCCCTCTCGTCCATTGTTTGTATGATATACAAACAAATATGTCAACCCGGCCCGGTGGCCTCACGGCCCTCGTTGGAGAGGCCAGGAACCCTTTCAAGTCCCCCCAAGAAGCCTTGCCAGCGCGCTGAAAATCCTTATAAACCGCGCCATCCGTGGATCCCGGCCGGGAGCTGAACGGACGGTCTCAGCAATCTCACCTTTTTGGCGATGTTGATGTGGCAGGGCCAGTTGGTCCGTCGTCCCGTGCTTCCGCCTTCTGAGCATTATCGAGTCCTTTCCGGAGGTCTCGAAGGGCTTGCCGCCGGGAATCGCGCCAACACAGGAAAGGACACCCATGCCTCTTTATGAGCATGTTTTTCTCGCGCGTCAGGATGCGAGCACCCAGCAGGTTGAAGAGCTGACCACCCAGATGACGGGCATCGTCGAAGGGCTCGGCGGCAAGGTCACCAAGACCGAGAACTGGGGCGTGCGTTCGCTCACCTACCGCATGAACAAGAATCGCAAAGCGCACTTCGTGCTGATGAACATCGACGCGCCCTCCTCCGCGGTCACCGAGATCGAGCGGCAGGAGCGGATCTCTGAAGACGTCATCCGCTATCTCACCGTCCGCGTCGAAGAGCACGAGGAAGGTCCCTCGGCGATGATGCGCAAGGCCGATCGTGACCGCGAGCGCGACGATCGCGGCGGCGGTTTCCGTGGTGACCGCGAAGGCGGCTTCCGTGGCGATCGTGAAGGCGGTGGCTTCCGCGGCGACCGCGGCCCGCGCCGTCCGCGCGAAGACGTCGCTGTTGAAGCGACGGAAGAGGAGTAAGAATCATGGCTGAAGCTGGTGCACGCCGTCCGTTTTTCCGTCGCCGCAAGACCTGCCCGTTCACGGGTCCGAATGCGCCGAAGATCGACTACAAGGATTCCAAGCTGTTGATGCGTTACGTCTCCGAGCGCGGCAAGATCGTGCCGAGCCGCATCACCGCCGTCTCCGCCAAGAAGCAGCGTGAACTCGCGCGCGCCATCAAGCGCTCGCGTTTCCTTGGCCTGCTGCCCTACGTCATTCGCTAAGACATGTTCGGCCGGCGGCGCTCGCGCCGCCGGTCGTTATTCATAAGATTCATAAGGCTTCCGGGTCGTCCGGTCGCCGATGGTTGGGGTCGAGACGACCTCTAACCGCTCGAAAGGGGCGGGACAGCTGATGATCGCGATCGTCCTCATTGGTATCGCTGCCGGCGCTGCATCGGGCCTGATGTTCGCGTCTGTAATTTCGCGCGCGCTGATTTCAGCGTTGTTGCTCTATCTGGCGTCGATGCCCCTGATGGTCGCGGCGATGGGATGGGGCCCCCTCAGTGCAACGATTGGCGGCATCGCTGCTGCCGTCAGCATTGGCGCGCTCTTCGGCCTGCATCATTGCATCGCCTATGCCCTTAGCGTGGCAGTTCCTGCGTGGTGGCTTGGCCACCTTGCAATGCTGGGCCGGCCGGTAAACGACGGCACGGAACAAACGCCCCCCTCGATGGAATGGTACCCGGTCGGTCGCATCCTGCTGTGGATCGCAGGCTTCGCCGCGCTCATCACGCTTACGACGCTCTTCGCATTCACCACCGATCCGGACGCGATCACGGCCGCCTTGAAGCGCGGTGTGACCCGGGTTTTTGCAATGCACCGAATCGAGACCAATGAGCGTGTGATCGACGCCGCGGCAACATTGGCGCCGGCGGCGATCGTCATCGGGCCGCTGATCATGCTGACGATCAATCTGTGGCTTGCGGCCAAGATCACCGCCACCTCCGGCCGCCTCCAGCGCCCGTGGCCCGATCTGAAGGCCACGACCCTGCCGCCGATGACACTCGTCGGCCTGTGCGTCGCCATTGCATTCTGTTTTACCGGGGGGCTGCTTGGCCTCGTCGCGAAGATTGCCGCCGGCGCGCTGTTGATGGCCTACGCGCTGACGGGATTTGCCGTCATGCATACGCTGACGTTGGCGCTGAAGAGTCGCGCGCTGTGGCTGAGCTGCATCTACGTCGTCACGATCGTTCTGGTCTGGCCCGGGCTCGCGATGGTCGCGCTCGGGCTCGCCGACGCCGTGTTCGGACTTCGCCAACGCTATCTGCGCGGCAAGCCTCCACCCCTGCCCGCATCCTGAAACTGCAACATCCAACCCAATCGAATACGAACGCTCAAAAAGGAGAACGAAAATGGAAATCATCTTGCTGGAACGCGTCGCCAAGCTCGGTCAGATGGGCGAAGTCGTCCGCGTCAAGGACGGGTTTGCCCGCAACTTTCTGCTCAAGCGCGGCAAGGCGCTGCGCGCCACCGCCGACAACCGCGCCAAGTTCGACGGCATGAAGGCCGAGCTCGAAGCCAACAATCTCAAGGCAAAGGGCGAAGCGACCAAGGTCGCGGAGAAGATCAACGGCCGCAACGTGGTCGTGCTGCGCCAGGCTTCCGAAACCGGTCAGTTGTTCGGCTCGGTCAGCGTGCGCGACATCATCACCTCCTTCGAGGCCGACGGCGTCACGATCAGCCGCAGCCAGGTCCTGCTCGATGCGCCGATCAAGACCATCGGCAAGCACGCGATCGCCATCGCCGTGCATCCGGAAGTCGAAGTCAGCGTCAGCGTCACCGTGGCGCGCAGCGCCGATGAGGCCGAGCGCATCAACCGCGGCGAGGACATCTCGACCCGTCAGGAAGACCAGGACGCCGCCGCCGAGGCGCTCGCCGCCGCTGGCGAGTTCTTCGATCCGGAAGCCCAGCACGAGGACGAGGCGCCTGCGCCTGCTGCAACCGAGAAGTAACGCCTCTATCGCGCTGCAACGAGTTTCAAGCCCGGCCCCTTCAGGTCGGGCTTGGGATTCTGGCAGCCGCTTTTTCGTCGAGCATGGCAATCGACGCCAACGCGGTCGCGGTGTGCTTCTCTTTGCCGTCGATCACGCAGAACACGTCGGCCGCAACCACGGCGACCTGACGTCCGGGCTTGATCACGCGCGCCCGGCAGATCAGGCGCTCGCCGGTCGCCGGCGACAGCAGGTTCAATTTGTATTCCGCCGTCAGCGCCGACTGCCCCCGCGATGTCGCGGCCGCGATCGTGGTAGCGTTGTCGACCAGGAAGGCGGTGACGCCGCCGTGGAACAGGCCGTGCTGCTGCAACAGTTCCGGCCGGCGGTCGACCTCAAGCGTACACGTGCCGCGTGTCAGCTCGGACAGCTCCGCCCCGATATGGGTCATGAAGCCTTGGCGGCCGACATTGTCGCGGATACGGGTCGCGATCGGCGCGAAGTCGGGATCGTTATTCGCACTCATGCGGTTTCTCCCGGTTTGTGGATCGCATCGGGCGCGACCACCGCGCGGATGGCGCAGGCGATCAGGATGTCGGCTTGCTCTCTCGGATCGGCGCGGTCGCGACCCGACAGCCATGCGCGGCAAAAAATCTGCGCCGGGCCGATGATCTGGCTGAAGAACACCGACGATGTCATCGGCAGCAATTCGCCGCGCTCAACCAGCGGCGCGCGCCATCGCTGGACGGCTTCCGCAAGACGCGAATTTTGCGCGCGCTGCGCGCCGCGGATCTCCTCGGTCCATTCGCTGCGGGAAATTTCGAACAGATAGCGTGCCTCGCGCCTGGAGCTGACGACCCATTCCAGATGCGCGCGGATCAGCCGCGCCACGCCTTCCCGCGCCCCGCAGGATTCATCGACCGCCGCGATGACGGCAGCGTGGTAACGGGCGAGAATTTCCAGGAACAGCGTACCGGCCAGCTCCTTCTTCGAGCCGAAGAAATGGAAGAAGCTGCCATTGGACGCTCGCGCGCGGGTTCTGATGGAGGCCACGGTAGCGCCCTCGAAACCGTCGCGGTCGAATACCGCCAATCCCGCCGCCAGCAGATCTTCGCGCGCCGTGGTCATTCGCGTCCGTCTTTCGAGGCCGTTGGATCTATACTCTAGAGCAACGCTCTAGAACTGGTCAAGCGATGTCGCACCGTCGACCGGCATTCGGAAATCTGAAAATCCTAGCGAGAGATGGGCGGCACGGGCGGGCCGGCGGGCGCTACCGGCGGCGATGCGGGCGCCGTAGCCGTTACCGGTGGAGGCGCCGCTGCGGAAGAACCTGCGGCCGGCTCAGACGCGGTGGCAGCGGAAGCTGGCGGCGCCGGCGCGACCGGCGGCACCGGATCTGGCCTGAGCGGCGCCGGCTCGCTACCGGTGCTCTCCTTGGGAGTATCGACTTTGGCGGTCTCGGACGCGCCGTCGCGTGCCGGCTTTTCCGTTTCGCCTACGGGCTTCGCTGCCTCGCTGGCCGGCTTGTCACCCTCGCCCTTGATCGCATCGGTCTTGATCGCATCGGTCTTGGCGGGATCGGTCGCGGCAGTTTCAGCCTTGGCGGCATCCCGCGACGCATCTTCTTCCTTTGCGGGTTCGCCGGGGGCTGCCTGCTCGGTTTTCGGCGGCTCTTCGACGGCGGGCTTGCCACGTCTGCCCTGTTTCTGCCTGACGCCCGATTTGCTGTCGGTCGCGGCCTGCAGCGGGGCCTGGCCATCTGCAGGCTTCGAGGCATCGGGCGCCGCTTGCGGACGCGCGAACCGCTTCGCGTCTCGGCCTGGACGCGCGCCCTCGCCTTGCGGCGGTGCTCCGTCGGCGTCCGGCCGGGAAACTTCCCGCGCAGGTGCCGCCGGTGGCTGCCGGCGACCGAGCCGGTCGGGCTGATCTGGTTTTCCGTCCTGCTTGGCGTCCTTCTGCTTCGGCTGATCCTTGCCCTGATACCGGGGGTCGGCGGCCCCGTTGGAGATCAGGTAGGACGAGAGCACCGAGGCCATGTCGGTGCCGGTCGTATAGTGCTGGCGCAGAAAACCCGGCAACGATGAAGCCGACACGTTCTTCAACAGGCCACGCGGGCTCTTGTGGCAGGCGTTGCACGTGTTCGAGAATATCTGGGAGGGGCTCTTGCCGGCGTCGAGATTTTCAGCCGCCCGTGCCGCGCCTGCTGTGAGGCAGCCGATCAGGAGCGTCACCGTCGCTAAACTGAGCGCTCGGCTCAACATTCCCTGCATCTCCAGAATCGCCGCGGCATCGCATCACGTGGCCGGCGGCGGGTCACCTTTTAGCCGATTGTGACGCGAATGGAAGCGCGCTTATTGCGCATCTGCGTGATTGCCGCATTTGAGAATATCCGCTTTGACTCCAACGCAATAGCGCCACGGCATCATCATACTTATGATAATTTGATCCAACCCTGGAACCAACCTTTCCTGGATGCGTCGGTATAAGGGTAGCTCGTTCCATTGGTGCTTCGATGGATCGGTTGTTGCGTTATTTCTTGGGTCAATTCATTCGCCGCGGCACGATGAATTTCACGGCCGCGAGTGGGACGAAGTTTACCTGCGGTGACGGAACCGGCCGTCCGGTGTCGGTGAAGTTCCTGACCGAGCGGACCCAGCGCCGCATTCTGCTCAATCCCGAACTGGCGCTTGGCGAGGCCTATATGGACGGCACCTTCGTGGTCGAGGACGGCTCGATCGCGGATACGCTCGAAATACTGCTCGGCCAGCCCGAAATGCTCCCACGTTGGGCCAAGCTGCAATGGTGGCTGCGCTATTTCAGCCGGCACGCCAGGCAATTCAATTGGCGCGGCCGGGCAAGAGACAATGTCGCCCATCACTACGACCTCGACGGGCGGCTCTATTCCCTCTTCCTCGACGCCGACAAGCAATATAGTTGCGCCTATTTCGAGACGCCGGATACGACGCTCGACGATGCCCAGCTCGCCAAGAAACGCCACCTTGCCGCCAAGCTCCTGATCGGGCACGGCAACCGCGTGCTCGACATCGGCTCGGGCTGGGGCGGTCTTGGCCTCTATCTAGCCGAAATGACCGGCGCCGACGTCACCGGCATCACGCTGTCGTCGGAGCAATTGCTGGCCTCGAATGCCCGTGCCGTCGAAAAGAACCTGACGGGGTCGGCAAGATTCCTGCCGAGCGATTACCGCGATGTTGCCGGGCCGTTCGACCGCATCGTGTCGGTCGGCATGTTCGAACATGTCGGCATCGATTTCTATGAGACCTTCTTCCGGCGCTGTGCCGAACTTCTCAGGGACGACGGCGTCATGGTGCTGCATTCGATCGGCCGTTCCACAGGTCCCGATGTGACGAGCCCGTGGATCACCAAGTACATCTTCCCGGGCGGCTATATCCCCGCCCTCTCCGAGGTCCTCCCCGCGATCGAGAAGGCGGGCCTCTTGGTCTGCGACATCGAAATCCTGCGGCTGCATTATGCCGAAACGCTGAAGGCCTGGCGGGACCGCTTCATGGCGCGACGCGAAGAGGCGGTGCGCCTCTATGACGAACGGTTTGCCCGCATGTGGGAATTTTACCTGGCGGCGTCGGAAATGTCGTTCCGGAAGCAAAACCTGATGAACTTCCAGATCCAGCTCACCAAGCGTCAGGGAATCGTGCCGATGACGCGGAATTATATTACCCGGGAAGAAGCAAGATTGCGCGCAATGGAACCCGGAAGGCAGCCACAGCTGCAGCTGGCGGGCGAATAGGCTCCGTCAAGCGCGGTGGCGTCAGTTCCGCAGGCTGTACGCCGAGGCATAAGGCGTACGAGCCAATGCCGGACGGGCGAGTTGGGCGCGCACCGTAGCAAGCAACTGCTCGTCACAGGGTACCGCACGCAGTTCCGGGCGCGAAATCGCTTCCATCGTGTCGATCAGCATCGACAGCCACAAACGCTGCGCGCTTGCCGATCGCCATCCCTGGATTTGCTGACCCATCGCCAGTCCTTCTGGTCCGTTATAACCGGCAACTCGAAAATCGCCGGCCCGTTCCGAATTTCGTAACCAATCCATACTGAGGTGAAGAAAATCACATCCGATGTGATCTACTTCACAGAAGCCCGTGGCGGCCCGTCGTAGATCTCCGCCATGAGCCGGCAGACCTACCCAGCCCCGTTCGATTCCGACATCAGGATCGACTACGCCTTGATCGCAATCGGTGTGGGCGCCGCTGTGTTCGCGTTCATCTACCTGATGCTGGTTTGATCAACGCTTAAGACGCTGCTCGAAAACACCCCGCGCGTCCGGATATGTCCGTCCAAGTCGTGGTAAGGTTCAGGCTCTCCTAAGATTTTACCTGGCATTTTCGGTGAAGCGTTCCCGCCTCGCCTGGCTTTGGTCGCCCCCGTCAAGGGGAGACGTCGACCGGCGGGGATTCATTCACACCTCACATGTGTGAATCGTGCATAAGGCAGCTTCACACTTCCACCGGGCCCGCGAGTGGCGCTTTATCGCCCCCCACCTCGGAGGATCGCGACCTTCCGGCGGAATCCCAACAACGCCAAGAATCTGAAGCATAATCCGACCCATGGCTCTGACTGATTCGAACGTCCTCAAACTCGCTCCCGACGCAGGAACTCCGGTCTATCGGAGCGCGCCGCACAATATCGAGGCGGAGCAGAGTCTGCTGGGCGCGATCCTGGTCAACAACGACGCGTTCTACCGGGTTTCCGACTTCCTGGAGCCGAAGCACTTCTTCGAGCCGCTCCACCAGACCATTTTCGAGACCGCCGGCAGCCTGATCCGGATGGGCAAGGTGGCTACCCCCGTCACGATGAAGACGTTCCTGCCCGCCGATACCGATATCGGTGGCATGACGGTTGGCCAATACCTCGCCCGCGTGGCGGCCGAGGCCACCACAATCATCAACGCGCAGGACTACGGCCGCACCATCTACGATATGGCGCTACGACGCGACCTGATCCGGATCGGCGAGGACATGGTCAACGTCGCCTTCGACGCGCCGGTGGACTTTGCACCCCGCGCGCAGATCGAGGATGCCGAGCGACAGCTCTATGAACTCGCCGAGTCCGGCCGCTATGACGGCGGCTTCCAGCGTTTCTCGCAGGCGATGAAGGTCGCCCTCGATATGGCGGCCAACGCCTATCAGCGCGACGGAAAATTGTCCGGCATCTCTACCGGCTTGCGCGATCTCGACTCAAAGATGGGCGGCCTGCAGCGATCCGACTTGATCATCGTCGCCGGACGCCCCGGCATGGGCAAAACCGCGTTCGCAACCAATATCGCCTATAACATTGCCGAAGCGCACCAGGCGGAAGTTCAGGCCGACGGCACCATGAAGTCTGTCAATGGCGGCATTGTCGGCTTCTTCTCCTGCGAAATGTCGGCCGAGCAGCTTGCCACGCGTATTCTCGCCGAGCAAACCGGCATTGCGTCCAGCATGATCCGTCGCGGCGGGATCAAACAGGACGAGTTTGAAAGGATACGCGACTACACGATCAAGCTCGAGCATTTGCCGCTATATGTCGACGAGACGGGCGGCCTTTCGATTTCGCAACTGACGGCGCGCGCGCGGCGACTGAAGCGGCAGAAGGGCCTCGACATGATCGTGGTCGACTACATCCAGCTGCTGCAGGGCTCGGGCAAGCGCGGCAACGACAACCGCGTGCAGGAAGTCACCGAGATCACGACCAACCTGAAGGCGCTCGCCAAGGAGCTGAATATTCCGGTGATCGCGCTGTCGCAGCTGTCGCGGCAGGTCGAAAACCGCGACGACAAGCATCCGCAATTGGCTGATTTGCGTGAATCCGGTTCGATCGAGCAGGATGCCGACGTCGTGCTGTTCGTGTATCGCGAAGAATATTATCTGCAGAACAAGGAACCCAAGCCCGGTACACCCGAGCACGAGAAGTGGAAACTCGACATGGAGCTCGCTCACGGCAAGGCCGAGGTCATCATCGCCAAGCAGCGCCACGGACCAACGGGTACGGTCCCACTGCAATTCGAAGGGCAATTCACGCGGTTTAGTGATTTTGTCGAAGGAGATAATCTACCCTACCGTGTGCCCTAGTCCGGCCTTCAGCGCGGTTGAACCATGGCGTTTCCCCGCGTAATACTGCGGCATGAACGTCGCCCCCGATCCCAAATCCATTCCGCAAGGCGCCCTGCTCTCGCCGGAGGCGAACCAGGCGGCTGCGCTCGTGACGGCCACCGGCGTGCTGACGGTCGATCTCGACGCCATCGTCGCCAACTGGCGCAAGCTCGAGAAGACGGCGGTGCCGGCCGAATGCTCCGGTGTCGTCAAGGCGGATGCCTATGGCTGCGGCGCCGAACAGGTGGCCCGCGCGCTTGCTGGCGCCGGCTGCAAGACGTTTTTCGTCGCCACCCTCGATGAGGCCCGCGTGGTTCGCGCCGCGGCGCCCGCGGCCGCCATCTACGTGCTCGACGGCTTCTTCCAGAACACCGGCGAGGCCTACGCCAAGATCGACTGCAAGCCCGTGATCGGCGACCTCAACGAACTCGCCGAATGGGACGTGTTCTGCCGCCGCTCGGGTTGGTCGGGCGGCGCCGCCATTCACATCGATACCGGCATGAACCGGCTCGGCCTGACGGTCACCGAGGCGCAGGGCATCATCCCGCGGATCAACGCCGGCGATCACGGCATTACGCTCGTGATGAGCCACCTCGCCTCCGCCGAACTGCTCAACAATCCCGCCAACGCCAGGCAGCTCACGGCTTTCCGCGAGATCGCGAGCCTGTTCTCCGGCGTACCGGCATCGCTGGCGAATTCGTCCGGCGTTTTCCTGGGCGGTCAATTCCAGTTCGACCTGGTGCGGCCGGGCTGTGCGATTTACGGCATCAATCCGACGCCTGAAGCCGACAATCCGATGCAGCCGGTCGTCGAATTGAAGGCGCGCATCGTGCAGATCCGCAATGTCGAGCGCGGCGATACCGTCGGCTATGGCGGCACCTGGACGGCGCGGCGTCCGACCAGACTAGCGATCGTTGCCGCAGGCTATGCCGACGGCTATTTCCGCGCCGCCAGCGCCAATGACGGCACCCGCGGCGCCGAGGTGGTGGTTGCCGGCAAGCGCTGCCCGATCGCGGGGCGGATTTCGATGGACCTGACGGCCGTCGACGTCACCG
This sequence comes from Bradyrhizobium algeriense, assembly GCF_036924595.1. Lineage (NCBI taxonomy): Bacteria > Pseudomonadati > Pseudomonadota > Alphaproteobacteria > Hyphomicrobiales > Nitrobacteraceae > Bradyrhizobium > Bradyrhizobium algeriense. The sequence continues at coordinate 2,643,513 of NZ_JAZHRV010000001.1, read as the reverse complement.
ATCTGGACAAGAATGCCGTGCGGCGCGGCCATATGGTGACCCTGATCGGCGAAGGCATCACGGTCGACGAACTCGCCCACCATTTCGGCACCATCGGCTACGAAGTGCTGACCAGCCTCGGCAAGCGCTACGCGCGAATCTATAAGGGCGGCAATGCCACTGCAGAGCCCCCTGCTCCGCCCCCAGCGGAGGCGGCGGCTGCTTCCACCTAGACGGTGCATCGCAGGGCCTAGTTACAAAATCTGGAAAACAACCCCATGCAAAGTAGAATGAGCCCGGCTCGCAGCGCTCAGGCCGCTTGCGCACGGGGCACGAGAGGGTCCGTCGTCACGGCCCAACCTGATCTTATCCTGCTTTAGTGCGTTCGCTGCGCTTACTGCGCCTTCCGGCTGGCCAATACCTTCTTGCAGGCGTCGCTGAGCTGGTTCTGCTGCTTGGTCAGACATGCGACGACGCGACCGCCGCCGGGCGGCGTGCCGGCGCAATATTTGTCATAGTCCGCCTTGCAGGCGCCGCGCCCGTCGGCGGTTTGCGCAACTGCGGATCCGGAGCAACCCATGGCGAGCACAAGAACGGCGAAGCGCAGTTTCGACATGGAATCTCCAGATGTCCGCAAAGCACAGTGATGCCGGTTAGCTCTACATGAAGATCGCGACCTTCAACATTAATAATGTCAACCGCCGCCTGCCGAACCTGTTGCGCTGGCTGCGCGCGGCCAAACCCGACGTCGTCTGTCTGCAGGAACTGAAATCGACCGATGCCGAGTTCCCGATTCCGGCGATCGAGAAGGCAGGCTACGGCGCGGTGTGGCGCGGACAGAAGGCCTGGAACGGCGTCGCTATCCTGGCGCGCAATGCCGAGCCGGTATTGACCCGGACCGCGCTGCCCGGCGATCGCAGTGATGACGAGGCGCGCTATATCGAGGCCGCCGTCAACGGCGTCATCGTCACCAGCATCTATCTTCCGAACGGCAATCCGCAGCCCGGGCCGAAATTCGATTACAAGCTCGACTGGTTCAAACGGTTGCGATCGCATGCTGGCAAATTGCTCAAGCAGGACATCCCGGTCGTGCTGGCCGGCGACTACAATGTCGCGCCGACGCCGTCAGATATCTATACGACGAAATCCTGGGACAAGGACGCGCTGATCCAGCCGAAGAGCCGCGCGGCGTTCAAGGCGCTGGTGGACCAGGGCTGGACGGACGCGATCCGCACGCTGCATCCGGAAAAGCCGATGTTCACGTTCTGGGATTACAAGCGCAACCGCTGGCCGCGCGATGCCGGATTGCGGCTCGATCATCTGCTGCTCAGCCCGCAGATAGCGCCGCGCCTGCTCAAGGCCGGCGTCGATCGCAGGGTGCGCGGCGAGGAAGGCGCCAGCGACCATGCGCCGGCGTGGATTGTGCTGAACTAGCTGCCGCAAGCCGCTACCCGCCAAATTTCTTGCGCAGCATGATGCCGAGAATGTTGGAATAGTCGTCCGTCCACAGCGCGCTTGCCCGGTCCGGATGCAGCGGCGTCCAGTTTTCTGCGACGCTTCCGGCATCGGCGGCGTCGCGCGCCATTACCACAAGGCGGGCATTGGCCTTCAACGTCACCATGAGATCACCGGCACTGTTGTCTTCGCGGATGAAGGCGACCAGCCCGTGGGAATGAGCAACGTTCGCCACCACCGGCGCCAGATCGAGGTAGCGATTGGAGATGTGCGCGATGATAACACCGTGCGGCGAAAGCCTCGAAAGATAACCTGCAAGCGCGTCACGCGTGAGCAGATGCACCGGAATGGAATCGGACGAGAAGGCATCCAGCACGATCAGGTCGTAACGGTCATGCGATGCTTCCAATGTCAGGCGCGCGTCTCCGGCCACCACGGGCGCATCGGGCGCGCAGCGTGACAGGAACTCGAAGCGACGCGGATCACGTGCAATGCGAATTACTTCCGGATCGATCTCGAAGAACGTCCAGAGTTCGCCGCCCTTGCGATGGCAAGCAAGCGTACCGGTGCCCAGGCCTACGACGGCAACGTGGTCCAGATTGCCGCGAACAGCGCGCGCGGCGCCGATGGCCTCCGAGTACGGACCTCCCGGATAGTAATACGTCTGCGGCAACAGTGGACCGCTGATCGGCGTGCCGTCCTCGTTCCGCAAGCGCTGGGCACCATGAATCGTGGTGCCGTGATAAAGGACGCGGGCTCTGCCGTCGCCGACCTCGGCGACCTTATGGACGCCAAAGAAACTGCGTGCCGTTTCGATCGGCGCTAATCCAGGTCGCCACAGGGCGGTCACTGTAAAACTCAGGACGACCAGGCCGAAGAAGCGCATCGGCCGCTGCCGTTGAAACAGCATCGCGGCCGCCAGCAGCGCGAGCAGCACTTGAAACGGCAGCTCCAGCGTCGCTGGCGGCTGCAAGAGGGTGGCGTACCAGATCACCGCAAGCACCGCACTGAGCAGAAGCCACGGCGTCGTGTCTGTCAGCGCCTTGCGTAGCCCGCCGGCGAAGAAGCCGGGCATGCACAGCAGCGCCAGCGCGATCAGGATCGGATATTCGTAATTGCCGTTGAAAATCAGCGGCGCCACCAAGCCCGCGAAGGCGCCACCGATCACCCCGCCAAACGAGGTGCAGAGGTAGAATTCGGTCAATCGTCGAGGGTTTGGACGCCGGGCATAGAGTTCGCCGTGGCACATCAGCGTCAGCAGCGCGAAGGCGACGAGATTGAGGGCAATCGTGGTCAGCCAAAAGACCTTCTCCCCGCCGATCAGGCTCACCGCGAGCGGCGCCACCGCGAACGGAACAGACCGGACCACGCTGGCATGTGCGATCCATGGCCGCTCGCTAAACACCGCGACGAAAGTCAACAGGAAGATCGCAAGCGGAACCACCCAGAGGAATGGAGCGGCAGCAATATCGGTCGTCATGTACGCCGTAACGGCGATGACTAGACCCGACGGAATGGCGGCCAGCGCAATCCAGCGCAGCCGCTCCCCTGCACTCGTGCGAACATCATCCGCAACTTCGGCCTGGGCCGTGGCAGGCACCGCGCGTGTGGCAAACAATCCGACGACACTCAAGAGAATGGCCAGCAGCGCAAACCCGATGGACCAGGCCGCCGTCTGCGTTTTCAGCGTCAGGAACGGTTCGATGACGACGGGATAGGCGAACAGCGCGGCGAACGAGCCAAGATTGGATGCAGCGTAGAGCACATATGGATTGCTCGCCTGTCGATGTCCGCTCGCGGCAAACCAGCTTTGCAGCAGCGGCGCACTGGCTGACAAGGTAAAGAACGGAAGGCCGATGGAAGCCGCGAACAGGCCGAACAGCCAAAGCGCCGTTCCATCCAGCGGCGGAGCACCCCATTCGGGCGCAATCGCGATCGGAAGCATCATCGCGGTTACACCGACCAGCAGAAGATGGAACATGACCGCCCGCCCGGGTAGCAACAGACGGTTCAACAGATGGGCGTAGGCGTAACCTCCCAGCAGCACCGTCTGAAAAAACACCATAGCGACCGACCAGACCGCCGGCGCGCCTCCGAGTTTCGGCAGCACCATCTTCGCAAACATCGGCTGGATCGAGAACAGAAGCAGCGCCGAGACGAATAACGTCGCGGCATAGAGCCATGACGTCAGTCGAGTTGTCGCAGCCTGCCGATCAACGACAGGCGAGATCCGATCCAAAGCATTGAAGAGCGACATCGATATCCCCAGCACCGGCAATTTTGAGTTGCACGGTAGCCAGTGACTCCTGAGAAAGGCTTAATCCGATCGCCGGGAAGCGGCCTCCGCCATGGTAAACGCCGCCTTGACCGCCGCCCGGTTTCGACCAGCGGAAATCAGCCCTTTTTGGTGTGCCCCCAGGCCGCGTCCCAATCTTCGCCGGCGGCATCGATGACGCGGCCGTCGGCCTCGAAGAACTTGTTCGGCACCTGGAAAATCGCGAGCATCAGCCCGCCTTCGGGGCACCAGGCGACGTGGCGGCTGCCCTCCTCGCGCCAGATGAATTCGCCGGCCTTGCATTCGATGCCCTTCGCCGGCCCTTCCTTGTCGACGAGCGAACCTTCCAGAACATAGGTCTGCTCGATGTTGACATGCTCGTGGTCGGGCAGCACCGCACCCGGCGCGAACCGCATCAGCGCGGTCATCAGGCCGGTCTTGCGATCGAACAGCAGCGTCTTGGCTTCGCAGCCGGGGAAACGGGTCTTCTGCCATTCCATGCTGTCGGGGCGGACGAGATGGGAATGCGTGTCTGCGGTCTGCGCGCCCTTCGGTGTCACGGCGTCCATGGCGATCCTCCGTTCCCGGTTATTTTGACGCGATCCTAGCAGCTTTGCCTTAAGCCGCCAGCCGGCAGGTGTGCGCTGCGGCGCTGCTGCCTTGCTCGCGCCTGTTCCGGACTGTAGGATCAGCCGATCTGCCGCTCGCGTGGATCACGGTCGAAAATGGCAGCTTTGCAACATTCGCGAATTTGTAAGGGGTGCTGGGAGCAGATGCATCTGCCGGTGCCGATTCGCGGCGTGATCTCGGCGCCCTTCCGCGCGTTCGGCGTTCGTCCGAGCCGGATGAACCCCAACACCTGCACCATCTGCGAGCTGATGTTCACGAAGGTGATGCGGGCCCGCAAGATCACCATCGACGCGACCATCATGTTTGCCGATCTGCGGGGCTATACCAGCCTGTCGCAATCACAGTCGCCGGATGCCGTCTCAGGCCTGCTCGACGCATTCTATGACGAATGTGCGAGCGCGATCTGGGAGCATGACGGGCTCCTCAACAAAACGATCGGCGACGCCGTGATGGCGGTCTTCAATTTTCCCCTGAAGCGGGAGGCGCATGCCAGAAACGCCGTGCTCGCCGCACGCGACATTCAGAAGAACTGGCGCAACCGCCGGGAAGCTCTCGTTGCCGCGCACGGGCTCACTGTGAGCGAACTCGGGATCGGCATCGGCATCCACTCCGGCGAACTGAGTTTTGGCGAGTTCGGTCGATCGCACCGCGACCTGACGGCGATCGGCACGGTTGTGAACACCGCTTCCCGAGCCCAGTCGGTCGCCGAAGCCGACCAGATCCTCGTGACCAAGGCCGTCTTTGAGCGCGCCCAACCGGATTTGAAGGAGAGTCGTTCGAAGGCGTTCCAGCTCAAGGGATTCGACGTCCCGGTCGAGCTTTACGCCGCCTGACGCGAACGCGGCGGCCGCCTGTCACCACAGATTCTTGCCATCGATGACCGTCACCGGCACCGCATCGAGGTCGAAATCGTCGAACAGCCGCGCATTGACGCCGACCTTGGGGCTGTCGAAGTCCGGCTTGCCGGTCGACCAGTCCGGCGACTCCGAATAGGTGCCGCAGCCGCAGCCGGCGCAGAAATGATGTTTGACGGTGCGGCTGCCCCACAGGTAGGTCGCGACATTTTCCGGCGCCGACGTCAGGCGAAATTGCGCCGGCGTGTAATAGGCCCACAACGCGCCACGCTTGGAACACAGCGAGCAGGTGCAGCGTGTCACATCAGACGGCGCTTCGCTCACCTCGAATTGTGTGTTGCCGCAATGGCAGCTTCCCTTGATTGACACGACCGGCTCCTTTCCGAGTGATATTTAGACCTCGTAACCTGAGCCTGCTGCCACCATGATGTCAGCATCAGGGAATCGCGAAGGACAGCAACCTTGGGCTTCCTCTTCGTCCTCATCGTCGGCCTGCTCGCCGGCACCATCTCGGGCATTGTCGGCACCGGTTCGTCGATCATGCTGATGCCGGTATTGGTCTATCAATACGGGCCGAAGGAGGCCGTTCCGATCATGGCGGTCGCGGCCGTGATGGCGAACTTCTCGCGCATTCTCGCCTGGTGGCGCGAGGTTGACTGGCGGGCCTGCCTTGCCTATTCGGCCACGGGAATTCCGGCCGCTGCGCTGGGCGCGCGGACGCTGCTGGCGCTGCCGTCGCATGCCGTCGATATTGCGATCGGCCTGTTTCTGATCGCGATGGTGCCGGTGCGGCATTGGCTGGACCGTCACCAGATCAAGGCGCAGCTCTGGCACCTGGCGGTCGGCGGCGCCATCATCGGCTATATCACGGGCATCGTAGTGTCGACCGGGCCGCTTAGCGTGCCGTTGTTTCTGTTTTACGGGCTGAACAAAGGTGCCTTCCTCGCCACCGAAGCCGCAAGCTCGCTCGGGCTTTATCTGAGCAAGTCGGTCACTTTCGAACGCTTCGGCGCGCTGACCCCGGACGTTGCGCTAAAGGGCCTGATCGCCGGCTCCTCCCTCATGTTCGGCGCTTTCATCGCCAAACGTTTCGTGCTGCGGCTTAAGCCCGACGTCTTCCGCCTCCTGATGGACGGCATCATGCTCGTCGCCGGCATCTCCCTGCTGTGGACGGCCTTTTCATAAGATCCCGCCGAAGCAGGCGCGTGATCTGAACCAATCGCGGTGAACAACCGACCAAGTGACGCGTGTCACATCCGTCAGGCAAATGACCATAGATCAATGCCGCACGGATAGCATCACCTACGTCTGGAGAGACCGAAATGCCCAGGGGAATCATCGGCGCCATCGCAGCCGTCATTGTCATCGTCATCATCGCGGCGGGAAGCTGGTACACCGTCGATCAGACCGAGCGCGGGGTGAGACTGCGTTACGGCGCGGTCATCGGCACCGCGCAGCCGGGCCTGGGCTTCAAGGTTCCGCTGATCGACAGCGTCGAGAAGGTCAGCGTCAAGACCTTTACCTATGCCTGGGACAAGATGAACTCCTACTCCTACGACCAACAGCCCGCGGACCTCAAGATCAGCGTCACCTTGCGCGCCTCGCCCGACAAGGTCGCCGATCTCTATGCAAAATTCGGCGGACTGGACACCGCGGTCAAACAGGTGGTCAGCCCGGCCGTCAATCAGCAGGTCAAGATCGTGTTCGGCCGCTACACGGCGGTGAAGGCGATCCAGGAGCGCGGAATGCTCAACGCCGCGATCAAGGACGCCATCGCGGCGTCGCTGAAGGACGACCCGATGATCATGATCGAGAGCGTCCAGCTCGAAAACATCGAGTTCAGCGCGAACTATCTGCACTCGATCGAGCAGCGCATGCTGGCGGAAGTCGAGGTGCAGAAGCTGCAGCAGAACGCCGAGCGCGAAAAGGTGCAGGCGCAGATCACCGTCACCCAGGCCACCGCCAAGGCCAATGCCGTCCGCGCCGAGGCGCAGGCTGCCGCTGATGCCTTGCGGCTGAACGGTGAAGCCCGTGCCACCAACATCAAGCTGACCGGTGAAGCCGAAGCCGCCGCCATCGAGGCGCGCGCCAAGGCGCTCGGCACCAATCCGAACCTCGTTACCCTGGTGCAGGCCGAACGCTGGAACGGCGTGCTGCCGACCACCATGGTGCCTGGCTCGGCGGTGCCGTTCGTTTCGGTGAAGTGAGTCGAATAGTCGAGCGGACGATGCCGCACGAGCGCGGTATCGCTCTCGCCGGCCCAGACCGGCACCAAAGACCAACTTCCCGACCGCCTGACCACCGCCGCGTTTATCAGATATGACTCCGTTGATCGGTGGCCGCCGGTTCTCGGACGTGCCACCTTGATCGATGACTCCGTGCAAGTTGCACGATCTGATGCTCGACCGGGGAGAAGTGTCTTGAGCGTAGTAGCAGAAGCGGCTGATGTCCCCCATCCCGGTGGCCAACGGGCCGGGCGAACCGACGCCCAGCAAGACACCCAAAAGTTCGCCGAGGCGGCCATTGCGGACAGCAAGCGCGAGGGTCTGTTGCTCGCTGTCAGGGCCCGCTGGGTCGCGCTGGCGGTGATTGCCGTCAGCTTGCCGATCATCAACCCGAACTGGGACGTGATTTACTACATCATGATGCTCGGCCTGTTTGCCCTGATCGGCTGGGCCCAACTGAAGATCGGCAAGGTGGGGCGGTCGCAGCCGGAGCTTTTCCTGATCTTTTGCGATCTGGCGTTGATTACCCTCCTCACCGTCGTGCCCAATCCGCTGAGTGCCGAAAGCTGGCCGATCGGCATGCAATTCCGGTTTGATACTTTCATCTATTTCTTTGTCTTCCTGGCAACCGCGACCCTTGCCTATTCGTGGCGAACGGTCGTCGCTATGGGCTTCTGGACCTCGGCCGTGTGGGCGATCGGCGTCGGCTGGGCCTACCTGCAGCCCGAAACCCACGCCGAGCTGTCGGAACGCGTGCGGGCCGCAATCGGCTCCGACGTCAGAATGTTCGACATCATCAACCCCACGGCGATCGACATTCGGGCGCGATTCCAGGAAATCATGGTGTTCCTGATCGTCGCCATGACGTTGGCGCTGGCGGTGCGCCGCTCCAACGCCCTGCTGATCAGCCACGCCGGAATCGAGCGCGAACGAGCCAACCTGGCGCGGTATTTTTCTCCCAATGTCGTCGAGCAATTGTCTGGAAATGACGAACCTCTCAAGCAGGTCCGAACGCAGAATGTTGCCGTGCTGTTCGCCGACATCGTCGACTTCACCGCCTATACGGATGGCCGGAGCCCGATGGAGGTGATCGGGACGCTGCGACTTTTCCACGAGCGGATGGAACGGGAGGTGTTCCGGCATGGCGGAACGCTGGACAAGTATCTGGGCGATGGATTGATGGCGACGTTCGGCACGCCCTCCGCCAGCGATTCGGACGCCGGAAACGCGCTGCGCTGCGCGCAGGCCATGATCGCGTCGATCGGCGAGTTCAATCTCGAACGAGAAAATCGCGGCGAGCCGCCGATCAGGATCAGCGTCGGCCTGCATTACGGCCAGGTCGTACTTGGCGATATCGGCTTGAACCGGCTCGAATTCGCAGTCATCGGCACCACAGTGAATGCGGCAAGCCGGCTTGAATCGCTTACCCGCGAGCTTGGCTGCGCCATGATAGCCAGCGACGACCTGGTGCGGCAGGCGCGCGCGGAGGCCGCCAGTTTGGACTCCGACTTCGCGCTTCTCGCCGCCCAGCCGCCACGGACGATTCGCGGTCTCGAGCAGCCGGTTGGCATTTGGACGTGTGCCGACATCAATGCCTGACGCCCCGAAGACGATGGAGGCGTTTGCAAAGCGCTCTATCGCGTGGTGCTGCTTTTTTCGTGCTATGAAGTCCCGCCCGTTCCACCGAGACTGCGACTCACTCCCTCCATGGCCAAGTCCACCCTCTCCTTTGTCTGCCAGAACTGCGGCGCGGCGTATAATCGCTGGCAGGGCAAGTGCGATTCCTGCAACAAGTGGAATACGCTGGCCGAGGAGGATACGACCGGTGCCACCTCGATGCCGGTGTCGGTCCGCTCCCGCCGCAAGGGCCGGACGTTCGCACTGGAATCGCTGACGGGAAAAAGCAACGACGCCCCGCGACTGTCCTCCGGCATGACCGAGCTCGATCGCGTCACCGGCGGCGGATTTGTCCGCGGCTCGGTCTTGCTGGTCGGCGGCGATCCCGGCATCGGCAAATCGACGCTGCTCACGCAAGCGACCAGCATGCTGGCGCGCGCCGGGCATCGCGCGGTCTATATTTCGGGCGAAGAAGCCGTGGCGCAGGTGCGGCTGCGCGCCGAGCGGCTGGGATTGGCGGACGCACCAGTGCAGCTCGCCGCCGAAACCTCGGTCGAGGACATCGTCTCGACCCTGTCGGAGGGCGCGGTGCCGCGCCTGATCGTGATCGATTCGATCCAGACCATGTGGACCGATACGGTGGAATCGGCGCCGGGAACGGTGACGCAGGTCCGCGCCTCCGCGCAGGCGCTCATTCGCTTCGCCAAGAAATCGGGTGCAGCGATCATTCTGGTCGGGCACGTGACCAAGGACGGCCAGATCGCGGGCCCCCGCGTGGTCGAGCACATGGTCGACGCCGTACTGTCGTTCGAGGGCGAAGGCTCGCAACATTTCCGGATTTTGCGCGCGATGAAGAATCGTTTTGGCCCGACCGATGAAATCGGCGTGTTCGAGATGACGGGCCTGGGCCTTCGCGAGGTCTCCAACCCTTCCGAACTGTTCCTTTCTGAACGCGATCTGGGCAGCCCGGGCACGGCGGTCTTTGCCGGGATCGAAGGCACCCGCCCGGTGCTGGTGGAATTACAGGCATTGGTGGCACCGACCACGCTCGGCACCCCCAGGCGGGCCGTGGTGGGCTGGGACCCGAGCCGGCTGTCGATGGTGCTGGCGGTGCTGGAGGCCCATTGCGGGGTCAAATTGTCCGGCTACGACGTCTATCTGAACGTGGCGGGGGGCTTGCGGATCCAGGAGCCCGCGGCCGACCTCGCAGCAGCAGCCGCCCTGGTGTCATCCTTGGTGAACGCACCGTTACCGACAGATGCGGTCTATTTCGGCGAGATTTCGCTCTCGGGCGCGGTCCGGCCGGTGGCGCAGACCTCCGCCCGATTGAAGGAGGCCGCAAAACTGGGATTTGGCCGCGCCATTCTGCCCGAATCGGCTCGCGGCGAGATCGGCTCCGACGGCGGCCTGGTACTGAACAGCGTTGGTGGATTGACCAGCCTGGTCGCCGAAATCGCCGCGCGTGGGAGCCCAAGAAATGCCGGGGCCGGCAACCGGGAAGCCAATCGCGAGGGTGTGACGGAGAAAAATGCCACACCGGCGCGATTCCGTCGTGAAAACAGCTAAAGCGGCGTGACGCGCCCCGCCCTCGCCGCTATACAACGCGCGCGAAAGGCGGGCGGGATGGTACAATATCCGGCCTTGCGGGATGCGCCTTCTGCCCCTCACTTGGGGTGACCCTGACCCGTCGATTCGCTGCTTGAGAACTTACGAGCGGACCTGACCAGCCGATGCCGATAACGATACTCGATCTCGTCCTGCTCGGAGTGATGCTGATTTCGGGGCTGCTCGCCATGGTGCGCGGCTTCATGCGCGAAATCCTGTCAATCGCGGCATGGGGCGCGGCGGCGCTGGTCACGCTGTATGCCTTCTCGAAGCTGCTACCGACCGCCAAGGCCTATTTCAACAACGACACGGTGGCGTCCGTGGTGGTGGTGGCCGGCACCTTCATCGGCACCTTGATCGTGGTCTCCGTCATCACGGTGCGGATTTCGGACATGATCCTGGATTCCCGGATCGGCGCGCTGGATCGCACGCTCGGCTTCCTGTTCGGGCTCGGCCGCGGCCTCCTGATCGTGGTGGTCGCCTTCCTGTTCTTCAGCTGGCTGGTCCCGGACAAGCAGCGGCCGGACTGGATCACCGGTGCGAAATCCCGGGTGGTCCTGCAGGGAACCGGGGATTGGTTAATGTCGCTCTTGCCGGACGACCCCGAGAACACCATCTTAAAGAGATTCAAGAAGAATAAACCGGAAGACGACCAAACTGACGCCGACCAGGCAGCCCCTGCGTCCGGCGATGGCTACAGTAAACCTGCCCGCGACAGCCTCAAAAAGCTGATCGAGAAACCCGCGGCACGCTAATTCTGGCCAAGATAGAGAGGCGATGGACGCGATGCAAAACCCTTCCGATCCCGCCGGCCAACTCGATGTAAATGCTGGCATCGAGTTGCAGGACGATCTCGAAGGCGACACGCTACGCGAGGAATGCGGCGTGTTCGGCATTTTCGGCCACCCCGAGGCCGCCGCCATCACAGCGCTCGGGCTCCACGCCCTTCAGCATCGCGGCCAGGAGGCCGCCGGCATCGTCTCCTTCGACGGCAGCCGTTTCCATTCCGAACGCCGCCTCGGTCTCGTCGGCGACACCTTCTCCCGCCGCGAAGTGATCGAACGCCTGCCCGGCATCATGGCCGTCGGCCATGTCCGCTATTCCACGACAGGCGCGAACATCCTGCGTAACGTCCAGCCGCTGTTCGCCGAACTCAACGCCGGCGGTTTCGCGGTCGGCCACAACGGCAACCTCACCAACGGGCTGACGCTGCGCCGCGAACTGGTCAAGAACGGCGCCATGATGCAGTCGAGCAACGACACCGAAGTGATCCTGCATCTGGTCGCGCAATCCAGGCGTGGCCGTTTCATCGACCGCTTCATCGAATCGCTGCGCGCGATCGAAGGCGCTTACGCGCTGGTCGCGCTCACCAACAAGAAGCTGATCGGCGCGCGTGATCCGCTCGGCATCCGCCCGCTGGTGCTCGGCGACCTCGACGGCCGCCCGATCCTGACCTCGGAAACCTGCGCGCTGGACATGATCGGCGCCAAATATGTCCGCGACATCGAGCCCGGCGAAATCATCGTGTTCGACGAAACCGGCGCCAACAGCCACAAGCCGTTTCCGCCGAAGCCGCCGCGGCCCTGCATCTTCGAATACATCTACTTCTCGCGGCCGGACTCGATTGTCGGCGGCCGCTCGGTCTACGACGTCCGAAAAGCCTTCGGCGCGCAGCTCGCCCGCGAAAGCCATGTCGAAGTCGACGTCGTGGTGCCGGTGCCGGATTCCGGCGTGCCTGCCGCGCTCGGTTACAGCCAGCATTCCGGCGTGCCGTTCGAACTCGGCATCGTCCGAAACCACTATGTCGGCCGCACCTTCATCCAGCCGACCCAGAGCGTGCGCGAACTCGGCGTGCGCATGAAGCATTCGGCCAACCGCGCCGCCATCGAAGGCAAGCGCATCATCCTGATCGACGACTCGCTGGTGCGCGGCACCACGTCGAAGAAGATCGTCCGCATGATGCGCGACGCCGGCGCCCGCGAGGTGCACTTCCGGCTCGCTTCGCCGCCGATCCTGTATCCCGACTATTACGGCATCGATCTGCCGGACCGCGGCGGACTTCTCGCCGCGACCCACTCGCTGGAAGAGATGCGCGACATCATCGGCGCGGATTCGCTGGCGTTCCTGTCGATCGACGGCATGTACCGCGCCATGGGCGAGCCGGGCCGCGATCCCGCCAATCCGAAGTTCTCCGACCACTGCTTCACCGGCGCCTATCCGACCCACCTCACCGACCAGACCCAGGTCGAACCGCAGCCCCGGCAGTTGTCGCTGCTGGCGGAAGCGAGCTGAGGGCTCGCATACGGCGAATAGTCCAGTAATTTTCCGTCATGGCCGGGCTTGTCCCGGCCATCCACGTCTGTAATACCCGCCGCAAAGACGTGGATGCCCGGAACAAGTCCGGGCATGACGAAAGTGGCACGACATGACCAACCCCCTCGCCTCCCGCATCGCCCTCGTCACCGGCGCCTCGCGCGGCATCGGCTATGCCACGGCCCGCGCGCTCGCCCGCGCCGGTGCGCACATCGTTGCCGTCGCGCGGACGCAAGGCGGGTTGGAGGAGCTCGATGACGAGATCCGGAAAGACGGCGGCAGCGCTACGCTGGTGCCCCTCAACCTCACCGATTTCGACGGCATCGCGCGGCTCGGCGCAGCACTGCATGAGCGCCACGGCAAGCTCGACATTCTCGTCGGCAATGCCGGTATCGCCGGCCCCTCCTCGCCGCTCGGGCACATCGAACTGAAGCCCTGGAACGACGTAATGGCGGTGAACGTCACCGCCAACTTCCAGCTCATCCGCTGCATGGATCCGCTGCTCAGGGTCTCGGACGCCGGCCGCGCCGTGTTCGTGACCTCCGGCGCCGCCAGCAAGGCGAACGCCTATCAGGGGCCCTATGCAGCCTCGAAGGCCGCGCTGGACACGCTGGTGCGCTCCTGGGCCAACGAGACCGTGAGCACCAAACTGCGCGTCAACCTGTTCAGCCCCGGCCCGATCCGCACGCGCATGCGCGCCAGCGTCTTTCCCGGCGAAGACCCGATGACGCTGGATACGCCGGAGCAGGCGGCAGAATTCATCGTGCCGATGTGCGCGCCTGAGTGGGACGAGACCGGCAAGCTCTATGACTACAGGACGCGTAAGCTGATGAGCTTCCGCGCACCGGAGTGAGCGTTTCCGTCATTGCGAGCGCAGCGAAGCAATCCATTTCTCCGCTTGTTGAGGCATGGATTGCTTCGCTTCGCTCGCAATGACGATTTCCAACCGTTGACTCCTATTCCTCCCGACGATTGACTGCTCTCCCAAGCGGGATAACCCGCCAAGAAAAAACATCGGGAGGCACCTATGACGCCGACGCAGAATCGCGCCCGCCAAAATCTTTCCAATACCATCGCTGCCTGCTTCACCGCTGCAATGCTGATTGCGACGCCCGCGCCGTCACACGCCGGCGACATTCCGACCTTCGCGGTCGATGCGTCCTGGCCAAAACCGCTGCCGAACAATTGGATCCTTGGCCAGGTCGGCGGTATCACGGTGGACTCGCAGGGCCACATCTGGGTGATCCATCGTCCGCGCTCGCTCACCGACGATGAAAAGGGCGCTGCGCTGAATCCGCCGCGCTCGAAATGCTGCGTGTCGGCGCCGCCGGTGCTCGAGTTCGATACCGACGGCAATCTGCTGCGCTCCTGGGGCGGCCCCGGCGAAGATTACGAATGGGTCGGCCGCGAGCATGGCATCGAAGTCGATGACAAAGGTTTCGTGTGGGTCGGCGGCAATGCCGACAACGACAACGCGATCCTGAAATTCACCGGCGACGGCAAGTTCGTAATGCAGATCGGCAAGATCGCGCCGAGCAAAGGCTCTGGCGATACCACGCAGCTCGGCAAGCCCGCCGAGACCGCAATCGACAAGGACGCCAACGAAATCTTCGTCGCCGACGGCTACGGCAATCGTCGCGTCATCGTGTTCGATGCGACCACCGGCGCCTACAAGCGGCACTGGGGCGCCTACGGCAAGCCGCCGAGCGACGAAAAGCAGCCGCCCTACGATCCCAATGGACCGGCCCCGCAGCAATTCGCCAATCCCGTGCATTGCGTAAAACTCGCCAACGACGGGTTGCTCTATGTCTGCGATCGCATCAACAACCGCATCCAGGTGTTCAGGAAAGATGGAACCTTCGTTAAGGAATGGTTTTACGAAAAGAACACGCGCGGCAATGGCGCGGTGTGGGATATCGCGATCTGGCCCGACCCGAAGCAGACCTATTTGCTGAGTGCCGACGGCGAGAACAACGAAATCCGCGTGCTGAAACGGGAGGATGGTACCGTAGTCGGCAGTTTTGGCCGCAGCGGCCGCAATGCCGGCCAGTTCCACTGGATTCACGCTATGGCGGTGGACGCCAAGGGCAACGTCTACACGGCCGAGGTCGATACCGGTAAACGGATCCAGAAGTTCAAGCTGACCTCGGATGCGCTACGATAGGTGCATTGCCCGTCCCGGCGAGAAGGATTATCGCAAGATCGCTGGCAGGTTCCGCAAAGAGAGCCGGCGAACAACTATTTCCGGAGGAATACTATGACAAATAGAATTGCGCGGCGCTTCGCCGCCTCTGTGGCGCTTGCCGCACTCGGCCTTGCGACGCCAGCTTTGGCCCAAGACAAAATCTTGGAAAAGACCGTCAAGATTGGCGTGCTGAACGACATGTCGAGCCTCTACGCCGACATCGGCGGCCCCAATTCGGTGGTTGCGGTCAAGATGGCCGTTGAGGATTCCGGCCTGACCAAGAAGGGCTGGAAGATCGACGTTGTCAGCGGCGATCACCAGAACAAGCCCGACGTCGGCACCAATATTGCGCGGCAGTGGATCGACACCGAGAAGGTCGATGCGATCGCCGATACGCCGAACTCCGGCGTCGCGCTGGCCGTCAGCAATCTCGTCAAGGAAAAGAACGCGGTGCTGCTCAACTCGGGTGCCGCGACCGCCGATCTCACCGGCAAGGCCTGCACGCCGAATACGATCTCCTTTACCTATGACACCTATATGCTGGCGACGGGCACCGGCAAGGCACTGACCAAGGCCGGCGGCGATAGCTGGTTCTTCCTCACGGCCGACTATGCCTTCGGCCATGCGTTGGAGCGCGACACGTCGGCGGTCGTGACCGCCAATGGCGGCAAGGTGCTCGGCGGCGTGAAACATCCGCTCAATACATCCGACTTCTCGTCCTTCCTGCTGCAGGCGCAGGCTTCCAAGGCGAAAGTTGTCGGCTTGGCCAATGCCGGTGGCGACACCACCAATGCGATCAAACAGGCATCGGAATTCGGCATCGTCGCGGCCGGCCAGAAGCTCGCCGCGCTGCTGCTGTTTATCAATGACGTACACTCGTTGGGCCTGAAGACCGCGCAGGGCCTGACGTTCACGGAATCCTTCTACTGGGACCTGAACGATCAGACGCGCGCCTGGTCGAAGCGGTTCTCCGCGCTCGCCAACAAGAACGCGATGCCCTCGATGACGCAGGCCGGCAACTACGCCATGGTGCTGCATTATCTGAAGGCAATGGAAGCGCTCGGCGGCAATCCGCATGACGGCGCCAAGGTCGTCGCCAAGATGAAGGAACTCCCGACCGACGATCCCTTGTTCGGCAAGGGCCCGCTGCGCGCCGACGGCCGCCGTCTCATCCCGGCGTATCTGTTCGAAGTGAAGAAGCCGGACGAGTCGAAGGGACCGTGGGACTACTACAAGCAGATCGCCACGATCTCGGCGGAAGACGCCGCGAAACCGCTCGAAGCCAGCGAGTGTCCGCTGGTGAAGAAGTGACGGCGTAACAGGGAGCGCAGGGTGGGCAAGCAATCGCTTTGCCCACCCATTCTGTCAGACCTCATCCTGAGGAGCTTGCGCAGCAAGCGTCTCGAAGGATGAATGGCACGAGCGGGGCCTCGTGGTTCGAGACGGCGCTGCGCGCCTCCTCACCATGAGGGTTTAAGGTTGCTACGGCTTAGCGCCTTTACTCGGCGCCAGCGTGCGCCACGCGATCAAGAGCCCCAGCCCCAACAACGCGGCCGCTAGCAGGAACGGTGCGCCCGGCATTTTGAACGGCGCTCCATCGCTAATGAAGTAAGCAAAGGTCAGCGTAAACAGAAACGGTCCCGCCATCTGGGCGATGCTGTTGACGCTGTTGGTCGCACCCTGCAACTGGCCCTGCTGATCGGGTGCTACGAGCTGCGTCGTCAGCGCCTGGATCGCCGCGCCCGCCACGCCCCACAGCGCCATCACGGGAATGCCGATCCAGAACAACGGCCCGGTCGGGGCCGCGCCATAGATGAAAAAGCCCAACGCGCCGCACGCAAGCCCCAGCAGCAGCGCCCGGCGCTCGCCGAGGCGCTTGACGATCGGCCCGACGCCCGCGCCCTGCACCACCATGGCGCAGACGCCAACCAACGCCAGAGTGAGCCCGACCGTCGCCGTATCCCAGCCATAGCGGTACGTCGCATAGAGAACGAAGGTGGACGGCAGCACCACATGCGCGACCTGCCCGAAGAAATTCGCCAGCGACAGCCCGGCCAGAATCCGGTTGGAACGCAGCAGATGCAGCGCGCCGAGCGGGCTGGCGCTTTTCCAATGGAATGGTGCGCGGCGTTCCAGCGGCAGAGACTCGGGGAGGATCAGCCAGCCGTAGAGCGTATTCGCAAAGCTCAAGCCTGCCGCGATCCAGAACGGCAGGCGCGGATCCATGCCGCCGAGCAGGCCGCCGATGGCGGGACCGAGAATGAACCCGGCGCCGAAGGCCGCGCCGATCTTGCCGAACACCGCGGCTCGCCGTTCCGGCGGCGTCACATCGGCGATATAGGCAAAGGCCGTCGAGATGCTCGCCGACGTAATGCCTGAGATCACCCGGCCGATGAACAGCCAGGTCAGCGACGGCGCCAGCGCCATCAGCACATAGTCCAGCGCCAATCCGAAATTCGACAGCAGCACCACCGGTCGCCGGCCGAAGCGGTCCGAGAGCGCGCCGAGGATCGGCGAGAACAGGAACTGCATCAGCGCCCAGGCGGTGCCGAACAGGCCGAAGATCCGCGCCGCCGTCGCGGTGTCGTTGTCGACAAAACTTTCCACGAGTTTTGGCAGGATCGGCAGGATCAGGCCGAGCGCCAACATGTCGAGCAGGATGGTGACGAAGATGAAGGCCGCCGCGCCGCTGCGCACCGGCGGCTTGTCGTCGGCAACAGCGGTGGACGCGTGTTCGCTCATGACGGCCGTTTGCGCTTGTGGGCGAACGGATTGGCCTTTTCGCGCAGCGTGATCCGGATCGGCGTGCCCGGCAGGTCGAAGGCTTCGCGCATGCTGTTGGTGAGATAGCGCAGATAGGATTGCGGCACGGCGTCAGCCCGCGAGCAGAACAAGATAAAACTCGGCGGCCGCGCTTTGGCCTGGGTAATGTAGTTCAGCTTCAGCCGCCGGCCCGACACCGCGGGCGGCGGATTGGCGTCGACCGCCTGCTCGAACCAGCGATTGAGCGCAGCCGTGGGCACGCGCTTGTTCCACACCGCATAGGCGTCCTGGATCGCGGTCATCAGGCGATCGATGCCCTCGCCCATCAGGCCGGACACGGCGACGATGGGGGCGCCCTTGACCTGCGGCAGCCAGTGATCGGCATCGCTGCGCAGCGCCGAAATCAGATGGGTCTTGCGCTCCATCAGATCCCATTTGTTGACCGCGAGCACGATCGCCCGCCCCTCGCGCTCGATCAGATCGGCGATGCGCAGGTCCTGTTCCTCGAACCGGTTCTGCGCGTCCATCGTCATCACGACGACTTCGGCAAAGCGCACCGCGCGCAGCGCGTCCGCCACCGACAGTTTTTCCAATTTCTCCTCGATCCGCGAGCGCCGCCGAAGCCCTGCGGTGTCGAACACGCGGAACTCGCGGCCCTGCCAGGTGATCTCGACCGAGATGGAATCGCGGGTGGTGCCAGCCTCGGCGCTGGTCAACAGCCGCTCCTCGCCGAGCAGATGATTGATCAGCGTGGATTTTCCGGCATTGGGGCGGCCGACGATGGCGACGCGGATCGGACGCTGCGCGAGTTCCTCATCCGATACGATGATATCGTCGTCGTCGAACTCTTCACCCTCCTCGGCCGGCTCCGGCATCAGCGCGGCGAGCGCGTCGTAGAGATCGCTCAGGCCCTCGCCATGCTCGGCTGAAATCTGGATGGGATCGCCGAGGCCGAGCGCGTAGGATTCCATCGCGCCGACTTCGCCGTGCCTGCCCTCGCTCTTGTTGGCGACCAGCACCACCGGCTTGTTGGCGCGGCGCGCGAAATCGGCAAAGGCGCGATCGTTCGGCGTCAGCCCTGCGCGCGCGTCGATCACGAACATCAGCGCATCGGCCAGTTCGATCGCGGTTTCCGTCTGCTCCTGCATCCGTGCCGTGAGCGAGCCCTTGGCGCCCTCGTCGAGGCCGGCGGTGTCGATCACGGTGAATTCGAGATCGCCGAGACGTGCATTGCCCTCGCGGCGGTCGCGGGTAACGCCGGGCTCGTCATCCACCAGCGCAAGCTTCTGCCCAACCAGCCGGTTGAACAGCGTCGATTTGCCGACATTGGGTCGGCCGATGATGGCAATCGTAAAGGACATAAATGATCCAAACGCCCTTTTTTGAAGGGCGTGTCAATCGAACGAAAAGAAAGAATCAACGCGTGAACGTACCGCTCGGCATCGGCGCCGGGAACGCGGATTGTTGCGGGGACTGTGCAGGCGCCGTCGATTGATCGGGCGGCGGCGCGGTGGTCCGCTTGCGCGTGATCTTGGCCGGCTTGGGCGCCGGCGGCGCGGCGGCGGTGCTGCCTTCCTCCTCGGGTGCGGCGTCGGGGTCCGCAGCCGCAGGGGCGGCAGCCTGTTTGCCCTTGGATTTCGCGCCGCGCTTCGATTTCGGTTCTTCCGCTGGCGGAGGAGCTGTAGCGGCCTGCGCGTTCGGGTCGTCGACCTGCTGACGGGAGCCCTTGTAGAGATCCTTCGGCACGCCCTGCTCAAGGCCCGGCACGCCTTCGGGGAATACCGGCTTGCGGTCACCCGGCAGCTTCTTCTTGGTATCGAGGAAGTCGAGCAGATCGGACGGGTCGAAATTGCCCGTGCTGCCACAGCCTGCCAGCGCGCCCGAAAGCGCGATGAGGACGGCGGTTGCGATCAAACGTTGCGGGCGGCGCATACTGGGTTTCCCAATCAACTCGGTTTGTACGCGTCAGCTCTTGGCGACCGGCGGAAGCAAGGCCTGCAGCGCTTCGGCACGCGAGCGCAGGCTCGGCGGCGTTTCGCCGTCATTGGCGATCAGATCCAGCCATTGCCGCGTCGCCGCAGCGTCGTTGGCGCGCCATGCCGACAGCGCCAGCAATTCGCGCGCGGTATGGCGGAAGGTGGCGCCGGCCGCAGCAGCGGCCTCGAGGCGCTCTTTCATGTTGGGATAGCTCGTGCTTTCCAGCAGCAACTGGGCGGCGCGAATCCGCGCCAGA
Organism: Bradyrhizobium algeriense; assembly: GCF_036924595.1. Taxonomy (NCBI): domain Bacteria; kingdom Pseudomonadati; phylum Pseudomonadota; class Alphaproteobacteria; order Hyphomicrobiales; family Nitrobacteraceae; genus Bradyrhizobium; species Bradyrhizobium algeriense. The sequence goes on along the minus strand of NZ_JAZHRV010000001.1, from coordinate 2,623,379 downwards.
TCCTGCTCGGCAACGCCGACGCTGCGATCGGCGGTGATCTCATCGAACAGCTTTGCCGCGGCCTGCGGATCGCGGTTGGCGACTTCCGCCGCCATGCGCAACCGCGCCAACACGCGATAGCCGAACGGCGCCTTCGCCGCGAGATCGGCGAAGGCCGCTTCGGCCTCGGCGTGCTTGTTGGCTTCTGAAAGCTCCACGGCCTTGTCGAACGCAGCCCCCGCCTCGACCGCCTTCTTGGCCTCCAGATACTGGTAGCCACGCCAGCCGCCCACGGCGGCGATGATCAAAATCATGCCGGCAATGATATAAAGCGAGTATCGGTCCCACAGCTTTTTGAGCTGATCGCGACGGACCTCCTCGTCTACTTCATCAAATAATTCAGACACTTAAAGGTATCCCATCCCCGAGGAACCGCGCCTTGGGCGGCAGCATCGTGCGCCCGATCCCCGCATCGCCGCGACGTAGCCTATCGATATGGCGGTGGCAAGGCAAAGTGAGGTGGATCAAAGCGTTAACAACGGCGCCGCCGCCCCGCGAAATCGCCTGGCAGCGTTGACATCGCGGTTCAAAGTTTGGCGTAATCCCGCCCGCTTCCATTTCGAATCTTATCCCAATTTCCTGGGTGTTTCATGCCTCGCCATGCGCTGGTTTCGATGCTTGCCATGGGGCTGGTCATGGGACTGGCATCCCTGTCCGCGGCCTCACTGGCCGACGATATCAGGCCGAAGGCGATCGAGACGGCATTCTCCGGCAAACTCCGCCCCGACATTTTGGGTATCTCGACCGAATCGAACGCCGAATCCGCGCGCGGCGTCTTTGATTCCCTGTTCAAGGGCCGTACCGACACCAAGACCGACATCCAGCAGCAGAAATTCGGCGGTGCCAGCTATGTCGCCGCGCTGAATTTCAGCCTCCCCGCCGGTTCGAAACAGAACGGCGAGATGCTCTCGACCAGCTTCTCCTCGCCTGCGAGCGCCAACCGCGCCTATTTCGTGGCGCGCAATCTGACCTTCGCGCAGGACCAGCAGCCGTCAAAGGCCGACATGATCAAGGAAGTCATGGGCAAATACGGCGTGCCTACCATCGTCGGCGATCAGCATCTGTATTACATCTACCGCAAGGGCTCGATCATGTCCGTCGGCGGCAAGTACAAGGAAGCGACCGCGCTGGAAGCGATCGACAAGCCGCTTGACCCCAGGGCCGCCGTCAAGCTCAACGGCGACACCGTCCGCGGCAGTTGCGTGGCGGTCGTCAAGCGCGCACAGACCAAGGCCAAGGAACCGAGCGCCATGCTGGCCGAGGCCAAGGGCGCGAATTGCGACGGCGTGTTGAGCGTGCAGCTCGTCCCGGGCACGCCGGCCGACCGCGTCGGCATCGCGCAATTCACCCTGCTGGACGTCAAGCAGTTCGTCAGTGCCGCCGCGATCGACAGTGCGGCGCTTGCCGCCGGGCCGAGCGAAGGCTCGATGCCCAAGGGCAGCGCGCCGAAACTCTAGCCGCCGGGTTTCAGCCCTGTGTCGCCGTTCAGGCCGCTGGCAAAGCCTCGCGGAGCTGCCGTTTCATCACCTTGCCATTGGCGTTGCGCGGCAACGGGTCTGTCCGCACATCCATGGTTTCCGGCACTTTGTAATCGGACAGCCGCTCGGCGCACCAGGCGCGCAGCGCCTCGGCCCCGACCGTGCCACGGGTGACGACGACCGCATGAACGCGCTCGCCCAGCACCGGGCACGGCTTGGCGATGATCGCGCTCTCCACCACGTCGGGATGGCCCGCCAGCACGGATTCGACCTCGGCTGAATAGATCTTCAAGCCGCCGCGGTTGATCATGTCCTTCTGGCGATCGAATACCCGAACGAAATTCTCTTCGTCGATCGAGCCGAGATCGCCGGAATGCCAGAAGCCGGCCGTAAAGCTCTCTGCGGTAGCTTTCGGATTGTTCCAGTAGCCTTTGATGACCGAGCCGCCATGAATCCAGATTTCGCCGATCTCGCCGCGCGGCAGTTCGCGGCCCTCGGCATCCACCACGATGATCTGCGCGCCCGGACAGGGCAAGCCGACACTGTCGATATGGCCTGCGGTCAGTTCGCCGGGCATCATGGTTGACGGCGACGTGGTCTCGGTCGCGCCGTAGCAATTCATCAGCTTCAGCCCGGGAATCTTGGCATCGAGCTTTTCGATCGTGGCGATCGGCATCGGGGCGCCGCCAAAGCCGCCGATCCGCCAGCTCGACAGGTCGTAGCTGTCGAAATCCGGCTGCAGCAGGCAGAGATTGTACATCGCCGGCACCATCACGGTGTAGGTGACACGCTCGCGCGCCGCCATCTTCAGATATTCCGCCGCCTTGAACTCCGCCATGATGATCAGCGCGCCGGCGCAGCGGACCATGGTCATGATGTTGGCGACCACGCCCGTGACGTGGCCGAGCGGCACTGCGGCGATCGATCGATCGGCAGCCGTCAGCTTCAGGCACGATACGAACACCATCGCCGAATGAATGATGTTGCAATGGGCGAGCATCGCGCCCTTGGGCTTGCCCGTGGTGCCCGATGTGTAGAGAATCATCGCGGTATCTTCTTCGCCGACCTCGACCGGCCCTGCGAGCTCCGCGTTATCGGCCAACTCCGAAAAGCGTGAAAGCCGCGGATCACCGTCGACCGCGATCCGGTGCACCACATCGGGAATGTCGCCCGCATCAGGCACACGGTCGGCCAGCGCCGCTTCGTGGATCAGAAGCCGCGCGCCGCAATCGGTGAGCACATAGGCGATCTCGGGCTTTTGCTGACGGGTCGAAAGCAGCACCGTCACCAGCCCGGCATGGGCCGCGCCCAGCATCGTCAGCACGAATTCGATCCGGTTGCCGAGCAGCACCGCGACGCGGTCGCCGCGCTTGAGGCCGAACTTCCCGAAACCTGCCGCGATTTGCGCAGACTGCTGCGCGACTTCGCGCCATGTCATTCGCGTGGCGCCGCAGACCAGCGCTTCGCCATCGGGATTTATAGCAACCGCATCGGCTACCATCGCCGGGATGCTTTTAGGCCGTTCGCAAAAAGCCGGAATGATACGATCGCCGAAGCGCGGTTCTAGCCGCATCGCCGGAATGGAATGCTGCGACCAGTCCATGGCGCGCGCCCGTCAGCTCTTTTTCATCTCGTAGACGTGCTCAGGCCCCGGGAAAGCGCGCGAACGCACGTCTTTGGCATAGCCCTGGATCGCCGCTTCGATCGCGGCGCCGAGATCGCCATAGCGGCGAACGAATTTCGGCGTCCGCGGCGACAGGCCCAGCATGTCCTCCAGCACCAGCACCTGGCCGTCGCAGGCCGCGCTGGCGCCGATGCCGATGGTCGGAATGGCAATGGTCTGCGTGATCTTTCGCGCCAGCGGCTCGGCAACCGCCTCGATCACGACCGAGAAGGCCCCGGCATCCGAGATCGCCTGGGCGTCCCTCAGGATCGGGTCCCAACTGCCTTCGTCGCGGCCCTGCGCGCGAAACGAGCCGAGCGTGTTGATCGATTGCGGCGTCAATCCGATATGGCCCATGACAGGCACGCCGCGTTCGACGAGGAACGCGACGGTTTCCGCCATGCGCGCGCCGCCTTCCAGCTTCACCGCGCCGCAATGGGTTTCCTTCAATATCCGCACTGCGGAATGAAATGCCTGCTCCTTCGAGGCCTCATAGGAGCCGAACGGCATATCCACCACGACCAAAGCGTGCTTCGAACCGCGCATCACCGCATGTCCCTGCAGGATCATCATGTCGAGCGTCACCGGCACGGTGGTCTCGAAACCGTGCATGACATTGCCCAGGGAATCGCCGACCAGAATGACGTCGCAGTGGCGATCCACCAGGGCTGCGGTATGCGCATGGTAGGACGTCAGCATCACGATCGGCTCGCCGTTCTTGCGCGCGCGGATATCCGGCGCAGTTTTGCGCTTGATGGCAGACTGAACCGACATGCTAGGCTCCAACCACGGGCACGCCGATCACGACCGGATGGAACGCGAATGCGAGCGCCAGATAGGCGACGAGGCCGACCGCGATCGCGATCAGGTCGTTGCCGGGACCACCGACGGGGATCGGCGGCGCGCCGGCGTCGGAACGAGATTTCAGCGAAATGCGGTCATATACCGCCCATGCGAGAAACGAGCCGAACAGGATGATCGAGCCGAGATCGCCGTTGGCGAGCAGATGCGCCGCAGCCCACAGCTTAATGCCCGTCAGCATCGGATGCTTCAGCGTCGTATAGATCCGGCCGCGGATGTAGGAAGCCACCACCATGATCACCGCGGGCAGCATCAGCGCCGACGTGATGTGCTTGAGCGCCGTCGGCGGGTTCCAGACGTTGTACCATCCCGTCGCGCGATAAAGCGCAAAGCCCCAGATAATCAGCGCCAGCCCTGCGAACGAGGCCAGCGCATAGCCGATCTTGTAGCCGCCCTCGCCGGTCGCGGCGATGACCTGCGCGCGCAGCTTGCGCTGGATGGTGAGCGTATGGACGCCGAAGAACAGGATCAAGCCCAGGATCAGCACCAGCAGTCCCATGATGTCCTCCCGCTGCGCGGCTGGTTTTGCCTGTTATCCGCGTATCATTTTAGGGGCTTGGTGCGCAATGCGCCACGCGGACGTGGTCACGGCTTCTCCGCCTGCTTTGCCGAATCGCGGTTATCGACGTAGCGGATCGCGATCGGCCGCCCGGCCAGCGCGCCGCCGAGCCCACTGGTGAATTTCAGAGGCTGGCATGCCTGCAGCGACGCATTGATCGCCTTCAGGTAGGTCGCGCGGGTATCCGCCGGGGCGCCGGCCGTGGCATAGGTCACGCGCGGGGTGGCGATGATCTCGCCCGAGCGCTTGAAGCTGAAGCGAACCGACATCTGCATGCCCGGCCGCGCGATGTCGGAAGGCGGCGGTGACCAGCAGGACCGCAACGCCGCGAACAGGTCGCCGATCGTATCGAGATCGTGGTCCGGCCTGCGGTATTTCGCGGCCTGGTCCTGCGGCGGTACACTTTCGATCGTGAGTTGCAGGTTCTGGCCGTACGGATAGTCGATCTCGGGAATGCACGGTCCGTCGTTGAACACGCTGCAAAACGACGGCGTGCAGGGCTGGCCGTCGAGCACGCTGCAGGGCGCATGCGAAAACGGCGTCGCGTCGATCTGGCGCCGCGACTGGGCATCGGCGGCACCCATCCCGACGAAGAGTGCGGTCAGACAAACGATGGCGAGCCGGAACATATAGTGGGGTCCTCACGGTCGACCCGACTAAGCTGATGCGCGCTAGAGGCGCTATCAAGGCTGACGGCGTTCACATCCCCGCGTTCATGGCCGACAGTTCCGCAATAAGGGCCTTCTCGCTGGGCTGGTCGAGGACGCCGGCCGTATAGAGCGAGATGCCGCCATAAAGCGTGATGTAGACCTTCATCACTGCGCGGCGGCGTTCGGCCGGGCTCTCGATATCCTGGCAGAATATCCGCATGGCCTGGGTGATGACCTTGTGGACCGCAGCCTGCAGCGGCGGGTTGTGCTTCATGGTCGCGTGCGGGCGGCTGGTCATCAGGGCGTAGAGCGCGCGATTGGCCAGGGCGAAGCGGACATATTTCGCGGTGTAGTCCTGTGGCGTGTCCGCCTTGACGAGGATGGCGGCGAGCCGGGTATAGGCCTCGGTCGCCACCGCATCAAGCAGCGCCTCGCGGTCCGCGAAATGATTGTACAGCGAGCGATGCGCGACGCCGACGGCCTCCGCGACCTCGCGCAGGCTTAACTGCTCGTGGCCGGCCGCCGCCACGAGGCGTGTGGCAGCCTTCAGTGCTGCGGATTTCAGATTGCCATGGCGATAGGTCGCCCGGCGTGGCTTCACCGTCATGCCTCCTTCATACAAAGGCACGGGACGCAACACCACCACCGGACGGGTCGAAGTTTGCGTCTCAGGCCGACGCCCGCCGGGCAATGCGGTCCTCGCCATATTGCGGCGTGATATCCTCGTCGATCATGTCGCGGATCATTTTGATCACGGCGCCCCTCGCCCGCGCCTTGGTGGCGGCGTGGGCCGCCATGTTGAGCGTGGCGAGCTTTTGCGCAGCCTCCTCGGCGCTGCGCTCCAGCGCATCCGCCGGGTAGTCGCCCTCGGCGGCGATGCGGTGGTCGCCGGACATGATGAGGAAGGCGCCCATCGGATAGGCGTTACCCTGGCAGGCCGCCACGACAGGTGTCGGGAACGAGAGAATACGTAGCGCCAGTTCGGCACCCGCTTTGAGCATCAGATACTGATCCTCGGCGCTGCCCTTGGCAAATACGTTGAGGTCGAAGCCGCCGGAAAAATGCTTGCCGCGGGCTTTCAGGATCACAACGGTTTTGTCTTTTTCCGCCTGGTCGAACGCCCCGTGCAGGGCGTTGAGCATCGCAAGCGACATTACATTGGCCTTGCCGTCGTCGATTACGATGGTGCCGACCGGGCCGGAACGGAAATAGGTCGCGAGATCAGTCATGGCTTGTTGCCTCCCTGTTTCCATAAGCATCCAGTGGATACTTTTACGGATGCCGATCCGGCGCAAGGGGTTTCACGCTCGCTAACGGTGCATGCAGGCATCCACTGGATGCATGAGCGGGATAGGCCGAGGCGAAACCCCACCCGTCATCGCCTGCCCTGTGCACAATTGCGCACTGGGGCGGGCGATCCAGTATTCCAGAGACCATAGTGATTTTACCGAGAAGCCGCGGCGTACTGGGTCCCCCGCTTTCGCGGAGGACGACAGCGGAGGTTGGCGCGAAAGGCGAGCCCGTCTTACGCTTTCTTCTTCACGTCCTTGACGTTGGAGAAGGTAATCCCCTCGGCCCGTTCGCGGGTATAGCCGAGATAGAATTCGTTCTTGGCCATGAACACGGGGTCGCCATCGACGTCATCGGCGATGCCGGAGCCGTTGGCGGCGATGAAGGCGTCGAGTTTCTTGCGGTCGTCGGATGAGACCCAGCGCGCGAGCTGGAACTCCGAGACCTCGAATTCCACCGGCAGCGAATATTCCGCGTCGAGCCGCGCTTTCAGTACGTCGAGCTGCAGCGGCCCGACGACACCGACCAGCGCCGGTGCGCCGTCGCGCGGCCGGAACACCTGCACCACGCCCTCTTCCGACATCTGCTGCAGCGCTTCTTTCAGCTTCTTCGCCTTCATCGCATCCGTCAGCCGCACGCGGCGGACGATTTCCGGCGCAAAACTGGGAACGCCGACGAAGGTGATGTCTTCGCCTTCGGTCAGCGTATCGCCGATCCTTAAAGTGCCGTGATTGGGAATGCCGACAACGTCGCCGGCAAACGCCTCATCAGCCACCGAACGGTCCTGGGCGAAGAAGAATTGCGGGCTGGACAGGCTCATGTTCTTGCCGGTGCGCACCAGCTTCGCCTTCATGCCGCGGCTGAGCTTGCCAGAGCAAAGCCGCGCGAACGCGATGCGGTCGCGGTGGTTCGGATCCATGTTGGCCTGGATCTTGAACACGAAGGCGCTCATGCGCGGCTCGGCCGCCTCGACCTTGCGCAGGTTCGAATCCTGCGCGCGCGGCGCAGGCGCAAACTTGCCGAGACCTTCCAGCAGGTCGCCAACGCCGAAATTGCGCAGCGCGCTGCCGAAATAGACCGGCGTCAGGTGGCCTTCGCGAAATGCCTCAAGTTCGAACGGCTTGCAGGCTTCGGATACCAGCGCGAGCTCATCCTTGATCTCGGCGACGTCGAGATTGGCGTTGCGGCCGGCGAGATCGGCGATGTCGATCTGCTCGGTCGCGCCGGTTTTGGCACCGCCGCCTTCGAGCAGGCGCACGCCGCCATTGACGACGTCGTAGGTGCCGAGGAAATCGCGGCCGCGGCCGACCGGCCAGGTCATTGGCGTGGTATCGAGCGCCAGCGTCTTTTCGATCTCGTCCAGAAGTTCGAACGTATCGCGGCTCTCACGGTCCATCTTGTTGATGAAGGTGATGATCGGAATGTCGCGCAGCCGGCACACCTCGAACAGCTTTCGCGTCCGCGCCTCGATGCCCTTGGCGGCGTCGATCACCATGACGGCGGAATCGACCGCGGTCAGCGTCCGGTAGGTGTCTTCGGAAAAGTCCTCGTGGCCCGGCGTGTCCAGCAGGTTGAACACCAAGCCTTCGAACTCGAACGTCATCACCGACGTCACGACCGAGATGCCGCGCTCGCGCTCGATCTTCATCCAGTCGGAACGGGTATTGCGCCGCTCGCCCTTGGCCTTGACCTGTCCCGCCAGATTGATGGCGCCGCCGAACAGCAGGAGCTTTTCGGTCAGCGTGGTCTTGCCGGCGTCCGGGTGGGAGATGATCGCAAACGTACGGCGGCGCGCCACTTCATCTGACAGTGGCGAGCGGGACGGCGATTCGGCTGAAACGGCAATGTCGGACATGAGGCTCGAGCGTTTGGCAGGGAAAACCGGGCTAATCAAGCCTCATTTGGTGGTTGCAGAGGCCGAGGGCCAGTCCCATATCGGCAGCGGAAGGACGGCCTTCCAATTTCACAGCTCATCCGCGGGGACGGCCCTGCCTGGTTCGGAGGGTCGTGATGGCCTGGATCGTGTTGTTCGTCGCCGGCCTCATGGAAATAGGCTGGGCGATCGGCCTCAAATATACCGAAGGTTTCACACGGCTCATTCCGTCCGTCCTGACGCTCGCATGCATGGCAGGCAGCATCCTCCTGCTCGGCCTTGCCCTGAAATCACTGCCGATCGGAACCGCCTATGCGGTATGGACCGGCATCGGCGCGGTCGGAACGGCAATCCTGGGCATCGCACTGTTCGGCGAGCCTGCCACCGCCGCCCGCCTCGCCTGCATCGCGCTGATCGTGGCCGGCATCGTCGGGCTCAAACTCGTCACCGGATCAGCGTAGCAACAGCACCGCCCAATAGGTCAGCGCCGCCACGATTCCGGAAGCCGGAATGGTGATCACCCAGGCATAGACGATCGAACTCGCCACGTTCCAACGCACCGCCGAAACCCGCCGTGCCGCGCCGACGCCGACGATCGAGCCGGTAATGGTGTGGGTCGTGGATACGGGAACCCCGAGAAAGGTCGCCATGAACAGGGTCGCCGCCCCGCCGGTTTCGGCGCAAAAACCCTGCATCGGCGTCAGCTTCGTAATCCGCAGCCCCATGGTGCGGACGATCCGCCAGCCTCCCATCAGGGTGCCGAGGCCCATGGCCGCCTGGCAGGAAATCACGACCCAGAACGGGATGTTAAAGTCCGCGCCGAGATGACCCTGCGAATAGAGCAGCACCGCGATGATACCCATGGTCTTTTGCGCGTCGTTGCCGCCATGGCCGAGCGAATAGAGCGACGCCGAGACGAATTGCAGGATGCGGAAGGCGCGGTCGACCGCAAACGGCGTCGAGCGCACCGATAGCCAGGACACGATCGCGACCAGCACCAGCGCCAGCAGGAACCCGACCAGTGGCGACAGCACGATCGCCAGCAGCGTTTTCGACAGACCGGTCCAGACCGCCGCCGAAATTCCGGCTTTTGCGACCCCCGCGCCGACCAGCCCGCCGATCAGCGCGTGTGAACTGGACGAGGGAATTCCGAGCGCCCAGGTAATCAGGTTCCAGACGATGGCGCCTACAAGTGCCGCGAATATCACGGTGGCATCGACGATATCAGGTTCGATGATGCCGGTGCCGATCGTATTGGCGACGTGGAGCCCGAACACCAGGAAGGCGATGAAATTGAAGAAGGCGGCCCAGAGCACCGCATATTGCGGGCGCAGCACGCGGGTCGATACGATCGTTGCGATCGAATTGGCGGCGTCGTGCAAGCCGTTGAGGAAGTCGAACAGCAGCGCGACCGCGATCAGGAAGACCAGAACCGGAAGAGCGAGGGTGGCATCCACGTGATGGCCCTGCCCTATACCTGTTCGATCACGATGGAGTTGATCTCATTGGCGACGTCGTCGAAGCGGTCGGATACTTTCTCAAGATGCTTGTAGATCTCGGCGCCCACGATGAAATCCATCGAGTTGCCGCTGCGATGCTTGAGAAACAGTTCCTTCAATCCAATATCGTGGAGATCGTCGATGCGGCCCTCCAGCTTTCCGATTTCCTCGGTAATGGCGGTGAGCATCGCGACGTTGTTGCCGATCGACTGCATCAGCGGCAGCGCGCGACCGACCAGATTGGCGCACTCGACCAGCAGCGTCCCGATCTCGCGCATCGGCGGCTCGAACGTGCGGACCTCGAACAGCACCACCGCCTTCGCGGTCTGCTGCATCTGATCGATCGCATCGTCCATCGCCGTGATCAGGTTCTTGATGTCGCCGCGGTCGAACGGGGTAATGAAAGTGCGCCGGACCGCCGTCAGCACCTCGCGGGTAATGCCGTCGGCGTCATTTTCGAACTGGTTGACGCGCTGGCAGAACACCGGTGTTTCGTCGCCGCCGCGCAGCATGTCCTGAAGCGCCAGCGCGCCCTGCACGACCGTCTGGCCGTGGCGGGCAAACAGTTCAAAAAACCGCTCCTCCTTGGGCAAAAAGGCACGAAACCAGCGCAGCATGGGCATTTTTCCGTCTTCAGAAACGGCCGCCCGGGCGGCCTGTCACAAAACTGTCATAGACCATTCGAGGGAAAAGCGCGCCACGAGGCGACCCGGCAACCGGGTCATCCACTGCTTTGTGAGGCGCCAAAACCGGCCGTTTTACAGGGATCGGCGGAAATAATGCGCGATCTCGCCGATCACGCCGCGGCGGAAGGTCAGCACGCAGGCGACGAAGATGACGCCCTGGATCACCGTCACCCACTGCCCGAACCCGGCCAGATATTGCTGCATGGCGATGATGACGAAGGCGCCGACGACCGGCCCAAAAATGGTGCCGAGGCCGCCGACCAGCGTCATCAGCACGATTTCACCCGACATCGTCCAGTGCACGTCGGTGAGCGAGGCGTTCTGCGCCACGAACACCTTCAGCGAACCGGCAAAGCCCGCAATGGTCCCGGAAAGGATGAAGGCGAGCAGCTTGTATTGGTCGGTCTTGTAGCCCAGCGAGATCGCGCGCGGCTCGTTCTCGCGGATCGCCTTCAGCACCTCGCCGAACGGCGAGTTGATGGTGCGGTAGATCAGGAGGAAGCCACCGAGGAAACCGGCCAGCACGACGTAGTAAAGCACCGTGGGCTTGGCGAGATTGAATATCCCGAACAGATAGCCCTGCGGAATGCCCTGGATGCCGTCTTCGCCATGGGTGAACGGCGCCTGCAGGTAGATGAAGTAAAGGAGCTGCGACAGCGCGAGCGTGATCATCGAGAAGTAGATGCCCTGCCGGCGGATCGAGATGAAGCCGGTCACGACCGAAAGCGCGGCAGCGCCGGCGACGCCGACCAGAATTCCGATTTCCGGCGTCACACCCCAGACCTTGAGCGCATGCGCCGTGCAGTAGCCCGCAGTTCCCAGAAACATCGCGTGGCCAAATGACAGCAGGCCGCCATAGCCAATCAACAGGTTGAACGCGCAGGCGAGCAGCGCGAAGCACAGGGCCTGCATCACGAAGAACGGATAGATGCCGGTCAGCGGCACCAGCCCCAGCAGCACCGCCATCGCCGCGAATACCATCATCTCGTCGCGCATCGCGCGCGGCGTTACCGGCAGTGTGTCGTCAGTCAATGCGCTCATGTCAGGCCGCCCGTCCGGTCAGTCCCGCAGGCTTCACCAGCAACACCAGCACCATCAGGACGAACACCACGGTGTTGGAAGCCTCGGGATAAAAATACTTGGTCAATCCTTCGATCACGCCGAGTGCAAATCCGGTGATGATCGATCCCATGATCGATCCCATGCCGCCGATCACCACCACCGCGAACACGACGATGATCAGGTCGGCGCCCATCAGCGGCCGCACCTGGTTGATCGGCGCCGACAGCACGCCGGCGAGCGCGGCCAGGCCGACGCCGAGCCCGTAGGTCAGCGTGATCATCCTGGGCACGTTGATGCCGAACGCCCGCACCAGGGTCGGATTTTCGGTCGCAGCGCGCAGATTGGCGCCAAGCCGCGTCTTTTCGATCAGGTACCAGGTAGCGATGCAGACGACGAGCGAGAAAATGACCACCCAGCCACGATAGACCGGCAGGAACATGAAGCCGAGATTCATGCCGCCCTGCAGACCGCGCCATTCGCCGATCTGCGGGTAATCGGGAATCGCGTAGGGCAGCCCGGATGAGCCGAAATAGTTCTGGAACACGCCCTGCACGATCAGCGCGATGCCGAAGGTCAGCAACAGGCCATAGAGGTGGTCGAGGCCGGCCAGCCATTGCAGCATGGTCCGCTCCAGGATCATGCCGAAGATGCCGACCACGATGGGAGCGATCAACAGCGCCCACCAATATCCGATGCCGGTCAGATGCAGGAGGAAATATGCGCAGAACGCGCCCATCATGTAGAGCGCGCCATGGGCGAAATTGATGATGTTGAGCATGCCGAAGATCACGGCGAGCCCGAGACTGAGCAGCGCGTAGAACGATCCGTTGATCAATCCCACCAAAAGCTGGGCGTATAGAGCTTGCATCGGTTTCGCACTCAATCTCGTTTAAGACGCGGAATCGCGCAGGGACGCGAGAGGAAGCCCGCCGGCACGGCGCCGGCGGGCTGTCGTTGTTACTTCTTTACCAGCGGACAAACGCTTTCCGAAAGCGGCCGGAAGGCCTGGTCTGCCGGGGTCGTTCCGACCAGCTTGTAATAGTCCCACGGTCCCTTGGATTCGGAAGGCTTCTTGACCTCGAACAGGTAGGCCGGATGAAGCTTGCGGCCGTCGGCGCGGATCGTGCCCTTCCCGAACAGCGGGTCGTCGGTCGGCGCCTCTTTCATTTTCGCCACCACCTTGGCGCCGTCATGCGGATTGCCACCCATCGCATCGATCGTCTTGAAATAGTGGATCAGGCCAGAATACACGCCAGCCTGCACCATGGACGGCATCGCCTTGTTCTTCATGCGCTCGGAGAAGCGCTTGGAAAACGCACGGGTGCCGTCGTTCAAATCCCAGTAGAAGGTTTCCGTGAAGTTCAGGCCCTGCGCCACCTTGAGGCCGAGCGAGTGAACGTCATTGATGAACAGCAGCAATCCCGCGAGCTTCTGGCCGCCCGCGACGATGCCGAACTCCGCGGCCTGCTTGATGGTGTTGGTGGTGTCACCGCCGGCGTTCGCCATGCCGACGATCTTGGCCTTGGAAGCCTGTGCCTGCAGCAGGAACGAGGAGAAATCCGACGAATTCAGGGGATGCCTGACGGTGCCGATAACCTTGCCGCCCGACTTGACCACGACTGCGGCAGTGTCGCGTTCCAGCGCGTGGCCGAACGCGTAATCCGCGGTCAGGAAGTACCAGGTGTCGCCGCCGGCTTTCACCAGCGCCTGTCCGGTGCTGTTGGCGAGCATGTAGGTGTCGTAGACCCAGTGAATTGTGTTCGGCGAGCACTGGGCATTGGTGAGGTCCGACGTCGCCGCGCCGGTATTGATCATGAGGGAGTTCTTTTCCTTCACCAGATTGTTGACCGCCAGCGCAACGCCGGAGTTCAACACGTCCACGAAAATATCGACCTTCTCGACGTCGATCCATTGGCGCGCGATGGTGGTGCCGATGTCGGGCTTGTTCTGGTGGTCGGCGGAGACGATGTCGATTTTCCAGCCCTTGCCCGCCAGTCCGGAATCCTCGACCGCCATCTGGGCGGCAAGCGTGGAGCCTGCGCCGCCGAGGTCGGAGTAAAGTCCGGAATTGTCGGTAAGCACGCCGATCTTGACGGTCTTGTCCTGCGCCATGGCGCCACCGCCTGCGGCAAGTGCGAGCGCGGTTCCGAGGAAGAGAGATGAAATGCGATGTTTCATAGTATCTCCATAAATCCAGAGTGCAGCGGGTAGTACTGATTAAACGCCGAGATAGGTGTGGAGCTTGTCCATGTTGGCCGACAGCTCCGAATTCGCAAAACCGTCGATGACCTTGCCGTGCTCGACGATGTAGTAGCGGTCGGCCACCGTCGAGGCGAAGCGGAAATTCTGCTCCACCAGCAGGATGGTGAAGCCTTCCGACTTCAGCCGCGCGATGGTGTGGCCGATCTGCTGGATGATGACGGGCGCGAGACCCTCGGTCGGCTCGTCCAGCATCAGGAAGCGCGCCCCGGTGCGCAGGATTCGCGCGATCGCGAGCATCTGCTGCTCGCCGCCCGAAAGCTTGGTGCCCTGGCTGTTGAGGCGCTCCTTCAGGTTCGGAAACAATTCGAAGATCTGGTCGAGCGACAGGCCGCCACCGCGCACGATCGGCGGCAGCAGCAGGTTTTCGCGCACGTCGAGGCTGGCGAAAATGCCCCGCTCCTCGGGACAGAACGCGATGCCCTGGCGTGCGATCCTGTCGGACGGGGCACGCGTGATGTCCTGACCGTTGAAACGGATCGAACCTGTACGCTTGCCGATAATTCCCATCACCGACTTCAGCGTCGTGGTCTTGCCGGCGCCGTTGCGGCCGAGCAGCGTGACCACCTCGCCGGCCTTCACATTGAAGTTGATGCCGTGAAGGATGTGGGATTCGCCGTACCAGGCCTGCAGGTCGGAGACGGAAAGAATTTCCGCGCCCGCCGGTTTGGCGGCGGCTTCGGCCATTTTCAACTCAGGCATGACCGGCCCCCAGGTAGGCTTCCTTGACGCGTTCGTCCTTGGACAGTTCAGAATAATTGCCTTCGGCCAGCACCTGCCCGCGCGTCAGCACCGTAATGATGTCGGACAGGTTGGCGACCACCGAGAGATTATGTTCGACCATCAGGATGGTGTATTTGGCCGAGATGCGCTTGATCAGCGCTGCGATCTTGTCGATGTCTTCATGACCCATGCCGGCCATCGGCTCGTCGAGAAGCATCATCTCCGGGTCGAGCGCCAGCGTCGTCGCAATTTCGAGCGCGCGCTTGCGACCGTAGGGCATCTCGACCGCCGGCGTGTTGGCAAATTCGCTCAGGCCCACATCATTGAGAAGCTCATGCGCACGGCCGTTGAAGCGGTCGAGCACGCTTTTGGAGCGCCAGAAATCGAACGAAGAGCCGTGCTGGCGCTGCAGGGCGACGCGGACGTTCTCCAGCGCCGTCAGGTGTGGAAACACAGCTGAAATCTGGAACGAACGCACCAGCCCGAGGCGGGCCACATCGGCCGGCGCCATCGCGGTGATGTCCTGCCCCTTGTAGAGGATCTGGCCGGCCGACGGCCGCAAGAACTTGGTCAGAAGGTTGAAGCAGGTCGTCTTGCCAGCGCCGTTCGGCCCGATCAACGCATGAATACTACCGCGACGCACTTTCAGAGCAACGTCGCGAACGGCGAAGAAACCCGCGAATTCCTTGGTCAATCCGTGGGTTTCGAGAATGAACTCATCAGCCAAACAAAACTCCCCCGTCAGCCGTCTCCGCGAGTTTGCTCGCGCGCGGCCAATTTTTCCCTGTTCGGGCAGGCTCTGCGGGACGTCCTGGAAACCGTCCCGAGCCCGCCGCCTCCGGGCCGGAATATGCCGTCAACGGTATGGGTTAGGCAAGGTGGAAAGCTGCCGCGGGGAAAACGCGCGTGCCGGTTCCGGATGCGCCATAGGTCGAATTGCGCCGACCGCCCGGCCCGGCCGGCTCGTCGTCCGCGCTCAAACGCGATCTTCGCTCCGGCAAGCCACCGTTAACGGTGTTTTGCTGCAATCAAGCCCTTTCACACAATATTTCTGCCTCCGGCGCATCATGACGCGATTTAGATAGCCAGGAATTGCCGCCTTGGAATTTCAAAGCGCCGGACCGTCGGTCGTCAAATCCATCAAGCAGCGCGACCTGCTGAACACCTGGCTGCGGCTATACGCCCGCGACCAGTCGATACCGCGCATGCCGGAATACCAGCCGACGCGGATCGAGGACGAACTTCCTGACCTGGTATTGTACACCGTCGATACCAGCACACAGCCGCCGCGCCTGACCATCCAGAGCGACGGCACACGGATGTCGAGCGCTTATGGGAATACCGGCAAGGGCCGCTATCTCAACGAGTATCTCGGCGCAAGGCTCGCTCCGATCGTGATGCCGGTCTATCATGAATGCATCGCGCGCCGCCTCCCCGCCTACACCATCGCCAATATCGATGACATCTACGGACGAATCGTCGCCTACGAGCGGCTGTTGTTGCCGTTCTCCGATGGCGGCAGCGTCACCCACATCATCGCATCGCTGAAGACCATCAGCGAGGATGGCGGCTTCGAGATCAAGAACCTGATGCGCGGAAACGACCAGCTTCCGGTGCCGAAGCTTCGCACCATCATCGACCGCGATCTCTTCCATCGCGCACCCGGCCGCATTCCGTCCGGCGACGTGCTGGAATTCGAATAGCCGTCCCGGCGAGCCTGTCGAGTTCGATCAGGCCTTACGTGCGCGCGACTTCGGTGCCACTTCCTTGCCGTAGACATCCGGCTTGAACCCGACCAGCAATTTGCCGCCGAGATCGAGCACCGGGCGCTTGATCATCGAGGGCTGCTCCAGCATCAGCGCCAGCGCCTTGCGCTCGTTCAGGCCTTCCTTGTCGCCATCCGGCAGCTTCTTGAACGTCGTGCCTGCGCGGTTGAGCAGCGTTTCCCAGCCGATTTCGTCGGACCATTGCTTGAGCTTGTCCTTGGCGATGCCCGCAAGCTTGTAGTCGTGGAAATCGTAGGCCACGCCGTGATCGTCAAGCCAGGCGCGCGCCTTCTTCATGGTGTCACATTTCTTGATGCCGTAGATGGTAATGGGCATTTTCGTTGCATTCCGGAAATAGCGTTACTGGTCCTGTCGGACCGTTTTTTATACAAAGCGGAACGGCGAATCTATCATAGACTCGCATACCACTCGCGAAGTTAGGACCAGCCGATGGAATTCACCCTTTTGTTTCTGGCCACGGCCATCGTGATGCTGGTCGCCTGGCGCGGTCAGCGTCCACTGGCGCTCGGCCTGTTTGGGGCTGTCCTGATCGCGTGCGTCGCCACCTATCTGCACCACGCGACCGATACGCTGAAACTGTCGTTCTGAGATACGCATGACCCAGACGCGCGCCATCACGCTGAATGCACTCAGCCTCTACGCGGTGGCGCTGGTGCTGGCGGCGGCCTATGCGGCGCAATTCATCCTTCGTGAATTGCCCTGCCCACTCTGCCTGCTGCAGCGCATCCTGTTCGCCGCGCTGGCCGTCGGACCGATCCTCAATATCCGCTTCGGTCCCCGCCCCAGCCATTATGCGATGTCGCTGCTGGCGGCGGTCGCAGGCGCGGTTGCGTCGACCCGGCAGGTGCTGCTGCACATCATGCCCGGCGACGCGGGCTATGGTTCCGCGTTGCTCGGCTATCACTATTATACTTGGGCGCTGCTCGGCTTCATTGCCGCCATCGTCCTGCTTGCCGTGATCCTGCTGTTCGACCGCCAGTTCGAAGAAGACAAAGCCGTGCTGCCGGCCACCGGCGGCGCCTTCGCGCAAATCGCGGTGTGGCTCGTGATCACGCTGACAGCAGCCAACGTGGTGACGACACTGCTCGAATGCGGCTTCAGCGCCTGCGCCGACAATCCTCTTGTTTATGAGCTGCTCAAGCGCGCCGCTTAGGGCCGCTTCGGTATGTCGAGCCCGCGCTGCACCGCCGGCCGGGCGAGCCCGCGTTCCAGCCATGTCGGCACCTGCTTCAGCGTATCGAATGCGACGAGATCGCGCGCACCGTAGAAGCCGATCAGGTTGCGGACCCAGCCGAGCATGGAGATGTCGGCGATGGAATATTCGTCGTCCATGATCCATTGCCGTCCGGCAAGCCGCGTCTCCATCATGTCCAGCAGGCGCTTCGACTCGGCGACGTAACGCTCGAGCGGCCGCTTGTCGGCAAATTCCTTGCCGGCGAATTTGTGGAAGAAGCCGACCTGCCCGAACATCGGTCCGATCCCGCCCATCTGAAAGTGCAGCCACTGGATGGTCTGGTATCGCCGCGCCGGATCGGCTGGCAGGAGCTTGCCGGTCTTTTCCGCAAGGTATTGCAGGATCGCCCCGGACTCGAACAGCGGCAGCGGCTTGCCGCCGGGCCCGTCCGGATCGAGGATCGCCGGGATCTTGCCGTTCGGGTTCAGCGACAGGAATTCCGACGTCTTCTGGTCGTCCTTGTTGAAGTCGACCAGATGCACCTCGTAGGGCAATCCGATCTCTTCCAGCATGATCGAGACCTTGACGCCGTTCGGTGTCGGCAGCGAGTAGAGCTGAAGGCGGTCGGGATGTTTGGCGGGCCAGCGTTTGGTGATCGGGAAGGCAGAGAGATCGGGCATCGAAACTCGTTTTGCATGGTTATTGTTGCGCGGCTAATGTACGGCTGATGCCGCATATAACAAGGGTCCGCGCCGTTCATGACCGATCAACCGTCTCCGCTCGGCCTCACCGATGAGGAGCTTGCGGCTCATCCGACCACATTCGCGACCGATGCGCTGAAGGATCAGGTCGTCGTCGTAACGGGCGGCGCCGGCGGCATCGGGCGGGCAATCGCCTGGCTGTTCGCACGGCTGGGCGCGCATGTCGCCGTGGTCGGGCGCGATGGGGCCAAGCTCGAAGCGCTCGTGGCCCAATTGGCCGGCCGCGGCCTCAAGGCATCCGCGCACGTCGCCGACATCAGGGAGCCCGATGCGGTCAGCACCCTGTTCGACACGATCTGGGCCGCGCAAGGCCGCGTCGACGGCCTCATCAACAGCGCCGGCGGACAATTTCCGCAAGCCGCAATCGATTTTTCCGTGAAGGGCTGGAACGCGGTCATCAACACCAATCTGAACGGCACCTGGTGCACGATGCAGGCCGCCGCGCAGCGCTGGCGCGACCACAAGCATCCCGGCAGTATCGTCAACATCGTGGTCGTGACGACGCACGGCCTGTACGGCATCGCGCACACCATCGCCGCGCGAAGCGGCGTGATCGGGCTCTCGCGCGCCGTCGCGGTCGAATGGGCGCCCTTGAACATCCGGGTCAATTGCGTGGCGCCCGGCGCGATCGAAACCGAAGGCTGGAACGTCTACTCGCCGGAAGCCCGCGCCGCCTACCCGCGCTCGAACCCGATGATGCGCGTCGGCTCGCCATGGGACGTCGCCGAGGCCAGCGTCTTCCTCGCCGGACCATCCGCGAAATTCGTGACCGGTGAGACGCTGACGGTCGACGGCGGCGGCCAGCTCTGGGGCGAAACCTGGACCACGGGCAAGCCCGCCTATTTCGGCGGCGATGACACGTGACACGCTGATGGTCCTTTTCTCATGACGCGTTACCGCCTCGCCATTTTCGACTTCGACGGCACGCTGGCGGATTCCCTTCCCTGGTTTCGTGCCTCCTTCCAGGACATGATTACGCGGTTCGATCTTGCGCCCGTCCGCGACGACGAGGTGGAAGGGCTGCGCGGAATGTCCGCACGTGAAATCATGGCGCGGCTCAACGTATCCATGTGGCAACTGCCGGCCATCGTCAGCGACATGCGAAAGCGCAAGCTCGCGGCAGCGAGCGAGATATCGCTATTCGCCGGCATCCCGGCGATACTGACCGACCTGCAACGCCTCGGCATCAAGACCGCCATCGTCAGTTCCGACAGCGAAGCATCCGTCCGGCAGGTACTCGGACCCGCCACCGCCCGGATCGCTCGCTTCGACTGCGGCGCTGCGGTGTTCGGCAAGCACAGGAAATTTCGACGCGTCGCACGCAAGCTTGGCGCGAAGCCTTCGGAGACGATCTGCATCGGCGACGAGATCCGCGACATTGAAGCCGCGAAAGCCGCCGGCATGGATTCCGGTGCGGTAGCGTGGGGCTACGCACTTCCGAGCGCGCTGCAGGCGGCGGGACCGACGCATCTGTTCAATTCGATCGAGGAGATGATCGAGCGGCTTGCCGTGGCGAAATAGTGCAGCCGAAAGCTTCCCCGCATTCTTTGTCAGCGCCGCGATCCAGGCATCAGGCATAAAGCAAAGCTGGAAGACGCGCGCTTCGAGCGTGGCAAAGATTTTGCCAGGATGATTGTGGGAGGGCGTGCCGCTCGCAAGAACCGAAGCCGTGGTAGCAACTCGATCTTGCGTTCGACCAAAAGCACCATATTCGTAAACGCTTCTGACAAAGAACCGCCCGGCCGACTGCTGGCAGTTCTTGTGTGTCAGGAGCAGGGCTTCTCGCCGCGGATAATCCACCTTGCGACTTTCAGCTGATCCCGCAACTCACTGAAATAGTGAAGGAAGCTTGTTTTTCGGAAATATCTGCGATCCTGCGGAATCCATCAGTGTCCTCCGCCCGCGACCCAGTAGATGACAACAGATTCTAGCGCCTCAGGCCTTTCTCAGGAATCTCTTCATCCGATTATCCTGTCTCCGATGCCTTGAAGCTAGCGTTGCAAACTGGTAACGAATGAACTTATAGTAGTGGCGCTGTGTATGCGGAGCTAGTCGCTACTATCGGGACTACACCCAAGGCAAACGCGAACGGCTTTCCCGGCATCGCGTTCCGTAAAATGACGTTCCGATTGATCCGGGCCCATGGCGGGCCGCAAATGAGGGCGGAAGAGCATGGGCAGGTTTCCGATAATTCTTCTCGGCGCCACCACCGGTGCGGCATTGACACTTTTCATAACCCAGCCGCGCGCCGTTCTGATGGGGGCAAGTGCGCATGCTGGAGCGTCGGATACCTATCGCCAACTCAATCTGTTTGGCGATGCGTTCGAGCGGGTCCGTAGAGACTATGTCGAGAAGCCCAATGATGGCAAGCTGGTCGAATCCGCGATCGGCGGCATGCTGTCCGGCCTCGATCCGCATTCGAGCTACATGGACGCCGCGAGTTTTCGCGACATGCAGGTCCAGACCCGCGGCGAATTCGGCGGGCTCGGCATCGAAGTGACGATGGAAGACGGGTTGATTAAGATCGTCAAGTTGATGAAGGACACGATAGAGGAAACCCCAGCGTCAAAGGCCGGCATCGTCGCCAATGACCTAATCTCCACAATTAACGACGAGCCGGTAAAGGATCTCACGCTCAGTGAAGCTGTCGATAGAATGCGTGGCCTTGTTAACACCAAGATCAGGCTGAAGATCATTCGGAAGGGGCAGGACAATCCGATCGACGTGACGCTGGTGCGCGCAAACATCCGCGTCAGTTCGGTGCGCTCCAGCATCGAAGGCGATGACATTGCCTACATCCGTATTATTACGTTCAACGAGCAGACTACCCAGGGGTTGAAACGGGCAATCAGCGACCTGACCTCGCGGATCGGCGCCGAAAGACTGAAAGGCGTGATCGTTGACCTGCGCAACAACCCCGGCGGATTGCTGGACGAAGCGGTGACGGTGTCTGAAACATTTCTTTCGCGAGGTGAGATTGTCTCGACTCGTGGCCGCAGCGCCGAGGAAACCCAACGCCGCGCTGCCCATGGTGGTGATCTGACCAAGGGCAAGCCGGTGATCGTTCTGATCAACGGCGGCTCGGCCTCGGCTTCCGAGATCGTCGCCGGCGCGCTGCAGGACCACAAGCGTGCGACCGTGGTCGGCACTCGTTCGTTCGGCAAGGGCTCGGTGCAGACGATTATTCCTCTCGGCGCCGGCAGCGGCGCGTTGCGTCTCACTACCGCACGCTATTTTACGCCGTCGGGCAAGTCGATCCAGGCCAGGGGCATAGTTCCCGACATTGAGGTGCTGCAGGACGTGCCTGACGAATTAAAGGAGCGCGCCGATACCAAAGGGGAAGCCGCGCTGCGCGGCCACCTGAAATCGGCAGGCGACGAGAAGACCGGTTCGCAGTCCTACGTGCCGCCGGACCCCAAGGACGACAAGGCCTTGAAGACAGCGACCGACTTGCTCCACGGCCTAAAGGTCAATGCAACTGGCGAAACCGCCACAATCGACAAACCCGGCGTCAGGCTGCGATAAGCTGATCGATCTAGATTAGAATAGCTGGGAGATAGACCAGCCCTTTCCGGTCTATGCACTATTTGCGTCGAACCGTATTGAAGCTGTCGAACCATAGGGAACCAACGTCGGAAGCTGGCTGCGCCGATGCCTCTTCATTGCGTCGAAGGACGAGATCAATGAGCAGGCGCCCCAGTACGATCCGTTGCCGCACTGAGAAGGCAGAGACCATATGGATCGCCTCTTTCGGGCCCTCGGTCTGACACGACCGCCGCGAGGTTTGCGATCGACCGCGATGACCACTGCAGGCTTCCAGCTGTGCCAATTCCCGTCATGCCCGCAACGGCCAGCGACCGTGATAAGCGTGGCCCTTCATGCTGTGGATGAGCACGAACTCCGTCACTGTCCAGAAGATCGGCTGAATCGGATGCTCGTCCACGCTACGCGCATCGTACAACAGCGTCACATGCGGCGTAAAATTCGTATTCGCCACCCGCTTCAATCCGCTTCGCGTCAGCGCGGCGCCGAGCATCCGCTGAAATGACTCCAATCGGCGCAATCCACTCTCTCCAATCAGAACGAACGGACGATTGCCCGGCCTGCCCCGGAAGCTCGCGGTGCGGTCGAACGAAACCTCGAACGGCTCGGTCCGCACCTCGGTGGCAGCCTCGCAAGCCGCCCGAATATGGCGCTCGGGCAAGCCGCCGAGGAAGAACAACGAAACGTGCAGGCGCTCGGGCGCGATGAGTTTGCCGTCGAATTTATGGGCGCGTTTCAGCACACCCGCCACGTCCAGCCTGCCCAACAAGGCCGGATCCCGCTCTGCCAGTTCCATGATCATTCCGGCGAGCGCATCGACGCTTTTTTGTTTCAGATGGTCGCGGATGCGCGCCAGCACACCCGCGCCTTCCGCCTCCGCATCGGGGCCCAAGGCATTGGCCGTCAGCGCCACGGCGACCATGTGCTTGCAGACTCCCCAATCCCCGAATGCGGGGCAGGAGCAATGGCCACCGATATTGCTGCCGCGTCCGGTGAGCTCGGTACGGTAATCCTCGGTGCCCGCGACTTGCGCCAACACGCGCTTCGGTTCGATCGTAAGAATCTGCACCTGACCGTCGCGATGATAGGTCTCTCCGCGCGCAAACACCTTGTCGCCCGCAAGGCCTCGCAATGCATCGATACTGAAGCGGGATTGATCCTTGGTTTTCATATGCGTCGTTGCAGCAAATGGCCGGGTCTCGGCCAAAGGACGGGTTGAAAGTCTAGCGAATTAGTTCTGATGCCGCCACTGTACCAAGCCCCCTCACAGCACGCAGCCATAGTGCGCCGACGACACCAGCCGGATGTATTTGTCATGCACGGATCCCGGCTGTACCGCCGCAACAGAAGCCGGCACGCGCCAGTCGGCCATGCGGCGCGCGATCTCTTCCGTGGACACTTCGAGGGTAACGGTGCGGGCGCCGGGATCGATGACAATGGCATCGCCGTCACGCACCGCGGCGATCGGGCCGCCGCGCGCGGCTTCGGGTGAGACGTGGCCGATCAGGATGCCGTGCGAGACGCCGGAAAAGCGGCCGTCGGTAATCAGCGCGACGTCCTCGCCAAGGCCACGCCCCTGCAACTGGATCGTCAACATCACCATTTCCGGCATGCCGGGCCCGCCGACCGGGCCGACATTGCGCACCACGATCACGTTGCCCGCCACGATCTCGCCGGCGCGGATCGCAGCCATTGTGTCCGCTTCGGACTCGAACACGCGCGCAGTGCCGCGGAACTGGCCCTTCTCCAGCGCCTTGCCCGAGAGCTTCAGCAAGCAGCTCTCCGGCGCGAGGTTGCCCTTCAAGACGCTGATGTGATTGTTCGCCGGCGCGATCGGCTTCGACACCGGAAGGACGATCTCCTGCGGCGGCATCTGTTCGAGCGTCGGAACATCGGCGAGGTTTTCCGCCAGCGTCCTGCCGGTCACCGTCATGACGTCGCCATGCAGAAGGCCCGCGCGCAGCAGTTCCTTCATCACGACCGGCACGCCGCCGATCGCATGCAGGCTGCCCATCGCGAACGGGCCATGCGGCTGCAGATCGGCCAGCAGCGGGACGCGCTCGCCGACCGCCTGAATGCGCTCGATCGTGATCGGCACCTGGGCCTCGCGCGCGACTGCCAGCAGATGCAGATACATGTTGGTCGAACCGCCCATCGCGTAGACGGTGGTAATCGCGTTCTCGAAGGCGCGCTCGGTCATGATGTCGCGCGGCCGGATGCCAGCTTCCATCAGCCGGTACAGGGCCTCGACCGAAGCGCGGGCCTGCGCGCGGACGTCGGCGTGGATGTCGCTGCCGGCGTTGTAATCGGCCGGATGCGAGGCGCCGCGCGGCAGCATCATGCCGATTGATTCCGCGATCGTGCTCATGGTGTTGGCCGTGAACATCGCGCCGCAGGTGCCGCTGCCCGGCATCACGTTGCGCTCGACTTCCAGCAGCTCCTCGCCGGAGATGCGGCCGGACTCGTTTGCGGCGCGCGCCTCGGCATAATCGAGGATCGTGATGTTGTTGCCCTTGCTGGCCCATGCCCCGAACGAGACGCGCCCCGGCGTGCCGGTGCCGGGATAGAGCACGAGGCCAAAGGCGTTGGTGCGCGCGAGCGGCATCAGCGCGGCGGCGCCGGTTTTGTCGCAGCCGGAAATCACGATCATGGCGTCGCCATGATGCGCGTAGTGGCCGATCTCAAAACAGTCGGCGACGACGTCGCGCGAGGCAAGGCTATATCCCGCCGTCGGCGTGCCCTGCGTCAGCGCATCCGACACCGCCGGCGCGCCGACGATCAGCCCCTGCCCGCCGCGCTCCGCCAGGATCTCGACCAGGAGATCGGTAATGGCGCGCACGCGGTTGTTGCAGCGATGGGCATTGGTGTAGGCGCTGGCAATCGTCACCACCGCGCTGGTCTGCGCGGCGCGGTCCGGATCGAATCCGGCGGCGCGCAACTCCACCCGCCCTCGCTTCCAATAAATGCTGCTGTCCTGCGTCGTCATGGGGCTCCAGGTCTTCCGGTTGATCGCGGACCAGGCGTCCGGCCTGCTTGGCACTGAACGAATTTAGCAAGTCTTGTTGGCCGGGCTTGTTTAACCAGTCTTGCCGTCGTCGAAACTCACTATCACGGCGGCGTTCGCGATAATGATGGAGTCGCTTCCGCTCTCGGCAGGCACTTCCAGCCCGCCCTTGACGGCCGTCACGTTCACGGTGCCGTACGGCAGCTCCTTGGCAACTGCCGCGGTGTCGACGCCGCTCGGGTCCGGCACCGCGACGGTGACCTCGACGAACATGTCGCTGGCGGTCTTGCCCAGCATCCGGAAGAAACCGAGGCTGGAGTGGCGGATGGCGTCGGAGACGGCGCGCTTGGCGGCCTTGGTGGCATCGCGCCCGTGAACGTCGACGCCCATGCCCATTTCGGTGATACAGCGCACGCGTGCCATCGGGTTTCCTCTTGTCGTTTATGCGTTTGATATTGCTCGGTGAAGACCTTGTTCTCAATCGTCGCTTGCGGTGGCGGCGTCAAGTCACAGCAGACATGCGTTCGCTAGACGGGCCGCGCGAACCGGCTCAGCATCCATAATAAGCGACGTTCTCAGGAGCCTTGGGATCGTACCGCCACGCCTTCACGAGTTCCGGGGCGGCGAGGATCGCGACGATCAAAAGCATCGGGCTCCGGCGGTAAAGCATCAACGCCAGCAGCATGCTTCCGCCGCCGGTGGCGAGCTTGCCCCATTTGAGGCCGGAGAAGAGAGGGAGAAAGAGCGCCTTCATGCCGAGCCGTCGGCCGAATCCCTGCGCGGCCTGCGACGGAAGAAATTCAGCACGCCCGCGCCCACGACCGCCAGGCCGATGAGGATGACCTTGGCGAATTTGAGCACGAACGCGGCCACGAGCGCAAACAGACCGAACTTCTTGGCCGCAACGCCCCCGACCAGCGCCATCAGGCCATATTCCGCGATGCGATCGGTCGAGGCGCTGAAGTCTTCGTAGCGCTTGCCGGCATTGTAGGCCAGATCGCCGAGCAGCTCATGGGCCACCGCCTTGTCGCCGGCGATGCGTTCCGAGTTCGACAGCAGATTGAGGCTGAAATAGCCGTCGCGCCCCAGCGCGTAGGTATTGTAATTGATGCTCTTCGCCGCGTTGTCCGCCTCGCCCTTGTCCTTGGCGAGCAGCGACCAGACCAGGCGATGGCTGCCGGCATCGTAACTCGGCGGCTGCACCCATCCGATCACCTGCATCTCGGGAAACCCACGCGCGATGCGGTCCTTGTTGGTCTCCTCCACTCCGTCCTTCAGATTTTTCAGGAGCTCGTCGGCATTCCAGTTCTTGGCATCATCATCCTTGATGTAGCCTTCCTTGACGTAGCGGACCACCACGATCCACTCGTCATTCGGCCCCGTGCCGACCACAAGGCCGACGAAGCCTGCATCGTTGACGACGTTGCCGAGCGCCCGCAAGACACGGGCGCCTTCAGCCTGCGGCACGAAGAAACGACCTGCCACAAGCTTCAGCGTGGCCTGGTCGATCAGGGAAACATCCTTGGGCCCGCCGACGCCAGCCTCGCTGGCGGCTTTCCACGCGGCAACCAATTCCGCCTTTCGCGAGGCCTCGCTCGGCGGGGACGCCTGAGCAAAGACCGGCAGCGACCCAAGCACGACAAGCAACATGACGACGGCGGAAATCACTTTTTGCACCGAACTCTCCTGGAACATTGCCTTCGACGGATCGGATGACACCAACAACCGTAAATAGCAATACTGAACGACATATCATTCAGCCCGTTCGATAACAAAAATTGCCGCGGATTGGATGAAGTGCCTCGTAAGGAAAGTGCACATTTCCGTCGTCACGGTTACGCCGGAAAAACACCAAGCTTTCTCCGCACAAGTGTCTTGCGGCTTATACCGCGCTCATCACGAGTCCGGACAAGCCGCCATTTCGCGCGTCGCGGCGGTGCTATCCGGACCATTGCCATCAAGAACCTCCTTCGGATCGCCCGGTTGGACGAGATGGATGCGCGCGCCGCTCTCGCCTAAACCCAGACCTGGTTTCAAAACCTGCTGGCCGTCATAGTGTCCACCATTCTGGGTGCGGTAGGCGATCGGCCGATCGCTGAAAAGTCCTGCGATGCGGCGCCGATAGGCCTCGGCAACGGCGGGCCATTCGGCCTCGGTCAGCCGGTCGCTCTGATAGACGGCGAAAGGCGGCAGGATCTGCATGCCCGGATAAAAGAGCATGCCATGCTGGATCGGCCACAGCAGATCGTCGAGCCGCCCATTCACGCCGCGCTCGCCATAGTGCGGCGCGCGTCCACCGATCGTGACCGACAGCATCGCGCGGCGACCGCTCAAGGTACCTTCGCCATACCGGTCGCCCCATCTTTCGCCACCATGAGTCCCGACGCCATATGCAAAACCGTAGGCGAAGACCCGGTCGACCCAGCCCTTCAGGATGGCCGGCATGCCGAACCACCACATCGGAAAACTCAGGAGAACGGCGCCAGCCCACAAGAGCTTCTGCTGTTCGGCCTCGACGTCGGCCGATTGGGTGCCGGTGGCGAATGCATGACGCGACTCGGCGGCATAGCTGAGGCGATCCGGTTGGCCTGACCGAGAAAATCTCCGCGATCGGCGACCGCCTTCCACTTGGCCGCATAGAGATCGGAGACCTGCACCGTGTGGCCCTGCGCGGTGAGGGTTTCGACCGCCAGATTCTTCAAGGCGCTGGTGAGTGATTTCGGTTCCGGATGCGCGTGAACGACAAGGACGTTGCTCAAAGACGTTGCTCCTGTTGAGGCTTGCGAAACGCGCGCGTGGCGCGACGGCCTCAACATGGTGCGCAAAATCGCAAAGGCGAACGATCGAAACCTGGAAACGCCATATGTTCAGCAATGCTGAACTCAGGCGCGCTCGACCTCCCTCATCATCATCCAGGCCATGTCCGTCAATGCCTGCGGCGACAAGCGCGCCGATGGCCCGCTCAGCCCGACGCTCGCACGAACCTCGCCACCCTCGCGCCAGGGAATGGCGACGCAGTGGAGGCCCGGCTGGTAATTCTCGAGATCGAGCGCGAAGCCGCGCGTGGCCACCGTCTTGATCTCGGATAGAATCTGCGGACCAAGCGCGTCGGCACGGCTGGCAAGGACACGCTTGCCGAGCCCGGGCATGAAGGCGAGGAACACGAGGCCGACCGCTGATCCTTCCAGAGGCTCGCGTATGCCGATAGGGCATGCGCCCGCTTTCACTGCGTGGGACGGTTCGATCGCATCGAGATAATAGACTTCATCACCGCTCGGCACGGCGAGATAGACCATCTCTCCGGTGCGCCTTGCGACGGCTTCGAGCGCCGGGCGCAGGCGGCTGCGAAGCGCGCCGTCGTCTCCGGCGATCCGCGCCAGATTGAGAATGCGGCCGCCGAGATGATAGCGCGTGTCTCCGGCGCGGCGGTGCACGTAGCCAAGCTCGTCCAGCGTCTTCAGAAGATTGTGCGCGGTCGTCTTGCCGAGCTTGGTGTGCTCGGCAATATGCTGCAGCCGCGCAGCACCACCCTCTTGTGCGATGATTTCGAGGATCGCGGTTGCGCGCTCGATGGATTGAATCAGCCTGACTTCCGACATTACGCGTTCATTGATGACAGATACTGCCCGCTAACATTGGCGTGGCGCCCCCGGACAACAAGTCCATCCATGCTGAATATTTGTGCTCCGATCGCACCTGTCGAAGCGTGTCTCGTTGCGCGAAAACGACGCGACAAGAGGCGTGAACGAGGTCGCAAGTTGAGTAATGTCGCCGGCTGTTGCCGAATTATCGTGCTTATCGGGTTGATGCGTGCCCGGACCAATTTTCAAGCACAGGATTGCCGTCAGGCGGCTGCGAACGATCGGCTGGCAAACTCGCTTGCTTTCAGCCGGCTGACCAGAACAGACAGTTCCTCGACTTCCCCTGATGTCAGGTCGGTCAGCGGCGACCGCACCGGGCCGGAATCGCGGCCAATCACCTTCATCCCGGCCTTGATCATCGACACTGCGTAACCGCGCTTGCGGTTGCGGATCGCGAGCAGCGGCATGATGAAGTCGCGCAGGCCCGCCTGGACGGTTTCGCGGTCGCGCCGCCGCACCGCCGCGTAGAATTTGGTTGAGAACTCCGGCACGAAGTTGAACACGGCGGAGGAGTAGGTCGTCACGCCCATTTCGAGATAGGGCAACGCGAAGGTTTCGGCGGTGGGCAATCCGCCGACATAGGTCAACCGGTCGCCCATGCGCAGATGGATGCGCGTCATCTGTTCGATGTCGCCGACGCCGTCCTTGAAGCCGACAAGGTTCGGGCAGCGTTCGCAAAGTTTTGCGATCGTATCCTCGGTGAGGATGGCGTTGTCGCGGTTGTAGACGATGACGCCGAGGCTGGTCGCCTTGCAGACCGCCTCGACATGCGCCGCCAGTCCCGCCTGCTCGGAGAACACCAGATAGGGCGGCAGCAGCAGGATGCCGTCGGCGCCGGCGCGCTCGACGGCGCCGGCAAGTTCGGTCGCCATCGCCGTGCCGTAGCCGACGCCGGCCAGCACCGGCACGCGGCCGGCGGTCTGCTGCACGGCAGTGGTCACGACCTCGACGACTTCCGCCGGCGTCAGCGAGAAGAATTCTCCGGTGCCGCCGGCCGCGAACAGACCGGCCACTTCATAGCTGCACAGCCAGTCGAGATTGGAGCGATAGCGCACGGCGTCGAATTTGTTGGAGGCGTCGAACGGCGTGACGGGAAACGACAACAGCCCGTTGCCGATCGTCAGCGCCATCTCCTTCGGGGTCAATCTGCTCATCGTGGCGGTCCTCGCTGTGGAAGCCACAGGATTAGACCAGGCTCGATGCCGCGGCAGACCAATTGCTGGATCGAATGATCCATTGATTGGATGACTCAGGCGCCGCCCACGAGGTTGCGGGCGATCGCCGCGATCACCGGCAACAGCGGATTGTCATTGTCGTCCCGCCAGACGAAGTAGAGTTCGGCCGCGCGTTGCTGCGGATCGGCCAGTGGCCGCAGCGCGACGCCGCTGAACTGCAGATTCTCCGCCGCTTCCGGCACCAGTGCGACGCCGACGCCGGAATGCACGATGGCCAGGATCGAGTGGATCTGCGCGAGGTGCTGGATATAGACCGGCGCCAGTGCGGCGCGCGAAAACAGCTCCACCAGCAGGTCGTGGAAGTAACGGGCCTCATAGGGCGCGTACATGATGAAGGGTTCGGCCGCGAGGTCCGGAAGGCCGATCGTCGCGGCCCGGGCCAGCCTGTGCCCGGCCGGCACGGCCGCGACCATCGGCTCGGCCTTCACCCGGAAGAATTGCAGACCGGTGCGCGGGATCGGCGGCCGCAGCAGGCCGATATCGATTTCGCCGGCGCCAAGCCGCTTGAGCTGGTCGCCGCTGACCATCTCCTTGAGGATCAATTCGACATCCGGCAGCTGCTGGCGGCAGGCCGCCACCAGTTCGGGCACATAACTGTAGGAAGATGCGGCGGTGAAGCCGATATTGACCGAGCCGGCCTTGCCCTCGGCGACGCGCCTTGCCAGCAAGGCCGCGCTCTCCGTGAGCGTCAAGATCAGCCGCGCCTCGGTGAGGAAGCTTTGGCCGGCCGGCGTCAGCCTGACCAGGCGATTGCCGCGCTGAAGCAGTTTTACGCCCAAGATCCGTTCGAGAATCTGGATCTGCCGGCTGAGCGGCGGCTGCGTCATGTTCAATCGCGCGGCGGCGCGGCCGAAATGCAGCTCCTCCGCCACGGCCACGAAACAGCGCACCTGGCTCAGTTCGAACATACCGCTCCCTTTTTCTCAATCGCACCGACGGTTTCCGCCCTCGCTACCCTATCGCATCCCACGATTTGATCCAAAATTGGTATCGGACCATCCTCATTCTAGTTCGCTATTGGATCGATGATCGCTTATCGTGCCACCAGCGCGGCCAAAGACCGCGATGCGCGACGCCGCAGAGCGCTTGTGCAATTTCGATCGGAGGAAAAATAAATGCTTCCACGTTTCGGGCGCCGCGCCGCCCTTGCCGCCGCCGCAGCCATCCTGCTCAGCCAACTGCCCGGTGTCGTTCACGCCCAAAACTTCGACCGGCCGGTGCGCATCATCGTGCCCTATGCACCCGGTGGCACATCAGACATCCTGGCGCGGCTGATCAGCCCGAAATTGTCGGCGGCGATCGGCCAGTCGGTGGTGGTCGAGAACAAGCCCGGCGCGGCCGGCAATCTCGGCGCGGACGCCGTCGCCAAGGCGACGCCCGACGGCACGACGTTGCTGCTGACGGATGTCGGTTCGGTGGCGACGGCGCCCAGCCTGTTTTCGAACCTGACCTATAATCTCGAAAAGGACCTCGCCCCCGTAACGATGGTGATGTTCGGCCCCTATGTGCTGGCCGTGCATGAATCGATCCCGGTCAAAACGGTGGCGGAACTGATTGCCTATGCCAAGGCCAATCCCGGCAAGCTCGCGGTGGCGAATTCCGGAGTCGGCGGCGCCAATCACATCACCGCCGTGGTGATGCAGAAGGAGCTCGGCATCCAGTTCAAGCATGTGCCCTACAAGGGCGGCGCGGCGGCGACCCGCGCCGTGGTCGCCGGCGAGAGCGGCGCCCTCATCAACGGCGCGTCGGCAACCCTTCCCTTCGTGACCAACAAGCAACTGGTCGGTCTCGCGGTGACCGGCGAGCACCGCGTCCCCTCCGCGCCCGACCTGCCGACCTTCAAGGAGGCCAAGCTGCCCGGTGGCGACGCCGGCACCTGGCAGGGCATCCTGGTGGCCAGCGGCACGCCGCCGGCGGTGATTGCGCGGCTCAATACCGAGATCGGCAAGATTCTGGAGTCACCGGAGATCAAGGCCAAGATCGCCGAACAGGGCGGCGAAGTCCGCGCCGGCACCCCGGACGCGATGGCTACCTGGCTGAAGGACGCCACCAAACGCTGGGGCGAAGTCATCCGCGAAGCCGGCATCAAGGGCGAATGACGGGACCCGAACTTGGGCTTGCGATGCGAGGCTTGCGATGAACGCCCGTCGAACGGACTGGCAGGATGTGCTCTTCGGGCTGTTCCTGATCGCGGTCGCCGGCATCGCGCTGGCGGCGACGCGCACTTTGTCGGGCGGCACTGCCGCCGACATGGGGCCGGGCTACATGCCGCGCGCCATCGCCATCATGCTGCTGGCCTTCGGACTCTGGTTCAGCATCCGCGGAATCCGCCGCCCGTTTGTCGGGATCGCGCCGGTCCGCCTGCAGCCCCTGCTCGCGATCACGGCGTCGGTTGCCGTGTTCGCGCTTACCGCCACGCGCTTCGGCCTTGCGCTGTCGTCGTTCGCCGCGATCCTGATCGCAAGCCTCGCGACGCGGGAAGCGCGGCCGATCGAAACCTTACTCTTCGCACTGGGGCTCTCGGCGGCGGCGGTGCTGCTCTTCGTCAAGGCGCTGGCCTTGCCGGTGCCGATCTGGCCTGGAGCATGGTTCTGATATGGAGCTTTTCGACAATCTCCTGATGGGGCTGACGACCGCCCTGCAGCTCAATAATTTGCTGTTCTGCCTGATCGGCGTCGTCATCGGCACCGCGATTGGCGTGCTGCCCGGCATCGGACCGATCCCGGCGATCGCGCTGCTGCTGCCCTTCACCTTCGGCCTGTCGCCTCCATCAGCCATGATCATGCTGGCCGGCATCTTCTACGGCGCACAGTATGGCGGCTCGACCACGGCCATCCTCGTCAACGTGCCCGGCGAAACCTCCTCGGTCGTCACCTGCCTCGACGGCCACGAGATGGCCAGGCAGGGCAAGGCCGGGACAGCGCTCGCGATCGCCGCGATCGCCTCGTTCTTTGCCGGCACCGTCGCTACGGTGGTGATCGCCGTGCTCAGCCTGCCGCTGGCCGCGCTGGCGCTGAAATTCACCGCGGTCGAATATTTCAGCCTGCTCGTGCTCGGATTGATCGCGGCCGTCGTGCTCGCCCACGGCTCCGTCGCCAAGTCGCTTGCGATGGTACTGCTCGGCATCCTGCTTGGCCTCGTCGGCATCGACGTCAATTCGGGCGCGCCGCGGATGACCTTCGGGATCGCCGAGATCTCCGACGGGCTCGACTTCGTGCCGGTCGCGATGGGCATGTTCGGCCTTGGCGAGATCATTGCCAATCTTGAACGTCCGGCGGTGATGCGCGTCGTCAGCCAGTCGATCCGCAGCCTGATCCCGAGCGGCGCCGATCTTCGCGCCGCCTTCCCGGCGATGGTTCGCGGCACCGTGTTGGGCTCCGTCCTCGGCGTGTTGCCGGGCGGCGGCGCCGCGCTGCCACCCTTCTCCTCCTATGCGCTGGAGAAGAAACTCGCCCGCGATCCCTCCCGTTTCGGCAAGGGCGCGATCGAAGGCGTCGCCGGACCGGAGGCCGCCAACAATGCGGGCGCGCAGACGAGCTTCATCCCGCTGCTGACGCTCGGCATCCCCGCCAATGCCCTGATGGCGCTGATGATCGGCGCGCTGATGATGCAGGGTATCCAGCCCGGCCCGCAGATCATGCGCGAGCAACCGCAGCTGGTCTGGGGCGTCATCGCCAGCATGTGGGTCGGAAACCTGATGCTGATCATCATCAACCTGCCGCTGATCGGCGTGTGGGTCTCGATGCTGAAAATTCCCTACCGGCTGCTGTTTCCGGCGATCGTGCTGTTCTGCTGCATCGGCACGTTCGGCCTCGCCAACAATTTGTTCAATGTCTGGCTGATGCTCGGCTGCGCGCTGATCGGATACTTCTTCATCAAGGTCGGCGTCGAGCCGGCGCCGTTGCTGCTCGGCCTCGTGCTCGGGCCGCAACTGGAAGAAAACTTCCGTCGCGCGATGCTGCTGGCGGACGGCGATTTCTCGGTCTTTCTGCGCCGCCCGATCAGCGCCACGCTGCTCGCGCTCGTCGCGGTGCTGTTTCTGCTGATGGTATTCCCGGCGATCCGGCGCAGCCGCCAGGAGGCGCTGGCCGAGTGAGCGCCAGCTTCAGCCAGGGCGCCGAATGGAAGACGCTCATCAGCAAGTACATCGGGACCATTCCGCCGAGCGGCGACGCGCCCGCGATCGAACACAACGCGTCCGACGGGCCGCCGCCAAGGACGCCCGTCAGGAGCGCCATCATCGCAAAGGTCGGCGCGGCCGCGAGATAGAGCCCATTGGCCACCCGATGCGCGGCGGCGTTCCGGCGGCGCGCGCCGCCGCCGGATCCGCCTGAGCAAGCATGGCTCATCGCTTTGCTCTCGCGGACTGCTCCCGGAACGCGGCCTCTCCGGCGTCCGACACCTCGACCCACCTCTTGTCGGGCGCGGCGCCTTCGACGTAGCTGTCGTGCCAGTTCCACCACTTGTAGGTTTGGGTTTGCGGATAGCCTTCGGGCGAATCCTCCCACTCCTCCTGGCGTCCTAGCGGCGTGATGTCGAGATAATTCCAGGTGCCCCCCATCTGCTCGTCGCCCCGGTTGTTGATGAAGTAGGTCCGGTAGATTTTGTCGCCGTCGCGGAAGAACACGTTGGTGCCGTGCCACTCGTCGACGCCGAAGTCGGCATCGAAGCTGTCCGTGACGGTGTACCAGGGGATCATCTCCCATCCCATTCGCGCCTTCAGGCGCGCAATGTCCGTTTGCGGCGCTCGCGAAACGAACACGAGCGTGGTGTCACGGGCGTTGAGATGGGCGATGTGGGCGACCTGGTCGGCCACCATCGAGCAGCCGCGGCAGGCATGCTCGGGCCAGCCAAACACCCCGGGCTCGTAGAAGGCGCGGTAGACGATGAGCTGATGGCGGCCTTCGAACAGATCGCGCAGGCTCGCTTCGCCTTTAGGTCCCTCGAACTTGTATTCCTTCTCCACGGCCAGCCACGGCATCCGCCGACGCTCGGCGGCCATGGCGTCCCGGGCGTGGGTCAATTCCTTTTCCTTCACGAGCAACTTCTGGCGGGCGGCTTCCCACTCTTGCGCTGACACGACGTTGGTCTGCATGGCTAGTCTCCTGTTTGTTGAGATGCTTGTTGCGTGCTCGTCAGGCCGGCAGCCGGCGATCGTATTCCTGCTGCAGGCGGGCCCAGCCATCCCAGAATGGCGCCGGTTCCTTGTCGTTGGCGCGGGCGACCAGGATATCGAGATGCATGTGCCAGCCGGCGCTGACCTTGAGCATGGTCGAGCGATCGGGCAGACGGCGATGGGTCACGGTGAGCAGCACGCCCGTGCCCTTCGGCTCCAGCTCGAACGTCACGTCGCCGCTGTTGTTCCAGGCGATCGAGAGCTTGCGGAGCGGTTCGAGTTCGGTGATCCGGCTTTGCATCCGGTGCTCTTCCGGGAACCCCTCCGGCCGCTTGCCTGGGGGATCGTTGAGTTCGTCGTTGCGCCAGACGAACTCAACGGGCGCGCCGACCTTCATCTCCATCGCGCCCGCTGCGAGCCATTTGCGGCGCAGCTCGCTGTCGGTGAGATAGGCCCAGATGCGTTCGATCGGGCCGGGCAGAAGCCTTTGGATCTTGAGCGTGGTCGGCTCGATCAACTCGCCATAGGCATCGGGCTTTGTCGTTGCATTCATTGTCTACTCCTTCACCTGCTTTGCTTTCGCCTCGTCCTCTGCACGCAGCAGGGCTTCCAGCGAGTCGAGTTTTGCGCTCCAGAAACGTTCGTAGCGCTTCAGCCACGCATCGGCTTCCGCGAGCCGTGCCGCCTCGAGTCGGCATAGATGGGTGCGGCCGCGGATCGTGCGCTTCACCAGCCCGGCATTCTCCAGCACCCGCACATGTTTCGACGCGCCGGCGAAGCTCATGTGGAATGGCGTCGCCAGTTCCCCGATCGTGAGCTCCCGCTCGGCCAGATGACCAAGCATCGCGCGGCGCGTCGGGTCCGCCAGCGCGTGAAAAACAGCATCGAGATGTGTCGAATACTCAACCATGTGGTTTAGTATAGGCACGCGGCATCGATAGTCAACCGATCGGTTTAACGTTTTCGTGATGGACCCGGCGGTTCCAGAACTGCGCCTAGTAGTCCGGCGCGGTGTAAACGGCGCAGGGAGATGCGATGCCGCGCAGCGCATGCGTTCCCAGCGGCATCAGCGTTGCGCTTGTCTCAGTGGCGACCGCGCCCGAGATCAGGACGGTTCGGCCAAGCGGCCGGCAGAGCCCTTCGAGCCGGCTGACCAGATTCACCGCAGGACCGATCGCAGTGAAATCCAGCCGGTCGGCCGCGCCGACATTGCCCCACAGAATTTCGCCAAGATGCAACGCCACGCCGAACGCCAGCGGCGGCAGCCCCTGCTCTCGCCGGCTCGTATCGAGATGCGCCATGCCGGCTTTCGCGGAAGCAACCGCGCGCAGCGCCGCGTCGCAGGCGTCGCGCGGCTTGTCGCCGACCGGGAAGATCGCGAGCACGCCGTCGCCGATGAATTTCAACACTTCGCCGCCAAAGGCGTGGACGGCGCCGCCGATGCAGTCGAACCAGCCGCCAAGGGCGGCGATGACGGCAGCAGGAGGCTCGGATTCAGACAGCGCCGTGAAGCCGCGCAGATCGCCATAGAGCAACACCGCCCGAATGGTCTCGCCGACTTCGCGCCGCAGCGGCCCCGCCAGCACGCGCGCGGCGCTGCGCCGGCCGAGATAGGCCTCGAGCGCGGCCGACAGCGTCGCGCGCGCCGAGAGCGCGGCGAGCGGCGCTGCGGCAAAGCGGGCGGCCTCGCGCAATCGATTGGCTTCCGTTTCCGTGAACCGGCGCGGCCCGATCCAGCCAAGCACCGGCCCGCCTTCTCCCGCGCCAACGCTGTTTTCATGCACCGCTCCGCCCGCGAGCCCGGCCAGCCAGCTCCGGCCTGCATCGCCCGACGAACTCGCCGCGCCGCCAAATCCCACTGGCGCAAATCCCACCGCCTCGATCACCTCACCGTTCCCGGCCCGCCACAACCAGGTGCGGCGGGCGATGATCGGGTGCGGCACGGCGAGCGTCAGCGCGCCGCCGGCGAGTGGCATGTCGTCCGCGATCAAGCGCGTGCCGAGTTCGGCGAGAAACCGGTCAGCGCCCGGCGACACGCCGGCCGCATCGACCAGCCATGTCAGCGTCGAACTCAGTTGCATGGTCCGATCCTATGGCAGGGGCAATTCATTATCGTCATCGGCACTTGGTAAATTCCCGCGCCGGCATATGTTGGCACGGTTGCAGCGCCCCTGATGCCAATAAGTAGCGAGGTTTTTGATGCCTGAATCGTTTGTGGTCCAGCGCGAGACCCAGATCGCCGCACCGCGCGCCAGCGTGTTCGCCTTCCTGACAGACCCAGAGAAGATCGTGCAATGGATGGGCAGCGAGGCCGTGACGGAGATGCATCCGGGCGGACTGTACCTTCTGAAAGGCGTCGGCAGCGCGACGGCGCGCGGCACGTTCCGCGAGGTGGTGCCGGTGCATCGCCTCGCCTACAGTTTTGGCTGGGAAGGCAATGAGGAGGTGCCGCCGGGATCGGGCCTGATCGAAATCGACCTGATCGAGCACGATGGCGGCACATTGCTGCGCATGACCCATAGCGGGCTTCCCAGCGCCGCTCACCAGGCGAGCCACGCCAAGGGCTGGATCCATTATATCGACAGGCTGACCAAGGCGGCCGCCGGCCAGGATCCCGGCCCGGATCGGGGGCCGAACGGCACCCGCAACGCGTGAGGATGATATCGGTCAGGGCGGGCATCGCTGGACCATCAATCCTCTTTCTTCAACACCGTCACGTGGAGACGGCGGCGGATTTCCATCCCCTGCCGCCGGTAGAGCGCGATGGCCGAGTGATTGCTGGTGAAGACGTGCAGGAAGGGAGTTTCGCCGCGCGCCACGATCTGGCGGGAGACGGCGGATAGCAGCATCTGCCCGTAGCCGCGGCCGCGGTGGGATGGATGCACGCAGACGGCGGTCATCTCGGTGTAGTGAGCGGGCTTCATCCGCTCACCGGCCATCGCGACAAGCTGGCCATCGACGCGGATGCCGAGGAACGTGCCGAGTTCATGGGTCCGCGCGCTGAACGGCCCGGGCTTGGTGAGCGCGGTCAGTTCGATCATTGCTGGAACGTCCTCGACACCGAGGGTGACGATATCGACACCGTTGGCCGGCGTTTCAACCGGCGTCCCGATCATCTGCTCGCCGGTGTCCGCCAGCGCGACCTTGAATCCGGCAGGCGGGTTCACGGCATCCGGCGTGAACAGCACGGCGATGTCCTGCGGCGACATCAGCGCACGAAGCGCTGCAAAGCTTTCGGGCGACATGTCCGCCGTCGCGGCGAACGGCGTGATCTCTGTCGGATAGCGCCACGCGCGGGCATCGCCTTCGGCCAACGCCTGCTGCGTGGTCGTCAGTGCGGTCCAGATCGGATAATCGAGGGGATGGCCAGGGCTGTCGGACATCAGGCTGCTACTTTCATTCTCACTCAAGTGCACGACAACTCTAGCGGTAGTCGCCAGGGTCTGCCACCTTGCCGCCCTCCCGGACTTCGGCGGTGTAGCGCCAGATGTCGGGCCGCGAGCCATCGATATCGGTAAAACCATAGTGGCGGGCGAGCTCGCCGGAGCTTACCGACTTCTGATTCCACTTGCCACGATCAGGATCGGCGGCAAGCGCAGCCACGGCGCGGCCGACATAGCGCGGCGATTCCGACAGCGCGAAATCGGGCGGCGCCGGTGGCCGGCCGCCTCCCCGCTCCGTTAGCGCCTCGCGCCAGTTGGTTTCGGTGACGCCGAAATTCTCCAGCATCATCTCGGAGCGCAGCCAGCCTGGCGTGATTGCAACCGCCGTCGCGCCGTGCGGCGCGAGTTCACGACCTTGCGAGAAGGCGAGACGATTCACGCTCTGCTTGACGAGGTCATAGAACACCGAGATCCGGTAATGCTGCGCGTTGTAGTCGGCGGTGCCGTCGGTGACTTCGATGAGCAGGCCGCCGGGCTGCGCGACCAATAGCGGCAACAGATAATGCGACGTCACCAGATGCGTCTCGATGCCGAGCCGCAGGATCCGCAAGCCCTTCTGCAGGTCCAGCTTCCAGATCGGGGTGTTCCATTGCGGCGGGGCACCTTTCAGCACTTCGGCACCCCAGATGTCGTTGACGAGCACGTCGATGCGGCCGTGCTCGGCGCGGATGCGTTCGGCCAGCGCCGCGACCTGCGCCGGTTCGAGATGGTCGACGGCGATGGCGACGCCCTTGCCGCCGAGTGTGGTCACAAGCTCGGCTGTCTCCTCGATCGTCTCGGGCCGGTCATAGTCGGATCGCGTCGGGGCATCGGCGCGCGTGCTGCTGCGGCCGGTGCAGATCACCGTCGCGCCGGCCTCGCCGAGCGCTGTAGCGATGCCGCGGCCGGCGCCGCGCGTCGCGCCTGCCACGACGGCGATACGTCCACGAAGCGAGCCCTCGTGTGGCGCAACATTCATCGCAAATTCCCCTTTATGCGTCGCCGACGGCCGATCACATCGAAGCGCCGATCGAGCGCACCGTCACGCCTCCTCCGCCGTTGCCTTGATCAGATTGTCGCGCAGCGTGACGACAGTTTCCTGCAGCCGCGCGAACTCGTCCGGCTTCAATCCGGTCGAGGCGACGAGGTTCATGTGCATGCCCTTCTCGCGCAGAAGCCGACCGGCCTCGGTGAGGCTGATGCGCACCTGCCGCTCGTCTGCAGGATCGCGCTGGCGGTGCACATAGCCCATGACCTCGAGCTTTTTCAGGACCGGCGTCAGCGTGTTGGATTCCAGGAACATCTTTTCGCCAAGCTCGCTCACTGTCTGGCCGTCCTGCTCCCACAAGGCCACGATCGCGATCCATTGCGGATAGGTCAGGCCGAGATCCTCAAGGCCCTTCCGGTAAGCCCGGCCGAAGGCGAGGTTGGCCGAGTAGATCGCAAAGCACAGGAAATCGCCAAGGCGCCGGTCGGCCCCCGGCGGTTTCGCCCTCTGGGGAGCCTTTGAATTGTCTTTGGAATTATCTCGGGAATTCTCCCTGGAACCGGCCGCCTGACCGGATTTGGGACCATCATTCGGTTTCATCGAGGTCGTCCTTTTCGACACGAACATGTGAAGTCTCGCATCCATATATATCGCATCCGATTAAATCGGAAGGGTTGACAGTCGGGTCCCCGGGGTATTTATAGACCGCACGCGAATATATCGCACACGATCTAATCAGAGGAGAAAAGCCATGACCACCACATCTGCAAGCCAGACCTCGAATGCGCCGGCGGTCGACCTGAAGCTCGAAATCGTCGTCATCCCGGTCTCCGACGTCGAACGCGCCAAGCAGTTTTATGCAAAACTCGGCTGGCGGCTCGACGCCGATTTCGCCGGCCCCGACGATTACCGCGTGATCCAGTTCACCCCGCCCGGCTCCAACACCTCGGTGATCTTCGGCAAGAACGTCACCTCCGCCGCGCCCGGCTCCGCGCAAGGCCTCTATTTGGTCGTCTCCGACATCGAGGCCGCCCGCAACGCGTTGCTGGGCCGTGGCGTTGCGATCAGTGAAGCGTTTCACGCCGGCGGCGATGTGCACGTTGGTACGGACGAGCCCTATCTGTTCGGGCGGGTCCGGCTGAGCGGCCCGGATCCGGCACGCGGCAGCTATCGTTCGTATGCCTCGTTCAGCGATCCCGACGGCAATGGCTGGCTGCTGCAGGAAGTCACCGCGCGATTGCCCGGCCGCATCGACGGCAACGGCACCTCGTTCACCTCGTCGGCCGATCTCGCCGCCGCGTTCCGCCGGGCGGCCGCCGCCCATGGCGAGTACGAGAAGCAGAACGGCGGCAAGCACGACGAGAACTGGCCGGACTGGTATGCCGACTACATCGTCAACGAACAGCACGGCCAGCAGCAGGCCGCATGAACAGCACTTGTGCGACAGGCATCGGCGGCAGGTCCTGGCGATTTCGCCGCCGATGCATCCAACCAACCCATCATGGAGATTTGCAATGCGTACGCTATCCAAGAGCTTCTCCCTTATTCCGGTAACCGCGCTCGCGCTGGCCTTAATGCTTTCAGCCGCACCGGCATCGGCTCAGACGACACAGGGCGCCGCGAGTGATCGAACCTCGGCGGCATCCGAGCGGCCGCGCGACGACCTGGCCGGCAAACTTGTCCGGCGGATCATCCAGCGCGCGCCGTCGTCGATCCCGGGCCGCGAGATCGTGCAGGTGGAGACGGAGATTCCCGCAGGCGTCGAATCCGGATGGCACGTCCATCCCGGCGAAGAGGTCGGCTACATCATCGCCGGCGAGGTCGAGATGAAGGTCGAGGGACGTCCCACCGTCATCCTGCGCGCCGGCGACGGTTTCCTCATCCCGCCGCGGACTCCGCACAATGCGCGTGACCTCGGTCCGGAAACGGGACGGATGCTATCGACCTATATCGTCGAGCAAGGCCAGCCGCTGGCGTCGTTCGTCGGGCAGCATGTGGAGAAGTAGGCGGCATTTCCGATTCAGTTTTCAAACAGCCCTGTCATCGGCCGGCTCGACCGGGCGATCCGGTACGTCGCAGCCTCTCCGCGTCATTGCGAGCGAAGCGAAGCAATCCATTCTTCTTTGTGCCGGGACATGGATTGCTTCGCTTCGCTCGCAATGACGGTGGATACATTTTTGCGTT
Source organism: Bradyrhizobium algeriense (assembly GCF_036924595.1). Taxonomy (NCBI): domain Bacteria; kingdom Pseudomonadati; phylum Pseudomonadota; class Alphaproteobacteria; order Hyphomicrobiales; family Nitrobacteraceae; genus Bradyrhizobium; species Bradyrhizobium algeriense. The sequence continues at coordinate 2,581,882 of NZ_JAZHRV010000001.1, read as the reverse complement.
CTCGCGGCCTGTCGGGCACCGCTTTCGATCTCTCACCCGATGAACGGCTCTTCCAGACGATCCGCGATCACTGCCTCGAACAAGCGCGGCTCCCGAATGTGTCCCGCTTGCCGCACAGTGTGGCATGCTTACCCGCATCAAGCGTACGCCAGGTCCTGTTACCTCGGCCGCAATTTTCGACACCGATCCTGCCCTTCATTTTATCGGCCTGACGTTGAACCACGCCGTTGTTCCCTTGACGTACAGTCATGGGCTGGGGAACGGAGATTTCCCATGACGAAACATCGAACGATCACCAGTTTCGTAGCTGTCGCTCTGCTCGCGGTCGTCGCGACAGCCGCCACGACGCGAGCGCCACTTCCTGCAAAGAATCATCCAAACGTCGTCGGCGGCATCATGTCGCTCAAGGAGCTTGCGGGTGACGTGAACAAGCTTGCGACGGATGACTACGACGACCAATCATTTGTTTATTCGGCGAAGCGCAATTAGCCGCATGCCCTGCAGCCTGCGCCGGCCGCGTAGCGCGGCGTCGTTGAAATATGCCCTTCGTGATCCAGTTCACAGCGCAATGCTTCGGGTGGGTCCATAAACGCCCGGGGCTGACAGATGGATTTCCCAACATGGAAAGCTCATTCCCACAGAAAGAGCGCCGGACCAATTCACGGTGCTGGCTGACAACGGCCTTCCTGATCTACGGGACGATGGTCGTCGGTCTGCTCGGATACTTTATCGTTTTTCCAGATACGAAGACCCATGGGACGCAAGGCGAAGGCGCGCCCACCCAGACTGCAGCGAAGGCGCTCAGATATGAGGCCGTGATCGCCAACTGGAACCGTTACCGCAACAAAGATGCGAGGGCGGACGCGCGATAATTCTCGCCAGCCATCAATCGAGAAGCAGGCGACCGACAGGTTCGGCGCGGTCGTTGCCGCCTTTGATAACGACGATCTCGCCGCTGGCGGGCGAGATACCGGTCAGCGCCTGAATGTTCGCGCCATGCGTCGCGACCAGCAGGTTTCCGCGCCCGGCCCATTTGGCGATGAGCGCGCGAGCGCCGGTGGTGAGCGCCTCTCTTTGATCTCGCAGCACCACGACATTGCCGAACGTCGCCGCGGTCTCGACTGTGCCCAGGTTCAGCAACCTGGCGGTGTCGATGCATCGGCACCACGGCGAACTCAGGATTTTCTCGAATGCAATCCCTTCCCTTTTGAGCTGCACACCAATTTTTGCCGCATCCGCCCGCCCCTTTTCGCTGAGGTTGCGCTGCGTGGCACAATCATCGACGCGGAATCCCGGCGGATCGCCGAAGCCACCCGGCGCATCGGCGTGACGCATCAGGGCGACGTGGCCGCCTGCCCGCAAGGCCTTCCAGGCATCGGCCGCGTCGTCGGCGTCGGCGACCTCTGCGGCGCTACAGAAGCCGAGAAGGAGCGCGAAGGTGGCAAAACGCATGCGACGCATGGCGGCCTCCATCAGAAATACGCGATCAGGCGGCCGGCGCAGATCGCACCGAGCCACAGCACAAGCGAGATCAGCGCCGTGGCTTTGGCGCCGCCGGAGGCTTTGTCATGCCAGCTCTCAACATGACGCCATGGGCCTGAATGCGCGATCACGACGTTGACCAGCGCCGCCGCAATCAGCAGCAGCTTGCTTTGGAACGCCGGGTTTTTCACGACATGCGATGCATCGGCGGAGAACAGCAAAAATCCCATGCTGATCGCGAGCACAAAGCCGGCGCGCGACAACGGCAACAGCAATCGCGCCATCGGTGGGATCGCAATCGCGCGCCCGAGCCCCAGCATCCTCAAATCGAGCGCCAGGATCGACCCCACCAGCACCACGAAGCCGATGATGTGCAGGATCTCGACCGCGGGATAGAGCGCGGGTGAAGAGCGCATCGCATGGCCCAGCGCGCTTTCCTGCAAAGTCAGGAAAATCGATGGGGCTGCCTGATGCTCCACGCCGCCCTACCGCAATTCGATGCGCTTGCCTTCGAGCACGATGTACTCGATCCGCGCCTCGTCCGGCTTGCTGGTATGGGGATAGCCGAACACGGTGCAGGTCTTGCCGACGGCGATCAGGTCAGCAGTCGCGCCCCGCGCCTGCATGCGCGCCGGCGGCGCCAGGACGAAGTGCCAGTGCTTGCCGTCGACCTCCATCTCGATCTCGCAATGCGGGTTCGCGAAGGTCGATTTCAGGATCTTGCCAGTGACGGTGAACGATTTCGACGTATCGTATCCACCCCAGCCGTGATGGGCGATGGCGGAAGCCGGTGCGAGGGCGGCTGCCAGCGACAGGAACAAGCGACGGGTGATTGAGATCATGGCGAGCCTCCATCGAGAGGATCAGCAAATCTATGGCGGAGCGCAAATGCCAGCAAGGCTCTCTCCGGCCCTCGTCCCGGTCAAGCTCGCCCAACCTTCACAGCCCCGTATACCCCGACTTCACCGGATCGTTGCTGCCGTCGAGCTGGCGCAAATAGGTCAGCCCGCACACGGTAAGCCGGTGCGGATCCTTCTCGCCCGCTTCCACCAGCGTGGTGAGATATTCGGTCACCTTGACGCGCGCCTCGTTGTTGGCCGCGGCGGAGCGGTTCACAAGCAGGTCATAGGTCTGCATGATGCGGTCGATCGCGGCTTCCATGGATTCCTCCTGAGTTGCGTGATGCGGGTGATGCGGTCAGGCCGGTATGTACGCTTCGAATTCGGCGATTGCCTTGTTGGCGAGCCTAAGCCTGTTGAATTCGCCGTGCTGGTACATCTTCACTATGATTTGGAGCAATCGCTCGTCGGTGACGAGGCTATCGGCAATGGCGCCGGTCTTGCGCAGGTAGTTCGACGCGATGGCGTAGGCATCGCCCACCACCTCGAAGTTCATGACCTGAATTCCGCGCTCGACCAGCATGCCTCACCTGTTCCGTGACAGGCCCGACAATGCGCGAGGGGCGCGATGGTTCCATCTTTTTTGGGGAGCCCTGCCTTTTGACAGCAAAAACAGCGCGTTTCGGCTTGATTCATCTCGAAATCGGCAACTCGGTCTCGGGATCGAAGAAATGCAGACGGCCGGCCTGTGCCGAAAGACGGACCTGATCGCCGCGCGCGATGACGGTTTCCGCAGGGACGCGGGCGGCGGTGACGCTGGCGCTGCCTACCCTCGTCTCCAGCAAGATCTCGGAGCCGAGCTGTTCGACGACCTCGACGCGGGCGTCGAAACCAAGGCCCGGCGCGCCCCCACCAAGCATGAGGTGCTCCGGCCGCACGCCCAGGATCACGCGGCGGCCGCTGTAGGCCGCGAGCGCAGACGCGTCCGCAGGCCCGACCGTGAGCCGCAGGCCTTCTGCCTCGACTGACGTCACACCCGCTGCGCTGCGGACGCCGACGTCGATGAAGTTCATCGCGGGCGCGCCGATGAAGCCCGCGACGAACTTGTTGGAGGGCTTGCCATACACCTGCAGCGGCGTACCGATCTGCTGAATCCTGCCATCGCGCATGATCACGACGCGATCGCCGAGCGTCATGGCCTCGACCTGGTCGTGGGTCACGAACACCGACGTGGTCGGAATCTCCGCATGCAGGCGCTTGATCTCGATGCGCATCTGCGCGCGCAGCTTGGCATCGAGGTTCGACAGCGGCTCGTCGAACAAAAACACCTGCGGATTGCGCACAATGCAGCGGCCGAGCGCGACGCGCTGCTGCTGTCCTCCAGATAATTGCCTGGGCTTGCGCTGGAGCAAATCATGCAGCCCGAGCATGCCGGCGGCGCGGTCGATCGCCGCCTTGATCTCGGCTTCCGCCGTCTTCTTGTTGCGCAGGCCGAACGCCAGATTGTCGTAGACGCTCATGTGCTGGTAGAGCGCGTAGTTCTGGAACACCATGGCGACGTCGCGGTCGCGCGGCGGCAGATGATTGACCACCTTGTTGCCGATGCGGATATCGCCGCTGGTGATGTCCTCCAGGCCTGCGATCATGCGCAGCGTCGTCGACTTGCCGCATCCGGACGGGCCGACCAGCGCCACGAATTCCTTGTCGGCAATCTCGAGATCGACGTCCTTCACGGCGTGGAACAGCGTGCCATAATGCTTGTTGAGCTTTTGGAGTGTGATCGCCGCCATTGCCCCGCCGTGACCTAACCTGATGATGCCTGTTTCAAAAAGCCCGCCGCGAGTTTGCGCGGCGGGCCTCGCGTTCGTGATTATTGCGCAGCCTTGCTGACCAGCGGCGCGCCCTCGGCAAGCACTCTTGCGATGTCCTCGCGCTTGCCGGTGACGGCCCTGGTGACGGTGTCGTTGAACGCCTTGTGCACGGCCGGCCATTGCGGGAAGTAATAGGCGCCGCGCACCTTATCCGGGGAATCCAGCACCGATTCCTTCAAGAGCTTCATGAAGGAGTCTTCGGCGGCAATCTTCGGCCAGAACGTCGTGTTGGGCGGCGGCGCGCCGGTCATCTTGAAGAGCCTTGTCTGGCCTTCCTCGTCGAGCATCATCGCTTCCAGCATCTGCTTGGCCAGCTTCTTGCGCTCCGGCGCAATCGACTTCGGGATCGCCCAGCCCCAGATATCGTCCCAGGCGAAGGGTTTGGCCCGCTTGGGACCGAGCGGGAAGCGCGCGGCTGCGACCTTGCCGGCCACCTTGGATTTGGCCGGGTCGTTGAACGTCCCCCACCACAGCGAGTCGGCGACGGTGAACGCGGCGTCGCCGGACATGAAGATGGCATTAGCCTCGTTACGGTCATAGGCCGGCATGCCGCGCGGCGAGATCTTGTGGGTGTTGATGGCGTCCCACCAATATTCGACGGTCTGCTGCATGCATGGCTCGGTCAGGCCGGACTTCCATCCGTTGGCTGCGAGTACCTTGTTGTCGCGCTCATAGGCCGGCATCAGCACGTCGCAATTGTTGCCCCACATCGACCAGAACCAGCTGAACCAGCTATGGTTCATCGACATGCCGCCGACATAGCCGAACTTGACCTTGCCGTCGGCCTGCAGCTTCTTGCTTGTTGTGATCAGTTCTTCCAGCGTCTTCGGCACTTCCTCTGGCTTGACCAGATCGGAGCGATAGAAGAACACGCTGAAGGTCTGGCCCATCGGCACGACGGTGTTCTTGCCTTCCGCATTGGCGAACACGACCGGTGCCATGCTCCATTTGTCGGCGTATTTATTGGCTTCGACGTCGTCGGTCGGCTCCAGCAGATGCGCCCAGGTCTGTCCCCAGTCGTCATTGTGCCAGATGACGTCGTACTGGTCGGCGTTCGACGTCAGCGACGCCGTCATTTTCTCGACATAGACGCCGTAGGAATTCGGCACCTTGACGATCTTGACGCCGTTCTTGGCGCCCCAGGCCTCGAACATCGCAATCGAGGCGTCCTGGATCGGGCTCGGCTGGTAGCCGATCCGCAGCTCCTTTACCTGTGCGGCGGCACCGCCGGTCGCAGCCGCCAAGGCCGCGGTCGCCGCAACGAACCATCTCGCCAGTCCCTGCATCGCCTCTCCTCCTCGTTTTTGTCGTTGTGTCGTGACTTCCCTCGGCTAAATCCTTAAACCCCGTATTACGTATTTCTGGCCGAACAGCGCGATCAAAAACGCCGGCACCAGCGCCATGACCGCGGTCGCCGCCATCAGGTTCCAGCGCAATCCCATCTCGGTGACGAACTGCGCCATCACAACCGTAATCATCGGCACGCGGTTGCCGGTCAGGATCAGCGCGAACAGAAACTCGTTCCAGGTGAACAGCCAGCACAACACGGCGAGCGCCGAAATCGCCGGCAGCGCCGACGGCACCGCGACGCGGATGAAGGCTCCCCATCGCGTGCAGCCGTCGATCATGGCGGCGTATTCCATCGACGGGTCGATGCCGTCGAAAAAGCCCTTCATCAGCCATGAGAAGAAGCAGATATGCACGGCGACGTGCGGCAGCAGCAGCCCGGTATAGGTGTCGTAGATGCCCCAGCTTTGCGTCACGAAGTACAGCGGCAGCACCCAGGAAATATAGGGCACGCAGCGGAACACATAGATCGTTCCGAACCAGATCCGCGAGGCCGGCCCGGTGAAGCGCGACAGCATGTAGCCGCTCGATACGGTGACCAAAAGCGAGAACACGGTCGCCAGCGTCGAGATCAGCGCGCTGTTGAGGAAGGCTGCGACGATCCGCTCGTCGCTCAGCACCTCGGCGAAGCTGAGAAGCGTAAATTCAGTGCCGCGATGGACGTAATAGACGCCGGATTCCGGCCGCAGCGAGGTCAGGATCAGCCACAGCACCGGAAAGGCGAACGCAAAGCAGATGAAAGCGACGACCAGCGCGAACAGCGTCTTGCGGCCGATCGGCGGCAGCCACGGCAGGAATTCGGAGCGACGTACCATGGCCATCGGGTCAGGCCTTTGCGATGCGATCGACGAGGCGGTAGAGCACCACGCCGATCACGAGGATGATGAGCCCGCCGACGATGGCGGCCGCCGAACCGCGGCCGAGATCGAGGTTGAGGAAGGCGTGCACATAGGCATAGAGGCTGAACAATTCCGTCGAGCGCCCGGGCCCGCCGCCGGTCAGCGTCCACACGATGTCAAACGTGCGGAAGGCGTCGATGGCGCGGATCACCACGCACACCACGATCACCGGGCGCAGCATCGGCAGCGTCAGGAAGCGAAACACGCGCCAAGTGGTGGTGCCGTCGATGGCCGCGGCCTCGAACGGCTCCTTCGGCAGGCTCTGCAGGCCCGCCAACAGCAGCAGCGTGAACCACGGCGTCCACAGCCAGATGTCGGTCAGAAGGATGATGCCGAACGCGCTCCAGCGCTGCACCAGCCAGGGCTGCCCCTCGAGCCCGATAGCCTCAAGCACCACATTCACGATGCCGAACTGGTCGTTGAAGATCCAGCGGATCATAATCGCGGCGATGACGGGCGCCACCATCAGCGGCACCAGCAGGATCGTCTGCACCAGCTTCTGTCCGCGGAATGGACGGTTGAGCAAGAGCGCCAGCATTAGTCCCGCCACCAGCGCACCGGCGACGCTGAGGACCATGAACAGGAAGGTGTTCGGCAGCACCACGTAGAGGAACGCCGGATCCGTTATCACGGCGACATAGTGGTCGAAGCCGATCCAGGTCTTTTTGGGATTATAGAGCGCCCAGTCGCGAAAGCTGGCGTTGGCGCCGATCACGATCGGCACGACCTGAAACAGCAGCAACAACAGCGCAGCCGGCGCGATCAGAAGCAGCACGAACCGCTGTTGCTCGCCGAACATGGGACGCCGCGATGCCGACAAGCCGGTTTCCCCTTTGGGCATCAAGCCGTCACGACTCTTCTGGCCGGTACGCGCGTGAAGCCTGCATTTTCGGGGGAGTATGGGCGGGGCGTCGAAGGCTAGTCAATCCGGATTGTGGCACGCGGTACAATCGGATTGTGCGAGCGGCACAATCGGATTGTGCGAGAGCACAATCGGATCGGCGAAGGCAAGCGATCGGGCAGACGCTGATTGAAAACGTCAACCAGAGGTACGCCAAAAAGCAAAACGCACCGGACCCGGAGAACCGGTGCCGATGCGCTTTCGGCAGGGCTTACTGCTTTGCCAGTTCATTGTCCGCTGTTGGCTGCCGGTCTTCTCGGATGGCCGGCTTGACCGCGAGTGGAAAAGAAATTCTCAGAGCCGGTACAGGATCTGGTCGGTCCAGAACCGCTCGAGCCGGTGCAGCGACTTGTTCAGCGTCGCGAACTCCTCGTTGGAGATGCCGCCGACCTGCTCCACGGTCTTGACGTGCTTCTGGTAGAGCGCGTCGACGATCTTGCGGATTTCCTGGCCCTGCGCGGTCAAGCGGATGCGGACCGAACGGCGATCGACGCGGGAGCGCTGATGATCGAGGAAGCCGAGCTCGACGAGCTTCTTGAGGTTATAGGAGACGTTGGAGCCGAGGTAGTAACCGCGCGTGCGCAGCTCGCCCGCGGTCAGCTCCTTGTCGCCGATGTTATAGAGCAGCAAAGCCTGCACCGAATTGATGTCGGCGCGGCCGCGGCGATCGAATTCGTCCTTGATGACGTCGAGCAGCCGGCGGTGAAGCCGCTCCACCAAAGTCAACGCTTCCAGATAGAGCGGCTGCACCGGAGTTTGACCGGCAGAGCGTTCAGCGGTTTCCACCGCCGTTGCAACGGCTTTGATCATGACACTTCCCCTGTCGTCGTTTTTGTCGACTTATTCGACGAAACTTTTGTCCCGCCTGATAGCCTCAACTTAAGGGGGCGGTTTGAAGATCCGCTTAAATAAGAGAATAAAGAGATCATGAATTTAACAGAGTGAATTGTCGATTAAGCCCGGTGGATCAAGGCTTTTTGCAATATTTCATTGACGGTGACAGCGCGATGTTCACGCTTCGTCTGCAGGCCCTGTCGCATTCGGAAACAGGTGCGTCTGAAATCGAAACGCTCGCGTAAGGTGTGTGGTGGAACCCTTTACGCCCCTTAACGGTGACTGAAGCGTTACCGGCAAAATATTTGAAAATTTTAGCGGATGGCGTCGCGGTTTCTGCACCCGGATGAATTATGGCGGGAAACTGACACACTCGGATTCGCGGTGACGCCCCTCACCCAACCCTCTAAGAGCAAGCTTCGCTTGTCTCGACACCGCAAGAGCGGGGCGAGGAAGCGCATCGGAGCAAGCCTCCTACGGCGGCCGTTCGCGCGCGGCCATCCAGGCGAGCGCCAGATACGCCGCCAGCATCACGGCTTCCAATCCCACCACTGTCAGGCTGCCGCCGTAGATGCCCGGAAACATCAGCTCGATCACCGCCATCGACACCACGGTGGTGAGCCACACCACCGCGCCCCAAGGCGTCGCGAGCCACAGGCCGACGGCCGCGACGAGTTCGATCACGGCGAAATAGACGGTCGCGGTCTGCCAGGCCATTGACTGGTTCTCGAACGCCTCTTCCTCGCCGCCGATGAATCCCGTTACCTGCGCCCAGTGGTACAGGCCCTTCAGGATCGAGATAACAGCCATGATGCGCAAGAACAGCACCAGGCGGCGCGTCCACACGTTCTCGTCGGGCTCGATCCGCTCCGACGACATCGCGGCCATCGACATCGCATTGTCCCTGGACTTGTCCCGCCCCTGATCGCGCGCCGAAGTATCAGACATGGGAGTTGACTTGGTCGCTGACCTCGGAATCGGGGCTCAACGCGTGCTGGAATGTCCTCATAGCCATGTCTTGGCCCGCCGGGACGGTAAAATCAATTGCCGATGAGATGGATCAAGCCTCGGTGACGGGCGACCTTCAAGGTGCTAGAACTGGAACAAATCAAAACTGACCGCGCCTTCAGGAGTACCCATCACATGGCGATCAAATTCGGGCGTCCGATCGAAATGCGCGACGCGCCGCGGCGGCCGACCGCCCTCGCCTCCACCCCGCTTGACCTCGCAATCCGCCCTCGCCGCAACCGCAAGGCGGAATGGGCGCGGCGGCTGGTGCGCGAAAACGTGCTGACCACAAATGATCTGATCTGGCCGATGTTCGTGGTCGACGGAAACAACATGCGCACGCCCATCACCTCGATGCCCGGCGTCGACCGCCTCACCGTCGATCAGGCGGTGCGCGACGCCGAGCGCGCGATGAAGCTCGACATCCCCTGCATCGCGCTGTTCCCCTATACCGAGCCGTCCTTGCGCGACGAGAACGGTTCCGAAGCGCTCAACCCGAACAATCTGGTCTGCCAGTCGGTGCGCGCGATCAAGAAGGAATTTCCTGAACTCGGCGTGCTCTGCGACGTCGCGCTGGATCCCTTCACCAGCCACGGCCATGACGGGTTGATCGAGGACGGCAAAATCCTCAACGACGAGACGGTGGCGGTGCTGGTGCGGCAGGCGCTGGTGCAGGCCGAAGCCGGCTGCGACATCATCGCGCCCTCCGACATGATGGACGGCCGCGTCGGCGCGATCCGCGAGGCGCTGGATGAGGCCGGCTTCCTCGACGTGCAGATCATGTCCTACGCGGCGAAATACGCGTCCGCCTTCTACGGCCCGTTCCGCGACGCCATTGGTTCCGCAAAAACGCTGACCGGCGACAAGCGCACCTACCAGATGGACAGCGCCAATTCCGACGAAGCGCTGCGCGAGGTCGAACTCGACATCACCGAGGGCGCCGACATGGTGATGGTGAAGCCCGGCATGCCCTATCTCGATATCGTGCGGCGGGTGAAGGACACGTTTTCGATGCCGACCTTCGTCTACCAGGTGTCCGGCGAATACGCGATGATCGCAGCCGCCGCCAACAATGGCTGGATCGACGGCGACCGCGCGATGATGGAAAGCCTGCTCGGCTTCAAGCGCGCCGGCGCTGATGGGATTTTGACGTACTTTGCGCTGAAGGCCGCGGAGAAGATCAAGGCGAATTCGTAGGTGGGCTAGGCGAAGCCATAACACACCAAGGTCTCGATACCGGACGGTCCCGCGGTGGACTACGCCTTCGGCTAATCCACCGGTACCATCGTGCGCGAGGCCCCTCCGCGTCTTTGCGAGCGCAGCGAAGCAATCCATGGCGCGGCATAACGGATAGATGGATTGCTTCGCGGAGCCGGTCATCGGGCGCGCATTCGCGCGACCCGTTGGCTCGCAGGGACGGGGTGGGAGTGACGTTCCTCACCCCCAGTATTGAACGCTGTTAATGGTCGCAGGCCCTTGGCGAGCGCTTGGCCGGTTCCCATGTTTCGTTCGGTAAATTCGGCCTGGAGGACGACCATGTCTTATAGCGGCTCTGGCGATACCGGTGGCGGCGCTTCAAATGCTGGCGGCCCTTCAAGTGCTGGCGCCGCCTGGCGGAACGACGGCGGGGTGCCGCCGCATGCGTTCGATCCGGATCTGCAGCCGGAACTGTTTCGCGGCCTGCTGACGCGGCGAGTATTTGCGTTCCTGATCGACCTCGTGGTGCTGTCGGTGCCCGTCATCCTCGGCTACATCTTCATCTTCGTGTTCGGCATCGTGACGCTGGGACTGGGCTTTATGCTGTTCTGGCTGGCGTGGCCGGCTACCATCGTGTGGGCGATCGTCTATTACGGCGCCTCGATCGGCGGCCCGCATTCGGCCACCATGGGCATGCGCGCGATGGATCTGGAGGTGCGCACCTGGTACGGCGCCCCGGGCTATTTCGTGCTCGGCGCCTGCCATGCCGTGCTGTACTGGGTCTCGATCTCGTTCCTGACGCCGCTGGTGCTGCTGGTCGGCCTGTTCAACGGCCGGCGCCGGCTGCTGCACGATATCATCCTGGGAACCGTGGTCATCAACAGCTCGGTTCGTACTCAGGTAGCGCCATCGGCACGCAGCAGCTACTGAGCGAGCAGCAAACCAATTGACCGTCAGCCCTCGGGGCGCGATGTTAGAGCCGGTCCGGCCTGGAATGAATCGGGGCCGGCCCGGCACTTTTTCGTTTTGACGCGTTTTCTTAACGGGAAAGCGCTATGGTTGATTTGTTTCGGAGGCCTGACGATCCGACGTGACCCAGCACTCGCGTGACACCCCGCAATTCTACCTGACGGCGCCCTCGCCCTGCCCCTATCTGCCGGGCCGGCACGAGCGCAAGGTGTTCACGCATCTGGTCGGCGACAAGGCCGGCGACCTCAACGACCTCCTGACCCACGGCGGCTTCCGCCGCAGCCAGTCGATCGCCTACCGCCCGGCCTGTGACCAGTGCCGCGCCTGCGTTTCCGTGCGCGTGATCGCCAACGAATTCCGCCCCTCGCGCAACTTCAAGAAGGTGCTGGCGCGCAATGCCGACATCGTCGGCGAGCAGCGCAGCGCCGTGCCGACGTCGGAGCAGTATTCCGTATTCCGCGCCTATCTCGACAGGCGGCACCGCCATGGCGGCATGGCCGACATGACCGTGCTCGATTACGCGATGATGGTGGAAGACAGCCATGTCGAGACCCGCATCATCGAATACCGCAAGCGCGGCGTCGATACCGGCATCACCGGCCGCGGCGAGGAGCTGATCGCAGTGGCGCTGACGGATGTGCTCAGCGACGGGCTGTCGATGGTATACTCGTTCTTCGAACCGTCGCAGCAGAGCCGCTCGCTCGGCACCTTCATGATCCTCGACCACATCACCCGCGCCCGCAGGCTCGGGCTGCCTTACGTCTATCTCGGCTACTGGATCGAGGGCTCCAAGAAGATGGACTACAAGGGCCGCTTCCTGCCGCAGCAGCGGCTGGCGCCGTCCGGCTGGCTGCGGGTCGACGCATCGGGCGAAATGCTGTCCGAGCCGCAGGATTAGCTCGCGCTTGTAGCCCGGATGTAGCGCAGCGAAATCCGGGGCCGTAATTCAAGATTCGCGGATTGCGCTTCGCTCCATCCGGGCTACGAACTCCTCAGCCGAAGAACGCCTCGAACAAGAGCTTCACGTTCAGCGCGACGATCACGCCGGCGACGACCCACGCCACCGCGGCGACCGAACGGGAGATGGCGAATTTGCCCATCTTGCGACGGTCGGAAACGAACTTCACCAGCGGGATCACCGCGAACGGCAATTGCATCGACAGCACCACCTGGCTGAAAACCAAAAGCTGGCTGGTGCCGCGCTCGCCATAGAGCGCGGTGACGATCACGACCGGAACGATGGCGATGCCGCGCGTCAGCAGCCGCCGCGCCCAGCTCGGCAGGCGCAGATGCAGAAAGCCCTCCATCACAATCTGGCCGGCCAAAGTCGCCGTGACCGTCGAATTCAGGCCGGAGGCGAGCAGCGCCACCGCGAACAAAGTCGAGGCGATGCCCAGCCCGAGTAGCGGCGATAGCAGTTCATATGCCTGGCCGATCTCGGCGACCTCGGTGCGGCCGGTCGCATGGAAGGTGGCGGCGGCGACGATCAGGATCGCGGCGTTGATGAACAGCGCCAGCATCAAGGCGATGGTCGAATCCGTCGTCGCCCATTTGATCGCCTCGCGGCGGCCCTTGTCGTTACGTTCATAGGCGCGGGTCTGCACGATCGAGGAGTGCAAATAGAGGTTATGCGGCATCACGGTAGCGCCGATGATGCCGATGGCGATGTAGAGCATTTCAGGATTGGTGACGATCTCGGTCGAGGGCATAAAGCCCTTCAGCACCCCGGCCACCGGCGGGGCGGCAGCCACGATCTGGATCGCAAAGCAGACACCAATCACGATCAGCAGCGAGATGACAAAGGCTTCGAGGAAACGAAAACCCTTGTTCATCAACAGCAGCAGCAGGAAGGCGTCGAGCGCCGTGATCAGCGCGCCGCTGATCAGGGGGATGCCGAACAGAAGTTTCAACGCAATCGCGGTGCCGATCACTTCAGCAAGGTCGCAGGCGATGATCGCGGCCTCGCAGGCCACCCAGAGCAGGAAGTTCACCGGTCGGGAAAAGCTGGCGCGGCAGGCCTGCGCGAGGTCGCGGTCGGTGACGATGCCAAGCCGCGCGGCGAGCGCTTGCAATAGGATCGCCATCAGGTTCGACAGCAGGATCACCGCGAGCAGCGTGTAGCCGAACTTGGATCCGCCCGCGAGATCGGTCGCCCAGTTGCCCGGGTCCATATAACCGACGGAGACCAGATAGCCGGGGCCGAGGAAGGCCAGCAGCCGGCGCGACCAATGCCCGCCAAAGGGCACCGAGATGGTCGAATTGACCTCGGGCAGGCTGCGCTGAGTGCCAGCGGCGGCATCAGCGCGCCAGCCGGCAGCAGTCGTGTCGGACATCGATACACTCTCAATCGGGGTCTTCGGGCCTACTGCGGGCGTTCGGGCGTCCATCTAAGCAAGATGGCCGATATCAACCTTTATTGCAACTCATTTGCAACTGCATCTAGCAATCACGAAAATGATACCTACTGAACTGATTGTAAAGCACTGAGGAAGTGCTTTAGGATGATCCTATGATCAAACTGCCGCTTGAAACCCCAACCGCTACGCTGCGCTACGCGCTTGCCCCTGACGAGGCTGGCATCGCCGCGATCGAAGAAACCTTCGCCGCGTATGAGCGGATGATGGCGATCCTCGCGGAAGTCGCCCCCGTCGGCGCAAACCTCGTCTCGCTGCACGCCCAGGCCTACGAGAAGATCCGCACCGAGACCGGCCTGCCGGCTCGCCTGGTGACGCTCGGCTTGCGCGACCGCGCCAATTACGCAGCGGGCACCGCAACGCGCCGCATCCCGCTCGACGACAAGTTGTTCGCGATCAAGGGACCAACTTCACTAACGATTAGCACTGTCCGCGGACGCATCTTGGTGCCGTTCGAAGTGCCGGGCTACCTTCCCGGCTGGGAAAGTCCCTTCCCGGCTCACCTGGTCTCGGACGGCCGTGCTTACGAAATCCACATCGCCGTCAAATCGAAATCCACAGCACCGGAGGAGAAGACCATGGTTCACGAGGGTATCCTTGCACGTATGGGTAGACTTCTTGCTGCGATTGCCAGCGAGACCATCGATAATGCCGAGAACAGCAACAAGGTCGCGCTGGTCAAGCAGGCGATCCGTGAAATCGACGCCGGCGCCGACGAAGCGCGTCATGCGCTCGGCAAGTCGCGCGCCGAGGAGTTTCGCCTGAAGCGTCGGCGCGAGGAACTGGACGTCGAAATTGGCGGGCTGACGGACAAGATTCGTCTTGCGGTTGCAGAAAGCCGTGAGGATCTCGCGCGCGCCGGCGTCGCACGGCAAATTGATCTGGAATCCCAGGGAACGGCGCTCGAACGCGCGATGGATTTCATCGAACTCGAAATCGACGAGCAGACCAAGGCCTTACAGGCAATGCTTGGCGCGCGGCGTGAAGCCGAAACCCGCCTTGCCGATCTCGAAGCAAGCCTTGCACAGCATTCGCCGCAGGAAACCGGACGCGGGGCTGGCGCGACTAAAACAGTAAGCCCTGATCGGGCAATGGCGGCGATCGCACGCGTCACCGGCGTGCCGGCGTCCGGCGTGCCCGGCGACAAGGAGCTCGACGAACTCGACCGGTTGCACCGCGAAAAGGAAATCGCGGCCCGCCTTGAAAGGATCAAATCACAGCAATGAGTGCCCTGACCGACATCCTGCTGGCGCCGGACGTGCGGCCCTTTGCCGTGGCCGCAGCAATCATGCTGGCGCTCGGCGGCATCGAATTGCTGGCAACGCTGGTCGGCTTCTCGATCAGCGAACTTGTCGGCAAGGAAGTCACCGTCGAGGCCGACCACGGCAACGGACTCGGCGGCCTGTTCCTGTGGATCAATGCGGGACGTCTGCCGCTTTTGATCCTGATCATCCTCGCGCTCGGTGTGTTCTCGATCGCGGGATTCTTCCTGCAAAGCCTCGCGCACGGTGTGGGACTCTCGGCACCTGTCTCGATCGCCGCGCTTGCTGCCGCAGCCTTGAGCCTCCCTGTCATCCGGGTCACCAGCCGCGGCATCGCCCGCATCATCCCGCGCGACGAGACCTATGCCGTGGAGGAGGCCGATTTCATCGGTCACGTCGCCGAAGTTTCGATCGGGCCGCTCGACCAGGGATTGCCCGGCCGCGTCCGTCTCAAGGATGTCTTCGGCAACTGGCACTCTCTCGTCGCACGCGCCAGTCCCGAGTCCACCCCGCTTCCGGTCGGCGCCAGCGTGTTGCTGGTCGACCGTGACGCCAAGAGCTTTATCGCCATTTCCGCTCCAACCGACCTCATTGCACAACAACGTTCAGACAGGGCTTAAAACATGTGGGAACTTGCAGTACCCGTCGCTATTGGCGTCATTGTCGTTCTTGTTATCGGTCTCCTGCTTGCAAAACTCTACCGCCGCTCGACGCGTGACGAGGCCTATGTCCGCACCGGCCTCGGCGGCCAGAAAGTCGTCCTCGACGGCGGCTCGATCGTCCTTCCGGTCTTCCATTCGACGGCCGCGGTCAATTTGAAGACGCTGCGGCTCGAGGTCGCCCGCGGCGGACCGGACTCGCTGATCACCAAGGACCGCATGCGCGTCGACATCGGCGCCGAATTCTATTTGCGCGTCAAACCCGACAGCTCGTCGATCGCGCTCGCCGCGCAGACGCTGGGCAGCCGCACCAACAACGCAGGCGAACTGCGCGAGCTGATCGAGGCCAAATTCGTCGACGGCCTGCGTTCGGTCGCCGCCACCATGAACCTCGAAGAGCTGCAGGAGCAGCGCGCGACCTTCGTAAAATCAGTGCAGGAAGCGGTCGGCGCCGACATCCAGAACAACGGCCTCGAGCTCGAGTCAGTGTCGCTGACGCGCCTCGACCAGAGCGACATCAAGCATTTCAACCCGAGCAATTTCTTCGACGCGCACGGCCTGACGACGCTGACCAAGATCACAAGGGAACGCGAACAGGAGCGCAACCAGATCGTCCGCACCACGGAGGTGAATATCGCGCAGCAGGACCTCGTCGCCCGCCAAACCACGCTGACGATCGAGGCTACCAAGCGCGAGGCGGAACTGGCGCAGCAGCGCGACATCGCCAACAAGACCGCCGCGATGCGTGCGCAGACCGCACAGGTCGAGCAGACCGCGGTGCAGAACGAAGCGGAATACCGCATCCAGCAGGAACTGGCGGTCGCCAACAAGCAGACCGAAGCCAATCAGTTGCGCGACACCAGAAAGATCGAGGCCGATCTGGCGGTGAAGCGCCGCAACACCGAAATGGAGCGTGACTTGCAGATCGTCGCGCAGGAAAGCGCCATCGCGGTCGCCACCAAGAGCAAGGAGCAATCCGAGGCGCAGACCGTCGCCGAGACCGCGCGTGCGCTTGCGATCGCGGCCGAGGAAAAGGTCACCACCGCCAAAGCCGTCGAAATCGCCGAACGCGACAAGATCATCAACGTGATCGCGGCGCGCAAGGCCGCCGAGACCGAGGCGATGCCGATCACCGTGATGGCGGAAGCCGAAAACCAGGCCGCCAACAACAAGGCGGAAGCCATCAGCGTGCTGGCCAAGGCCGACGCCGAGGCCGCGATCACCCGCGCGACCGGCGTCAAATCGCTCGGCCAGGCCGAGGCCGAGGTGGCGGCGCTGAAGGCGGAGGCCCGCAACAAGCTCTCTTCGGCGATGGTTGACTACGATCTCACGCTGGCGCGCATCAACATCATCCCGAACGCGCTGGCCGAAGCAGTCAAGCCGATCGAGAAGATTTCCGACATCCGGATCTTCGACACCGGCGGCATGCTCGGCCGCGGCGGCAACGGCGCCATGAACGGTCATGGCAACGGTCTTGGCCTCGGCGACGGCCTTGCCGCACAGTTGCTGTCAGTCTCGGCGTTCAAGCCGATCATCGACAAGATCCTCGCCGAGGGTGGCTTCGCCGCCGGCCCGGATGCGCTGACCACCCTGACCAACGCGCTGGCCGCGCAGCAACTGGCAGCTCCCGCCGAGCCGCCGGCCGCAGAAGATGACAATGACGATGACGAGATGACACCGCCCGCAACGATCTCGGGAACGGGCAAGGCGACGCTCGGCCCCAAGACGTAAGCGGCCAAAACGCCCGTACAAATCGACGTCAAGCGAGGCCTGCCGCCGTGACGCGGCAGGCCTCTTTCTTACCCTCCCCTTGTGCCTTGCCGGAACCAGAGGGGGACTCTTGCAGGTGAGGCCGACGGTCGCATGCCTCCTTGTTGCAAATGCCTCTCATTAGTGACAGTAATTGCGACTAATTCGCAATTGCAACTGAGGGGAGCAGCCGAATGCGCCAGTTCAAGCGGACTTTGGGAGACCGGACCTGGGGCGACCACGACGGAGACCGTGACGATTTTCACTTCGGCGATTTTCACGGCCATTCGCACCGGCCGCATGAGTCGCATGGCGGGCATGGCCATCACGATTTGCCGTGCCAACCGGGTCCGCAGCCGGCAAAAATCGAATACCGCAGCTTCGACGGCTCGCAGAACAATCAATCCGATTCCACCCTCAACGCTGCCGGCACCGAATTCGGACGCATCGGGGAAGCGCATTTCGCCGACGGCATCTCCGTTCCGCTCGGCGGTAATAATCCGCGCACCATCAGCAATCTTGTGGTCGGCGCCGGCGACCCTGATGTGGCGAACCCGGAAGGCGTCTCCGCCTTCATGTACGCCTGGGGCCAGTTCATCGATCACGACATGACGCTGACCCGGACCGACGGCGTCAGCGACATCAGCGTGGTGGTGCCCGCGGGCGATCCCGTGCTTCCCGCCGGCACCATCATTCCGATCACCCGCGCCGTCATCGATCCCACGACCGGTGCGGGCACGTCCAATCCAGCCATGGCGGTCAATTCCAACACCGCCTGGCTAGACGCCTCGATGGTCTATGGGTCCAGCGCCGCGACCGCCGCCAGCCTGCGCACCGCCGACGGCCACATGCTGACATCGCAGGGCGACAATCTGCCGATCGTCAACGGCATGGTGGTGGCCGGCGACGTCCGCGCCGCGGAGAATCCGGCGCTCACCGCGCTGCAAACGCTGTTCGTGCGCGAACACAATTATCAGGTCGACAAGCTGCACCTCGAGCACCCGAACTGGAGCGGCGACCAGCTCTACAATCACGCCCGCGCCATCGTGACGGCGGAAATCGCCAACATCACCTATTCGGAATTCCTGCCCAACCTCGTCGGCAAGAACGCGCTCACGCCCTATGACGGCTATGATCCCAATGTCGATCCCCATCTGTCGCTGGAATTCGTCGCCGCGGCGTTCCGCTTCGGACATTCGATCGTGTCGGGCGAAACCGAGGGCCTTGCGGAAAACGGCGAGGTCATCGCCGGCTCCGAGGAAGACCTGAAGGACGTGTTCTTCCAGCCGGCGGCAAACTTCATCGACAATGGCGGCGCCGACGGACAATTGCGCCACCTCGCCGCCGATCCGTCACAGGCGCTCGATGCGCGCATCGTCGACGACCTGCGCAATTTTCTTTTCGATCCGCCGGTATCTCTGGATCTCGCCGCGATCAATATCCAGCGCGCGCGCGACCTTGGCCTCGGCACGCTCAACCAGACCCGCGAAGCACTCGGCCTCGACCCCTACACGGATTTCAGCCAGATCACGAGCGACCCGGAGACGCTGGCCGGACTGAAAGCGGCTTACGGCAATGTCAACAATGTCGGCCTGTGGACTGGCGGCCTGTCGGAAAATCATGTCCCGGGCGCACTTGTCGGCGAAACCTTCCAGGCCATCCTTACGATGCAGTTCGAGGCGTTGCGCGATGGCGACCGGTTCTGGTTCGAGAGTCAGGGATTCGATTCCAAGACGTTGGCCGCGATCAAGGGCACGACGCTGGCGGACATCATTCTGCGCAATACCGACACCAAGCATATCCAGGACGATGTCTTCGTCACCTACGTGCGGCACACCGGCGTTGCCGGCGGCGTGGAGTCCGAAGATCCCGAAGCCCGCCAGATCGTCATCGGCTCCAACGGCAACGACACGCTGATCGGCGGTCCGCAGGGCGATTATCTGTTCGCCGGAACCGGCAAGCAGACAATGACGGGAAATGACGGTGCTGACCGATTCGTGTTTGATTTCGGATCCACCAAAGCTGAGATCACCGACTTCGATCCAGGCGTCGACATGCTGGTGTTTGAGAACGCCGGCCGTCTGGACTTTCGCGATGTCAAAATCTGGGGCGACCATGGCAACACGGTGGTTCAGGTCGGTGACGACCGGATCGAACTGACCGACGTGCGGCCTCATGAACTCACAAAGCACGATTTCCTGTTTGACGTTTGATGCGAGTTCAACAAACAACTTCGGCGGATCGGCCCACCCCCACACGTTCGCGTGTGGAGGTTTTTGTTTGTAGAAAGGCTTGTCGGGAAACGGGTGGGTTGGATCGTCCTTAGGCCGGACAATGGGCGAGAATCGAATCTCCCAGGGAATTCCGCCATGTCACCCGACGCGACGCCTCGCCTGCCCGCAACCTTCAACCGCCTGGCCTGGTCCAATCTGGCCGCCCAATCGGCCGAACAAATTGCGCTGGCCGCGGCCCCGATTGTTGCGGTGCTGCTGCTCGGCGTCGGCGAAGGCCAGACCGGCCTGCTGCAGACCGCGCTGACGCTGCCCTTCATCCTGTTTGCAATTCCGGCCGGCCTGCTCGCCGACCGCATCTCGCGGCGCTGGGTGATGGCGGGCTCCGAGGCGCTGCGGGCGGCCGCGCTGGCTGGAATCCTGTTGCTGATCTGGCTGGGGCAAATGACGCTGCCGCTGCTTTCCCTGCTCGGCTTCATCGCCGTCTGCGGAACAGTCGCCTACTGCGTCGCCGCGCCCGCGCTGGTGCCGTCGCTGGTCAGCTCAGAGCAATTGCCTGCAGCCAATGCACGGATTGAACTCGCGCGCACGGTGGCCTTTGCGAGCGGTCCGGCGCTCGGCGGCGTGCTGGTCGGATGGGTTGGCGCAGCCCCTGCCTTCGGCTTTGCTGCGGCGCTGTCCGTGATCGCGGTCGTACTGCTGTCGGGCATCTATGAACCGACCCGCGCCCCTGCCCCGCGCCGCCATCCGCTGCAGGAGATCAGGGAGGGTGCCGCGTTCGTGCTGCATCACCCGCTGCTGCGGCCGGTGTTCATCACCCAGTTCATCTTCAATACGGCGTCGTTCCTGCTGCTCGCCGTCTTCGTGCCTTACGCCGTGCGCCATCTCGGCCTGTCGGCCACCGGCGTCGGCGTGACGCTTGGGATGTATGGCGTCGGCATGGTGGTCGGTGCGCTGCTGGCAACGCGGATAATGCAGCGGCTCGCCTTCGGTACCGTGATCGGGCTCGGACCCGTGACCGGCTTCGTCGCCGCAATGGTGATGGCGCTGACGACCATCGTGCCAACGCCATGGCTCGCCGGCTTAAGCTTCTTCCTGCTCGGCGTCGGCCCGATCCTGTGGGTGATCTCGACCACGACGCTACGGCAATCGGTGACGCCGCCGTCGCTGCTCGGGCGCGTCTCCGCCATCAACATCATGAGCTATGGCGCCCGTCCGCTCGGCTCCGCGCTCGGCGCCATCGTCGGCGGGCTCTACAGCGCGGAAGCCTGCCTCTATCTCGCAGTCATCATCTTCGGCGCACAGGCGCTGGTGATCCTGCTGTCGCCGGCGGTCTCGCTGGCGCGGCAGCCGGACATGGTCGGCGAGCCGGCGCGCTGTTAGCGGACCGGTAGGCGCGTTGGCGAAATCGTCATTGCGAGCCACCCGGTCGGCGCCTAACGCCATCGGATGACAGGCTCAGCGAAGCTATCCATTCTTTCCTTGCGCGGCACGATGGATTGCTTCGCTTCGCTCGCAATGACGGGGTAAGCGTGTGTTTTATTCCAAATGCCCGTAGGAGGCCGATTGCTGCTTTCTGATCCCGTTTTATATGATATATATCATCTCATATTAAAACGGGAACCGCCATGACCGACCAGACCGCCGCGATCGACGCCAGCCGCCGTACCGAGGCCTCTTCGACCGTCCTGCAGATCGCTGTGTTGGCAGGCCTTGCCGCGACCGGGACGCTCGCCACCAACATCCTGCTGCCGTCGCTGCCGCAGATGGCGGCGTCGCTGAAGGTCACCAGCGCGGCGGTGACCTCGGCGATCACGATCTTTCTCGCCGTGTTCGCCGTCGGTCAGCTCGCGGTCGGGCCGATCTCGGACCGTTACGGCCGCCGCTGGCCGGTGCTGATCGGATTTGGAGTATTCTTTGCCGGCAGCGTCTGGTGCGCGCTGGCGACCGACCTGACCAGCCTCTTGATCGGCCGCGTGATCCAGGCGGCGGGCGCCTGTGCCACGTCGGTGCTGTCCCGCGCGATCGCCCGCGACATGTTTTCGGGCGCTGCATTGGCTCGCGCGATGGCGCTGATCATGATCGCGATGGCGGCGGCGCCCGGCTTCTCGCCGCTGCTCGGCGGCGCGCTCGACCACACGTTCGGCTGGCGTTCCGAGTTTGTCCTGGTCGCGGCCTTTGCGGCGCTCGGCGCCATCGCCTACGGCGCCGTGTTCGGCGAGACCCATCACGCAACGCGCATCCCGCTCGATCCGCTCGCCATCGCCAAAAGCTATTCTGGCTTGATCGCCGACCGCCGCTTCGTGGTGCCGGCCGCAACCGTCAGCCTGATCATGGGCGGGCTGTTCTCGATGTTCTCGGCCGCACCGCGCATCCTCATCGAGGCGATGCACCTCACGCCGATCCAGTTGGGTCTGTTCTTCGCAGGCACCGTGTTGATCGTGTTCGCCGCCGGCATGCTCGCAACCAGACTGGCGCCGCGCTACGGGCTCGACCGCTCGATCCGAGGCGGATTGATCGCGGCCGCGACCGGCAGCATCGCGATGCTGCTGGTCGCGCTGTACAGCCCCACGCTCCTTTCCTATCTGGGCGCGCTCAGCGTGTTCCTGCTTGGCATGGGCATCGTCAATCCGCTGGGCACCGCGCAAGCGCTGTCCCCGTTCGGCGACAAAGCGGGCGCTGCCTCCGCGCTGGTCGGCTTCTGGCAGATGATGACGGCGGCCATCGGCGTCTGGCTCGCCGCGACGATCTCGCACGAGGCGCTGTTCGCGCTCAGCATGGTGCTGACGGGGTTTTCGTTTGCCGCGGTTGGGCTCTACACGCTGCGGGCGAAGGCCGGCAACGCGGCCTAACCCGCCAGATACCGCTCGTACTTCCCCGCCACCACTTCATCCGCGGCAATATCCGGATCGAGCGTGTAGAGGTCCTGCGCGCGGCCGATGCCGCGCAGCGCATAGCGGCCGGTGGACACCAGATAGTTTCGCCCGGCGGCATCAAGGCCTGCGCGGAACGCCGACGACATCAACAATTCGCGGTCGACCGAGCGGCACATCGAGGCGATGCGGCTGACCTCGTTGACGGCAGGTCCCACCACGGTGAAGTCAAGCCGGTCGTCGCTGCCGATATTGCCGTAAAATACCTCGCCGACATGCAGGCCGACATGGGCCGTGGTGACCGGCCGGTTTTCGGCCGTGCGGCGGACGGTGAGCGCCTTCATGTTGCGGCGGAAACGATGCTCGGCGTGAAGTGCTGCGCGTTTTGCCACCGCCATGTTGTCATGGGTGAACATCGCCAGCACACCATCTCCGATCAGCTTCAGCACCTCGCCGCCGGCGTCATGGATGGCGTCGATCGAGGCTTGCGCATAATCGTTGAGGAACGGGATGATCTCGCCGGGATCGATGCTCTCGCTGATCGCGGTCGAGCCGCGCAGGTCGGAGAACCACAGCACCGCGTTGATGCGCTCAGTGACACCGCGCGCGATCCGGCCGCGCAGCACCTGTTCGGCCGCGTCGCGCCCGAGATAGACGCGGCCGAGCGTCTTGGTGATGTCGGCCTGCGCCGCGGATTTGATCGCCAGCCCCAGCACCGGCACGAGGTCGCGCAGCGCCGCCAGCCCCTGCGCGCCAAAGCCATCGTCGTGCCGGGTCACCCAATAGGAATAGACGCAGTCCATCTGCCCCATTGTGCCGGCTTCGCCGAACTGGTGCACATAGGCGACCAGATGCTTGTGGCCCTTCTCGGCGAGTTCGTTCACGAACTTGAACCTGTGAGTCCCGCCATCGGCGAGGTCGACCGGCAGTTCCTCATGACCGTTTTCGAGCATGTGGTAGAAGATCGAACTGCGCCAGGCCTGCGCGGCTTCGCCCTCGTTGGTCGAACCATATTCGAAGACGTCGCTTTCGTTGGTCTCGGCGTCGTTCCAGCGAAAGCCGCGGCCCTCGAAGATCGGGTGCAGCGTATCGATGAAGACCATCCCGCGCGATACGGGAAGGCCTTCGGCGCGGCAGCGTTGGCAGAAACCGCGGATCAGATCATTTTCGGGTAGGCCTGTGAGACCCTGGTTGACCAGCCAGTTCATCAGGCGCAGACGGGACGTGAGTTCCATGCCGCCATTATGCCGCGCAATCGTGACGGGTGAAAGCCTCGCGCCCCTCAACCCTTCGCGCGCGTCACCGCCTCGCCGTCTTCCTTGACGAAGGAATCGACCGGGTGATCGAGCAGATCAAGCACCAACTCCGACGGCCGGCACAGCCGCACGCCCTTCGGCGTCACCACGATCGGCCGGTTGATCAGGATCGGATGAGCAAGCATGAGGTCGATCAGCTCGTCGTCGCTCCACTTTGGATCGGCCAGGCCAAGCTCGGCATAGGGCGTGCCCTTTTCGCGCAACAGCTCCCGTGGCGTGAGGCCCAGGGCCTTGATCAGCTCGACCAGCCGGGCGCGGCTCGGCGGCGTCTTCAGGTATTCGATGACCTCGGGCTCCTCGCCGCTCTGCCGGATCATCGCCAGCGTGTTGCGCGAGGTGCCGCAGGCGGGGTTGTGATAGATGGTCACGCTCATGGCTGAGCCTCCTTGGTCGTTGCCGCCTCGCCTGCGCCGCGCAGCAGCCAGTTCATGAAGATCAGCGCCACGACCGCGCCGCAGAGTTCGGCCGCGATAAAGCCGGGAAGATCGGCGGGACGAATGCCCGAAAACGTATTGGTCATCGAGCGCGCGATGGCAACGGCAGGATTGGCAAACGAGGTCGAGGCCGTGAACCAGTAGGCCGCTGTGATGTAGAGGCCGACCAGCCAAGGCACCGCGGACCGGTTGAATCGGATGCCGGCGAGGATGGTCGCCACCAGGCCGAACGCGGCGACGCCCTCGGCGAACCATTGCGCGCCGCCGGTTCGCATTTTCAGCGAGGCGTCAATCAGCGGCAGCGCGAACATCGCATGCGCCACCACGGTTCCGGCGACCCCTCCGGCCACTTGCGCGGCAACGTAACCGAGCGCATCGCGCGCCGTCAGTTCGCCTTTCAAGGCGAAGACCAGCGATACCGCGGGATTGAAATGCGCACCGGAGACGGGCCCGAGAATGCTGATGAGAACCACCAGGATCGCGCCGGTCGGCAGCGTATTGCCGAGCAGCGCCAGTGCGACATCCTTGGTCAAGGTCTCGGCCATGATGCCGGAGCCGACCACGGTCGCGACCAATAGCGCGGTCCCGAGGGCTTCGGCCGCGAGCCGGCGTAGCAGATCGAATTCGGACATTAGCCAGCCCTGTCTTGACCGAACGTTGAGCCGTCGATACGGCCGAT
Organism: Bradyrhizobium algeriense; assembly: GCF_036924595.1. Taxonomy (NCBI): domain Bacteria; kingdom Pseudomonadati; phylum Pseudomonadota; class Alphaproteobacteria; order Hyphomicrobiales; family Nitrobacteraceae; genus Bradyrhizobium; species Bradyrhizobium algeriense. Next base: position 2,556,918 of record NZ_JAZHRV010000001.1, on the reverse strand, counting down.
GTCGCGCAGCCGTGTCCCGAGCGACAGCCGGTCGATGCTAACCAAAGGCAGGCTGGTGAAGGCAGCAATTCGATTCTTGAGATACCGAAACGCCGCGACGAAGGCCGCTTCCTTCTCGATGTCCGTTCCCTCAACGGCCGCCGGGTCTTCAATCCCCCAATGGGCCGTCATCGGCTGTCCCGGCCAAACCGGACAAGACTCGCCCGCGGCGTTGTCGCAAACCGTGAAAACGAAATCCATCACGGGTGCATCACTACCTGCGAATTCTTCCCAGCTCTTCGATCGCAATTCGGCCGTGGGGTAATCGAGGCGATTGAGAACCTTGATCGCAAATGGATTGACCGTCCCCTTTGGTTGGCTGCCGGCCGAGAAGGCGCGGAAGTTGCGATGACCATCCTTGCGCAGGATCGATTCCGCCAGGATCGAACGGGCGGTGTTTCCGGTGCACAGGAAGAGAACGTTGTAGATGCAATCAGACATGCGCTTTCCTCCTTGTCTTTGGCGGACAGCAAGGCGCGAGGTCTTCGATCAGCGGTCCGCAGATCTCAGGACGCCCGTCGCAGCAATCCCGCAACATGAACAGGACTACGGCCTGAAAGGCCTTGAGATCGGCGCGGTAGACAATCGAGCGGCTGATGCGCCGCGCCGTTACCAGTCCCGCCCGGGAAAGGACGGCCAGATGCGAAGACATAGTGTTTTGAGGCACGGCGAGTGCCTTGGCGATGTCACCGGCAGCGAGCCCGTCCGGTTCGTGCTTCGCCAGCAGGCGAAACACGTCGAGACGGGTCGATTGAGCAAGCGCTGCCAGCGCGAGAATGGCTTGTTCTGATTCCATATATCCAGACTTATCGATATATTATCTTCTGTCAACCCAACCGCCAGAAGCACCGCGCTCTATTTCGATTATTCTAGAAATATAGTTGACGATACTCGAGTCGCGTGAGAGGATGTCGCCATGAAACTCGATGACGCCGCCGCCCATCTCGAAGCGCTGGGCAATCCGACCCGGCTGAAAATCTACCGCGCGCTGATCCGCGCCGGCGGTGCCGGGCTTGCGGTCGGACGCCTGCAGGAGAAACTGAAGATCGCGCCCTCCACCCTCTCCCACCACATCAAGGCGCTGGTGGTGGCGGGCCTGGTGACGCAGGTGCGCGATGCGACCACGTTGATCTGCCACGCCAACTACGAAGTGATGCGGGAGCTGGTGGGTTTTCTGGTCGCGGAATGCTGCACGGAGAGCGCTGAAACAAAGGATGCCAAGACGGCGGCATAAGCATCATCGTTTGCGACCCTTATTTCGATATTTCTAGTTTTATGGGAGAATGCCATGAGCAAAGCCAAGACCGTCGCGATCATCGGAGCCGGGCCGGTCGGCCTCGCCGCCGCCGCCCATGTTCTGGAGCGCGGCCTGCAGCCGATCGTGCTGGAAGCCGGCGACAATGTCGGCCACGCCATGCGGCAATGGGGCCATGTTCAACTGTTCTCGCCATGGGAATACAACGTCGACAAAGCGGCGGCGCGGCTGCTGGCGACGACCGGCTGGAATTCTCCCGAACCGGATCGGTATCCGACCGGCGCGGAGATGGTGGAGCACTATCTCGAACCGCTTGCGGCCCACGCCGCGCTCAAGCCGCACATCCGCACGTCGAGCCGTGTCACCGGTATCAGCCGGGCGGGCTTCGACAAGCTCAAGACCAAGGGCCGCGAAACGGCACCGTTCGAAATCCGGTATCAGAACGGGAAAGGTCCTGAGATCGTCAAGGCCGATGCGGTCGTCGACGTATCCGGCACCTGGCATTCGCCGAATCCGGCGGGCGCGAACGGCCTCCCCGCCATCGGCGAGACAGAGGCCACCGACAGGATCGCCTACGGCATGCCCGACGTATTGGGTAAGGACCGCGCACGCTATGCCGGCAAGACGGTCGCGGTGCTGGGATCAGGACATTCCGCGATCGGCACGCTGACCGATCTGGCGAAGCTTGCGGCAGAAGTACCTGAAACCCGACCGGTCTGGCTGTTGCGCGGCAGCGATCCCGCCAAGGCCTTTGGCGGCGGCGCCAACGACAAGCTGGTCGCCCGCGGCGAACTGGGTGCGGCTTTTGCCGCGCTGGTGACCGCCGGCCGGATCAAGCTGGAAAGCGGATTTCGTGTTTCGCATCTCATCGCCGACGGCCCCGGCCTTGTCGTGGCCGCCCTCTCCGGCTGCTCGGCCCGCCGGGTCAACGCCGACGAACTGATCGTTGCGACGGGCTTTCGCCCGGACCTCGACTTTGCGCGCGAGTTGCGCATCCGGCTCGATCCGGCGATCGAGTGCCCGGTCGCGCTGGCGCCGCTGATCGATCCCAACGAGCATAGCTGCGGCACCGTGCGGCCGCACGGTGCCCGTGAACTGGCGCAGGACGAACCCGGCTTCTATTTCGCCGGCATCAAATCCTACGGCCGCGCGCCGACCTTCCTGATGCTCACGGGATACGAGCAGGTGCGCTCGATTGCCGCCGACATCGTCGGCGACCGCGCGGCCGCAGAGCGCGTCGAACTGGTGCTGCCCGAGACCGGTGTCTGCAGCCGAGCGCTCGCGCCAGATGCCAGCAATTGTTGCGGCGGCCCTGCATTATCGGATGTTGACGCTTGCTGCGTCGCGGATGAGAAATCAAAGCAGGATGGCAAGACGGGGTGCGGCTGCGCCTCCTGATCAATAGGGAGTGAACGGAATTTTTCTGGAAGGCCGATCCGTCATTGTCGCGATGTGCCTGGGGCAACTCGGCAGCCTGCTCCCGCACGTCGTCGTGCCATCCATTCTTGCGGCGTTCCTGATTCCGGAGTGGCATCTTAGCGGCGCGCAAGCCGGCCTGCTGGCGGGCTCGGGGGCGGCAGGTTACATGCTGGCTGTCCCGTTTTTGGCGACGCTCACCGACCGTGTCGACGCGCGCAAGATCCTGATTGCAGGCTCCGCACTCAGCGCGCTCGGCACGCTGCTGTTCGGCATGTTCGCCACCGGCCTCTGGTCGGGCGCGCTCTTCAACGCGATCGCCGGTGTGGGCTTTGCGGGCGCCTATATGCCAGGCCTGAAAGCGTTGACGGATCGTCTCGCGCCGGGCGATTCATCCCGCGCGATCACGCTTTACACGTCGAGCTTTTCGTTCGGGGTCGGCCTGTCGTTTCTGGTTTCCCAACTCGTCGCCGAAGCCTGGGGCTGGCGCATCGCATTCTTCGTCACGGCCGCCGGGCCGCTCGTGATGCTCACCGTCTGCTTCCTGCTACGGCCGGTCGAGCCGAAGCCGGCGACGGGACGCCTGCTGGATTTCGCGCCGGTGTTCCAGAACCGGAATGCCATGGGGTTCGTGCTGGGCTACGGCGCGCATTGTTTCGAGCTCTACGGCATCAGAACCTGGATCGTGGCGTTCTGGACCTTTGTTTCGCTGAGAAATTCAGACGCCTCGATTTTGACGCCGATCGTGGTCAGCGTCGTGTTCTCGCTGCTCGCGATGCCCGCGAGCATTCTCGGCAATGAGCTCGCACTCAGGTTCGGCCGCCACCGTGCCGTCACGGCGGTGATGTTCTCCTCCGCCGCCGTTGCGCTTCTGATCGGTATATGCGCCGAGAGATCGCCGTGGCTGCTGCTGCCCTTGATGCTGGTCTATGCCATCACGGTTCCTGCCGATTCCGGTGCCTTGACCTCGGGCATGTCGATGGCCGCAGACCCGAGCCATCGCGGCGCCACCATGGCGATGCATTCGACCGTCGGCTTCAGCCTATCCGCGCTTGGCGCATGGGCGGTGGGTATAGCGCTCGATGCGGCGGGTGGCCCGCAGAGTGCGTCGGCCTGGATGGCCGCATTTTCGGTGCTGGCGGCGGGCATCCTCCTTGGACCCCTGGCGCTCTATTGGTCGAGAAGAGAGACTTCGCAGCCGTGAATCGCAGCCAGTTTTCCATCATTGTCGCGCTCGGCACCACGCAGACCTTGGCCTGGGCTTCCAGCTATTATCTGCCGGCGATCCTCGCCGATCCGATCGCGCGCGATCTCGGCGTCTCCTCGAACTGGATCTTTGCCGCGTTCTCCGCCTCGCTGGTGATTTCGGCGATGCTCGGCCCGCGCATCGGCCGGCAGATTGATCTGGTCGGCGGCCGCTCCGTGCTGTCGATTTCCAATGTCACGCTGGCCGCGGGGCTCGCCCTGCTCGGCCTCACCTATTCGATACCGGTGCTGCTTACAGCCTGGCTCCTGCTCGGCATCGGCATGGGTGCGGGCCTCTACGACGCCGCCTTCGGCGCGCTCGGCCGCATCTACGGCGACAAGGCACGGCGTTCCATTACCGGCATCACCTTGATCGCGGGCTTCGCCTCCACGGTCGGATGGCCGCTGACCGCGTGGGGACTCGAAACCATCGGCTGGCGCAACACCTGCTTTGCCTGGGCGGCGGCACACATCCTGATCGGGCTGCCGATCAACTGGTTGATGCTGCCGCCGGTCGCGGGCGCAAAGGCCGCCATTGCCGCAGCCATCAAGCCGCACATCCCGATCGACCGCACCATGATCCTGCTGGCGTTCGCCTTCGCCGCCGCGTGGACCGTCACCGGCGCGATGGCCGCGCATTTGCCGCGCATCCTGGAATCCGCCGGCGCGACATCGCTGCAAGCGGTCGCGGCCGGCGCGCTGATGGGTCCGGCGCAGGTGGCGGCCCGCATCTTCGAGGCGAGTTTCCTCAGTCGTTATCACCCGCTGGTCTCGGGCCGGCTGGCATGCCTGACGCACCCGATCGGCGCGGCGATCCTCGGCCTGGCGGGCGGCGGCGCGGCCAGCGTGTTTGCGGTCTTTTACGGCGCCGGCAACGGCATTTTGACCATAGCGCGCGGCACGATGCCGCTCGCGATCTTCGGCCCGCAGAACTACGCCTACCGCCTCGGGATCATCGGCGCACCGGCGCGGATCGCGCAGGCCGGCGCCCCGCTGGCGTTCAGCCTGCTGATCGACGTCATGGGTAGCCGCATCCTCATCGTATCGTCGGCGCTAAGTCTTGCGGCGCTGGCGGCGCTGTGCTTGCTGCGGGCGCCGCCGCCTCGAAGCGTGACGAAAGAAGAAGATGCCTGAATGATCACCCGCATCAATCCGCCTGAACTCGGCTCGCCACCCGGCTATTCGCAGATCGTCGAGGTGACCGCGGGGCGCATCATCTTCATCGCCGGCCAGACCGCGCTCGATCGCGACGGCAATGTGGTTGGCAGCAATGATTTCGCAGCCCAGGCGGAGCAGGTGTTTCGAAATCTCACGATTGCGCTGGAGGCCCGCGGGTGCACGCCGGCCAATCTGGTAAAGCTCACGGTATTCCTCACCGACATGGATAATCTCGGCCCCTATCGCGAAGCCCGAAACCCCTTCTTTGCCTCGGTGACGCCGCCGGCCGCGCCCGCGGTCACGCTGGTCGAGGTGTCAAAGCTCTACGGTCCGGATTTCCTGATCGAGATCGAGGCCATCGCGGCGGCGTGAGCATCAAGCAGGCTTCCTGACTTCCGACGTTGCGATCCAGATCCCGGCGAACACCGCGACAAGCCCGAGCACGAGATTCGGCGTGATCGGTTCTCCGACGAGTTGCGTGGCGAGCAGCCCGGCCGCGAGCGGATTGACGGTCATGGTGTTGGCGACGCGCGTCGGCGACGCCCGCTCCAGCGCCAGCACCCACAGGATGAACGCCAGCGCACCGCCGGCAACGCCGAGATAAATGCCGGCGATCCATTGCGGCGGACTGAACTGGCTCAATGCCGCGACGCTTCCCGTCGACAAGCCGACCAGGATCAGGGCCGCGGCACCGGTCCCTATGCCGACGGTGAGGAAGCCAAGCGCGCTCGATCGCTGGATGAAGGGGCGAGACCAGACATTGTAGAACGCCATGCACAAGACTGCCGCGGTCATGATCAGCTCGCCGCGCCAGGCTCCCGGCGGCGCGGCCGACAATCCCGTCGCGAGCGCGGCGGCGACACCGAGCACCGCGACGCAGACCCCGATCGATTTCCGCTTCGTCAGCGGCTCGATGCCGAGTATTGCGCCGACCACCATGGTGTGCAGCGGCAACGTCGCCAGCGCGAGCGAGGCGCGCGCCGCCGTCGTGTAGGACATCGCGATATTGTAGAGGACGAAGAATACGCCGAAGAAGCAAAAGCCCAGCGCGGCGACGGCCGGCAAATCCCGCTGTTGCGGCCATCGCGCCTTCAGCAACAGCGCCGCCGGCAGCACGCAACAAAAGCCGATCGCCCAGCGCAGGATCGCAAGCGTGATCGGATCGGTGTTGCCGGCGAGATAGCGCGTGATCGCCGCGGCGGTGCCGCCGAGACAACTCGAGACCAACGCGATCGCGACCCCAACCCATTCGCCCACGCCATCTCTCCGCATTCAACGCGCCATCGACTGCAGCGCTTGGCTGAACATATGGTCGCGACAGAGCAGCGTGCGAGCAAAAAACGTTTGTCGTGCGAATCTTTCTATCCGTTGGCGACAACTGTCAGCATGGCGGCAACTGTCAGCAGCACGATCATCGCGAGCAGGCCAGACGATACAGCTTGCGCGCCAGGACTTGCCGGGCATAACCTGAACACGGGGAAATCGCAGCCTCCCCGTCAAATGGCGATCCCATTCAAGCGTTGCTCGCTTTTCTGTGGAGCGGGCACATGGATGGAACGACACTCGAACTGCCGCTGTTTCTTCTCGCGACGTTCGCCGGCGCGCTGGTCGCCGGCCTGTCCGGCTTCGCCTTCGGCCTCGTCGTATTTGCGATCTGGCTCTACATCCTCACCCCGCTGCAAACGGCGACGCTGATCATCGCATTCGGGCTGCTCGTGCAGGGCTATTCGGTCTGGAAGCTGCGCGGCGCCCTGGACTGGCGGCAGCTCTGGCCGTTCGTGGCCGGCGCCGCGCTTGGCGTTCCCATCGGCGTCGGCATCCTGACCTGGGCGAATCCCGCCCATGTGCGCATGGCGTCGGCGCCTTCCTGGTGCTCTACAGCCTCTACGCGCTGCTGCGGCCGGCCATCCCCGCGGTGAAAGCGGGCGGCGCCGCGGCCGACGCCGGCATAGGTTTCCTCAACGGCGTGCTCGGCGGCATCACCGGGCTTGCCGAAATTCTGGTGACGATCTGGTGCGGCTTGCGCGGCTGGCCGAAAGGACGTGCAGCGCGCGATGTTTCAGCCAGTGGCGGTTGCGATCTTCGCCATGAGCGCCTTGTGGATCGGCGCCAGGGGCGCGATCACGCCGGATACGATCAAGCTGTTCCTGATTGGATTGCCGGCCTTGTTCGCCGCCACCTGGCTTGGGCTGAAACTGTTCGGGTGGCTCGACGAGGCAACGTTCCGGAAGATCGTGCTGGCGCTTCTTCTGGTCTCGGGCGCCCTGCTGATCGTGTAGGCGGGCATTCGCGAGCAATATCGCAATGGATTGGGGCAGCCCCGGCCAGGCCCATTAATTATCGCATCAATCCATTTCTAAATTTCAATCAATTGCCTCCGACCTGCATAGCAGGGCGTCAAGAAGTTTTTGTCATGACGAGGTGCCGGAACCCGTTTCCGGTGGTTTCGAGGCTCCGCTCTGTTGGAACTTCAAGGCTCTGGAATTGGCTATGAATGAAGCGACCCGCTTACGTGAATTGGAAGCCGAGTGCCGTCAGCGCGCGCTGAGCGAACCGGACAAGAAATGGTACTGGCTCGCACAGGCCGCCAAATACCAGGTGCAGGCAAACCAGAAACTCGCCTTTCACGCGGAAGAGGCCAACGCGCCCGACTCTCCGGAGATCAAGCTGGCGCAATGGTCGCATGTACGTGATGAGCGACGATTGATGGACCCCCTCCCCGACGGACGGCGACCGCCCTGGTAGCCGCGCTGAAGCCGAAGGCCAAGCGATCCTACCTCCATCGATCAATTGAAGGTGAACGCAGGTTCGTTTTTCCGAACGTTTCGCGGTAAATGCGCTTGTAATAAAGGCTCTCGCGCCGTTCTCATCACACCGTTACGGTTGCCGGCGTCTGGCCACGTTGACAGTCCACTTCAGTGTGGCTGAATACGGCCATGGGGGTTTGCGATCCCCCCACGAGGCGTCATGCCCAAGTATCGCGTCCCGGTTTCCCGGAGGCGCATACACATGCCCGAATGCTTACCCAGACTCACAATAATCCATCAATGCTCGGCCGCGCTGCGTCACGTCCCGCGGGAACCTTGCCATGTGCGGCCGAACATGGGCGCAAGAAGGAGAGCACCATGAAGCAATCTCTTACGCTACTCGCGCTCGGCACAGCGCTCCTGCTGTCACAGGCCGCCCGCGCCGATGCTATCGACTGGAAGAAGGTAGACGCTGCCATCGGAAAGATCGCCACGGTAAGCGGCGAAGTGCATCGTTACGGGCTGCCGCGATCCGATCTGCACGTCACGCTGGACGGCGTCGCGATCAAGCCGGCGCTGGCGCTCGGAGGATGGGTCGCCTTCGCGCCCATGCAAGGAGAGGCGATGCTGATGGGCGACCTGGTGCTGCTAGATACAGAAATCACGCCGGTCATGACCAAATTGCTGGATAGCGGGCTGGACGTCAGCGCGATCCACAATCACGTTCTCCGCGCTTCTCCCGCGACCTTCTACATGCATGTGGCGGGACACGGCGACCCCGAAAAAATGGCAACAGCGATCCGCGCGGCGCTTTCTTCGGCAAGCAAGACGCCCTTCGATCCACCAGCCACCACCGCCACCGCGGCGCCGGCGATTGATCTCGATACCGCAGCAATCGACGCTGCAATGGGCGCCAAGGGTACCGTGAATGGCGGCGTCTACCAATACGGCATTCCAAGGCGTGATCCGGCCAAGGAAAACGGAATGCAGGTCAACGCCGCTCTCGGCGGCGCGAACGCCATCAACTTTCAGCCGACCGGCGGTGGCAAGGCCGCCATAACAGGCGATTTTCTCGTGACCGGCAACGAGGTCAATCCCCTGATCCGGGCGCTACGTGCCGGAGATATCGAGGTCACCGCGATCCACAGCCACATGCTTGCAGAAGAGCCGCGCATGTTCTTCGTTCATTTCTGGGCCAATGATGACGCTCTGAAGCTGGCGCGCAACGTTCGCACCGCGCTCGACAAAACAGCCGTCGCGCAGCATTGAACCGTCGATCGACCGCTAGCGCTTCTCCTCCGGCGGCTTGATATGGCGGAACGAGAACAAGAGCGCGAGGTCGTAGGCGATCTTCAGCGTGCCGCAGACCACCAGCGGTAGCCCCGTAAACGCCGTCATCAGCAGCGCACCCGAGATCGCCGGGCTGATCGCGGATGCCAGGCTGCGCGGCACGGCGGTGACGCTGGCAGCCGCCGGCCGCTCGGCCGGCGTCACCACGGCCATGACGTAGGAGGTGCGGGTCGGCACGTCCATCTGCGACAGCGCCGAGCGCAACAGCAGCAACCCAAGCGCCAGATAGAGATTCGGCGAGAACGCCGCCAGGATCAGGAAGATGCTGGAGGGAATGTGCGTGAACACCATGGTGTTGACGAGACCGATGCGCTTGGCAATCCAGGCGGCGACCGGATAGGAAAAGGCGCTGAGCGTGCTCGACCAAAAGAAAAACAATCCGGCCGCGGACAATGACAGGTCGAAACGCTCGAACAGCCAGAGCACCAGCAATGACTGGGCAACGAAGCCGCCCGCGAACGCATCGATGCTGAACAGCGCGGCAAGTTTGTAGACTGTACCGCGCGAGGGCCCGAGCGGCGCTTGCTGTGCCCTCTCCTCGCCGCGCGCGTGTGGGACGTAACGGTAAAGCGCCGCGCTGAGTATCCCGAGCGCAGCATAGGCATAAAACATCAGGCGGAACGCGCCGAGCGTGGTGCCGCCGTGTGCAACCAGCAGATCGGGCAAGGTTGCCGCAAGCGAGCCGGCGGCGGTGCAGAGCGCCCCGATCAGGCTGTAGCGCGCAAACACCTGCGTGCGTCGGTCGTCGGTGGCGCTCTTCGCCAGCACCGCATGCTCGAGCGGAACCAGCACACCGAGATCGCCGCCCGAGGGGTTGATGGTGCCGATGAACGCCACAAGCACAATCAGGACAAAGTGCTCTACGCCCGGAAACGCAAGGCCGGTCGCCGCCATCAGACCTGCGCCAAAAATCAGGAGCGCACGCAGGTCATGGCGCGGCGCGACCCAGCCGACGACCAGGGTCAGCAACGCGGTTCCCAGCAGCGATGCGGTCGCGACGATGCCGACAGCGATGGCGTCGTAGCCCAGCGCCGTCATATAGGCCGGCAGAATGATGATGGCAAAACCGTCGCCGAAGCCGCGCAGGCCTCGCGCGACATAGAGCAATTTGATCAGCGCGTTGGCAGTGGAGGGTTTTGGTTCAGTCCCGATATCGGTCATCCCAGCGTCCATGCGCCATCCTCGACACGTCGAGAGGTGCGCAGACCTTGGACGGCGGACCGTCTGACGGGGAGCCTGCTTCGTCCCCGATGACGCGCAAGCTAGGACCGAAACCGGCAGTTCGCAAGCGCCCCTTGGGTAGGATTGGTAGAGCGAAGCGAAACCCATCGGTTGGTGCCGACGAACGAAATGATGGGTTTCGCTTCGCTCTTACCCATCCAACGTGGGCCCGCCAGCGGGTTGACAGAAGAAGCCGCACGCGATTAATTCGCCCCCATGGGGATTTTGCGATCTCCCCACGAGGCGACATGCCCAAGTATCGCGTCCCGTTTTTTACGAGGGCGCAGCCATGTCATCCTTCACAACGATATCTCCGGACAAGCTTTCCAAATTGATCGGCACGGCAAACACGCCGGCCCTGATCGACGTTCGCACCGACGAGGATTTCGCCGCCGACCCGCGGCTGATTCCCGGTGCTATCAGGCGCAACCACGAGCAAGCCGCCGATTGGGGCGAGGAATTTTCCGGCCGCCCGGCCATTGTCGTCTGCCTGCGCGGTCAGAAACTGGCGCAGGGCACGGCCGCCTGGCTGCGGCATCTCGATGTTTCGGCCGAAGCGCTGGAAGGCGGTTTTGAAGGCTGGAAAGCGGCCAAACTGCCGCTGGTGCCGGCGGAAAAACTGCCCGCGCGTGACGCGAAAGGTCGCACCGTCTGGGTCACCCGCGCGCGGCCGAAGATCGACCGCATCGCGTGCCCCTGGCTGATCCGCCGCTTTGTGGATCCAAACGCCGTGTTCCTGTTCGTCTCGCCGCCGGAAGTGCTGGCGGTCGGCGAGCGTTTCAACGCAGCGCCTTTCGACGTCGAGAACGTGTTCTGGAGCCACCGCGGGGAACTCTGCACCTTCGACGTGATGATCGAGGAATTCGGCCTGGCGACGCCGCCCCTGCTGCGGCTGGCGGCGATGGTGCGCGGCGCCGATACCGGGCGGCTCGATCTGTCGCCGGAAGCACCCGGGTTGCTCGCCGCCTCGCTCGGCCTGTCGCGCATGTTCGACGACGATCTCGAACAGCTCGAGGCCGGCATGACGCTGTACGACGCGTTCTACCGCTGGTGCCGCGACGCGTCAGGCGAGACGCACAACTGGCCGACCAACAAGGCGAAATCGTAATGGAAGCCACGATCGACAAGGCGGCCGAGGCCGGCGTAAGCCGCGACCTCGGTCACGGTATCAGCTTCGGCGAAGCGTTCCGGGTCTGGCTGCGGGTCGCCGTATTGAGTTTCGGCGGGCCGGCCGGGCAGATCGCGGTGATGCACCGCATCCTGGTCGAGGAGAAGAACTGGATCTCCGAGAGCCGGTTCCTGCATGCGCTGAACTACTGCATGCTGTTGCCGGGGCCGGAAGCGCAACAACTCGCGACCTATATCGGCTGGCTGCTGCACCGGACCACGGGCGGCATCATGGCCGGCGGCCTGTTCATCCTGCCCGGCATCATCGCCATCATGGGCCTGAGCTATATCTACGTGGCTTACGGCAATGTCGGCTTCGTCGAGGCGGTGTTCTTTGGGTTGAAGGCTGCAGTGCTCGCGATCGTGGTCCACGCGGTCGTTCGCGTCGGCAAGCGCGCGTTGCGCAACCGGGTGATGATTGCGCTGGCGGCCATCGCCTTTGTCGCGATCTTCTTTTTCAACGTCCCCTTCCCGATCATCATCATCGCGGCCGGCGTGACCGGCTATTTCGGCGCGAAGAGCGGACGGCCGGAATTTGCCGCCATCGAGCATGGCGGCGGCGGCAAGAAGTCGGCCGCCGTCGACAGCCTGCTCGGCGAGGAACTGCCCGACCACGTCCGCCCGAGCGTCGGCCGTGCGCTGCGCGTAAGCTCGGTGTGGCTGTTGCTGTGGGTGGTGCCGGTCGCGGCGCTGCTGATCGGGCTTGGACAGGCAAACGTGTTCAGCCAGATCGCGCTGTTCTTTTCCAAGATGGCGATGGTGACGTTCGGCGGCGCCTATGCGGTGCTGGCCTATGTCGCGCAGCAGGCGGTCGAGCATTATCACTGGCTGCAGCCGCGCGAGATGCTGGACGGCCTCGGCATGGCCGAGACCACGCCGGGCCCGCTGATCATGGTGCTGCAGTTCGTGGGCTTCATGGCAGCCTTGCGCGACCCCGGCGCGCTGTCGCCGATGGTTGCGGCCACGCTCGGCGGATTGCTGGCGACCTGGGTCACCTTCATTCCCTGCTTCCTCTGGATCTTCCTCGGCGCGCCCTATATCGAGACGCTGCGCGGCAACAAGGGGCTGGCGGGCGCGCTGTCTGCGATCACCGCCGCCGTGGTCGGCGTGATCCTGAACCTCTCGATCTGGTTCGGATTGCACACGCTGTTCCGGCAGACCACGCCGGTCCGCTCGTTCGGGCTCTCGTTCGACATGCCGATGTGGGGAAGCCTCGACCTCGCAGCCTTCGTGCTGGCGGCTGCCGCGGCGACCGCGATCTTCCGTCTCAGCATCGGGATGCTATGGGTGTTGGCAGGGTCGTGCGCGGCGGGCGTAGCGATGCGGTTTGCAGGGATGGTGTAAACGTGGCGTAACGCCGTCCTACGGCATTACACCCGTTCCGCCGGCGCAAGCTTGCAGACTTCGGCGGCGGCTTCGATCTGCAGCGTGGAATGGTGGATGTTGAAGCGGTGCGAGAGTTCCTCGCAGACCCCGTGCAGAAAGGCGTCGTCGGTGCCGCCGGGCCGCACCAGATGCGCGGTCAGGGCGGTCTCGTTGGTGCTCATCGCCCAGATGTGCAGGTCATGCACCTCGGCAACACCTTCGAGGCCGGCGAGATAATCCCTCACCTCGGCAAGCTCGATACCGCGCGGCACGCCGTCGAGCGCGAGGTTGACGCTGTCACGCGCCAGCCCCCATCCGCTCCAGAACACCACGGCGGCGATGACGAGGCTGATCGCGGGATCGAGCCACAGCCAGCCCGTCAGCATGATGACCCCGGCGGCAACGACTACGCCGAGCGAAACGCCCGCGTCCGCCACCATGTGCAGATAGGCGCCGCGAATATTGAGGTCGCCATGACGGCCGCGCATGAATAGCAGCGCGGTGAAGCCGTTGACGGCGACGCCAAAGGCCGCAACCACTACGACCGTCCAGCCCGCGACCGGCGCCGGGCTGTAGAGTCGGTTGACCGCCTCGACGACGATGCCGCCGACCGCGACCAACAGCAGGCCAGCATTGAACAGCGCCGCCAGGATCGAAGCCCGGCGATAGCCGTAGGTATGTCGCTGCGTCGGCTGCTTCTGCGACAGCAACGCCGCGCCCCATGCCAGCAGCAGCGCGATCACGTCGGAGAGATTGTGAACGGCATCCGAAATCAGCGCCAATGAATTGGCGGCATAGCCAAAGATCAGCTCCGCAATGACGAACGCGGTGTTGAGCGCGGCGCCAATGGCGAACGCCCAGCCGAAATTGTCCGGCGCGTGGCTGTGGCCGGCGTGACCATGGGAATGATCATGCCCGTGGGAATGATTGTGATGAGCGTGATCGTGCGCCATCCGCTGAGCCGTCGTCTCTGATGTTTCGACGGCGACTTATATAGCGCGCAGATTATCGAATACTATTACAGCGAGACCGCGATCAGTTCCTCCACCAGCGGACCGCCGCCGACCGGAAACACGATGAACTGCTTGCCGCCGGCCATGTAGGTCATCGGCGCGCCGACCGCGTTGGCCGGCACGGCAATCTCCGCCAGCATTTCGCCTGAAGTCTTGTCGTAGACCCAAAGATGCGGATTGAAATTGTTGAGATCCGCGATCCGGCGCGTGCCGCCCGGCGGCAAGCGCGGCGCGCTGAAATAACCGGATTGCACAACGATCATCACCGTTTTGGTGATCAGCGCCCAACTGCGGGTTGGAAATCCCAAGCGCTCACGGATGCCGAGCTGCTGAATGGTCGGAATAAGCTCGGCACGCCCAACCGGGATCCGCCAGCGGTGGTCTCCGCTGTTCATGTCGATGGCGAGCATGCTGCCGAATGGCGGCTTGAGCAGCGGCAAACCGCGCGGTCCGGACAAATAGCGGAACTCACCGATGAAGTCGTAGGGCGATTCACCCGGCCTCGGTCTGCGAACGGTGACGACAAACGGCAGACGATAGGTGCCGACATAGAGCATGCCGGTTTCCGGATCGATCGCGGCACCGGCCCAGTTGCCGCCGCCGGCGACGCCGGGCACCTGGATGGTGCCCCGCTCGGATGGCGGCGTGAACAGCGGACCGTGATCGTATTTCGCGACGATGTCCTTTGCCTCCTGGTGGAGCTCCGGCGTGAAATCGATCAGGTCTTCGTCTCGCACGCCCTGAATGTCGATCGGGGCCGGCCGCGTCGGAAACGGCTGGGTCTTCGATGCGCTTTCGCCGGGCACGCTCGAAGCCGATACCGGCTGTTCCTCGATCGGCCACACCGGCTGGCCGGTGACGCGATCGAAGACGTAGACGAACGCCTGCTTGGTCACCTGCGCCACCGCTTTGACCGGCTTTCCACCGACGGTGATGTCGATCAGGGTTGGCGCCGCCGGGGTGTCGTAATCCCACAAGCCGTGATGCACCAGCTGGTAGTGCCAGACTTTTTTGCCGGTGGCCGCTTCGAGACAGACGAGGCTGTCGCCATAAAGCCCGTCACCGGGACGGTGGCCGCCATAGTAATCATTGGTCGGCGTGCTTACCGGCAGATAGACATAGCCGAGATCCTCGTCCGCGCTCATCGGCGCCCAGACATTGGCGTTGCCGGCCTCCCGCCACGATTCCCGCTGCCAGGTTTCGACGCCGGGCTCCTCGCCCTGCGGCACGGTGTGGAAGGTCCAGAGCAGCCGGCCGGTCACCACGTCGAAGCCGCGCACGTCACCGGGCGGCGACGGGCTTTTCCGCCACCAGTCCATCACAGACGAACCGACCACAATGACGCCGCGCGCGATCACGGGCGGCGAACTCATGGTGTAATAGTCGCGATCGACCGGGCGGCGCAGCCCTTGCGAGAGGTCAATCCGGCCGTCGTTGCCGAAGCCCGGCACCGGCTTCCCGGTCTTCGCATCCAGCGCGATCATCTGCGCGAATGCCGTGAGCATGATGATGCGCTCGTCATCGCCATTGCGCCAATAGGCGACGCCACGGTGCAGCCAGCCGTCATTCGCCGGAATGCCAAGCCCGTTTTCGTAAACCCTGGGATCGAACACCCATTTGGTTTCGCCGGTCGCAGCATCGATCGCCGCGACCTGCGACAACGTCGTCGATGTGTAGAGCACGCCGCCGATCATCAGCGGCGTCGATTCGTGGGCGCGCGTCGGGCCGATTTTCGGATTCGCTTCTTTGATCGCCATGTCAGGCGATTTCCACCGCCAGGCGACGCGGAGGTTTTTTGCGCTTTCGCGGTCGATCTGCGTTAGTGGCGAATAGCGCGACGCGGCGTAGGTGCCGGCATAAGCCGGCCATTCGCCTTGGGAAAGTGCCTTGGCGGATTCAGGAATCGCGCCGGGGATCGATTGGGCGCGGAGCGTCGCGGGCATTGCGCACAACGTGAGCGCAAGGCCGATTGCTGTGATGAGCCGTCGCGATCCTGCTTTGCGCAATGCCGCCTCCCTGCCCCTCGGGCAAGCATCGGCGAGAACAAGAACGCCGTCAAAGGGGATCGGGAAAAATGGAGGCCGGATTACGAAACCGTAATCCTGCCTCTCGGGGCCTACTCCACCCCTCTCAAGAACTTGTTCGATTTCGGCAGGCCGTGTGCAAGACGGCCGGCGTCGGCGCGGTTGCCGCGCCAGTCGGACAATTCCTTGGCGCTCATGCTCTGCTCGCGGCCGGCGGAATCCTTCCAGGTCAGCCCCGCCTTGAGCTCGAACACGGCGACGTCGGACAGCTTGGCGCTGGAGTACTTCTGCAGCCGCACGCCACGGCCGCGTGCCATTTCCGGCACCTGGTCGAGCGGGAACAGCACCATCTTGTGGTTGGTGCCGATCGCGGCAACGGTGTCACCCTGCACGGTCGCGATCGCGCAGGCCTCGTTCGGCATGGTGACGTTGAGCACCTGCTTGCCCTTGCGGGTGTTGCCGACGCAATCCTCTTCCTTGACCACGAATCCCTGCCCCTCGCTGCTCGCGATCAGGAATTTGCGCTCGCCCTTGTTGACGAACAGCGACACGATCGCGGCGTCCTGCTCCATGTCGATGAACATGCGGATCGGCTCGCCATGGCCGCGGCCGCCGGGCAGTTTTGCGACGTCGAGCGAATAGAATTTGCCGTTGGTGGCAAACAGCAGAAGCTTAGAGGTGGTCTCGGCGAAGAAGGCATGGTCAAGCTTGTCGTCGGTCTTGAACGCAAGGCCCGAGATATCCTCGACATGGCCCTTCAGCGTTCGCACCCAGCCCTTTTCGGAGATCACGACCGTGCACGGCTCGCGCTCGACGAAGGCTTCCTCGATTGCAGCAAGGTCATGCTCGGGCGCATCGGCGAACATCGTGCGGCGCTTGCCGAGCGGCGTCTTCGGTCCAAAAAGGTCGCGGACCTTGCGAACCTGCTCGCCGACCTTGGACCATTGCTCGGTCTCGGAACCGAGCAGCGACTTGATGCCCTTCAACTCGCCGCGAAGGTTCTTGTCCTCGGTGCGAATTTCGAATTCCTCGAGCTTGCGCAAGGAGCGCAGGCGCATGTTGAGGATGGCGTCGGCCTGGACTTCCGTGAGCTTGAACGCCTTGATCAGCGCCGGCTTCGGCTCATCCTCGGTGCGGATGATCTTGATCACCTTGTCGATGTTCAAGTACGCGATCAGGTAACCGCCGAGAATTTCGAGCCGGTTCTCGATCTGCGTCTTGCGGTAATTGGAGCGGCGGACCAGCACGTCGCGCAGATGGTCGAGCCATTCGCGCAAACATTCCGCAAGCCCCACCACCTTGGGGATCTTGCCCTTGATCAGCACGTTGAGGTTCAGCGAAATCTTGCTCTCGAGCTCGGTGAGCCGGAACAGCGATTCCATCATCAGCGCCGGATCGACCGCGCGGGATTTCGGCTCGATCACGAGGCGGACGTCTTCGGCCGATTCGTCCCTGACGTCGCCGACCAGCGGCAGCTTCTTCTCGTTCAGCAGTTCGGCGATCTTCTCGACCAGCCGGGATTTTTGCACCAGCCACGGGATCTCGGTGATGACGACGACCCAGGTGCCGCGGGCGCCCTCTTCCTGGGTCCACTTGGCGCGGGTGCGGAACGAGCCGCGCCCGGTCATGTAGGCTTCGGCGATGCTTTCCTTTGAGTCGACAACAATGCCGCCGGTCGGGAAATCCGGGCCCTTGACCCATTTCAACAGCGACTTCGACTTGGCGTCGGGCTTGTCGATCAGATGCAGCGCGGCGTCGCAGAGTTCGGCTGCGTTGTGCGGCGGGATCGAGGTGGCCATGCCGACCGCGATGCCCTGCGAACCGTTGGCGAGCAGATTCGGGAAGCCGCCGGGCAGGACCACCGGCTCCTTACTCTGGCCGTCGTAATTCGGGCGGAATTCGACGCCGTCTTCGTCGATGCCTTCCAGCAGCAGCCGCGCGACGTCGGTCATGCGCGCTTCGGTGTAGCGATAGGCGGCGGGATTATCGCCGTCGATATTGCCGAAATTGCCCTGGCCGTCGACCAGCGGATAGCGTGAGGCGAAGTCCTGTGCCAGGCGCACCATGGCGTCGTAGATCGCCTGGTCGCCATGCGGATGGAACGAGCCCATCACGTCGCCGACGATTTTCGCGGATTTCTTGAACGGCGTGCCGGGGTCAAGCCGCAACAGGCGCATGCCGTAGAGGATGCGCCGGTGCACCGGCTTCAGCCCGTCGCGGGCGTCCGGCAGAGCGCGATGCATGATGGTCGAGAGCGCGTAGGCGAGATAGCGCTCTTCCAGCGCATCGCGCAGCATGACCTCGTGGATTTCGGCCGGTTCTTCCGGCGGCAGCTGTCGTTTTCCCATGGGGAGGCGTTAAACTTTTCGGCTGAATCGGGCAAGACGGGAATGGGGCGGCACCCCCAACCGTCGTCCCTGCGAACGCAGGAAACCATAACCACAGGTGTTTGTGGCGAAAAATGGCTGAGGCCGCCGCCCCATGGATGGGCTACGGCGTATGGGTCCCTGCTTTCGCATTGCTTTCGCAGGGACGACCGGCGGCAGGAGCCAAGTCACCCCGCCGAACTGATTCGCGCCCGATTCCTCGTCACCGCGTTGATGAACCCGTCCCGTGCGTCGGAATGGCCCTGCCCGCGCGGTTCCAGCACGTGGCGGAGCAGGAATAGCCCGGTCAGACGAAAACCGTCCTGCAGGTCCTGGTCCGACCAGCCGTTCGCCCCGCCCTCGCCTTCGCGCAGGAAAGCCGGCAGCCGCAGCAGCCGGTCCCGGTAGGGCTCGCCCGCCCGCCGCGACACCGCGCCGCCGGACTTTGGCGAGACGTAGATCAGGTCCGCGGTCTCGCCGGTGGCGGCGCAGTTTTCCAGATCGAGGCCGAAGCCGAGTTCGGCCAGCATCGCCAGCTCAAACCTGATGAGGTGGGCCGCCGCGCCGCCGGCATCGTCAAAGTCGTCGAGCGTGCGGTCGAGCATCTCGTAGATGTCCTCGTGCGGATCGCGCTCCGGCAGCAACCGCACCAGCGAGGCCAGATGGGTGACGCCATAGGTCGCGTGCGCCGACGCCAGCAGGGTGGCCGCGCGCAAGCGCGTACCCTCAATGGCGTAATATCCGAGATGCTCGTCGAGCCGCGCCCGCCACACCGTGGTGACGCTGTTGCCCGGCTGCAGCAAGGGCCGCATCCGCTTGCCCGCACCGCCGCGCACCAGGCCGAGATGACGGCCATGCGCGCGCGTCAGCAGTTCGACGATGGCGGAGGATTCGCCATGCCGCCGCACGCCCAGCACGATACCCTCGTCGGTCCATTCCATGGCTGGAGTTTACAGGATTTCGTGGTTACGCGCAGCCGTTCCGCAACGCCGTCATTCCGGGGCGATGCGAAGCATCGAACTATGGTGCGCCCTTGCGCACCTGAGAATCTCGAGATTCCCCGATGCGCAATTGCGCATCTGAGGTTCGCTTCGCGCCCCGGAATGGCAGCAAGAACGTCACGCGTTGAACCATCCCACCGCGTCGCCGGTGAAGGAGAAGTACAGCCCCGCCGCGGTCAGTGCGCAGGAAATCACCTCGATGCCGCTGTCGAACGCCAGGCCCTTTGCGCCGATCACCTGCACGAGCGAAATCACCGACAGCACCAGCGCTGCCGCCAGCACCCAGCGTGGCCAGTTCTTGCGGCGCTGGGCGGCGAGCCAGACGAAGTAGACCAGAAGCAGGATCAGGCCGGCCGCCATCAGAGTCGCCACGTTGACCATCTGCGCGGTCATGTCGGCTTTTGGCGTGCGGTCCTGAAACGCCACCGACACCGAGTCCAGCGTCAGCGACAAATACAGCAGAGCCTCAAACCACACTACGTTCCGGGGTACGTTCATCGGGCTTGTTCTTCTTTATTGCTTGATCATTCCTTGGGGAATTCCAGCCCCATTTCCCGGTAGCGGTCGGGGTCGTCGCCCCAGTTCTCGCGCACCTTGACGAACAGGAAAAGGTGCACGGGCACGCCCAGAATCTCGGCGATCTCCTTGCGCGAATCCGCACCGATCGACTTGATGGTGGCGCCGCCCTTGCCGAGCACGATCTTGCGCTGGCTCTCGCGCTCGACAAAGATGGTCTGCTCGATGCGAACCGACTTGTCGTTGCGCTCGGTCCAGCTATCGGTCTCGACGGTCGATTGATACGGCAGCTCCTGGTGGAGCTGGCGGTAGATCTTTTCGCGGGTGATTTCGGCTGCCAGATGCCGCAGCGGCGCATCCGACATCTGGTCCTCGGGGTAATGAAACGGCCCCGACGGCACCATCTTCGCAAGCGTCTTGCGCAGGTCGTCGACGCCATCGCCCGACAGCGCCGAGATCATGAAGGTGCTTTCGAAATTCATGCGCTCATTGGCGGCCTGCGCCAGCGCCAAAAGCTTCTCGCGCGGGATCAGGTCGATCTTGTTCAGCACCAGGATTTTCGGGTGTTGAACCGACGCAAGCTTGTTCAGGATCGCGTCGGCCTCGTCGTCGATCCCGGCCTTGGCGTCGAGCAGCACGCAGACGAGGTCGGCATCATGGGCCCCGCTCCAGGCGGTGGACACCATGGCGCGGTCGAGCCTTCGTTTGGGCGAGAATATGCCGGGCGTATCGACCAGGATGATCTGCGCATTGTCCTCGATCACGATGCCGCGGATCAGGGCGCGGGTTGTCTGCACCTTGCGCGAGACGATGGTGACCTTGGAGCCGACCAGCGCGTTGACCAGCGTGGACTTGCCGACATTGGGCGCGCCGATCAGCGCGACAAAGCCGCAAGCGGTCTCGGCGGGCGCGCCGGGTGTGGGTTCAACTGTCATTGCTGCCGCCGCCGACGCCTTCGCGTTCGATCATCACGGAGGCCGCGACCTTCTCGGCGGCGCGCTTGGAGCCGCCGACGCCTTCGGCGGGCACAAGGCCCGGCAGATCGACGGCGACGCGGAACTGCGGGTCGTGATGCGGCCCGGTGCGCTCGATCTCGCGATAGACCGGCGTCGGCAATCCCTTGCTCTGGGCCCATTCCTGCAACACCGTCTTGGGATCGCGCAGCGGCCGGCGCGGCTTGCGCATCCGCTCCAGCCAGTTGCGCTCGACAAATTGCGACGCCGCCGCATAGCCGCCGTCGAGATAGATCGCGCCGATCACGGCCTCGCAGATGTCGCCGAGCACGGATTTGCGCAGGCGCGCGCCCGCCCCTGCGCCTACCGCGCCGAGCTTGATGTCGTCGAGCAGCCCGAGCGATTTTGCGACGTCGGCGCAGCTTTCCTTGCGCACGAGATCGGCCAGACGCTTGGACAGTTCGCCCTCGTCGGCCCGCGGATAGGCGCGATACAGCATGTCGGAGATAATCAGCCCGAGCACGTGATCGCCGAGGAATTCCAGCCGCTGATAGCTGTCGGCGCGATGGCGGGTCGCGGGCTTCAAGGCGGAGACATGGGTAAAGGCGGTCGTCAGCAGCGCGGGATCGGAAAATTTGTAGCCGATGCGTCCCTCGATCGCGGCAGCGGCCGCCTTGGCCCCGGCCTTGCCGCGCCTCTTTTTCGGCGCAGCGACGCCGGCGGCTTCGGCCTGCTGGCCCGGCTCACCCGAGGTCGATGTGTCAGGAATGGTCGCTGTTTCGTCGATCATCGCACGATTGTGAATAGGCGATTCCAGCGCACGGCGGTCGGCCAGCGCCAGAACATCCAGGCATGTTCGCCCTCGGCAATGGAGAAGAAGATCATCTGCGCCCGGCCGACGATGTTCTCGAACGGCACATAACCCACCGCCGACAGCACGCGGCTGTCGGTCGAGTTGTCGCGGTTGTCGCCCATCATGAAGAAGTGGCCGGCGGGCACGGTGTAGACGTTGGTGTTGTCGTAGAAGCCGTTGTCGACGCAATCGAGCGATTCATAGCTGACGCCGTTCGGCAGCGTTTCCTTCCAGCGCTTGACGCGCGCGGTGGCATCCGAGCCGCAAGGGTCTTCGCCGATGAAATCGGACAAGCGCTCGCGCTTGATCGGCTTGTCGTTGATGTAGAGCAGGCCTTCCCGCATCTGGATGCGGTCACCCGGCAGGCCGATCACGCGCTTGATGTAATCGGTGGAGTCATCCTTCGGCAGGCGGAACACCACGATATCGCCACGGTTCGGCTCCGAGCCGAAGATGCGGCCCGAGAACAACGGCGGCGACAGGGGAATGGAGTAGTGGCTGTAGCCGTAGGAATATTTCGAGACGAACAGGTAATCGCCCACCAGCAGCGTCGCCTTCATCGATCCCGAGGGGATGTTGAACGGCTGGAACAGGAAGGTGCGGATCACGAGCGCGATCAGGAGAGCGTGGATGACGACGCGGATGGTTTCACCCAAGCCGCTTTCAGATTTTGTGCTGGAGGTCACGCTCATCGCTTTCCCAATTCCCGCGAGCCCTTGCCCGCACGGTGGCAGAACGTTTTCCGCACGCGAATCGCCTGAAACGTTCGCGTCAGGAAAATGGTCTCGATACTGAAGTTGAGAGCCAATTCCGGCGCTAACCTGAATCGGCCCTGGCTCGAACACGTTGCTTGCCGCGTTTTAGACGGTTGTTCGTGGGCGCGCAATCAAGCGCCCCGTAAAAACTTCATAATCCATTGATAAATCAATGATTTTTAGTTTTATATTGAACCCCCGGCGCAAACGCCTGCGCGGTTCAAGATTTGCCGGGAACGACCGCCGAAATTATGACGAAGGCCTGCGCCAGCGGCCAGTCGTCGGTGATCGACAGATCGATCCGCGCCTCGAACCCCTCCGGCGTCAGCGCCTCGAGCCGGGCCAGCGCGCCGCCGGTCAGTTTCATGGTCGGACGGCCGCCCGGCAGGTTCACCACCCCCATGTCCCGCCACCAGACGCCGCGCCGGATCCCGGTGCCGAGCGCCTTGGAACAGGCCTCCTTGGCGGCGAATCGCTTGGCGTAGGTCGCGACCACCATCTTTTCGCTGTTGGCGCGCCGCGCCGCCTTGGCGCGCTCGGCGTCGGTGAAGATGCGGTCGAGGAAGCGGTCGCCATGGCGTTCGATCACCTTGGCAACCCTTGTGATGTCGATCAGGTCGGAGCCGATCCCGATGATCATGTCCGGCCTGCGATTTTCTGGCGGCCGCGGTCCATGGCGGCCCGCATCTGCCGCACGGTCTCGCCAAGGCCTATGAACAGCGCCTCCCCCATCATGAAATAGCCGATGTTGAGTTCGGCGATCTCGGGCAGTGCGGCGATCGTCTCGGCGGTCTGGTAGTCGAGGCCGTGGCCGGCATGGACCTCCAGCCCCGCCGCGCGCGCCAAGGCCGCGCCCGCCACGATCCGCTGCCATTCCGCCTCGGCCTTTGCGGTGTGGCCGTCGACCACGGCGTCGCACCAGCCGCCGGTATGGATCTCGATCACGGGCGCGCGCAATCTTGCCGCCACCTCGATCTGTTGCGGGTCGGCCGAGATGAACAGCGACACCCGGATGCCGGCATCGTTGAGCCGCGCAATGAAGGGGGCCAGCGCATTGTGCTGGCCGACCACGTCCAATCCGCCCTCGGTGGTGAGCTCCTCGCGGCGCTCCGGCACCAGGCACACGGCGTGGGGCTTTGTGGCGAGCGAGATCCTCAGCATGTCTTCGGTGGCCGCCATCTCGAAATTCAGCGGCTTCGAGATTTCGGCCTTCAGGCGGGCCATGTCGCTGTCGCGGATGTGGCGGCGGTCCTCCCGCAGATGCGCGGTGATGCCGTCGGCGCCGGCCTCGATCGCGGCCAGCGCGGCGCGCACCGGATCCGGCCGCGCGCCCCCCCGCGCGTTGCGCAAGGTGGCGACGTGGTCGACATTGACGCCGAGGCGGAGCGGAGGAACGGGCATGACGGTCTCACAGACTGAATTGCAGCAGCAGAGATAGCACGGATGTCATGCGCGGGCATGACCCGCGCAGCCGCAACGACGATACCGCCTATCCATTGACGCGCTCAACCTTGGCGACGACGGCCTTGGCGCGCAATTGAGCGATAATTGCACTGAGATGCTTGAGGTCATAGACCTCGAGATCGATGGTCAGCTCGGTGAAATCAGGCGAGCGGCGCGACATGCTGATATTGTCGATATTGCCGTCATGCTCGGCGATCACGGTGGCGACCTGGGCGAGGCTGCCGGGCTCGTTGACGTTATGGACCAGGATCCGCGCCGGGAAACGCTGCGGCATGGTTTCGTCGATATCCCAGCGCACGTCGAGCCAGCGCTCCGGCTCCTCCTCGAAATCCTTCAACGCCGGCGACTGGATCGGATAGATCGTGATCCCCTCGCCCGGCGTGACGATGCCGACGATGCGGTCCCCCGGCACCGCACCGCCGTTCGGCGCGAACTTCACCGGCAAATCGGAATTTATGCCGCGCACCGGGATGACGGAGGCGCTGCGCGCCGGATGCGGCGGCGATTTGAGCTTCAATTTCACCGCGAGGCTCTTCTTGGCCCCGTAGCGCACCATCCGCTCTTCCTTGTAGTCCGGATACATGGCGCGGGCGACGTCGGAGGCCTTGAGTTCACCGCGCCCGACGGATGCCATCACGTCCTCGATCGAGGCGCGCGCCAGCCGGGGAAGCGCGCCCTTCAGCTTGTCGTCGGCGTATTCGATCTTGGCGCGGGCGAACAGGCGGTCGATGATGCGGCGGCCGAGGCCGGCATATTGATCGCGTACCGCGGTGCGGGTCGCGCGGCGGATCGCGGCGCGGGCCTTGCCGGTGACCGCCAGCGATTCCCAGGCCGAGGGCGGCGCCGACTGAGCGACCGAGGTCAAAACCTCGACTTCGTCGCCGTTCTGCAGTTCCGACGACAAAGGCGCGAACTTGCCGTTGATCTTGCAACCGACGGCCGAGTTGCCGACATCGGTGTGCACGGCGTAGGCGAAGTCGATCACATTGGCCTGACGCGGCAGCGCGATCAGCTTGCCCTTCGGGGTGAAACAGAACACCTGGTCATGGAACAGCTCGAGCTTGGTGTGCTCCAGGAACTCTTCCGGATTGGCGCTCTCCGAGAGGATTCCGACGGTGTGGCGGAGCCAGGCAAAGGCGTTGGATTCGTGCTTGAGCCGCTCGGTCGGCGATCCCATGCCTTCCTTGTAGAACGCATGCGCTGCGATGCCGAATTCCGCGATCTGGTTCATTTCCTCAGTGCGGATCTGCAGTTCGACGCGCTGGTTGCCGGGGCCGATCACGGTGGTGTGGAGCGAACGGTAGTCGTTCTGCTTCGGCGTGGAGATGTAATCCTTGAAGCGGCCGGGCACCACCGGCCAGGTGGTGTGCACGACGCCGAGCGCGCGGTAGCAGGCTTCGACATCCGGCATCACGACGCGGAAGCCGAAGATGTCGGACAGCTGTTCGAAGCCGACCGATTTACGCTCCATCTTGGTCCAGATCGAAAACGGCTGCTTGCGGCGGCCATAGACGCGCGCGGTGATGCCGTTCTTCTGCAGGTTCTTGGAAAGCTGGCTTTCGATCTCGCCGATCAAATTGCGGTTACGCTCGGCCAGCGCGTCCAGCCGCTGCATCACCACGGCATAGGCTTCCGGATCGAGCGTATGGAACGAGAGATCCTCGAGCTCCTCGCGCATCTCCTGCATGCCCATGCGGCCGGCGAGCGGCGCGTAGATGTCCAGCGTCTCCTCGGCGATGCGGCGGCGCGAGGCGTGCGGCACGAATTCCAGCGTGCGCATGTTGTGCAGGCGATCGGCGAGCTTGATCAGCAGCACACGAACGTCGTCGGCGATCGCCAGCAAAAGCTTGCGCAGGTTCTCGGCCTGCTTGGCTTCGCGCGAGACCAGTTCCAGCCGCTTCAGCTTGGTGAGCCCTTCGACCAGCGCGCCGATCTCGTGGCCGAAGATGTTGTCGATCTCGGCGCGCGTCGCCTCGGTATCCTCGATGGTGTCGTGCAGCAGCGCGGCTACGATGGTGGCGTCATCGAGCTTGAGGTTGGTCAGGATCGCCGCGACCTCGAGCGGATGCGAGAAATAGGGATCGCCGGAAGCGCGGGTCTGCGTGCCGTGCGCCTTCATCGCGTAGACATAGGCCCGATTGAGCAGGTCTTCGTTGGTGTCCGGATTGTACGAGCGGACGCGCTCGACCAGATCGTATTGCCGCATCATGCGCGAGCGCGATTTCGGCTTCTCCGTCACAGGCGAGGTCGGCGCGACCGCGACCTGGCCGGTTGCGGCCTGCATTTGCCGGGAACTGCGGCGCCAATACGCCATCCAATTACTGCCCTCTTCCACCAGACCCGGACGGGTCCCGCTGCTTACGTATCTAATGCGTTTTCGAACGGCGATGCACGCCGCTCGGGCCGCGAAACGGTTCAATTTCGCTTGGGCCAGCGGCTATCCAACGCCCAACCCGGTGACCCGCCGGACAGGCTAAGTCAGCCGATTTCTGCCGCGCCGGCCAAGAACGCATTGTAACCGCAAAATTGTCAACAAAAGCAAAGGCCCGGACGGATGTCCGGGCCTTTGACAGATCGGGGAGTTTGGAACGGTCCGGGATGTTCCGGATCACTCGTCCTCTTCGGGCTGCTCTTCCGGCGGCGCCAGGCCTTCCAGGCCCTTGAGGAGCTCTTCCTCGGTCATGCGCTCGACCGCGACCTCGGTGTCGTCGGCATCGACGCTGGCGCCGGCCGAGCCGATCAAGGGCACGGTATCGGGCTCTGGCTCGTCGACCTCGACGAATTTCTGCAGGGAATGAACCAGTTCCTCGCGCAGGTCTTCCGGGGAAATAGTGGAATCGGCGATTTCCCGCAGCGAAACGACCGGGTTCTTGTCGTTATCCCGATCAACCGTTAGTTGTGACCCGGACGAGATCATACGGGCGCGATGTGCAGCCAGCAACACCAGGTCGAACCGGTTGTCGACCTTGTCAATGCAATCTTCCACGGTGACGCGCGCCATAGACTGTCGCTCCGTTATTTGGGGCCAAATATGTCGGTATTGGGGGATAGTTATAGTGGCGGAGGCCGTTTCGCAAGACTAAATTTGTGATTTGCCTTCCTAATGGGCTCTGATACCCCAGCTTCGGGGCCAGAATGGCCGGAGCGTCCAGACGCGGCGAGGTTGCCGTACAGGACAAGTAAATCTCTTCATTGCACTGTCAAAAGTCTAGGTTTTTCGCCCTCGCCTCACCATAATTGCAGTGGTGACTGTCGTGGGGCACGATTCACCGAACTTTAGGCAACAGACCTAGAAAGTGCGCGCGGTCGATAGCCGCTGCGCTAGAAAAGCTAACAACAACGTGAGAACCATTTGATGTCACCCGCTTCCAACAAGATTGCGCTCTTCATCGACGGCGCCAACCTTTATGCAACCGCCAAGACGCTCGGCTTCGACATCGATTACAAGCGCCTTCTCAAGGAATTTCAGAGCCGAGGGACGCTGTTGCGTGCGTTCTACTACACGGCGATCATCGAGGATCAGGAATACTCCTCGATCCGTCCGCTGATCGATTGGCTCGACTACAACGGCTACACCGTCGTCACCAAAGCGACCAAGGAATTCATCGACGCTTCCGGCCGGCGCAAGGTGAAGGGCAACATGGACATTGAACTTGCCGTCGATGCCATGGAACTCGCCGAGCATGTCGACCAGATCGTGCTGTTCTCGGGCGACGGCGATTTCCGTTCGCTGGTCGAAGCAGTGCAGCGTCGCGGTGTTCGTGTCACGGTCGTTTCGACCATTTCGAGCCAGCCACCGATGATCGCCGACGAACTGCGCCGCCAGGCCGACGTCTTCACCGACCTCGTCGAGCTGCAATCAAAACTGGGCCGCGATCCGTCCGAGCGCCCTGCCCCGCGCGAACCGCGTCATCACTCCCCGCAATTCCTGCAGCGCGCGACCACGGTGGCGCCGCGGGGCGGCGAGGACGAATTCGACGATTGAGAATGAGCCAGTACACTGCTAGAGCCTCGGTTCTGATTGAAACAGAACCGGGGCTTTTTGTTTTGATGCGCGTTCTTGACGCGAACCGGATCAGCTCCGGGGCCTGGTTTTCGCTCGAAGCGCTTTGAAACATGACTGGCCTACCAACTTCTGCCGAACCTGACCGCAACTGCCCGCTCTGCCCGCGGCTCGCCGAATTTCGCGCAGAAGCCCGCGCGAAGCAGCCGGATTGGCACAACTCACCGGTTGCTTCATTCGGCGATGCCAACGCGCAACTGTTGATTGTCGGACTGGCGCCGGGCCTGCAGGGCGCCAACCGCACCGGACGCCCGTTCACCGGTGACTACGCCGGCGACTTGCTGTATGCGACCTTGCTCGAATACGGCTTTGCCAAAGGCGTCTATCAGGCACGTCCGGATGACGGACTGAAGCTGGTCGGTTGCCGGATCAGCAACGCGGTGCGCTGCGTACCGCCGCAGAACAAGCCGTTGCCTGCCGAGATCAACACCTGCCGGCAATTCATGGTCGCGACGATCGCGACCATGCCGAAGCTTCGCGCGATCGTGGCGCTCGGGCGGATCGCCCATGAATCGACATTGAAGGCACTCGGCCTGCGCAATGGCGCCGCCCCCTTTGCGCACGGTGCCGTGCATGGCGTGGGCGCCGTCAGGCTCTACGACAGCTATCACTGCTCGCGCTACAATACGAACACGCGAGTGCTGACGCCGGAGATGTTTCGCAACGTATTTGCGAAAGTGCGGAAGGATCTGGATTCGTAGGGTGGGCAAAGCGCAGCGTGCCCACCACTGACGCCAACGATTTCGGAGAGGTGGTAGACACGCTTCGCTTTGCTAATCCGCCCTGCCGGCTATTGCCTTTGCCCCTGATAAAATCGAACCCGATAATCCTGCGGCAACACGTGTAGACGGCGGCGGAAAGCGCGCCGCAAGTGCTCTTCACTTTGAAATCCCGCGCGCGCCGCGATTTCCTTGATGCTGGCAACGGATTCTTCCAGCGCCCTGCGGGCGGCCTCGACGCGAAGCTCTTCCACCGCTTTGCCGGGCGTCCGGCCGGTCTTTTGCCGAAATACGCGCGCGAATGTGCGGGGGCTCATTCCTGCTCTTGCGGCCAGACTCTCCACGCGCAAATCACGGCCGAGATTATCCTGCATCCAGGTCGAGATATTTTCGAACGCCCTGTCTTCGGAAGCCTGCAGTGACAGCGGCACGCTGAATTGGGCCTGCCCCCCGGGTCGCTTCAAAAACACCACCAAACGGCGCGCGATACGCATGGCTTCGCGGTGTCCGAGATCATCTTCCAGCAAGGTGAGCGCAAGATCGATACCTGCCGTCACCCCCGCAGACGTCCAAATTCCGCGGTCGTGAACGAAGACCGGATCGACCAACACCGAAACGTCGGGGTATTGGGCGCTGAGCAGCTCGCAGGAGCCCCAATGGGTGACAGCGCGTCGCCCATGCAGCAGGCCGGCTGCAGCCAAAACAAACGTACCGGTACAGACGGAGCAGACACGTCTTGTGTTCGGCGCAGCCAAGCGAAACCATTCGACGAGCGCGGCCTCCGCAGAAGCACGATGAACGCCGGGCCCGCCACCGACGATGAGCGTGTCGATGTTGACGCGGTCGCAGTCGGAGAGCGAGGTTGTCATCACCTCCAGGCCGGACGAGGTTCGAACTGGCCCGCCCTTCAACGAGCAGATCTGCCAGACATAGGGCGCACGGCCGGCCTCGGCGTTTTCGCAGGCAAGCTCAAATGCCTGCAGCGGCCCGGCGAAGTCGAGCAGCAGGCAATCCTCAAAGAGAACGAAGACCAGACGGCGGGCTTGGGAACGAGCCATGAGCGGGCTTTGTCAGAGCAAATCTTGGCAGGAAATGCGTGTATTATGACATTTCGGCAAACCCGCCGGCCTGTCAACCTGCCTTCGTTCAAAACGGAGGTGCACCATGTCCGGCAAGCCGATCGACATCGGAATTCTATTCTTTCCCGGGATGACCCAACTGGATGTCACCGGACCTTTCGAAGTCTTTGCCCGCCTTCCGAACGTTCGCGTGCATTTGCTTTGGAAACGCATCGAACCTGTCATCAGCGACGTGGGCCTGCCGCTGTTGCCGACCACCATTTTCGCCGACTGCCCGGATCTGGACGTGTTCTGCATCGGCGGCGGCCCGGGGCTGGTCGACTTCCTGGGTGATGACGAGGTGATTGCGTTCGTTCGCGACAAGGGCGGATCGGCTCGCTACGTCACCTCGGTTTGTGCGGGCTGCCTGATCCTCGGCGCCGCCGGCCTGCTCGACGGATACAAGTCGGCCTGCCATTGGCTGATGAGTGAGCAGCTTGCCGCCTTTGGCGCCATCGCGGTCAACGAGCGCGTCGTGATCGACCGTAACCGCATTTCCGGGGGTGGTGTTACCGCCGGAATTGATTTTGGCTTTCAGCTCGCATCCAAGCTGTGCGGCGAAGACGTCGCGAAGAAACTCCAGCTTATGCTGGAATACCAACCGCAGCCGCCGTTCGATATCACGGTGCAGAATGCGCCGCCCGAACTGCTTTCCCAAATGCGCCTTGAGGCCGAACCCTGGCTTCGCAAGCGCGCCGCCGCGGTGCAGAAGGCTGCTCTAAAGCTCAAATCAAATGCGATGACGGTTGCTTGACCCGTTGGTTAGAGGGCCGGAAACGTGGCGCCACACTTGGAAAGATACCCGCATGATTTGGAACGGCCGCGCGAACCCGAGAAGAGCGATACTCAAGGTCGCTGCTCTTTTGATCTTTGGGGCACCAATCGGATCCTTCGCGGCCGCCCGCGCTGCCGAACTCTCCGGTGGCGTCGTCCGGATCGGCATCATCAATGACCAGACCGGGCCATTGTCCGATTTGAGCGGACCAGGGTCGATCGCTGCCGCCAGGATGGCGGCCGAGGATTTTCAGAAATCGGTGCCGTCGATCAAGGTCGAGATCGTCGCCGCGGACCATCAGAACAAACCGGATATCGGCGTAGGAATTGTCCGGAAATGGTTCGACGTCGATGGCGTCGACATGGTCGCCGACGTGTCCAACTCGGCCGTTGGCCTCGCCATCCAGTCACTGGCGCGCGACAAGAACAAGATTGCCGTCTATTCGGCCGTCGCGACCACCGAACTTAACGGCAAGCAATGTTCCCGAAACGGCCTGGCCTGGCTCCACGATTCCTACAATCTGGTGTCGGGACCGATCCGTACGCTGGTCTCGCAAGGCTACGATACGTGGTTCTTCATTGCGGCCGATTACGCGTTCGGGAAGAACATGGTGCTGGAGTCGCAGCGCGTGCTCGCGGCGACAGGAGGCAAGTCGCTCGGCGCCGTGTATCACCCGATCGGCACGGCGGATTATAGTTCGTTCATTCTGCAGGCGCAGGCGTCCGGCGCCAAGGCCATCGCCTTCGCCAATGCCGGCGAGCAGCTGGTGACCTTGATGAAACAATGGAACGAGTTCGGCATGAATACGGGCAGTCAAAAGCCTGTCGCCGAGCTGATGTTCATCACCGACGTTCATGCCATGGGCCCAAAAATTGCCAAGGGCCTGACGACCCTCACGGCGTGGTATTGGGCGTTGAACGACGAGACCAGGGCCTTCGCGCAGCGCTTCTACAAGCTTCGGGGCGCAATGCCCACGGCACCGCAAGCGGCGGTTTATTCGGGTGTCGGTCACTATCTGAAAGCCGTTGCAGAGGTTGGTACGGATGCAACGGATCCAGTGCTGGAAAAAATGCGTTCGATGCCCGTTGACGACTTCTACGCAAGGGGCGCGAAGGTCCGCGAGGACGGAAAGCTGGTGCACGACTTCTACCTTGTCCAGGTGAAGGATCCATCCGACGTCAAGGCCCCCTGGGAATACTATAACGTCCTCGAAAGAGTTCCGAGCGGCGACATTTACTCCGCGTTGGCTGATAGTGAATGCCCATTGATCAAACGGGCCCGTTGACAGGCTTGGCATAGAGCAGATTAGTTAGTTTGCCCACCCTACAAGACTAAGACACGCTTACGCCGGATTTTCCCTCAGCCACGCCAGCACGTCGGCGGCATTTCGGTCCGGCGGAAACACCGGATAGAAGACCTGAGTGATGCGGCCGCCATCGACGATCAACGCGAGCCGCTTGATCAGCGTCAGTCCGGCCACCTGCATGGTCGGCAACTTCAGGGCGCGGCTCAGCACCAGCTTTTCGTCCGACAGGACCGGGAACGGCAGGTGCAGCCGTGACGCCATCTCGGTCTGGTAGACGTTGTCCTGCGTCGAGAGGCCGAACACGTGGTTCGCGCCGGCGGCCTTCAGCTCCGCAAACAGGTCACGGAACGAGCAGGTTTGCGGCGTGCAACCGCGTGCGCCGGGAATCATATCCCAGTCGTCGACGAGGCTGATCTTGCCGGGCTCGCCGGTGCGAGGATAGGCGAATACGACGGTGCGGCCGGCAAGCGCGGACAGCGTCACCGAACGGTCGTCGGTGGCGAGCAACGTGACCGGCGGAATCATCGTGCCGGCCAGATGCACCGCCGCGCCGTCGTCCTCCGGCGCCGGAATCTTGCTCCAGTCGACTTCAAGCAGGTTGGACTGTGCCATGCCTCTTCCCTCCAGTGGCGAACAGCGAATGGCGAAGCGAATGGATGGGCCTCCTATTCGCTATTCGCCCGCTTCATCCTCTTGCTCGCATCAGGCGGCCTTTTTCCCGGCCCCAATCGCGCTTCTTTTCGGTCTCGCGCTTGTCGTGCAGCTTCTTGCCCTTGGCGATCGCCAGCAACAGCTTGGCGCGGCCGCGTTCGTTGAAATAGAGTTTGAGCGGAATAAGCGTCATGCCTTCGCGGTCGACCGCGCCCATCAGCTTGTTGATCTGCTTTCGGTGCAGCAGCAGCTTGCGTGGCCGTTTCGGCTCATGGTTGAAGCGGTTGGCCTGCAGATACTCCGGAATATTGGCGTTGATCAGCCAGATCTCGCCGTCCTTGGAATCCGCATAGGATTCGGCAATCGTTGTCTTGCCGTTGCGGATCGACTTCACTTCGGTGCCGGTCAGCGCGATGCCGGCCTCGATTGTGTCCTCGATCGCGTAGTTGAACCGGGCCTTGCGGTTTTCGGCGACAACCTTGATCGGGCGCTCGTTCTTCTCGGCCACGTTAGCCCTTCTTGAGGAGATCGCGGATCTCGGTCAGCAATTCTTCCTGCCTGGTCAGCTTCGGTGCGGGCACAGCTTCATCCTTGCGTTTGAGCTTGTTCATGGCGCGAATGACCACGAACAGCACGAACGCGATGATGAGGAAGTTCAGCGTCAGCGTGAGGAAACTGCCCCAGGCCAATACCGCGCCCTGCTTCTTAGCATCGGCAAGATTGTTGGCAGTCACCGCCTTCGACAGCGGCGTGAAATAGTTCGAGAAATCCAGACCGCCGGTGATCGCGCCGATGATCGGCATGATCACAT
Organism: Bradyrhizobium algeriense; assembly: GCF_036924595.1. Classification (NCBI taxonomy): domain Bacteria; kingdom Pseudomonadati; phylum Pseudomonadota; class Alphaproteobacteria; order Hyphomicrobiales; family Nitrobacteraceae; genus Bradyrhizobium; species Bradyrhizobium algeriense. Next base: position 2,523,567 of record NZ_JAZHRV010000001.1, on the reverse strand, counting down.
CGCCGACCAAGGAGGTCACGATCGCGCCGAAGGCCGCGCCGATGATGACGCCGACGGCGAGGTCGACGACGTTACCCTTCATCGCGAATTCGCGGAATTCCTTCAGCATGTTGGCTTCCCCTCTTCGTTCACCGCGCGAGGTCAGCCGTTGGCCTAGTTGATCAGGCCGGCATGCACCATGGCGCTACGCACGGCGACCCGCGTCGGCTCGGACACCGGCACCATCGGCAGCCGCAGCTTCTCGTCGATCTTGCCGAGCAGCGACAGCGCGTATTTCACCGGCGCCGGATTGCTTTCGATGAAGAGGTTGTTGTGCAGCGGCATCAGCTTGTCATGCAGCTTGAGCGCGGTGGCGTGATCGCCCTTCTGCCATGCCGTGTGGAATTCAGAACAGAGCCGCGGCGCGACATTTGACGTGACCGAGATGCAGCCATGGCCGCCATGCGCCATGTAGCCGAGGATGGTAGCGTCCTCCCCCGACAATTGGTTGAAGTCCTCGCCCATCGCCGCGCGCTGCTGCGACACCCGGACCATGCTGGCGGTCGCATCCTTCACGCCGGCGATGTTCTTCAGTTCGAACAGCCGCGTCATGGTCTCGACCGACATGTCGATCACCGAACGCCCGGGGATGTTGTAGATGATGATCGGAATCCCGATCGCATCGTTGATCGCCTTGAAGTGCTGGTACATGCCTTCCTGGGTCGGCTTGTTGTAATAGGGCGTCACCACCAGCACGGCATTCGCGCCTGCCTTCTCCGCGTGCTCGGCGAGCTCGACGGCCTCCTTGGTCGAATTGGAGCCCGCACCCGCGATGACGGGCGCCCGCCCCTTGGCCTCGTCGATGCACCATTCGACGACGCGCTTGTGCTCGTCATGGCTCAAGGTGGGGCTTTCGCCGGTCGTGCCGACGGGCACCAAGCCGTGGGTCCCCTCAGTGATCTGCCAGTTCACCAGGCCACGGAAGGCGGCCTCGTCGAGCGAGCCGTTCTTGAATGGCGTGACCAAGGCGGTGAACGAACCCCGGAATTTTGTCTTGGCTGCCATGGGCTTCCTCCAAACGCTTAAGAAACGGCACGACCGAAACTGGATTTCAATTCATATCGGGTCTGGCGATCAGGCGAAAGGGCTGTGCCGTGGTGCCCTAGCGCTTTGTTTTGACGCTGTTTCTCGACGCGGACCGGTGCCTGAATAGCTCGGAAGGCCTATAGCCGCGATTTTGCCGCGGTGATGGCGCAAACAGGACCGGTCACGACGTTTTAGCATTTTGTCCACATATTCAATCAAATAGACCTAAGGCTGGAACGATTGAATGATTCGCCGCCGCAAAGGAACGCCGTGATCCCTTCCGCCCGCGCCGCCGCCTTGCGATCGACCGCACTGGCCACGAGTGTGGTGCTGGCCGTCGGACTGGCTACGTTCCCGCTGGATGCCTGGGCCAAGCCAAAAGTTCCCCTGCCGAAGCCGCGGCCGATCGCCCGCAACGTTGTTCCCAAATCCACTGCACAGTCCGCGGCACAGACCAGCACGACCGCCGCCCACGCCCCGGCGGCGGCGGCCCCTGTGGCGGCGGCACCGGCTGCGCCCGCTCCTGCGCCGCCACTTCTCGCGCCTGCGACCCGCCAGCATGCCGCCTTGCCGCCCCCGCGCAAGCACGTGGCGCCGGCAGCGGTAGCTGCGACGTCCTCGACGTCGCAGACCGACAAGGACGCTCTGGAAAGCGTCATCGAACTGGTGCGCAAGCAGAAGCCTGGGGACGCCACCCAGGCCCAGGCCGCGATATCGGATCCGGTCGCCCGCAAGCTCGCGGAATGGCTGATCCTGCGCAGCGACAACAATGGCGCCTCCGTGGAGCGCTATCGCGCCTTTGTCTCGGCCAATCCGAGCTGGCCGTCGCAGACCTTCCTGCGCCGGCGCATCGAGGCAGCCCTGTGGGACGACCGCCGCGACGACACCGCGGTCTCGTCCTGGTTCGGAAACGAATCGCCGATCTCGGCCAAAGGCAAGTTCGCGCTGGCGAAGGCCCTGCTCGCGCGCGGCGATCGCACCAATGCCGAACGGCTGGTCCGCGAGGCCTGGCGCCATGATGGCATGTCGGAAGACACCGAGAGCGCGGCGCTCGATATGTTCGGCGCATTCCTGACGGCGGGCGACCACAAGACGCGGATGGACACGCTGCTTTACGGCACCGAGCAGGAAGCCGGCGGCATGCGCGCCGCCAAGCGGCTCGGTTCAGGCCATGTCGCGCTGGCCAAGGCGCGCATCGCGGCCAACAAGAAATCCTCCAACCTCAAGTCGCTGCTCGATGCGGTACCACAGGAGCTGCACAGCGATCCCGGCTATATGTTCGCCAGGATCCAGTGGCTTCGCCGCGAAGAGAAATTCCACGAGGCTGCTCGGCTCATGCTGGCGGTGCCGAAAGATCCGAACCGCCTGCACAATCTCAACGAATGGTGGATCGAGCGGCGCCTCCTGGCGCGCAAGATGCTGGACGTCGGCGAACATCGCACCGCCTATCTGATTGCGCGAGACGCCGCACTTCCCTCCCGCGACATCTACAAGACCGAGCAGGAATTCACCGCCGGCTGGATTGCGCTGCGGTTCCTGAAAGATCCGGCAGTCGCCGCCCAGCATTTTGCGCGCATCGGTGTCGGCAGCGCGAACCCGACCGCACTGGCGCGCGCCGGCTATTGGCAGGGCCGCGCGGCGGAAGCGGCGGGCCGCGCACAGGAAGCCCGCGCCGCCTATGGCCGCGCCGCCGAGCAATCGACCAGCTATTACGGCCAACTGGCGCGCGCCAAGCTCGGCCTGCCGCAGCTCCAGTTGAACGGCGTGCCGTCCGGTCGCGGCCGCGGGGTCGAGCGGCTGGAAATCGTCCGCGCCGTGCAGTTGCTCTATGAACTCGACGAACGCGAGCTTGCAATCCCGATTTTGGCCGACTTGGGCGAGAATGGCGATCCCGATGCCCTGGTTGGCCTCGGCGAGCTCACCTCGCGCTACAGCGACGCCCGCGGCATGCTCCTGCTCGGCAAGGCTGCGCTCAACCGCGGCCTGCCGTTCGATCACTATGCCTACCCCGTCAACGGCATTCCGTCGTTCAAGCAGATCGGCCCCGAGGTGGAGCCCAGCGTCGTCTATTCGATCGCGCGGCAGGAAAGCGCCTTCAATCCGTCCGTGGTCTCGCCGGCCCAGGCCTACGGGCTGATGCAGGTGACGCCGGACGCCGGGCGTTATGTCTGCAAGCGGGCCGGCGTCAGCTTCGACCTCAACCGGATGAAGACCGACTCGGTCTACAACGCCACGCTTGGCGCCGCCGAGCTCGGCGGGTTGCTCGAGGACTACCGCGGCTCCTACATCCTGACCTTCGCCGGCTACAATGCCGGCCGCGGCAGCGTCAAAAAATGGATCGAGCGCTACGGCGATCCGCGCGATCCCAAGGTCGACGCCGTCGATTGGGTCGAGCTGATTCCCTTCTCCGAGACGCGCAACTACGTGCAGCGGATCATGGAGAACCTGCAGGTCTATCGCGCGCGGTTCGGCGGCGGGACCAGGCTCCAGATCGAAGCCGACCTGCATCGCGGCGCCAGCGTCGAATAAGCAGGATCCCAAGGTTACGCTTCCGCCGGCCCTGACGGAGATTGCGGAGCGCGAACTCTCAAATGCTGGCCATATGCACGCTATGGGGAATTCGTCGCTCCACGCGAATTCGCACGGACTGACGAACAGATTTCAAAGCTTCGGCGAGTATTCAGTTCAGGCCGCAACCAAATAAATTTGGGTGTTACCAATCCATCACGCCCCCCCGCCGGCTTGTGGCTTACTATCAAAGCCGTGACGAGTGATTCCGATTCCGAGATAGAAGCTGAATTGCGCATCCTGTTCGAGCAGAGAGCTGGGGACGTTGCATGGCCAAGATTCAATTCAACATCGGGAAATTCGGTTACGCAGCAGCGACTGCGGCGATCTTCCTTTGCCCTGTAGCCTCATATGCCGATGAAGGCGGCGTATCGTTTTGGGTGCCGGGTTTCTTTGGAAGCCTGGCAGCCACGCCGCTGCAGCCGGGTTGGTCGCTGGCGAATATCTACTACCATACCTCCGTATCCGCCGGCGCCGACGTCGCGCGTGCGCGCGAATTCACGCTCGGCAGGGTTCCGGCCAACCTTACAGTCAACGCAAATCTGAATTTGAATCTCAACGCCACCGGCAATCTGGGCTTTGTGATCCCGTCCTATACATTCGAGACGCCGGTGCTCGGCGGCCAAGCGTCGGTGCTGCTCATAGGAGCCTATGGCGTCGTCGGAACCAGCCTGGCGGGGACCTTGTCAGGCGTGCTCACGGGCCCGTTCGGCGGCACCGTCCCCTTCGCGCGGTCCGACAGCATCAGCGACACGACATGGGGCTTTGGGGATCTGATACCGCAATTCAATTTGCGCTGGAATGCCGGCGTCCACAACTACATGGCCTATGTCACGGGCGACATCCCGGTTGGCGCTTACCAATCCACGCGCCTGTCGAATATAGGCATCGGACACGGCGCGATCGACGCCGGCGGCGGCTACACCTATTTCAATCCCCAGACCGGCCATGAATTCTCCGGTGTGCTCGGCTTCACCTACAATTTCAAGAACACTGCGACGCAGTATCAGAACGGCGTCGACATGCATTTCGACTGGGGTGCATCGCAATTCCTGTCGAAGCAGGTCATGGTTGGCCTCGTGGGCTATGTCTACAAGGAGCTCGGCTGCGACAGCGGTTCAGGCGACCGTGTCGGCTGCTTCCAGTCCCAGGTGGTTGGCGTCGGTCCCCAGATCGGGTTCCTGTTTCCGGTTGGCGACATGCAGGGCTATCTCAATTTCAAGGCTTACGGAGAGTTCGCTGCGGAGAACCGGCCAGCCGGTTGGAATACCTGGGTGACCTTCTCTATCTCGCCGCCCGCGCCCGGAGCGCCTCCAACGACTAAACCCGTCGTCAGAAAATATTAGCATCGACCAGGCTGGCCAGTCGTCAGACGACACGCAAACCGCTCAGTCAACACCGGACCAAGGACGGATGTTGCGAATACGAGCACAAGCACGACATTGAGCATTCGATCGTCGAGCAGCCGTTGACCGGCCGCACCGAGCGTTTCATGCGCGACCAGCGTCGCGGCAAGCGTCGCGGCAACTTGTGGCAGCGTGAGCGACCAGACCGTGAGCTGTTCATTCCGGCTGTAGCCAAACGCGCGACCCACGCCCCAGGCGGCTATCCACTTGCCGATGAGCAGGGCACCGATGATGCTGGCAACGAGCAAGAAGTTGTCGAAAATCCCGTAAACAAAGGTGATCGGGTTGATCAGGAATCCGGTAACGACAAAGAAGATCGGAATGAACAGCGATTTAGCCAGAAACTCAAGTTTGACACTAGCAGGCGCGTGTTGTGCCGAGGCGTTGATGGCGAGTCCCGCAAGGAACGCACCCACGATGCCCGGCAGCTGGATCGCTTCCGCAAGCACGCCCGCGATGGCCATGATGCTTAGCATGAGCACAAAGTAAGCGTCCTCCTCGTCCTTGACGCGCTTGAGTACATAGGCGCCGAGGCGACTCAGGCCGAACAGGACCAGCAAGATATAGCCGGCGATCTCGGCCAACAGGAGCGCCAGACCAGACGGAGAAAAACCGGTCGTGTAAATCGAGACGCAAATAGCGAACACCACGAGCGACAGCGTGTCCGACATCACCGTGGCGCCAACCGCTACCGTCACCGGCTCCAGGCTGCCCAGACCGAGCCTGCTCACTATGCTTAGCCCCAGCAGTGTATGCGAAGCCAGCAGCGAACCGATCACGATCGCCGGAATCGCGGCGTAGCCGAATGAGAGCCCAACGATAGTGCCGAGCACCAGGGGAAACAGGGTCGTGGCGACGCCGAGGGCAATCGAGCGGTTTCGGGCGCGCCGAAACAGCTCAAGGTTGATTTCCAGGCCCGCAAAGAACATCAACAGCAGCTTACCCAATTCCGCCAGGAAATCTGCGATAGGTCGGACCTTGCCAAAGATGTCCAGAACATACGGCCCAACTAAAACACCGCTCAGCAGCAAACCTACAGGTACAGGAACATGCAATCGCCGGGAGAGTCGAGGGATGACGACAAGCATGACCATCCCCACCGCGAACTTCGCGAGCACCGGCATGGTGAAGAGGTGATCCCGGAGAAAGCTGATCGTGTCAGACAGCATATTCCGACAGTCCCTCCTCTCCCAGCGAGCACGTCCATGCGTGGAGCTCGGGTCAATCCACCATCACCTTGATCGAACTCGGACGTCAATCGAATGCAAAGATTCGTTTCCAGTCCTTCTTCATGTCGACCACGGTCCACTTGTTCACCGCCGCCGCGTCCAGCGCTACGTCGAGCTTGCCGAAATGCGAATGGCGATCGTAAGCATATTCGCGTTCCGCGTCGGTGTGGTGCACGATCAGGCCGAACCGCGCGCCACTGGCGCCGAGTGTCGCCCATTGCAGCATTTCGAGATCGCCGTCGGAGTTGCCGAAGGCTGCAATCGGACGGCGACCGATGTGTTCGTTGATACCGATCGGCTTTCCCGTCTTGTCGTCGATGAAGTTGATGTCGGGCAGCCGGAATAGCGTTGGCGCGCCGTCCTTCATCTCGAACCGGGTCTTGATCGATGAGCCGATGACCTGCTCCGGCGGAATTCCGTAGATCCGTTCGGTCCACGGCCGCATGAACTCGATGCCGCCACCCGACGCGATGAAGGTCTTGAAGCCGCTGGCGCGCAGGTAGGCCAGCAACTCCAGCATCGGCTGGTAGACCAGTTCGGTATAGGGTCGCTTGAATCGGTGATCACGCGCGGTCGCCAGCCAATCCGTGACGATCTTCTCAAACTCTGCCGTGGTCATGCCGGCATGTGTCACGGCGATGATTTCGACCAATCCTTTTTCGCCTGAAGCCGCAAGCGCCTTGAGATCGCCGTCCAGCACCGCCGCGAACGGCTGCTTGGTCTTCCATTCCGGATGCATCGGCGCAACCGCCTTCACCCGGTCGAGCGCGAAGGCCAATTGAATATACATCGGCTGCTCGATCCAGAGCGTACCGTCATTGTCGAAGGTCGCGATGCGCTGGTCGACCGGGACGAAGAAAGGCCCGCCTTGCGTCGTGACGCGGGCGACAAAGTCGAGGATCGAGGCCTTGGTCGCCCCCTCGTTCCAGGACGGAAGTGGATCGCGTGCCTGTGCCAGCGCGGAGGTAGAGCGGAACGAGGCAGAGAGCAAGGGGAGCATCGCCAGCGACGAGAGGAGGACGCGGCGGTCCACGAGCGGAAATCGCACGATCGGTTTCATGGTCGATCCCTTTAGGTTCGTACACCAGCCAGTTTTCGATCATCAATGCTGCGCGCAAAGGCGCATGCATGGCTCGTGCAGTCCTCAGTAGCAGGGCGGGTAAGGATAGTAGCCGCAGTAGGGATAGGCGGCATTTGCTGCCGCCGCACCCAGCGCGGCCCCACCCACCGCGGCGGCACCGACCGCTGCAGCACCGTAGCCTCCGCGATACCAGGCGCCGCGCGCGACGTAGGGACGACGCCAGGCGCCGGCTGCGCCGACACCCCCGACCCGCGCGTAGCCGCCGTGGAAGCCGGCAGCGTGGAAACCGCCCATGCCGCCCGCGTGGAAGCCGCCGCCGTGGAAGCCGCCGAAGCCGAAGCGGTCGATGAAGAGCGCCGCTGGCCCGTCGCCGCCGGAAAGATCGCCTTCGAGCACATCGACATCGAAGGTCAGCCGGTCGCCCTCGAGCTTCGCGGTCTTCAGCACCACGACGGCATCGCGGATCTTCGACCCGTCCGTGCTGAACACCGAGACGGTGGCGTTCGGCGGATCCTTGGTAAAGCTCTCATCGCTGGTATTGTTTGGCGACCATTCCTCCATCAGGTTGGTCGTGAGCGAATGCCCTGCCGCCCGCACCGGGCGGTCCGCGAAAACGATCGAGTTGGACGCTACACCGGTGAGCGTCAATTTCCCGCCCTGCAGGCTGGCGCCGCGGGCGTTCATGACGATCAAGGACGGCACAATCTCCGGCTTGGCTTGGCCGATCGTCTTCTGCAGCGGCTCGTGCTGCGGCGTCGAAGGCGTGGTCTGGGCCAGCGCCGGTGTTGTCCCGCAGAGCAGGAGGGCGATGATCGTGCAGCCAACTCGACTCTTGGTGATCATGATAAAACTCCTTGCGTTTCGCTACTTGCGTTCAATCGGAGGCGTGCCGAATTCAATTGCTGGACGGCGGATTCCTTAGCTTTTCCATTGCCTGCTCGACGGAGAATGAACCCGGTCGTTGCCTCGGCGGAAACTGCTGGAAGCTCATGAGATGCTGCCCCACGATCGCCTGAGCGGGGACGAGCACAAAGGCATGCTCCACGAACCACCGGACGTAATCGCCGGCTTCATGCTGGGCTCGCTCGAACGGGTCGGATCGGAGGTTAAACAGCGACGGCAAACGAAGTTGAATCATCGGCTGCGCCCACACGTCAAACCCATGGGCCTTCTGTTCCATGAATACCGCCTTCCATTGGTCGTAACGAAGACCGGCAAGGTTGCCGTCGTCAGTCCAGTAGAAGAATTCGCGGCGCTTGTTGGCGCCCTTGCGGGCGAGAAGGTCACGCTGGTCGTACCCGTCGAGGTGGACCTTGAAGTTCTTGCCACCGGCATCGTAGCCCACCAGCAGCTTTGTCTTGACGTCGGGCTCGCCCGCCGCCGCGACCAGCGTCGTCGCCCAGTCCTCTGCCGAAAAGACGTCGTTGATCTCGGTTCGCGGGGGCACCAGCCCGGGCCAGCGCACCATCGCCGGCACGCGATAGCCACCCTCCCAGTTGGTGTTCTTCTCGCCCTTGAACGGCGTGGTTCCGCCGTCGGGCCATGAGAATGTCTCGGCGCCGTTATCGGTTGTGTAGATAACGATCGTGTTGTTGGCGATGCCGAGATCGTCGAGTTTTTTCAGTAATTGCCCGACTTGCCCGTCATGCTCCACCATGCCATCGGGATAGATACCAAGGCCGGTTTTTCCCTGGGACTCAGGCTTGAGGCGAGTCCAGATGTGCATGCGGCTCGAATTGAACCACACAAAGAACGGCTTCTTGTCGCGATTGGCGCGGTCGATGAAGTCCACCGAGGCGTTGAGGAATTCCTCGTCGACTGTCTCCATGCGCTTCTTGGTGAGCGGTCCGGTATCCTCGCACTTCTGCTTGCCCCATGGGCCGAAGCGCGGATCGTCGCCCGGTGTGTCGACGGTGGTCGCCACGCATTTCATGACGCCACGCGGACCAAACTGCGCCCTGAATGCCGGATTCTTCGGATAGTCCGGGTGCTCCGGCTCGTCCTCCGCATTCAAATGATAGAGGTTGCCGAAGAACTCGTCGAAACCGTGCACCGTGGGCAGAAATTCGTTGCGGTCGCCGAGATGGTTCTTGCCGAACTGCCCGGTCGCATAGCCCTGCGGTTTGAGTAGATCGGCAATCGTCGGATCCTTTCCCGACAGGCCTTCCTTCGCGCCCGGCAGGCCCACCTTCAAGAGTCCCGTGCGCAATGGGCTTTGGCCGGTAATGAACGCGGCGCGACCTGCGGTGCAGGATTGCTGTCCGTAATAGTCGGTGAAGATCGCGCCTTCGTTGGCGATGCGATCGATGTTGGGCGTGCGGTAGCCCATCATGCCGCGATTGTAGCCGCTGATGTTCCAGTAGCCGATGTCGTCGCCCATGATGACGAGGATGTTGGGCTTCTGTTGTTGTTGGGCGGAAAGGGGCGTGACCAGCGTCGTCGCGGCAGCGAGCGATGTGAGAAGACCGACACAAGCGTTCCTGACGATGCTCATGATAGGCAACCTCCCGATTCACTCAGCGCGTTTATCGCTAACCTGTCGTGTGCGGACGCCCGTGAGGGCGTCCGCCTAGTCGCATCATGCTCGTCTCACGCGGCTAGTCGCTGGCGTGGCGGCTGTTCTTGACCTGCTCGAGGACCTGACTGAGATTGTAGGTTTCCGGCGGCTGCAGCGGCGGGAACTTTTCGTAGGTCAACAAGTGCTCCAGCCACAGCCGCTGGCCGATTGGCAGCATGTTCCAGTCGTACTGGAAGGCGGTCGCCGGGGCGCCGAGTGCACCGCCCATGCTCATCGCCGACTTCTGGTCGGTGCCGACGCTCTGCTCGAAGGGATCACGCTTGATGTTCTGGACCAAGGTGAAGTGGAAGGGGATCAGAGGCAGGATCCACCCGGCCGGCCCGGGCTGCGACATGGTGTAGTACATCTTCCAGTTCTTGTAGCGCACCGCCGACGGCGTTGAGCCTGAGAAATAGAAGAAGTAGTCGCGTGCCGATTTGGCCGATTTGCCTTCCAGGAAGTCACGCTGGTTGACGCCGTCCAACGTCGTCTTGACGATGCCGGGATACCGGCCCGCCTCGATCTGCTGCTTCAGTTCGTCACCCTTGGGCCCGCCGCCGATGTCGGTCAGCGTGGGTACCCAGTCGAGAGCGGCGAACAACTGGTTGTGCACCGTGCCCGGTTTGATGACGCCCGGCCATTTGATCACCATCGGCGCGCGGTAGCCGCCTTCCCAGGCCTCGCCCTTCTGGCCCTTGAACGGGGTCACGCCGCCGTCCGGGAAGGAGATCGCCTCGGCACCATTGTCGGTGGTGAACACAACGATCGTGTTGTTGGCTTGGCCCATATCGTCCAGTTTCTTGAGGACGAGACCGATGTTGTCGTCCATCTGCTTCATGCCGGCTTCGTTGGTGCCCCAGTCCTTGCCGCCGCGCTCGCCCAGCATGGCCTCGTACTTCGGCGACAGAACGGTGACGACGTGCATGCGCGCCGGGTTGTACCAGACGAAGAATGGTTTGTTGGTCTTCTTCGGGTCGTTGCGGTCGAGGAACTCGATGACCTTCGTCGAGATCTCTTCGTCCACCGTCTTGGAGCGATCCAGCGTCAGCGGGCCCTCGTCAGCGCACATCTGGTTCTTGCTCGTGCCGTCCGAGGACTTGCACGACAGAACATTGCGAGGGGGCGTGAGGCACAGCGTGGTCTTGGGATCCACGGCACCGGGCACTTCCGGGATACCGGGAATCGGCGTGTTCCGGCAAGGCGGCGCAACTGTCTGCTGGAGCGGCGTCTTGTTGATGTCGGGGAAGCTCACCCCCTGCATTGCGTCGAGGTGGTAGAGATAGCCCCAGTATTCCTGGAAGCCGTGCGCGGTCGGCAGGGAATCGGTGTGGTCGCCCAGATGGTTCTTGCCGAATTCGCCGGTGTTGTAGCCGAGATCGAGCATGAACTTTGCGATCGCCGGCGTGCCGGGCCGCAGATAGGACGGGCTTCCGGGGAGCTGTGGCGGGATCATGCCCGTGCGCAGCGGATACATGCCGGTGAAGAAGGCGTTGCGGCCGGAGGTGCAGCTCTGCATGGCCACATAGTCCGTGAACATCGCACCTTCCTGCCCGATGCGATCGATGTTGGGCGTCTCGCCGACCATCAGGCCGCGATGGTAGATACTCGGCTGCATCCAGCCGATGTCATCGCCCATGATGAAAATGATGTTGGGTTTCTGCGCCGGTTGCTGAGCTGGCTGCGCCGGCTGCTGAGCCGGTTGCCGAGCCGGCTGCTGTGCGGTTGCCGGCGTGCCGGCCAGCGGCATCATCATCGTCGCGCTCAGCAGGACAGCGCATGAACGCTCAAGCAAACAACGCGTCTTGCGTGGCGGTGTTGCAATTAATGGTGGCTTGGCAGCGAATATGGTACTCAACATAGCTTCGCTCTCCCTTTTTCATGATGCATCAGAGGCTTCTCGCCTGATGCATCGAAAGCCAAGATGACTGGTGGAAGTATCGACCGGCTCTGCGTGTCGCGCAGCCGGCCGGTAGCGTCGGCAGTAGTTCGGCGCGCACAAATGCGAGCCGCCTTTGATGACCTTCTGTGGAATCTTCACGTTAGTCGTTCGGGGGTCGTAGCTGTTGTCCTCGCGCCCGCCGCGCGGGTTCTTTGGAATGCAGCAGGCCTTCGCCGCATCCGCCTGATGCTTTGGCGAATACCAGTCGGCAGTCCATTCCCAGACGTTGCCGATCATGTCGTGCAACTCATAGCCGTTGGGCGGGAATGCACTGACCGGCGAGGTGCGCTCGAAGCCATCGGCATTGGCATTCTGCCGAGGGAATTCTCCCTGCCAGGTGTTTGCCATGTGGCGGCCGGCCGGTGTGAATTCGTCGCCCCACGCGAATTCGGCGTCGTCGAGCCCACCGCGCGCTGCGAATTCCCATTCCGCTTCGGTTGGCAGATCCTTGCCAGCCCATTTGGCGTAGGCGAGCGCATCGCTGAAGGCCACGTGCACGACCGGATGATCGTCCAGCCCACGGATGTTGCTTCCGGGTCCGTAGGGATGCCGCCATTGCGCGCCCTTGGCGAAGGTCCACCACTGGCTGAAATCACGGAGGTTGACCGGGTGGTTGGGCGGCAAGAACATCAGCGAGCCCGCGTAGATCATATGCGGGAGCATTCCCGGATAATCCTTGGGGTCCGGTGTGATTTCGGCGACGGTGATGTGTTTGGTGGCCCTTACGAATTCCCTGAATTGCCGGTTCGTCACCGGATAGCGGTCCATCCAAAAACCGTCCACCGTGACACGGTGCGCCGGCGCTTCTTCGGGATAATGCTTGTCCGACCCCATGCGGAAAGTGCCACTGGGTATCCAGATCATCCCATCAGGCTGCGAGGAGAAGTCATCAACCGTGACATCAGCCTTAGCCGTGGAGGCAGAGAAGAGCGCCGTCATGTCACCCCCGGTGATCATCGCGGGATGCCGGCCAAGGGCCATTCCTGCGAGCATGAGCGCCATTTCACCCGCTGGGAAACCGGCGATCTTGATCTAAATCAATACGTCTAATTGCGACCATCCTTTCAATGCGCAGCCGCCGCATAACGGTGGAGATCTGGCATCCCAATCTTCCGTACAATTACACCAGGTCCTGCTCAATCTCGTTATGAACGCGATGCATGCGATGATCCCTCAACGCGTGAAGCGTTGCGTAGCCTCTGTACCGGGGCGTCATTCCAGTTTTGTAGCGACCTCTGGCCGAACAACCACAGGCTTTAGACCTCGATACTGATTTGCTTGGCTTGGTGCTCGCGCGCTTTAGCGGACGACGCGTCTGCTACGCAGCCTGCGGCCGCTTCGCGCCGCGAGGCCATACGCCTCGCCAGCGCTCCTATCCATCGAGCTTGCGGCGGTCGCACCGCGCGGCGCGCATGCACGATCAACCGGCCGGTAGCAGACCAGCACGCGGCAAAGAAAAACCCCCGGCAGTTGCCTGCCGGGGGTTCTCCGAGTGCTTCAAGTCTTTCGGGATCAGAAGTTACGCTGAGCGCGAAGCTGTAGCAGATACGTGTTCTGATCCTTGAACTCGTAGAGAGCCGTCGGCTTTGGAGCAGTCGCGGCGAACACGGAACTGCCCGACATCTTCTGGTCCAGGTGCAACCACTGCGCTTCGGCCGAGAACGTCAGGTTCTTTACCGGAGTCCAGCGCGTAAGAAGGCCAAGCTGCGAGACATTGAAGTCGGGATTACAGGAATATGCGCCGGCGGCATTGCCGACCAACGCCTGGCCTGGATGGTTGGCCGCGAATGCCGCACAATAGGCGCCCTTGGCCGAGGTTGTTCCCGCACCCCCCAGGTTGTCGTTAGCTCCACCATCATATCGTACGCTGGAGTAGCCTCCAAACAAGCTGGTCGACCAGTATGGGTTCCAGTTGTGATTGAACGCACCACGGAAGCCCCAAGCCGTCGTGAGCTTGATGCCGTCCGTGCCGCCAGCGCCAGGAAGATAGACGCCGTCAGTGGTCGCACCGAATCCAACGCTCTGATAGGCGGATCCGCTGCTGCCGAACATCGCAAAGCTGGGCGAGGATCCGCTTACACCGAGCACATTCTTGGTGTCGCCCTTTGCATAGGACACATCGAACTTGATGTCGTCGCCAGCACCGGTCGGGAGGTTCTTGATCTGCAACGCGGCCATCACCGAACCGCCCCACTTTGATTCGGGGTGGCCAGAGATTTCCGAAAATTCGTTCGCCGCACCCAGGGTCAGCGAGTTGTACGAAGCGTTAACTTCATGCAGCGCGCCTGAAATCTGGAACAGACCCCAGGCCTGATCGACACGGATTCTGCCGACGACGTCGGGAGCATGCACGCCCGCATAGGCGTTGGTGCCGACTCCGTTCGCGTTAAGACTCGCGAGCGTAACAACGCCGGCAGCCGAGGTCGTGGCCAGGTTGAACACGTTGGTGCGGTTGAAGGAGAGCGGATCGTCCAGGCCGATGCTGGCCGACACGCCATTGCCGAACTCAGCGGTGTACTGGATGTTGTTCAGGCCGGTGTCGGTGTTGTTGCCGCCGAGCAGGCTCGCACTGAGGTTGCCCGGGTAACCGTTCCAAGGGGTCGAGTAGGCCGAAGAAGACTTACCGAAGGTGAATCCGGCGAACTGGATGAAGAGATATTCGGTGTTGATCTGCTGCCCGTTGCTTGTGGTTCCAACGTCCCTGACGCTGCCGCTCGGCGAGGTGAACGACCAATCCAACTGACCGAAGGTACGGACCACGCCATATTCGGTGGCGGTGCGGGTATCAACGGTGAACGCCATACGTGAACGGGAAGCGAAGGAGTCGCGATAGCGATTTCCCTGGCCCAGATCGCCATTCCAGGCCGGCTGGCCGTGCGGTCCGCCGTTGAACGTGGTGTCGACACGCAGGTAGCCACCCAGCTTGATGCAGGTATCCGTGCCGGGGATGTAGAAGAAACCAGCACCGTACAGCGAGCAGACCCTCACGTACTCGACCGCCTTTGCCTTGACCGGAAGATCGGCCGCCTGCGCCGTGCCGACGGCGAAAATACCAGCGACCGAGCCAAGGATAAGTTTTTTGAACGTTGTCACTTTGTTTGTTCTCCTTTTGCGTCTGCAGGCTTTTGGATGCAGCAGCATGTTTATATGGCTGAAGGAATACCGCCAAAATCTGAGTCGGAGCGTGACATGACCGTGAACAGCGCTGGTTTTTCCGTGGCTGTGGGTCTTGTGCAACACGTCGAGGCGTTCGGCGTGAGAATCCAATGCTGATGACGCGGATCACGCTGCGCAACGTCAAGCGCCGGGGCCCTCCGGTGCCGTGGCCATCGCTCTTCGCTCGCAAAGCCTCGTATTCCGCCCGGCGATCAGAGCGCTGCAACCGGAGCGCACGAATTCAGGGCCCCCGGTGTCCTGAACGCGGTCGCACAACGAAAAATCCCCGGCAGTTTCCTGCCGGGGATTCTCCTAGAAAGTTGTCAGACGTTCGAGATCAGAAGTTACGCTGAGCGCGAATGTTCAAGCTGACCGTATCCTGATCCTTGTACTGGTAGATGGCGGTCGGCTTCGGATTCGCCGGCGTCAGGATCTTGGAACCGGAGAACTTCTGGTCGAGGTGGAAATAGAGCACTTCGGCCGAGAACGTCAGGTTCTTGACGGGAGTCCAGCGGGTGATCAGACCAATCTGCGAGAGATTGAAGTCGGGGTTGCAGCTGAAATCCACAGACTGGGCGCCGGTGTTGCTCGCAGCGTAGGCAGCACAATAGCTGGCCTTCGCCGTGCCGTCATACCGAATGGCAGCGTAGCCGCCGAACAGGCTGGTCGACCAGTAAGGATCCCAGTTGTGGTTGAACGCACCACGGAAACCAAAACCTTCGGTCAGATGGATCGACCCGTCACCGCCGGCAGATGTCGGCAGATAGACGCCATCGGTTGCGTTAGCGAAGCCGATGCTCTGGTAAGTGCCAGCGGCGCCGTTGCTGTACATCTGGAAAGGCCGTACGCCAGCGCTGGTGCCAACGATGTTCTTGATGTCGCCCTTGCCCCAGCTCACATCCATCTTGATGTCGTCGCCGGCACCGGTCGGGATGTTCTTGATCTGCAAGGCAGCCATCACCGAACCGCCCCACTTGGTCTCGGGATGGCCGGAGATTTCCGACAGGTTGTTCGCTGCGCCCAACGTCAGGTTGTTGTACGAACCGTTAACCTCATGCAGTGCGCCTGAAATCTGGAACAGACCCCAAGCCTGGTCGACACGAATGTTGCCGACGATGTCGGGAGCATGCACGCCCGCATAAGCGTTAACGCCGGCTCCGTTGGCGTTAAGGGATGCGAGCGAAGCCCCGCCCGTAGCCAGATTGTACACGCTGGTGCGGTTGAACGCGAGCGGGTCATCCAGACCGATGGTGCCCGACACGCCGTTGCCGAACTGAGCAGTGTACTGGATGTTGTTCGTACCGGTAACGGTGTCATGACCGCCAACCAGGAACGAGGTGTTGTTGCCTGGATAACCATGCCAGGGCGTCGCATAGGCCGAAGCCGACCGACCGAAAGTGAATCCAGCGAACTGGATGAACAGCATTTCCGTCGCGATCTGCTGGCCGTTGTTCAGGCCGCCGGCCTGGCCTGCAAATCCCACTTCTCTGACGCTGCCGCTCGGCGAGGCGAACGACCAGTCCAGCTGACCGAAGGTGCGAACCACACCGTATTCAGTGGCGGTACGGGTATCGACCGTCAGCGCCATACGGGAACGGGAAGCGAAGTAATCGCGATAGCGATTGCCTTGACCCTGATCACCGCTCCAAGCCGGCTCATCGTATGGCGAGCCGTTGAACGTGGTGTCAACGCGCAGATAACCACCCAGCTTGATGCAGGTGTCGGTGCCCGGGATATAGAAGAAACCCGCGCCATACAGGGAGCAGATCCTCACGTACTCGACCGCTTTGGCCTTGACGGGAAGATCGGCCGCCTGAGCTCCGCTCATGGCGATCAGACCCGCCGCTGAGCCGAGAATAAGGCTCTTAACCATCTTCATGTTAAACCTCCAAGTTGCTCTGTAGGGAAGGTTCCGGATCCGCTGGGTGTAAACACCCTAAGGTTGGTTCCCTTGTCCCCTGAAACCCGCTTAGTCGCTTCGCGCCTTCGGACACTCCCGCATGAACGCGAGGGACTTAAGCGAACCACCTAAAACGGGACGACCTCGGGATGCCCCCCTCCGTCGCTCGATCACAATTACCGAGGACTTCTGCACACGCAACAAAGGAACCGCCTCGAACGGCCCGGCTCCGGCCCTTTTCCAAAGGGTGTTGCACAAATAACACGTGTTCGTGATCGAAGTTTCTCTGCAAGATGCTGTTTCTATTCAGTGTTTTCGAATAGTTCCAATTGACACCACGATTGTCGGTGTGGGCACTGCAACAGGCGGCTCGTGCCCGCCAGCGTGCCTCTCTCGCATCGAATCGAAGACGAGGTCGCCGAATCCGCAGCGGGCGATTTCGCACCTATTATAGAGTCAACGGACGAGGCTCATCGCATGCCGGCCCAGGCCGCGACGCGCCTCTCACGGTCGACGGGCCCTCAACCGGGGCAAAAAACCGGCGGAAGACGATGGAAGCCTCGATATTTCTCGGGATCGGAAGGCATTTATAGCGTGCGGTAAAATCCGGCGCTTGCGCGCGGCGATCTGGAACCGGGATTGCGCGGAATCGAATCGGTCCGCCGGCGACATCGAATCAATTTCACGCGATTTCGACGCGGCGCGTGAGGCAAACAGACCGCGAAAACTCCCTGCGAAGGCCAGATCCCGCGTCGCGCACACCGTGCCAATAGCTGAGCCGTCTGCGTGTCCTCGATACCCACAGAGCCCGGAAACATGCGCCTAAACGCGCGATACGGGATATCGGCCGTTCGTGAGGAATGGGCGCGAAGCGCCGGCGCCTCTAAATGGCCTCGGCGTAATCTGAATCTGCCGCTTGCGGCTGGCCCTCGCCTCAGGCATATCCGCGCTGATGGAGCTGTGGCCGAGTGGCTGAAGGCGGCGGTTTGCTAAACCGTTATAGGGTTGTAAAGCCCTATCGAGGGTTCGAATCCCTCCGGCTCCGCCATCGCTCAGCCCCTGCGATATGGCCGCCGATGGCCGCATCATCACCAAGCAGCATACACACCGTCGACCCCCGCCGTTTCTACGCTACAGCCTCCCCTTCGCTTCTGTTGGCGAATAGGCTTGAGCATGACCGAATTCGGGCCGTCTGGTTTCGGCCCCACCACTAGGATTGGCTGACAAGCGCGCAGTGAGACCGCGATATGCGCGGCCGCTTCTGTAGTGCGAGATGGAGTTCTTGTGCTCCACCGACGCACGCACACCCTCTCAAGCGTCGACTCGAACTGCGGGGCCGGGAGCCGCGCCCTGCAGCCACTTCAGTTCGTGACGAACTTCAGAAGGTCGCCGTTTAGCACGTCAGCATTCACCGTCAGCATCCCGTGCGAGAAACCAGGATAGGTCTTCAGCGAGTTGTTCGGCAGCAGCTTGACCGCCTTCAAAGCCGAGGCGGCGATCGGAACGACCTGGTCGTCCTCACCGTGCAGCACCAGCGTCGGCACGGTGATCGCCTTGAGGTCATCGGTCTGGTCGGTTTCCGAGAAGGCCTTGATGCCGTCGTAGTGCGCCTTGGCGCTACCCATCATGCCCTGCCGCCACCAGTTCTGGATCACTCCTTCATGGACCGTCGCGCCCTCGCGGTTGAAGCCGTAGAACGGGCCTGACGGGACGTCGCGGAAGAACTGTGCACGATTACTGGCCAGTGCCGACCGAAAACCGTCGAAGACCTCCATGCGTGTTCCTTCCGGGGTTGTCGTCGGTCTTCAGCATCAGCGGCGGAATGGCAGCGACGAGGACGGCCTTGGCCACCCGGCCCGCAGGTTCGCCATGTCGCGCCACGTACCGTGCCACTTCGCCACCACCGGTGGAATGGCCGATGTGAACCGCGTTTTTCAAATCCAGCGCCTTGGCGACGGCAAACGCGTCGGCCGCGTAGTGGTCAATGTCGTGACCATCGGCGACCTGCTCCGAGCGTCCATGGCCGCGCCGGTCATGCGCGACGACACGATAGCCCTTCGACAGGAAGAAAAGCATCTGCGCGTCCCAGTCGTCGGAGCTGAGCGGCCAGCCATGGTGAAAAACGATGGGCTGGGCGTCCTTGGGACCCCAATCCTTGTAGAAAATCTGTACATCGTCGTCGGTCGTGACAAAGCCCATGGTGTGTTCTCCTTCTGGAACGTCGTGGGTGGCAGGCCCCGCAGCACGCGCGTTGCCCAGCGGAAAGGTGAAGCTTGCGGCGAGCGCCGAGGCCGAAATTAGGGCATCGCGCGGCAGACCGGCACGCCAAAGGCGGATGTGCGAGACATAGAAAAGCTCAGCGAGTTATTGGAAGGGACATCTAGTCGTTGTCGCCCCGTCAGCCATGATCTTATCCGGCACGGCTGGCACCTTCCTCGGGATCGAACATCGAGAGGCCGGCAACGCCTCCGCTTACCGACACCTCGTTCTGCAACACGTCCCAGTGTTCGACGAGTTTGCCACCCTCGACCCGGAAGATATCGACCACAACCTGAGGCTCGTCTGCCCAGCCGCGGATACGGCCGTGGATGGCGACCAGATCACCTTCGGCGATGATCAGGCCCGGCTCGTAGTGGACGGAAGGCGACAGGGTCTCGACGAGACCCTGCAACGCGTCCCGGCCTTGAGGAATGTTCGGATTGTGCTGGTCCGGATTAATCGAAATCAGGCATTCGCATCGGCAAGGGCGAGGCCCTCCCGGAAGCCCAAGAGAGGATGACGCTCATGAGTTGGAACCCGGCAATCGACCCCGGCTGCCCCGATGAGGTGGGCATCGACGCGATCGAAACTCTCATTGTTCCACGCGCTCGCGATCTCGGCGGCTTTGCGGTTCGGCGCGCCCTGCCGGCGCCGAAGCGGCAGATGGTCGGACCGTTCATCTTCTTCGATCAGGTTGGGCCGGCCGAACTCCTGATCGGACAGGGCGTTGACGTTCGGCCGCATCCGCATATCGGTCTCGGCACCGTTACCTATCTATATCGCGGCGACTTCCATCACCGGGACAGCACCGGGGCCGATCAGACGATCCGTCCGGGCGAGCTGAACTGGATGGTCGCCGGGCGCGGTGTCTCCCATTCCGAGCGCACATCAGCGGCTGCCCGAAGCGGTCCGAACAGCCTGTTCGGAATTCAGACCTGGCTGACGCTGCCCGGGCGTCACGAGGATATGGCACCGATGTTCGAGCATCATGGCAAGGAGGCGCTGCCGGTTATCGAGGATAGCGGCGTCTCGGTCCGGCTCATCCTCGGGGACGCCTACGGCGAAAAGGCCCCTGCGACGATGTTCTCGGAAACATTCTACGCCGATGTGGCGCTCGAAGCAGGAAGCCGACTGCCGATGCCGGATGATCACGAAGACCGAGGCATCTACATCGTCGAAGGTTCGATCTCCATCGCCGGCCAGGAATACGAGGCATCTCAGATGATGGTCTTCCGCCCCGGCGACAGGATCACGGTGGCGGCTGGCGACAGAGGCGCGCGGCTGATGATCCTCGGCGGCGCGACCCTTTCGGGTCCCCGCTACATCTGGTGGAATTTCGTCGCCTCATCCAGGGAGCGCATCGAAGAGGCCAAGGCCGAATGGCGCGCTGAGAACTGGGGCAAGGGACGTTTCGATCTTCCCGTCAATGATCGGGATGAGCACATTCCACTTCCGGACTGACCGGTGCTGACAAGTCGATCGCCCATATGCTACCGGGCGATTGCAGAAGACACGAACGACTTCGCGTTCCGCGTGATAGCCGAAGGGAAGGCGCAGAAATGGCAAACTATTGGCCAAAGCTCGACTACCTCGGCTGGCGCGAGACCTGTTCCGCCCCGGTTGGGGGAGTTCCGATCAGCTTTGCAACACGCAGCGGAGCGCAACATGAAAAAGGAAGAACTCGAAGCGATCCTTGGCAGTGGCGAGAACACGCCTGATCTCGGCCCGATCGAAGACTACCTTCATGCCATCGCGACGGAACGGAAGCTGCCGGATTTAGCCGTCGGAATGTGCACGGCGAGAATCGAGGAGGCCGCGCCGAAATTGCGCGCCGTTCTGCTGCAGGCTGCGGACGGCGAGGTATTGTCGGACGACGAAAGCCTGCTGCTGTTCCGCGGGCTTCATATCCTTGGCGGTGCGCGTGACCGGGAAGCCTGCCAACCGCTCCTGCGCCTGCTGCGCCGGCCCCAAGAAGAACTCGACGACCTGCTCGGCGATGCCGTCACTGAAAGCCTGGCCAAAATCGTCACTGGCGCGTTCGATGATGATGCCGACGCCCTGTTCGCCTTGATCACCGATCGCTCGATTGATGGATTCATCCGTGAAGCGTTGTTCGGCGCGGCGACTTTCCTGGCATGGGAGCGGCGCATCCAGCGCGATCAGTTTCGGGAATTTCTGGTCCGGTTCCATGAAGAGCGGCCGGCCGAAGACGGCGATCAGGCCTGGGCGGGCTGGCTGCAGGCAATCGCCTTGCTCGGTCTGCGCGACCTGGTGCCGCTCGTCGACGGTGCCTTTCGTGAAGACCGCATACCCGAAGAATGGATTGATCGTCCTCAGTTCGATGAGGACCTTGTCGCAGCCGAACACGCGCCCGACGACATCGATCGGTTCACGCAAGTCAACCTCGGTTACATCGAGGACGTGCTGGTGTCGCTGGATTGGGTGCGGGACAGCGAAGACATCTTCGACGAGGACGGCGAGGAAGCCCCCTGGACCGATTTCGCGTACCCGAGCGAGCCGGTCAGGAATCCCTGGCGTCACGTCGGCCGTAACGATCCATGCCCCTGCGGGAGCGGCAAGAAGGCCAAGAAATGCTGCCTTGCCAATGGCGAGCCGCCGGCGTGAGACCGGCCGCCCGGAATGTCAATGCGCCGTCATCCAGGCGCGGGCTTCGCGCTGTGCGGTGGCGATTTCGGCATCCGACATCATCTCGGCGACCTCGCGGCGCATGGAGATGGCATCCGCGCGTCCCTTCAGGGCTGCAAGATTGAACCATTTGTGGGCCGCGACGAGATTGACCACGCCGGAACGACCGCTCGCCCAGCAGACACCGCGTTCGAACAGCACTTCCGGATCGCGCCCGATCCCATCGTTCACGAAGCCCTCTAACGGATTGTTTGACGGATTTGGACAATCGTCCTAGGCTACGATTAGGACAACTGCCCTAGGCCTTTACCAGATTGATCGAGGTCCCACAGTATCGCCGGTTTTTAACCCGGCCACCCGTGCCGCCGGGTAGTCTGCGCGCGCATTCGGACAGACAGGTTCGGTGGCGCGAGCGGGAGAAAAGGTGACTTCATGAGCGGCAAGACCACCCGCGATCATATCGTCGAGGAAGCCGATCAGCTTTTTTACCAGCGAGGTTACGAGCACACATCCTTTTCGGACATCGCCGAGACCATGCAAATCTCGCGCGGCAATTTCTATTACCATTTCAGGACCAAGGACGAGATACTGGATGCCGTCCTCGGTTATCGGCTGGCGAATACCCGAGCGATGCTGGATCGGTGGGAGGCCGAAGGCGGCCATCCGGCGGATCGCATCCGCAGCTTCATCCATATCCTGATCACGAACAGGGCGAAGATCATGCTGTACGGCTGCCCGGTCGGCTCGCTTTGCAACGAGTTGGCGAAGCTGGATCACGGCGCGCAGGCACAGGCGAACGAGATTTTTACACTGTTTCGCGGCTGGCTGCGCCGACAATTCGCCCTGCTCGGCCGCAAGGCGGACGCCGATGCGCTGGCAATGCATCTTCTTGCCCGCAGTCAGGGCGTCGCCACATTGGCAAATGCCTTTCGCGACGAGGGATTCATTCGGCGGGAAGCCGAACAGATGTGCAATTGGCTGGATGCGCAATGCACCGGCAAACGCCGCACGAAATGAGACGCCGTTCGATTCAAAGGAGACGCCGCACGATGTTTGTCATACTGCTCAGATTTTCCAACAAAGCCCGCGCTTCCCAATTCATGGAAGGGCACAACGCCTGGCTCAAGCGCGGCTTCGAGGACGGTATATTCCTGCTGGCCGGCAGCCTGCAGCCTAATTTGGGCGGCGGCATTCTCGCCCACAATGCGTCGCTCCCGGATCTTCAGGCACGGATCGACGAGGACCCGTTCGTCGCGGAGAACGTCGTCACCGCGGAAATCCTCCAGATCGCACCGGGCAGGACCGATCAACGGCTTGCTTTTCTGTCGGGCTGACAATCGACGGGCCGACGATACGGGCTGTGCAGCCCGTCAGCGCGCGTTCATTAGCTGGACGAAGCCGCCCCGGCGAAGTGGCGCATGAGCGGCCGTCTGCAAATCACAGACGGGGTATCCGCCTGAAACGGCGGGATCTCAATGCGCCGTCATCCAGGCGCGGGCTTCGCGCTGTGCGGTGGCGATTTCGGCATCCGACATCATCTCGGCGACCTCGCGGCGCATGGAGATGGCATCCGCGCGTCCCTTCAGGGCTGCAAGATTGAACCATTTGTGGGCCGCGACCAGATTGACCACGCCGGAACGACCGCTCGCCCAGTACAGGCCGCGCTCGAACAGCACGTCCGGGATCGCGGTGGCCTCCACCGGAATGGCCGCGTCCAGATCAAAGTGCCCCTGAAACATCCGTAGCTCCCCTTTTTATCGTTGCCGCCCTCCCCCGAGCGCGGCCCCTGTCCACTGTCAAAACACATCCCCAACGCCGTTTTCCGGTCTGTTGTTGGGATGATCATGACCGATCAAATTTGAAGGGCAGTTTAAGGTTCGCGATGAACGGGATGTAAACGCGCGCCTTGTGCTGTCGAATGCGAAATCGCAGAAATGCCTGCGGCACAAGGAGAAGTTACCAATCGTGAAATTCGGTTTACCTTGCGGTTTCGCAGAACGATAACCATTGCTGCAAGGTCGGCATCATCATCATTCGTCACCGGGCCGGCCGCAACAGCCGTCGCGCAGTTGCTGCGACCATTCGGGGTCCACGGCGCGGCGGATACCGAATTCGCGAGCGACGACGCGCCTGGAACAACAGGCGGAAGCGAAACAACCGACACCTGCGAACGATCGATGATGAATCGGGGAAGACCTTGACGCCGGACGCCTGATGCGTCGGCTATCGGAACACTCCGGCGGAGGGCGTTCCGGGGGAACGAGGACGTTCCAGGGAACGAGGGCGTTCCGGGAACGATAGCGTTCCGGGAACGAGGGCGTCGGCGAACACGTCAGGACCAGATTTCATGCCGGGCTTTTGGCCCCACCGAAATTGCGGGTCGTAAGGATACCCGCACCGAACGAAGAAAAACTTGTTTCTTCTGCCGGACCGGTTTTGAAAGAGCGAGCCTCTTTTGAAAGAACGCTCTTCCGAAATGCGATCCAGCCGTTTGACCTGATGTCTCGCCGACACCCTCTTTTCGTCGACCAGAGCCTTCAGACTTTTATCCGGGGCTCTAATGACGTGCCGGCATCAAGTCGCCGGCAATCTTGGAGAAGCGAAGTTACTTCTTCTTCTTGGCGACCTTGCGGGTCTTCTTCGCAGTCTTCTTCACTGCGCTCTTCGCCTTCTTTGCCTTCTTAGCTTTCTTGGCCATGTTGCCCTCCTAATGTAAGTGAGATGGCTTAATCGCTGCGTGCACTCGGGAATCGAGATGCACTACATCCCGAATACACCAACACATTCAAAAAAACAGCGTCCCGCTTAAGGAAGTGTTGACGCAGCAATGTGAGAGCGCGCGAAGCACTTCATTCGACGGCACAACGACAAGCGCGCATGTCGATGCAAAAAGTGCCGCAACGACCGACATCGACGCTTGTCAATAGTGAAGGAAGCGCCTGTGCCGCAGGCATTTCTTGAATTCGCGCAAACGACGATCAACGTGCGCTCAATGCAGGCGCGACTCATTACTGCCGTCAAAAAGCCGCGTGCACGGACTCTGAGTCGCGAATTTTGGCAATAAAAAAATTTTCATGGTCACAGCGTTGGCGCCTCATCGGCGCTCGCCAAAACCGGTTCTCCGGACGAATCGCTGCGACCGATTCGCGTCCGCGTTTCCGTGCGTCATGGTAAATTTCGGATCGCGATGAACGATCGAAGCGCGCTCGCGCGCATCTCTCGTGGCTCATCGACGACAAGAGTCGTCCCGTTACGGGACGCTTCAGATGCCGAGCTTCGCCTTCAGCAGATCATTCACCGCCTGCGGATTGGCCTTGCCGCCGGACTGCTTCATCACCTGGCCGACGAACCAGCCGGCGAGTTGTGGCTTGGCTTTCGCCTGCGCGACCTTATCCGGATTGGCGGCGATGATGTCGTCGACGACCTTTTCGATCGCGCCCAGGTCCGTGACCTGCTTCATGCCGCGCGCTTCGACCAGCTCGCGCGGGTCGCCGCCTTCCGTCCAGACGATCTCGAACAGGTCTTTGGCGATCTTGCCGGAGATGGTGCCCTCGCCGATCAGGTCGACGATCGCCGCCAGCTGCGCAGCCGACACCGGCGAGCCCGTGATGTCGCGGCCTTCCTTGTTGAGGCGCCCGAACAGCTCGTTGATCACCCAGTTGGCCGCGAGTTTGCCGTCGCGCGCCTTGTCTCCAAGACCGGCCAGCACGGTTTCGTAGAACACCGCGCTCTCGCGTTCGGCCACCAGCACGCTGGCATCGTAAGGCGACAGGCCGAGGCTATCGATGAAGCGCGCCTTCTTCTGATCCGGCAGTTCCGGCAGCTCCGCTTTCAGCGCGTCGACATAGCTCTGCGTGAACTCGAGCGGCAGCAGGTCCGGGTCCGGGAAATAGCGATAGTCATGCGCTTCTTCCTTGGAGCGCATCGAGCGCGTCTCGCCCTTGTTGGGGTCGAACAGCCGCGTTTCCTGGTCGATCGTGCCGCCATCCTCGATGATCTCGATCTGGCGCCGCGCCTCGTACTCGATCGCCTGGCCGATGAAGTTGATCGAGTTCATGTTCTTGATTTCGCACCGGGTGCCGAGCGGCCCGCCCGGCTTGCGCACGGAAACGTTCACGTCGGCGCGCAACGAGCCCTTCTCCATGTCGCCGTCGCAGGTGCCGAGATAGCGCAGGATCGAACGCAATTTTGTTACATAGGCCTTGGCCTGTTCGGCATCGCGGATGTCGGGTTTCGACACGATCTCCATTAGCGCCACGCCGCAGCGGTTGAGGTCGACATAGGACATGGTCGGCGACTGATCGTGCAGCAATTTGCCGGCATCCTGCTCCAGATGCAGCCGCTCGATGCCGATCGTCGCGGTCCTGCCGCCGTCCAGTTCGACCACGACCTCGCCCTCGCCGACGATCGGCGATTTGTACTGGCTGATCTGGTAACCCTGCGGCGAGTCGGCATAGAAATAGTTCTTGCGGTCGAACACCGAGCGCAGGTTGATCTGCGCATTCAATCCGAGGCCCGTCCTGACAGCCTGCCTGACGCATTCCTCGTTGATGACAGGCAGCATGCCCGGCATCGCCGCATCGACCAGCGAGACATGGCTGTTCGGCTCGCCGCCGAATTCGGTCGAGGCGCCCGAGAACAGCTTTGACTTCGAGGTGACCTGGGCGTGGATTTCCATCCCGATCACGACTTCCCAGTCGCCGGTCTGGCCCTTGATCAGTTTTCCCGGTTTGACTGACACGTTCATGCTTTTCCACTCCCGAGCAGCGCGGACACGATCCGCTCCCATTCGGCTTCCAGAGAATCCTGCGCCGCCGGCTGGCCTGCCTGGCGGTACCAGTAGCCGGCATTGCCGAGATCACCTTCCACCCGGTGCAGATACGCGTGCACCCAGGCTGAATTCGCGTCACTCTCGTCCTGCACGATCTTGTGCGCACGATCCCAGTCGCCCTTGGCGGCCCACCATAGTGCAGCCAGCGGTGGCTCCAGGCCCGGCGCTGGCCCAGCGTCCGTCAGGCTGGCGCGGAAATCTGCCATGTCACCACCAGCGCGGCGGCGTGAAGCGGCCGGCCGCCTGCTCCACGACTTCGCCGAGCGAGAACAGTGACTCTTCGTCGAACGGACGACCGATCAGTTGCAGCCCGAGCGGCAGCCCCTGCGCGTCCTTGCCGGCCGGCACGGCAATGCCCGGCAGTCCCGCCATGTTCACCGTCACCGTGAAGATGTCGTTGAGATACATCTCGACCGGATCGGCGCCGCCCTTCTCGCCGACGCCGAAGGCCGCCGACGGCGTCGCCGGGGTCAGGATCGCGCTGACGCCCTTGGCAAAGCACTCCTCAAAATCCTTCTTGATCAGGGTGCGGACTTTTTGCGCGCGCAAATAATAGGCATCGTAATAGCCGGCCGACAACACATAGGTGCCGATCATGACGCGGCGGCGGACTTCGTCGCCAAAACCCTCGGCGCGGGTGTTCTCATAGAGTTCGCCGATCGAGCGGCCGGGCACGCGCAGGCCGTAACGCACGCCATCGTAGCGCGCGAGGTTGGACGAGGCTTCCGCCGGCGCCACGATGTAATAGGCCGGCAGCGCGTATTTGGTGTGCGGCAGGGACACATCGACCAGTTCGGCGCCGGCTGCCTTCAGCCACGCCGCGCCTTCGCTCCAGAGCTTTTCGATTTCCGCCGGCATGCCGTCGAGGCGGTACTCCTTGGGAATGCCGATCTTCATGCCCTTGACGGATTTTCCGATCGCGGCCTCGTAGTCCGGTACCGCGCGATCGACCGAGGTGGTGTCCTTGGGATCGTGTCCGGCCATCGAGCGCATCAGGATCGCGGCATCGCGGGTGGTGCGCGCGATCGGACCTGCCTGGTCGAGCGAGGACGCGAATGCCACGATGCCCCAGCGCGAGCAGCGGCCATAGGTCGGCTTGACGCCCACGGTCGCGGTGAACGCGGCGGGCTGACGGATCGAACCGCCGGTGTCGGTCGCGGTCGCGCCCATGCAGAGCAGCGCCGCCACGGCGGACGCCGATCCGCCGGATGAGCCGCCCGGCACCAGCGTGGTGTTGGAACCTTCGCGCCGCCACGGATTGACCACCGGGCCGAAGCACGACGTCTCGTTCGACGAGCCCATTGCAAATTCGTCGTTGTTGAGCTTGCCGAGCATCACGGCGCCATCGCGCCAGAGCTGCGAGGTCACGGTCGATTCGTAAGGCGGCACGAAATTGCCGAGAATCTTCGAGCACGCGGTGGTGCGCACATCTTTCGTTGCGAACAGGTCCTTGATGCCGAGCGGAATGCCGGCCAACGGCCCGCCCTCGCCCTTGGCGATCTTCGCGTCAATCGCGCGCGCCATGGCGCGGGCCTGATCCGGCGTCTCCAGGATGAAGGCATTGAGCGAACGCGCGGCTTCGATTGCGGCGAGATGCGCATCCGTCAGTTCGAGCGAGGTGAAAGACTTGTTCGCGAGGCCGGCCTTGGCCTCCGCGATCGTCATCGATGTCAGGTCGGTCATTTATTGATCGGGCTGCAGAAGAATGGAGAAAGCGTCTTGTCGTTGGCGGGATCGGTCGGTTTGGGCCGAGTCCTTTCATTGGCCTCGAGCTGATCGAGCACGGCGTCCATCGCCTTGTCGAGATCGGCGGCCTTTCCCTGCCGCTCCATCGCGTCGAGGTAGTTCATATAGGCCTGATAGGCCTTTTCATCGTCGCAGAGCAGACACATCGGGACTTCCGATCTTTAGGTAAGTTATTCGACGACCTTCGGCACCAGAAAGAAATGGTTTTGCGTCTCCGGCGCATTCCCAACGATGTCGTCGGGGATCTCGCCGTCATTGATCACGTCGGCACGCTTCTTCATTTCCATCGGGGTCACCGAGGTCATCGGTTCGACGCCGTCGACGTTCACCTCCGAAAGCTGCTCCACGAAAGCCAGCATGGCGTTCAGCTCGCCCTGCAGATGGGGAACCTCAGCCTCGGTGACCGCAATTCGCGCGAGCTGCGCGATGCGGCGGACGGTGGCGGCATCAACGGACATAAATATAGGCCTCGAATGGAGAATTCGCACCCGCCGTATAGCAGAGGCCGCTTTTGCGCCGCAACCACGGGAACAGGCGGAGCGGGCCTTCGGACGCCGAATACCCGCCTTTGGAGGTCAGAAGTCGACCTCGCCCCGACGCACGGGATTTTGAGCGCCAAGCGTCCATTTCCTGCGCAAACCAGCCCTGACGAAACCATTTTTGCCGCCTTACGTAGTCGTCCTGAAACAGTCGGGGGATGTAGTCGCGGCCAGACATCGGAGGCCGTGTCATGTCCACCATCGAAAATGACAGCGCCGGATCGGAAAGCTGGGATCCTGCCCTCTGGTCCATCGGGACCGTGCTCGGCGTCGCGATCATCTACCTCGCCTGCTTAACCTGACCAACGGGAGGGAGAGCCATGTCCCAAGCTAAAATCCTGCAGGAGAAGGCGGAAATGTTCGAGCGCCGCGCGGAAAGCGCGACCGATCCGATCTCAAAGCAGCATTACAAGGAGATGGCGGCGCATTACCGGTCGCTGGCGGCTGAGCATCTTGAGGTCCACCGCGACGAACCGGCACACTAGGAAGCCGCAAGCCAAGGCCCCGCGTCGCCCACAGGCGCCAATAAACCAACATGCCTCAGCTCGCGGACCTCAACAAATTTGAAATTCCTATTGTCTCCGGTATCGTGGACCTCGGATTTCGAGGCTGACCGGCCACTCGCTCTCCGTGACAAACAAGAAGATCAGAGAACGCGGGGGGCGCAGGATGGATTTCATTGAAGCCAATGGCGTCGGGCTACGCTGCGAGCTGAGTGGCAGCGGCGACCACACGCTGGTGCTGGTTCACGAAATGGGCGGCTCGCTCGAAAGCTGGGACGACGTTGCGCCAAGGTTCGCGAAATCGCGCCGCGTGCTGCGCTATGACACCCGCGGCGCTGGATTGTCGCAGAAGGTGCGCGGCGAGCTTACCCTCGATACGATGGCCGACGACATCGCAGCCCTGCTCGATCATTTTGGGATCGCCGGCAAGGTTGCGCTGGCGGGGGTGGCCGTCGGGGGTGCGATCGCATTGCACTTCGCAACCCGATACAAGGAACGTACCAGCGCCGTTGCGGTCGGCAGCCCGGCCACCGGCATCGCTGCGGAGCGCCGCGCGGCGGCATTGGAGCGCCTCGCACGGATCGAAGCCGCCGGCGTGGCGTCGGCGATCGAGGATTCCATGTTGAACGGCTATGCCCCGGAGCTTCGCGGTGACATCGCCCGGTTCGAGCGTTTTCGGACGCGATGGCTCGGCAACGATCCCTCAAGTTACGCAACGATCTGGCGCATGCTGGCGGCGGCCGACATGCAGGACGAACTCGCCAGGCTTGCTTGTCCGGTCCTCGTGATCGGCGGCAGCCTCGATCGCGTGCGCCCGCCGCCGTTGGCGGAAAGCGTGGCCAAAGCCATTCCCGGCGCCCGCTACGTCGAAATCCGCACCGGGCACTACATGGCGGTGCAGGCGCCCGATCTGCTCTCCGATTGCATCGACGAGTTCCTGCGATCCGTTGACGCCTGACAGAACCTGACGATCCCTCAACAGCCCGAAGGTCTTCCCCATATGAATTCGCAACCAGTAGCGCAGATTCCAGGCGTCTATCATCGCAGGATCGGCGATATCGTCGTCACCACCATCAGCGACGGTTATCTCGACGGCACCCTTGAGGTGATGCGCAATGTCGATGTCGAGAAGGCGCGTCAGATACTGACGGATTCGTTCCGGCCGGCACGGCGAACCAGCGTCAACACCTTCCTGATCCATTCAAAGGGACGCATCGCGATCATCGACACCGGATCGGGCAACTATTTGCAGCCCACGGCCGGCTTCGTGCAGCGCAACCTCGCTTCGGCCGGCATCGATCCGAAGTCGATCGATACGGTCTTGTTGACCCACATGCACCCGGATCATTCCGCCGGCCTGACCGACATGTCGAATGGGCAGCTGCTGTTTCCGAACGCGGAACTTGTGATGCACGAGAACGAACTGGCGCACTGGTTCGACGATGGCGCGATGGCGAAAGCCGACGAGCGATCGGCAAAACTCTATTTTCTATCCGGCCGCGAACAGGTCGCGCCCTACAAGAACCGGACGCGATTGTTCCGGGACGGTGAGCTGTTTCCCGGCGTGACCGCCGTGCCCAGCCTCGGGCATACGCCGGGCCACACTGCGTATCTCGTCGCATCGGGCAACGATCAGTTGATGATCTGGGGCGACACCGTGCACGTTCCGGAGGTGCAGACCGCGTTTCCCGAAGCCGGCATGGCCTTCGACACCGATCTCGCCGCAGCCGCAGCCGCGCGCAAACGCATGTTCGACCGCGTCTCCGCCGACGGCATTCTCATTGCCGGGATGCACCTGCATTTCCCGGCGTTCTCGCGACTGGCACGGCGGGGGGACGCCTACGCGCTCTATCCCGAAGCCTGGGTCCACGCGCTATAGCAGCACGCGGACGGCGAACGCCGCACTATCCGCCCAGTGCGCCCAGCCGCGCCAGCGCCGCACCCGCGAGCGCACGCGTCAGTTCCGCCGCCGGCATCTCGCGGCCCATCCGCACCGCCTGCCCGGCCCAGAGATTGGTGAAGTCGACCTTGCCCACCTTTTCGGCCGCCGCCTTGAGCGGCCCAAGCGCCGTCGCGGCGTGCGGGAACGCCGGCGCATCCGGCGAGATCGGGCCGACCTCGCGCATGACGCGATTGGCGACGCCGCGCGCGGGGCGTCCTGTCATGACATTGGTGATGACGGTGGAATCATCATGCGCCTGGGCCAGTGCGACGCGGGCCGGCGCGATCACCCTGGATTCCGGGCAGCGCAGATAGGCGCTGCCAATCTGCACGCCGGATGCGCCGAGCGCAAACGCCGCCGCGATGCCGCGCCCGTCGGCGATACCGCCGGCCGCGATCACCGGCACCCTCACCGCATCGACCACCTGCGGCACCAGCGCAAACGTGCCGGGCTGCTGGGCGATATTGTCGGTCAGGAACATGCCGCGATGGCCGCCCGCCTCCGCGCCTTGCGCGATGATGACGTCGGCGCCGTTCTCCTCCAGCCAGATCGCCTCCTTCACGATGGTTGCCGACGACATCACGATGCAGCCGGCCGCCTTGACCCGCTTGACCAGCGCCGCATCCGGCAAGCCGAAATGGAAACTGACCACTTCCGGCTTCAGCTCTTCCACCACGGCGCACATCGCCTCATCGAACGGCGCGCGGTTGGCGGCGCTGAAGGGCGCGGCAGGATCGATACCCAATTCCTTGTAGTAGGACCCAAGCCGGGTCTTCCATCCCGCCTCGCGCGCGGGATCGGCATCAACGGGCGTGTGGCACATGAAGTTCATGTTGATGGGTGCCGTGACCCGCTGGCGGATGATGTTGACCTGCTCGCGCGTCTTCTCGGCTGAAAGCATCGCGCATGGCAGCGAGCCGAGCGCCCCGCCCTGCGCCGCCGCGATCACCAGCTCCGCATCCATGACGCCGGCCATCGGCGCCAGCACGATCGGAAATTCGGTCTTGAAGAGGTCGATGATCCGGCGATCTGGCCACATGGTTCTGCTCGCTTGAATGAATGGAAGAGACGTAAGGATCAGGCGGCGAAGGAGTTCCGTCGCCCGTTCACTATCTGGTCGGCCTCGGTGACGATCCTGTCAACGATTTCGGCTGCCGGCGGGATATCATGGATCAGCCCGACCGCTTCGCCCGCGATGACGGCGGCAATATCGAAATTACCCGCGGCCCTCGCAGCCGCATATTCGGCGGCGACCGCTTTGACGTTTTGCATGAGCTCGACCTCGTGCCCCATCCAGCGCCGCGCGTGATCGTTGATCAGGCAGCGGCCGGTGAACGGCGCCGGCCAGACATTGTTGCGCGAGAGATCGAAGATGATGCCGCGGACGCTGTTGCCGCTGGTCGCAGCGCAGATGCGCCGTTTCGCTTCCTCCGCGCCGTCGCATTCCTGACTGGCATAAAAGCGCGTGCCCAGTAGCACACCGGACGCACCCAGCATCATCATCGCCGCGAGCCCGCGACCATCGCCGATGCCGCCGGCCGCCGCGACCGGTACCCGGCCGGCTGCAAGATCGACGATCGCCGGCACAATGTCGATCGTCGTCCGCGACGCGCCATGGCCGCCGGCCTCCGTTCCCTGCGCGATCAGAATGTCGGCACCTGCATCGAGGGCCTGCCGCGCCATCGTCTCGTCCTGCACCTGACAGATCAGCAGTGCGCCCGACGACTTGATGCGCGGCGCGAAGGGCCTTGGGTCGCCGAACGAAAGCATGATCGCGCGCGGACCGGCTTCAAGCGCGATGTCGAGCAGCGCCGGCTGCGTTGCAAGGCTCCAGGTGATGAAGCCGATGCCGAAAGGATCAGAGACATCGGCGAGCCTGGCCGTCTCCTGCTCGAGCCATGCCCGGTCACCATAGCCGCCACCGAGAATACCAAACCCGCCTGCGGTGCTGACCGCCTTGGTGAGACGCGCGCCCGCGATGACGTCCATCGGCGCCGACAGGATCGGATGCCGGATGCCCAAACGAGCGGTCAACGGTGTCGATATCGGCATGTCCCTTCCCCGAGGTCGTGGACAGCCAGATTAGACCGAACTATCATTCTCTAAAAATGAATACTAGAGAATTCAGACATCTCTAAAATGAAACGGAACGTCCCATGGAGCTGAGCGATCTCCTGACCTTTTCGACCGTCGCACGCCTGGGCGGCATCACCCGCGCCGCCGAAGAACTCAACACCGTGCAGTCCAACGTCACCCAACGCGTGAAGGCGCTCGAAGCCGAGATCGGCACCGCGCTGTTCGAGCGGCACAGCCGCGGCATGACGTTGACCGGCGCCGGCCGCCGGCTGCTACCCTATGCGCAGCGGATGGCCGCGCTGTCACGTGAGGCTCTCTTGGCCGCGCGCGACGATGGCGAGCCGAAGGGACCGCTCGCGATCGGGTCGATGGAGACGACGGCGGCGGTGCGCCTGCCCTCGCTGCTCGCCGAATTCCATCGCCGTTTCCCGGCGGTGCGGCTGAGTCTGCGGACCTCGACGACGGCCGAATTGGTGGCCGGTGTGCTCAATGGTACATTCGACGGCGCGTTCGTCGCAGGCCCGATCGATCATGCCGAACTCGATGCGACGGTTGCCTTCCGCGAAGAACTGGTGCTGGTCACAGCGCGGCGATGGGCGAGCCTCGCCGCCCTGCGCGCGGGCACGCCGGAATCGGGGCCGACCGCGCTGGTGTTCCGCACCGGCTGCACGTACCGCCAGCGGCTCGAGCAGATTTTTTCGGAATTCGGCTGGCCGTCTTCCGCGCGGTTCGAACTCGGTACGCTCGATGGCATGATCGGCTGCGTCGCCGCCGACATGGGCGTGACGATGCTGCCGCGCGCCGTGGTCGGGCGGAACGACACCGTCAGCATCCACACGCTGAATCCTGCGCAGTCCAAGGTCGAGACGCTCTTCATCACCCGCCGCGCTGCCCATCAATACAGCGCCCTGCAGGGCTTTGCTTCCTGCCTGAGCGGCAATGGCGAGGTTATTGCCGCCTGATACTCCAGCGCCGCGCCGCGACGCCGGCCCAGATCGCCTCGACCAGCCCGAACGGCCAGGCGCCCTGCAGAAATCCGTAAACTGAGCCGAGCCCGCAAGCTCCGGCGAAGGCGAGGATGTACCAGTGGCTGCGATCTTCCAGCGCGTAAGCCACCAGCATCG